>DAOUFG010000062.1:0-19061 GCA_034430115.1 Thermoflexales bacterium | reverse complement strand
GCCAGCGTCGCAGTCGCTTGTGCAGTCGTTGCAGCACTTGTCCCGGCCGTCAGGATGATGAAAGTGCCGGTGGGTTGGGGCGTGGATTGTGCGGCGCTATCGTGTGGCGCAATGGCAAGCGCAATGGCGCCGATGATGTAGCAGGGCAATGTCAGCAGAATAATGCCGATTAATACGCTGTACGTTGATCTGCGGCGCGCCAGTAGGTTTGATAGTTTCTGCATTCGGTTCATTATTATAAAGTGTCAGGCCATCCTCACAATAACAGAACGGATGTAGTATCATCGTTTCGTTATAAAGAAGAGGAGCATATCTCGTCATGTTTCAACCGGTCTCGACTCAAGTGGATTTCCCCGCCCAGGAACGCCAGGTGCTGGAATTTTGGAAACGCACCGATGCGTTTAACGCATTGCGCCGGCTGCGCAGCGGCGCAGATAAGCGATATTCGTTCCTCGATGGCCCGATTACCGCGAATAACCCGATGGGCGTGCATCACGCTTGGGGCCGCACCTATAAGGACCTGTGGCAGCGCTATAACGCAATGCAAGGCAAAAACGAGCGCTGGCAGAATGGGTTCGATTGTCAGGGCCTGTGGGTGGAAGTGAATGTCGAACGCGACTTGCATTACAAGTCTAAGCGCGATATTGAGGCGAACGGCATCCAGAACTTCATCAATCTGTGCAAGCAACGCGTGTTGAATTCCGCCGCCATGCAGACGGATCAATCCGTCCGCATGGGCTATTGGATGGACTGGAACGACACGGACGAGTTACGCCGGTTGGCGCAGTTGATTGTGGAGAACCCGGAACAGCACATCACGCTGGAGCGCAACGGCCAGCAAGTTCACGGCACGGTGGAACAACTGGTGGGCCAACTCGGCAACGCTGTGATGGGCGGCTCCTACTTCACGTTCAGTGACGAAAATAACTATCAGATTTGGGGCTTCTTGAAGAAGTGCGCCGAACGCGGTTGGATCTATCGCGGCACCGACGTGATCCCCTGGTGCCCGCGCTGTGCCACCGGCATCAGCCAGCACGAAATCGATACCGAAGGCTATAAGGACCGCACCGATCCATCAGTGGTGGCACGCCTGAAGTTGGAGACGTTCGACCTCTCCGGGGCGGATTGGGCATCGACGGAAGCGCGAGCCGCGTTCGAAAATAGCCCCGAGAAGTACTTGTTGGTGTGGACCACCACGCCCTGGACGCTGCCGGCCAACGTCATGGCGGCGGTAGGCCCGACGCTGCACTATACGATTGCCAAACAAGGCGACGCGGTCTATTTCCTCAGCACGGGTACGCTGAACAACATGAAGGGCGAGTTCGAGCGGCTGGGCGAAATCGCCGGCAGCCACCTGGTTGGGTGGACCTATCGTGGGCTCTTCGATGACCTGGATGCCTGGCAAGAGGCTTTGCGCAGGTGGAGCGAGAAACATCCCGGCCAGCCCGTCTTCAAGCATCGTGTGATCGACTGGGACGAGGTGGGCGAGACCGAGGGTACCAGCATCGTGCACATCGCGCCGGGCTGTGGCCCCGAAGACTTCCAGTTGGGCAAGAAGTTCGATTCGCCTTTCGTCGCCCCGCTGAAGGAAGATGGCATCTACCAGGAAGGCTTTGGCCCACTGACTGGGCAATATGCGCACGACGTGGCGGCGCAGGTGATGGACCTGCTCAGGGCCACGGGCAGCTTTTATCGCACCGATAAATATACGCACCGCTACCCGCATTGCTGGCGTGACGGCACGCCGCTGGTCTACCGCCTGGTGGACGAGTGGTACATCTCCATGGATCAGTTGCGCCACGAGATGATCGACGTCGCCGGGCAGATCAACTGGGTTCCCACTTTCGGCAAAGATCGCGAGTTGGACTGGTTGCGCAATATGCACGATTGGATGATCTCCAAGAAGCGCTATTGGGGCCTGGCGCTGCCCATTTGGGAATATCCCGACGGCAGCTTCGAGGTGATCGGCAGCAAGGAAGAGCTAAAGGCGCGCGCCGTGGAGGGCTGGGAGGACTTCGAAGGCCACACGCCGCACCGCCCGCACATCGATAAGGTGAAGATTCGCCACCCGAAGACGGGGCTAATCGGCACGCGCGTGCCCGACGTGGGCAACCCGTGGCTGGATGCCGGTATCGTGGCCTATTCCACCATGCGCTACCGCGAGGATCATGATTATTGGCGCACCTGGTTCCCGGCCAACTTCATCACCGAAAGCTTCCCCGGCCAGTTCCGCAACTGGTTCTATGCGCTCATCGCCATGAGCACGGTGATGGAATCCGCGCCGCCTACCCAGACGGTGCTGGGGTTCGCAACGCTGATGGATTCGAAAGGCAACCCGATGCACAAGTCGTCGGGCAACATGATCGAGTTCAACGAGGCGGCCGAGAAATCGGGCGCGGACATGATGCGTTGGGTGTATGCCCGCCAGCGTTATGAAGATAATTTGCTGTTTGGCTACGAATATCTGGATGAAGTGCGGCGCATGTTCTTCATCCCCTTGTGGAACGTATATTCGTTCTTCGTCAATTATGCCAACATCGATCACTGGCAGCCGGGCGAGAAGACTTCGGTGGCCGATCAGCAATTGTCCACGCTGGATAAATGGATCCTGGCGCGCCTGGCCGAAGTGACGGCGACGGTGAATCGGACGCTTCAGGCTTATGACGCGCGCAGTGCGGCGCTGGCGCTGGAAAAGTTCGTGGACGACCTTTCGAACTGGTACGTGCGCCGCTCGCGCAGGCGCTTCTGGCGCAGCGAAGCGGATGCCGATAAGCAGGCCGCCTATGCCACGCTGTATGAAGTGCTCACCACGCTGTGCCGCTTGCTGGCGCCTTTCACGCCCTTCGTGACGGAAGTGTTATGGCAAAACCTGGCTAACCAGTTGCCGATCGGCGCTACAACGGCGCCGAACAGCGTCCATCATCAAGATTATCCGCAAACGCGCCCACTGAGTGATGAAGAGCAACTGCTCTTGCGCGACATCGCCATCACGCGCACGGCGGTGAACCTGGGGCACAGTACGCGCGCACAATCCAAGGTGAAGGTGCGCCAGCCGCTGGCACGGGCCATGATCGTGGCTGACGAGGTTTCGCGCAGCGTGATTCAGCAACAGGCCGAGATGATCGCCGATGAGTTGAACGTGAAAGGCATTGAGTTCGTGGCGCGCGAAAGCGACCTGGTGACTTATAAGGTCATGCCCGATAACCGCAAACTTGGCCCGCGATTTGGCGCGGACTTCCCCAAGCTGCGTGCCGCGCTGAACGCGCAGGACCCCTTCAACGTTGCGGCGGCGGTCAAAGCGGGGCAGGGGCTGGAACTGCAAGTGAACGGAGGTTCTGTGACGCTTGCGCCCGAGGATGTCATGGTGCAGGCAATGCCGCGTGAGGGCCTGGTCGTGGCCGGGCAGGACGGCATTGTGGTCGCGCTTGATACGCACCTCACTGAAAGCCTGGTGAACGAAGGGCTGGCGCGCGAGGTGGTGCGCCGCTTGAACGATCTGCGCAAAGAGGCCGGCCTGGAATTGACGGATCGCGTCGTCACTTACTACCAGGCCAGCCCTAAGCTGCATACAGCGATCAAAGCTTTTGGCGATTACGTGCGTGCCGAAACACTTTCGGTGGAGTTGCGCAATGCGCTGCCGCCGGCAACAAGTGCAACGGCGACCGATAGCTTTGATGGTGAATCGCTTACAATTGGTATCACGAAAGCGTGATGAATTTCGGGAGCCTAATAGGATTTAGCCATGCCAACCGATACACCTATTCAGCACTCTGCTTCTCAGTCTGAGCCAAGAGGTGACGTTCGCCTGGCGGATACGACACAAGACTTAGCGGCCGCCGCGCAAATGCTCACGCCTGATCAGTCGCGTGTGCTGGATCAACTCCTGGCGCCGCTGGATCGTATCAATTCGGCGGTGCGGATCGGCTTCTTTACACGCCGCATGGCTGACCGCAATATGTTGATCGACTTCCTGGCGCGACCTGCCGGGTCGCGCCGGGTGCGTACCCCCGAGCATCGCAAAGTGCTGTGTATGCGCCTGGATACGCTATCCACCCCCGAGGGTGTGCAGCCCTGGCAGTATCTGACGCTGAGCATCATTGAATCACTTACAGAAATAGCGCTGCCCAATGAGCGTATTATGTTGAATGAGTTGCGCAACGAAGTGAACAGGCTGATTCGCCTGGTCCGGCGCGACCCGGCAGCGGCTGAGCAGCCTGCGCTCACGTTTGCGCGTCACTTCCAGACGGCCATCCCAAAGCTGATTTTGAACACCGTCTCACTGACGAACTCGGTGTTCCTCGTCATCCTGAACCAGGTGGATGAGGTTGAGCCGGCTGCAAGCGGGCAATGGATGGAAGCCTCGCAATATTTCTGCAATATTCCCGGCTGCACGGTGTTGTTGGCGGCGGATGAGAATGAGCTCGTGGATAAGCTGAACCGCAGCGCCGAGGGCGCGGACGGTGCCGCCATCATCAAGCAGTGGTTGACGAAGCGGGTGGATTTTGGTAGCGCAGTTGCGGCAGCACGCGCTGCCGACCTTGCGCCGGCACGCGCGGCGGAGCGAGTTGCTACTGCCGCCGGTGTAAGCGATGTGAAGCCCGGACAGCATGGGGATGTGCCCGCCACCAGTGCGCGCATCATCCGTGATACGCTGCAACCTGATACGGCGGCCATTGAAAAAGCGATAGCGCAGTGGCACGCGGCGATGCATTCGGTCATCCGGCGTGCCGAGCAGGGGTTGGGCGGTTCCATATCGGCGACGCTGGTGGCCAAACTGGTGTCGTTACGCGCCCTCGCCCCAACGCTGTATGACTCCGCCCGTTACGACGCTCAAATGCTCGTGGCGCTTGAGCGTGCCTCCAAGGGAGACGAGTCGTCGGATGTTTATGCGGAGTGGGCCAGCCAGACCGCACAACACCCGAAATTGCCTGTCTTGTTCGCGATGGAGCCCTCCTTTACGAACTTTGACCTGCGGGACCTGGCAACCGCGTTGCGGCTGACCAATGCGGATGACGTCTTGAGCGCCACGGGGCTGGATACGGGATCGTTGCGTGCGCCCTCTGGCGCAAACCAGGCGCAAGGAAACGGCAAAGCCACGAATGCTTCGGCAACGCGGCGGCGCAGCACGGCACGCAACGTTGATAGCAGTGTGACGCTAACACCGGCGCTGCTCACCACCGGGCTATCTGCCGCGCTGGTCTTCCTGGCGGACCGTATCGTCAAGTTGCTAATTCAATCCCTCCCCGCCGGCCCCAGTGGTTCGCTCATCAGCCCGGAATATCTGAATGCCAACGCCGCCAGCGGCAATATGTGGGGTGGTGGTATCGGCGTAGGGGCGGAATTGTTCGGCTTGGCGCTGGCAGTATTGATCGTCATCTTCTGGGGCGATGCCCGGCGATACAGCGGGCATGCGATCAGCCTGGGGCTGATGATCGGCGCGTTGGCCTCTAATCTGTTTGACCGGTTGGCCTATGGCAGCATCCTGAACTTCGTTCATTTAGCCAACTTGCCCGTGTTCAATCTGTCACACGTGGCGCTGGTCGTTGGCGCATTAATGCTGGCGTGGTCGCTGTTGCGCGGCCCCGACCGGCAGGAACAGTTGTAAATAGTCGCGAAGCGCAAGTATTGGAAAGCATGGATTCAACACAATCGAACCGGGCTTTGCCCGCGCGTAAACCAACCCTGTGGGAGCATCTCCTGCCGCTCTTCGTCGCCGTCATCGCCCTGGTGATCGATCAACTCACCAAGCGCTGGGTTGAGATCAATATCCCCCTGGGGTTCACGATTGCGCCGGTGCAGTTTGTCAGCCCCTATCTAACGCTCACCAATGTCCAGAACACCGGCGCGGCCTTCAGCCTCTTTCAGAATGGCCGCGTTTTCTTCATTATCGTCGCCATCGTCGTTTCAATTCTCATCATTTACTATGCGCCGCGTTTGCCGGCGGGCGATTGGGTTTCGCGGTTGGCGTTGGGGTTGCAATTGGCAGGTGCGTTGGGCAACCTGATCGACCGGCTGCGCCAGGGTTATGCCACCGACTTCATCCATTTCCAGATCCCGCAAATCGGGTTCGACTGGCCCGTTTCCAACATTGCCGACATCTGCATCGTATCGGGCGTCATTCTGTTGATCGTCTATACCTTCGTTCAAGAGCGCCATAATAGCGCCGAGAATCAATCAACCGGGGGTGTGACACCGGCGGAAAAACCGGAAGAAAATCAACAAGCATAATCTGGCGTAGCTCGTACACATTTCGTTAACTGGCAAATCGTGCAGCGTGAAAGTACTTGGGAGAACTGGTAAGCATGAGCGCATACGTAGACTCGTTAATGGGAGCGAACGAAAAGGTACTGGTGCTGGAACGCCAGCATTGGCTCGTCTGGGTCCCCCGCTTGATTTTCTGCCTCATTCTCGTCGCCGTCATTTCAGCCATCAGCGTATTAGCAGCGCCTTTCACCGGCGGGGTGGGGATATTCGGCCTGGTGTTGAACATCATCCCGGTATGGATGTTCCTGAGCGTATTCCTGGGCTGGCTTAACGAGACCTACATCGTCACCACCCGCCGGATCATCCAGACGGAGGGCGTGGTGAATAAGAGCGTGATCGACTCATCCCTGGAAAAGATCAACGATGTGGTGCTCTCGCAGTCGGTGATGGGCCGCATTATGGACTATGGGAACCTCGAAATCCTGACCGGCAGCGATATTGGCCTCAACAGGCTTGACCGCATTCAATCGCCCGTGAAGTTCAAGATCGCGATGTTGAATGCGAAAGAGGCGATGCGCGAACTGACCGACATGGAGGACCTTGGCACCAGCGCGCAGGCGCGCCAGAACGATATTCCTGGGATGATTAGCAGCCTGGATGATCTGCGTAAGCGCGGGTTGATCACGGAGGCGGAGTTCCAGGAGAAGCGCGCCAAACTGATGAGTCAGATATGACGAACGGCGAATGACGAGTGACCGATGGTGTCCGTCTAACGGCGTCTGTCATGATGTGGACCAAGATGTCAGAGAAATCATCAGAAAGCGAGGGATGAAGCATGGCAGAATTCGTAATTGAGGGTCAGGCGAAATTGTGTGGTGAGGTGGTTTCGTCGGGGAACAAGAATGCAGCCTTGCCGCTGCTGGCCGCCAGCCTGCTCACCGATCAGCCGGTCACACTCCGCAACGTGCCTTCCATCAGCGACGTGCACACCATGCTCAAGCTGATGCAGTCGCTCGGCGTCAGCGTGGAGTGGCTGGACCGCAACGTAGTGCGGTTGCAGGCCAAAGAAGTGCACTCATGCCAGTTGGACCCACAGTTGTGCAGGGAAATTCGCGCCAGCATTCTATTGGCGGGGCCCTTGCTGGCGCGCGAAGGGCGCGTCACCTTGCCTCCCCCAGGCGGTGATGTGATTGGCCGGCGTCGCGTGGACACGCATTTCCTCGCCCTGAAGGCGCTGGGCGCGGATGTGGGCATTAACGGGCAGTTCTCGTTGACGGCGAAAGAATTGATCGGCGTGGACATGATGCTGGATGAGGCGAGCGTCACAGGGACGGAGAATGCCATCATGGCTGCCGCACTTGCCAAGGGAACCACCATCATCCGCAATGCCGCCAGCGAACCACACGTCCAGGATCTGTGCCTTTGCCTCAGGCAGATGGGGTTACGAATCGATGGAATCGGCTCTAATACATTGACGATCTATGGCCAGGGACGCCTGAATGGCGCCGACTTCGAGGTGGGTGCAGATAACATCGAAGTGACCAGCTTCATCGTGCTCAGCGCCTTGCGCGGCAATGGCATTTGGATTCGTAAGGCCAGCCCCGAACACCTGGGTATGACTCGCCTGGTGCTTGGTCGGCTGGGTGTTCGGTTTGAGTGTCATGGCCCGGATGTATTCGTGCCGGGGAACCAATCCTTGCAGGTGGACCTGGAATTGGATGGCGCCATCCCCATGATCGCCGATAACCCGTGGCCAGCCTTCCCGGCGGATGCAATGAGCCTGGCGGTTGTCGCTGCGACGCAGGTGAACGGCACCGTGTTGATTCACGAAAAGATGTTTGAAAGCCGTTTGTACTTCGTGGATAAGCTCATCAGCATGGGCGCGCGCATCGTGCTGTGTGACCCGCACCGTTGTATTGTGCAGGGGCCGAGCCGGCTGCACGGCGAACTGGTCCAGAGCCCCGATATTCGTGCCGGCGTATCGTTGGTCATCGCTGCTTTGTGCGCGCAGGGACAAAGTGTCATCTCCAACGCGCAGCAGATTGATCGTGGCTATGAGCGGTTTGATGAGAAACTGCGTACCTTAGGTGCCAGGATCACACGGCGCTAACCAGATCGATTCGTCAGCCGAAGAGGGTGGCACACATCGTGTGCCACCCTCTTTTTTTATAGTATATGGATGCCATTGTGGTGGCGTCCTTATGCTATGAAGCCACTGTGTTTGTCGGTTGCATGTTGGCTTACTGGAAGGGCTTGCAATTATTCTGCTATTAGTGCATAATGCTGGCTTATTGGACGCAGTTATTCATAAAGGGGCTACTGTTACATGTCGGATCAATGGCTGATCATTGCGTTTTTAATGACGCCGGTTGCTATTTTGTCCATGATACTGATTAATAGAGACGAACGACTGTTAAAGATAATAGATTTATGTGTCGACAGGATTCAGCGATTGATCCTGAAGCCTCTCTCACAGCGGTTATTCGAACCCCTTAACCGCAAGGCGCAGGAAAGAATGCGACGCCAGCGTGCGGAAGATCTGATGACGTGGCAGATAAAGCAATTCGAGCAGCAACTGCTGGCGCATAGGCGGTCGGACCGATCCTCTTGATGCGCGGTTTTCGTCTATATAATTCAAGCTGTGTCTGCGAATCACATTCTGGTGGTTGATGACGAATCTGGGGTGCGCGATGTCCTAAAGCGCTACCTGGAACGCGAAGGATACAGCGTGCTCCTGGCTGAAAATGGCCCGGATGCGTTGCGTTTGATCGACTGCGAGCGTGAAACGATCCGCCTGGTGGTTTTGGATGTCATGTTGCCGGGGGTGGATGGGTTGGAGATCGTCCAACGCGTGCGGGGCGATAACCCGGTGCCCATTATCATTCTCTCGGCCCGCTCCGAAGAATTCGACCGCGTGCATGGCCTGGAATTAGGTGCAGACGATTACGTCGCAAAACCATTTAGCCCGCGCGAAATCGTTTCGCGGGTGAAGGCTGTCTTGCGGCGTGGCGCATCCGATGCGCCACTATCCGGCGCGCAGAAAGAACTCGCCATCGGCGAGATCACGCTTGACCCAGCGACTCGCACAGTGCGCATTGGTGGTTCACTCGTCGAGTTGACGGCTAAAGAATTTGACCTGTTGCATTTGTTCATGCGCCATCCCCGCCAGGTCTTTACGCGCGACCAGTTGCTGGAGCAGGTGTGGGGATTTGCCGATTACATCGACTCGAGCACCGTCACGGTGCATATCCATCGCCTGCGCGAAAAGCTGGAGTGTGACCCTAACAAACCAAAGCGCCTGGTGACGGTGTGGGGCGTGGGGTATCGATTGGATCCCGATTTGTAATGGCACGTTCACTTGGTTATATCGCAGGGTTAATCGCGATGCTGCTCGTGGCGCTGGCACTGGTTGCCCTGGTGATGCAACCGGCGCGCGAGGACTTGCCGACCTTTGCGGTGTTACTGGGAACGCCAGTATTCGTCGCGACGGTCGGCGCTATTGTCGCACGGCGTCAGGCATGGTGGCGCCAGTTCCACAGCGTGTCGGTGGCGTTATTCATCTCCTACGTCATCAGCGCCGGCCTGATTTTGCTCACCGTGTTCATCACGGCGCGTTTGATGTTCATCAGCACACACGATGCCACCCTGGCGCTTGTGATCATGGTCTTTGCCACCGCGGTCACGCTGGTATTCGGCTATTTCGTCTCTACCAGTTTGCGGGAGGCGATTCGCAACCTCACGCGCGCGGCACACGACATCCGGGCCGGCAACCTGGATACGCAGGTGGCCGATCAGGGTAGCGACGAACTGGCTGAACTGGCACGCGCGTTCAATGAGATGACGACGCAATTGCGCCAGGCGCGCGATCAAGAGACCAGGCTGAACACGGCCCGGCGCGACCTGATCGCGTGGGTCTCGCATGATTTGCGCACGCCGATCACCAGTTTACGGGCACGGATGGAGGCGATTCACGACGGCGTGGTGAGCGAACCGGACGAAGTGGCGGATTACCTGGAGGCGATGCGTGCCGACACGGATGCGCTCAATCACCTGATTAACGAACTCTTTGAGCTGGCGACCATCGAGGCGGGGGGGCTGCGGATGGATTGCGTGGCGTGTGACTTGGGGGATTTGCTGAGCGATACGATTAAGACGATGAACGTGATCGCCGCCTCAAAGGGAATCACGCTGTCCGGGTCCGTCGCTTCCGACGTGGGCCTGGTATGGCTCAGCCCGCAGCACATTCAACGCGTGCTGAACAACCTGATCTCCAACGCGCTGGCGCATACGCGGGCTGGCGGATCGGTATGGATCAATGTGTGCCGTGAGGTGGAAACGAACTGTGTGCGGGTGCAGGTGCAAGACACGGGCAGCGGCATTGCGCCGGAAGACGTGCCGCACGTATTCGAGCGTTTCTATCGCGGCGAGCGTTCACGCCCGCGAAATGGCATCCCCAGCGCAACCGGCATGGGCCTGGGGCTGGCTATCGCGCAGGCACTTGTGGAAGCTCACGCCGGGAAAATCGGCTTGACGAGCGAGCAGGGGCAGGGAACCACGGTATGGTTCAGCCTGCCGCAGCAACAATAGATGTCAAACTTTTTGTGAAAAGCCTGACATCTACACTTCCTCACGACGATGCGCCCGAATAGCGCCTGACGCCGGCGCGCCATACTTGTGAGGATACCCATACAGCCACCACGCCTACCAGGAAGAATGCAATGACCTGCCACCAGATCAATTCCCCGCGCAAGGCTTGTAGCGGAACGGTAGTGGCGATGGCGATGGGAATGACAAACGTGATGATGGCGCGCAGCCAGGCCGGATAGACCTGGGCCGGGTAACGCCCTGCGTCCATCAGCGCTTGCATGATCGTGACGTTGTTATCGAATTTGGTGAACCAGAACGTGAGTGAGATGAGAACCACCCACAGGCTGTAGATGATCGCCGTGCCGGAAGCCGTAAGCCCCAGGAAGATGATGACACTCAGCGGCGTCGTAGTGCTACCGCTGATGCCGATCCCCACCACGATCAAGATGCCGGCCAGGAAGACATCCCACACGCGCCAGACGACGATACGTGAAATGCTCACCAATAACTGGCTGCTTGCTGGCTGCAGGAATGTATAGTCCAACGTCCCTTCGCGCACGCCGGCATTGAACTTTTCGGTGTTGGGCCAGACGATGGTGGCCATGAGCACGTTCACCAAGCGCCAGACACCTAACAGGGCGATCAACGCGCCCGGCCCCCAGCCACCCAGTTCTTGGGTGTTGGAAAAGATGATGCTCAGGCTGAGCAGTTCCCAGCCCAGCCACATGATGCTGAGACCCATGTTGACTAACGCATCGGCGCGATAGGCCAGGTCTTGTTGCAGGTTGATTTTCAGAAAAGTGGCGAGTAGACGGAAGAGATACATGCCGAAGTCCTCCTTCACGCTCAAGCGCCCACGGCGGAGTAGTTGCGTATGCCGGCGCGCCAGATCAAGCGGAACAGCCCGTAGGTAAGCAAGCACCAGATGGCTTGCAAGCCCAGGTTCAAGGCGATCTGTTCGGGTGTGAGCTTGCCCAGGATGAGTTCGATGGGGAAGTAGAGCGATAGCTGGAAGGGCAACAGGTGGGCGATTGTTTGCAGCGTTGGTGGCAGAAGGGCCAGCGGGACGAATTGCCCGCCGAGAAGCCCGAAGAGCGCATTGAAGAAGTCCCATAGCGCCCAGATGCGCGTGGTCCAGAAGGCGACGCTGGTGATGATCGCGCCGAAGAAGAACATGATCAGAAACCCCATCAGGAGCGCTGGGATGGCCAGTAGCAGGTTGATGGGCGACAGTGTGAGCACCGGTTGATAGAGTAGATATAGCACGGCCCAGATAGGCGCCAGCGCGATGAGTTGCAATACCTTGAACGCCAGGTTATTCATCAAGACGTGCGTCAACACCGGGTGGATCGGCAGGATCAGCATGTTCGAGAGCGTGCCATCCATGATCCGGTTCGCCAACAGGTAGACGGTGATGTCGCTGGTGGTGATGTTGACGACGAGCAGAATCATGTAATAGGAGACGAAATTCTGGGCGGACATGCCATTCACGCTGCCCTGTGTGTTGGCAATGGTGGTCCATACCGCCAGGTAGACGATGGGGCTCACCAGCCAGAAAAAGAGATACATCACCAGGTTAGCGCGATATTGCCATTGTTCGGCCCAGTTCACTTGCCACAATCGCTTATAAATTGCTAGCATCTGTTTATCCTGATCATGGGGAATGAAACGTGACAATCAATTGCCCTTTCACGCTTCATGTTTCATTCCACAATCGTCAATCTCCAATCCCTGGAGCAACTTGCAGATGAAAGCAAGGGTGGTGCCTCGACGGACCTCTCCCCAACCCCCTCCCCGATTCGTTCAGGGGCAGGGGAGAGGTGGAAGATATATCTCCCTCACCTTGCTTCCTCCTGCACATAGTTCTAATCTCTATTCATGAAACGCTCTTTCGATTACGTCTTCGATGGGCGGGTCTTGAATCGTCAGATCCACGACCGGCAAATCGGCGAGGATGCGCGCGGTGATGGCGGCGGTCTCTTCGGCCTTTACCTGTACCAGCGTTTTATCCTCCTGGGCGATGAGCGTGCCATAGCTGCTGAGGTCACATTCCACGCAGTCGCCCAGTGTCACGCCGATAAGCTTGTAGGGGGCGATGCGGCGGGAAAGGTCGGTCAGCTTGCCGTCATACTTCAACTGGCCGTGATGGATGATGATGATGCGTTCGCACAGCGCCGTCACGTCGGCCATGTAATGGCTGGTCAGGACAATGGTCGCCCCGTTGCGCCGGTTGTATTCTTTCAAGAAGCTGCGGATGCGCACCTGAGCGCTGATGTCCAGCCCGATGGTGGGTTCGTCCAAGAACAGGACTGCCGGGCGGTGCAACAGGGCCGCCGCCAACTCGCATTTCATCCGCTCGCCCAATGAGAGGTTCCGCACCGGCTTACGAATGATTGGTGTCAGGTCCAGTAGCTCATCCAGTTCATTCAGGTTGCGCCGGTAATCTTCGTCCGGGATGCGATAGATCGCCTTGTTGAGCAGAAATGAATCGGCGGCGGGGATGTCCCACGAGAGCCGGTTGCGCTGGCCCATGACCAGCGTCATGGCGCGCAGGTAACCGGGATGGCGATCCCAGGGCGTATATCCCAGGACGTATGCGTTGCCACTGGTGGGATAAAGCAGCCCGGAGAGCATTTTGAGCGTGGTCGTTTTGCCCGCGCCGTTGGGGCCAAGAAAGCCCACGATCTCCCCGGCGCGGATGCTAAAGCTGACGTCCTGGACGGCTTTGACGTCTTTGAACTTACGCCTGAAAAAGCTGCGCACGGCTGCGCCGAACCCGCCTTCGCGGTCGGTGACCTGGTAGGTTTTGCTCAATCCATTTACCGTGATGGGGACGCCGGTGTCGTGTGCTTTGTTCGTCGCGCGTGCTTGCGTTAATACTGCCTGCATATAGCTCCTGTTTTCTAAATGTAGGTCGCGTCACAGCCAGAGTGAATGTGTGTAGACCACGTATTATACAGAACAATTGTTCTGATTCGGCGAGTGTTGATTCATCCGAGAATCTTCGCTATCCAGGGAGTGTTGATATACAGCATAATAGAGATTCCACATCGATTCAGTCGGTTGTGGTTCACTGGAGGATAAATGGGAACCAACGTATCCGTGAGTAGAGTAAACGCAACTAGCCCATGGGCACTCACGACCCGGCGCGTCGTGCTAGGCGCTGTTTTCGGCGCGATGACGCTTGTATTAGGCGGGCTCGGTTTTGGGTTTGTTCCCGTGCTCAACGTTAGCGGTGCGGGAACGGTGTTGCATATTCCTACAATTATTGGTGCGATTATCGGCGGCCCGTTGGTGGGCATGCTGTGTGGGGCAATTTTTGGGGTGATGGCGCTGATCGCTTTCCCCGCCTTTGGTCCGCTCGTTCACCTGCCTAGCCGGTTGTTAATCGGCCTGATTGCGTGGCTGGTGTATGCCGTATTGCGCAAGCTGAATGTTTCTGTCATCATTGCTTCAATCGTCGCGGCTGCGGCAGGGTCGCTGACGAATTCGGTCGTTACAGTGGGTATGGCTGTGGTGCTGAACCTGGTTCCGCCGGCCTACATCGTCACGATCATTCCACAGGCGCTTGTCGAGATGGCCGCTGCCGCGATCATTACACCGATCATTGTCGTGGCGGTGAACAGTATCCCAAATGCGCGTGGCAATTGATTTTGGCTTGACGATCACCGACATCGTTGTGCAAGATGATGGCGGAGTGTTGCGACGTTCGCTGATTCCCAGCACCGGCAAGGTCGATGCGGCGGAAGTGTTGCATGCGCTGGAAACTATCGGGTGCAAGACGCGTGATTTTGACCGCCTGATCGTCACAGGGGGGCGGCATCGCCTGCTCCCCGCACAAATCGACGGTGTGCCCGTATATGGCGTCAATGAAGTCACGGCAATTGGCCGGGGTGGATTGGCATTGGCCGGCTTGCAGGAGGCGCTGGTGGTGAGCGCAGGGTCGGGCACTGCGATGGTGGCGGCGCGCGCAGAAGACATCCATCATGCAACCGGCAGCGCCGTCGGAGGCGGGACGCTGCAAGGCCTTGGAAAGCTGCTGTTGGGCACCGCGAACGCGCTGGAGATTGATGCGCTGGCAGCGCAGGGGAACTCTAATGTCGTGGATTTGACACTCATGGAAGCCACCGGCGGCATCCTGGGCCACCTGCCGGCAGATGCCAATGCGGTAAACTTTGGGCGTGTTGCGCGCAAGTATAATGAAGACCCGACCTGGTCACCTGCCCCGGCGGATGTGGCGGCCGGGCTAGTGCTCATGATTGGGCAGGTGATCGCCGTGATTGCCATCAACGCTGCCCGTGCAGAAGGGTTGCGAGAGATCGTGGTGGTAGGCCACTTGGTGGACTTACCCACCGTGCGCAACGTGCTAGCCACTGTGGCTGGCTACTACCAGGCGAGCATTCGGGTGCCCAATGCGCCTGGGACGGCCACAGCGATTGGCGCGCTAGTGAGCATGCCGCCTCAAGGTAACTGAAAAACACTTGACATTTACTAAAATTTTTATTAGGATTTAGCAGTTCTTTAATCGCGGAACCAGATAAGGCACAGGCATCGAGACATGCGAGAAAAGGTGACAATCACCGATATTGCCCAGGAAAGTGGGGTTTCCCCCGCTACCGTGTCGTTGGTTTTGCGTAACCGACCAGGTGTGTCGGAAGAGACGCGGGCGCGCGTGATAGAAGTTGCTGAAAACCTGGGCTATCAGCTTAAACCTGTTTTGCCGGTGTCGAGGGCACACTTGCAAACGATTGGCATGATCGTTAAGACAGAGCCAAACCTTCCTGCGCGTGCCAACCCCTTTTACTCCCATGTCATTATCGGTGTCGAAGATGCGTGCCGGCGCAATGGGATCGATCTGATGCTCTCCACCATGCCGGTGGACGAGCACAACCGTCCTTTAGGCGTGCCACAAATGTTGGTGCGCGGGGCGGCGGATGCGCTCCTGATGGTCGGCACTTTCGTCGACGAGACGATCCTCTCAATAACTAGCCGTAAAACCCCCCCGATTGTCCTGGTGGACGCTTACGCGAAGACAGAATGCTATGACGCAGTTGTCTCAGATAACTTCCAGGCCGCCTGGCAGGCGGTGGAGTATCTGCTTCACCAGGGGCATCGGCACGTGGGGTTGATCGGCAGCGAACCAGATGCTTATCCAAGCATCAAACAGCGACGGGGCGGATATCTCCGCGCGCTACGCGAGCGAGATGTCACACAGGCTTATATCGCGGAATTCAACATCAACACCGAAAGCGGTTACGAAGCGACCAAGACCCTGTTGCGCAAAAATCCTCAAATTACTGCACTTTTTGGCGTGAACGATAAAGTTGCCATTGCCGCGATGAGCGCGGCGATGGATCTCGGCAAGCGTATCCCAGAAGACGTTTCAGTCATTGGTTACGATGATGTGGATTTTGCAAGTAGTGCAAAGCCGCCACTCACAACAATGCACGTTGATACGGTGGCGATGGGGCGTGCAGCCGTGCAGTTGATCATGAACCGGGTAGAGTATCCTGACGCCGCAAGAATGACCCTGACGGTTCACCCCATCTTGATGGAGCGCCAATCTGTAGTGAAGCCAAAACAAGCCAAGCAAACTCGAGTTTAATAAACTCTTTCAAATAATTCATCTCTCCAGAGCAGGCAGGTAATCTGAATATACACGCAGATGAAACATTAAGAACAGATGATGACAATCGACTGAACCCTTGATGATTAAGCTGTAGGTGTGTTCGATGTTTCTTTGAAGACTAACTCTCTCATGATGAGAGAGTGTAAGCGCATGAATCTGAATAGGGCGCAAACAGCGCTAAGGAGGTAATGCAGCGTCGATATTTACCTGTATATCCAAAACGTTTCGGACAGTGTCAACAGCTTGGTTCGCACAATCGTTCAAAAGCCTTTTGTTAAGGAGTGAGAAAGATGAAAAAGCTCACACGTAGAGAGATGCTTCGCTTGTCCGCAGTCGTCGGGGCCGGAACGCTGGCCGCCGCCTGCGGCGCTACACCGACAGCCGCGCCCACCGCGGCTCCTGCTACTTCTGCCCCCGCTGCAGCGACAGACACAGCTATGCCTGAGGCCACGGCGACAGTTGCCCCTGCCGCTGCGACTGATACACCAGCCGCTGCCGCCGCAACGGAGACTTCCAGCACCACATCGAGCACAACAACCGGCGATGTTCCTCGTAACCGCACGCTCATCGTGAACAATGGTGGCACCAGTGGTAAGTTTACTACGATGGGGCTGATTAACCCCGTGGCTGGTATGAACCACCAGGAAGGTATGTGCTTGCTGTGGGACCCGCTGTTCTTCTATTCCGTGTTCGCGGACAAGGAAATCCCCTGGCTGGCTGAGAGCAGTGAGTACAACTCGGACTACACGCAGCTCACGATCAAGCTGCGCAAGGGCACTGAGTGGAGCGATGGTCAGGCTCTGACCTCCGCCGACGTCAAGTTCACGCTTGACACTTATGCCAAGAACGAGAAGATCGACTATCATGGCGCCGTCGCAGACAGCGTGAAGACAGTCGAGACGCCCGATGACCAGACCGTCGTCATCAGCTTCAAGGAACCCGCCCCACGCTTCAAGTTCGAATACCTGAGCGAGAAGTTCGATACCGGCTTCCCGATGCTCCCGATGCACGCGCTGAAGGACGCCGACGACGTCACCACTGTGCAAGGTACGGACTCCTCCTTCCCGCACAGCGGCATGTTCAACGTGACGCAGAGCCCCGAGCAGTACGTGTATGACATCCGTGAAGACTGGTGGGGCTTCAAGACCGGCTTCCAGAAGCTGCCCGATATCAAGCGCGTGCTCTATATCCCGGTGGTGGATATGAACAATGCCGCGCAGCGTGTGGTGAACAATGAAGTGGACGCCACGCTGGACTTGCGCGCCGCGAACATCCGCAGCACCGTGCAGCAGAACCCGAAGATCACGACCCACACCGGGAAAGATGAGCCGCTGGGCTATCGTGACTGGTGGCCGAACTCGCTGTGGTGCAACACGCAGCTCGACCCATACTCCGACCCGAACGTGCGTTGGGCTGTGAACTACTGCATCGACCGCGACACGATCGACAAGGTGGTTTACCTGGGCGCGAAGATTTCCACGATCTTCCCCTATCCGCAATATCCGGCGCTGAACAAGTACTTGGATGGCGCTCAGCCGATCGCCGACAAACTGGGCGTGCGCACGTTTGACCTGGCTAAGTCAAAGGAGCGCATGGAGAAGGGCGGTTACAAGCAGGACAGTGATGGCTTCTGGCTGGATAAGAGCGGCAAGCGCATCAGCGGCACGGTCATGGGCTATGAGTCCATTCACGCGGACATCGTGCCCGTGTTGGTGGAAATGCTGCGCAAGGGCGGCTTCGAGTCGGCAATCGACTTCAGCAACAACGTCAGCACCGAAATGGCTGACGGCGCCGCCGGCTTCTACATGTTCGGCCATGGCGCCTCGGTGATCGACCCCTACGCCACGCTGTTGCTGTATCACAGCAAGAACGCCAAGCCGCTGGGCACCACCGCCGGCAACAACGCATATGCGCGCTACAAGAACCCCGAGTTCGACAAGCTCGTCGATGCGATGGCCCCGCTTGCGCCGGGCGACCCGAAGATCGTAGACCTGTTCAACCAGGCCATCACGATTTACTGGACCGACATGATCGATGTGCCAATCATCCAGTGGCTGCACCGCATCCCCTACAACCAGACCTACTGGGTCAACTGGCCAACCCAGGATAACCCGTATCTGAACGGCGCATTCTGGCACTGGACCTTCCCGCTGTTAGTGTTGGGCCTCAAGGCGGCTCAGTAAACGATCTAGCCAATGGTCGGTTGCTGATCGACTAGGCACGAAAAAGGGGGCGGTTCATCGCCGCCCCCTTTTGAGGGAGGCACCTTAAGTGAGAGCAAGTTATCTATTGCGTCGGTTTTTGTTCCTGATCTTCGTCGTCTGGACAGCGGCAACCTTGTTGTTCCTCTTGCCACGACTTTCTACCATCAACCCCATCCGTGAGCGCTTCATGGCGATTGCACGCTCGACGGGCTACACCCCCAAGGACCTGGATAACATCATCAAAAATTACCAGATCAAGTTCGGGTTGGATAAGCCGCTGGGGGAACAGTACGTGGATTACATGGGTGGTGTCTTGCGTGGAGACCTGGGCGTTTCGCTGATGTCTTATCCCAAGACGGTCAACCAGTTGATCGGCGAAGCGCTGCCCTGGACGTTGGGCCTCATCTCCGTCACGACAGTTTTGACATTCCTGATCG
>DAOUFG010000061.1:0-21464 GCA_034430115.1 Thermoflexales bacterium | reverse complement strand
GTTCGATTGCTTTCACCACTCGCTCACGTAAGTCTTGGGAATAGGCCATCCGCTTGTTATACCTTATCTCCCTTGCGTTATCTCGCTCCCCGCTCTAATCTCTCAATGCGCTGTCTTGATGAACTGGTAGGTGACCTGGTTGGCGGTGAGAGCGGCGTAGATGGTGAGCAGCAGCGTCAGCATGGCTGACCAGGTGAAGCCCTGTTGAGCGAAGGTGTAGATGCTGATCACGATGGCCACAGCCAGCATGACGCCCAGCATGAAAAGCTGTTTCTGCGCGGGCATGAGGCGGGCGAACCAATCGGACGCGCCGGGGACAAACTGGAAAATGAGGCTAACCACGGCGCCGGCGATCGCTGCGAGCATCGCGGGTGTGAGTGTGTCAATCGTTGGAATGTTCATGATTTTAGAAAACACAAAGCAACATGTGCAGAGTACTGCGCCAGAAACAAAGGACACTAAGGAAAGAACGATAGAAAAGGCGCACGTGTGGGGGTACAAACGTGCGCCTCTCCGCTACTCCAATCACCTCCTTTTGTGAGAGATGCCCACGCCGGCCAATTGCGCGCCGGCGTGGGCTGGCACATTTACACCTGCATAGATGCAGGATTTGGGCTAACTTACGCGCGGACGCCGTCGAGGCAAGCGATGCCGCGCGTGCTGTAGGCGGCGATGGCGGAGTACCAACGCACGCGCCACTTCTGGGCGTCTTTGGTCTCCATCGGGCCGACCTGGATCACGTTCGGGCCGGGCAGCAGGACGTTGCCGGTGTCGGGCCGCTCCAACGTCACCATCGTCTTCTCGTTCTGCAAGCCGACCACGCCGAAACCCTCGGCGAGTGACAGCGCGTAGATCTCGCTGCAATCGGTGCTGCCGCCCTTCGTCAGCGCGTCGCCGATGAAATTCGTTGTCGCGATGGGGATGCCGGCGTAGTAGTCGATCGGGACGCCGAACTCGGCATGGCTTTCCATGCTGGAGCCGGCTGCGCGGAACAACGCCTTCAACTTGCGCTTGGAACGTTGCGACATGATGAGCAAGTCCACCGGGCCTTTGACCTGGTCGATCAGGCGGTCGATGTCGTCGAGGGTGGGCGTGGCGCCGGCGGCGGCGTCGTTGTTGCAGCCGATGCGGTTGCTGGCGCCGGCGGTGCACAGGACGCGCAGGCCGTCGAACTGCTTGGCGCTAGAGCCGGTGTCGCCGATGATGAACAAACTCTCGAACTTCTCGGCCACGGCGCGGACTTTGAGCGCGAGTTGCACGGCGGTCTGATCCATCTGGTCGCTTCTAGTGACCTGGGCGAACTCGTCGATTTCGGCGTCGCCGATGATGCGCTTGAGGGCGGTGGTGATTGGGGTGAAGGTGGCCGTCGATTCGTCGATCGGGTCGCCGGGGTCGTAGACGTTGGCGGTGGAGGCGGCGTTTTCACGGGCGTACTGGTAGGCGTTGCCGGCGATGGGCATGAAGGGCAGGAAGCGCAGGATTTGGGAGTGCGTGTAGGCGGTCTGCACGACGCCCTTGTAGACCATGTTGGTGCTGAGCTTGGCGGATTCGGTAAGGGTAAGAGCCATGAGTTACCTCGTTTGAAATGTGATGCGTGAAACGTGATCCTTCATGTTTCACGTTTCACAATTCACCTGTTAATGTCGGTGGGTGGTTGGCGCAACCCAAAGCTGATGAGCTGCACGGGGCTACCAGTCGGCTGCTGGGCGCTTGGCTGGGTCAACGAATGCGGAGGATTGCCCACGCTTGGCGTGGGGATCGTCCGGGCGTAAGCCTGGCGCGCAGCGGCGAAGGCTAGACGCGAGTTCGCTAAGGATTGGTCAACCTGTTCAATCGTCTCGCCTCGGATGAGGTCGGGCACGATATCACGCTGGGTAGTGCGGAGCCGTTCGGCGTATTCCTGAGCGGCGCGGGCGTTGGCGGTATCGAGCTGCTGGCGGAGCGCGGTGGATTCATTATGCAAGGCGTCACGCTCGTGCTCGGCCTGGCTGAGGGCGCGCTGTACGCCTTGCAGGCGAGCCAGGGGCACGGTTTGCTCGCCTTCTTCGGGTGGTTCAGGCTCACCATGATCGCCCTGAGCTTGTCGAAGGGTGCCGGTGGCCGGCACTTCAGCGGGCGGCGTAGTTGTTCCTGCATCCGTCGTGAGAGGATTGGCACTTTCGGTGCCGGGTTCATGCTCATTCATTTAAGTGACTCCTGGAGAAGATGATGAATGTATGTGTGGCGCTTAGCGCCAGTCCAATGCAATCTCGTGCGTGAGTCCGCGTGTGCTATCGATCCAGCGCACGAATTGGTGATTCAGCCCAAAGCGATATAGCGCGGCGATTTCGCGTGTGCCATTGGCAGAGACCTCGCGCAACTGTCTGATTTGCCCCAGCGCATACAAATCGCCCCCATGTGAAGGCTCCACGCGCCCAAGCGTGCCGGCGGCAAGTTCATCCAGGCTGATGTCGTTGCGCCCGCTGCGTTGCTGCAAGTCGCGATACATGTCGAACACTTGTGGCAGCGTGGTCAAGTCGCGCCGGATGTAATCGCCGAGCACGCGCAGGTCGAAGGAAATGATGTTGTAGCCCACGATGCGTTCGGCCAGCAGTGTGGCAATCAGCTCCAGCACGGTTGATTCGTCGTACTGGCGCAGGCGTCCGGTGTCCACATCCACCAGGCTGGCGCATGCCAGGCGCTGGCTGCTAGGGCGGCGCAGGTCAATCTGCGTTTCAATGTCAAAGGCAAGCATCACTTGATTTGTAAGACGCCGCGCATCAATTGTTCGGCGGCACTTGCATTTGTGACGATGGTAGTGATGGTCAGGATGACCACCAGATAAAAGACCACCGTCATGCGCGCTTCGATGGATGAGAGCCGCCGGTTCAGCGCGTCCAACTCTGACTCGATCAACTGTTGCCAGTCGCGCGGGGTATTGGCGCTGCGCGGTCCCGGGCGCGCTGGGCGGCGTGTGATTCGCCGCATGGCGCTGAGCAAACGAGAGTCATTTGTTTTCATAGTTCCACGTGTAATTGCTCGGCGAGCTGGTCGAGCGCAGCGGCGATATGCCCGGTGAGCGAATCGGCGCCTTCGCCGTTCAGCACCTGGCGCGAGCGCAAGAGCGTGGCGATGCGCCCGGCGGTTTCGTTGTGTGCCCGCACCAGCTTCAGGAATGCGTCTGCGTCTTCACCCTGCGGGTCTATCTTTCCGATGATTCGGTCGAGCAGGACGTAGGTGGCTTCGATGGCTGAATCCAATCGGGCGGCCGGGTCACTGAGTTGGGCGATGATGCGGGCAAGCTCGTCGTCGCTGAAGTGGGAGGCGAATAAGTTGTCGTTTGTGGCTGCGCCGGCGTGCTTTGCGCGGCGCGTACTTTTTCGATGAGCCATAGCGCAGTTGGTGCAAGGCGATATAGAAATTGAATCAAAAGCGTTCGCGTTGCCGGGCGTGTTTTCGTCTTGGTTCGGTGTGAACCTTCGTCATCGGTTGATGCAGTCGGTTGCAGTTGGATCACCCCCTGATGGAACTAGAACGTTTGTTCTATTGTTGTGCAGAATTGTAAGGATCGCTTCGCTGATTGTCAATAGACTTATACGAAAAGCGCAATCCTTTTTTAAGGTTCCCGCTGGAGAGGACTTGTGGTGACTTGGCTAACGAATTGATTAGTTTTCCGGGGTCGTGCTGGGTAAGGTGAGCGGGACGGATGCGTCCGATCTGGCATCCTCGTTGATCCAGATGTGTACACGTAGTGCAGCAAGTTGTGAACCGGCCAGGGCGGCGCTGTATCATGAGCATATAAGGCGTAGAGTTTTAGACGGATGAAAAGATGAGGTTGATAAAGCAATGAAAGGGGCTCCGATTACAGAGCAATTGTTTGACTATATCGTTGAGAATTTCGCACCGGAAGATGAGTTATTGCGCAGCATGCCCGCGCAGGCGGAACGGCAGGGCGTGCCGATGATTCACATTTCACCCGAACAGGGCAAGTTTCTGCAGGTGTTGATCAAGGCGGCTAATGCCACAAAGGTGCTTGAAATTGGCTCGCTATTTGGCTATAGCACGATCTGGATGGCGCGCGCGCTGCCTGCCGGCGGGCGACTGATCGCGCTGGAATTGAACCCGTTGCACGTGCAGGTGATCCGGAACAATGTGGAACGCGCCGGGTTGTCTGCAAAGGTGGAGGTGCGCCAGGGCAAGGCACTGGAATTGCTCGAAACGCTGGAGGACGAGGCCCCATTCGACCTGGTTTTCCTGGATGCGGTGAAGGATGAATACGTCGCTTACCTGGATCATGCCTTGCGGCTGGTGCGCCCAGGCGGCCTGATCATCGGCGATAACGCTTCCGCGCGCGGCGACGTATGGCAGGCCAGCCCGTCCGAGAATGCGGATTACATCCGCGCGATGCGCGCGTTCAATCATCGGATGGCTACCGACCCGCGCCTGACGTCGCTCCTGGTTCCCATCAGCGACGGCATGTGCGTGGGCGTGCTGAACCGGCCCGAATGAAATAAGTACCAGTACATCCATGTCTCTCAGTCGTGTGCTCTCGCTGATTCTGCGCGTTGCGGCGTTGCTGGGCCTGCTGATGTTGGTTCAGCCGCCGCAAGTGCTGGTGACGCTTGGCCCGCAACAGACGGTGGTGACGCGCAATGAACTGGCCGGCGTGCATACGCGTTTCATCGACGAAGCCGAGACGTGGAAAATCCAGCGTGGCCTGAGCATGATTCGAGAAATGGGCGCACCCTGGGTGGTGGAGTTCTTCCCCTGGGCTTACCTGGAACCCAGCAAGGGGAACTATCAGTGGCAGGTGGCCGAGCGCATCATCGATCACGCGAATCGCCAGGGGTTGCAAGTGATCGCCCGACTGGGCTATGTGCCCGACTGGGCTCGCCCGGCGGGGGATGAACAGCAGACCACCTTCACCTATCTCGACCGCGCACACTATGCCGACTTTGCCGAGTTCGCCGCGGCGTTTGCCGCGCATTTTAAGGGCCGTGTCAATTACATCGTGATCTGGAACGAGCCGAACCTGAGCGGCGAGTGGGGCATGCGCCCGGTGGACCCTGCGGGCTACGTGGCGCTATTGCAAGTCAGCTACGCGCCGATCAAGCAAGCCAACCCCGGCGTCACCGTCCTGGCCGGGGCGCTGGCGCCTACGCTGGAGCCGGCCGGCAGCGCGCAGGGGCTGGACGACCTGCTCTACCTGCAAGGGATGTACCAGGCGCTGGGGGCGGACGCCCAGGGACAATCGCTAACCGCCAATCTCCAATCTCCAACCGCACAATCCAAAATCGAAAACCCAAAATCGAAAATCCTCAGCCGCCCCTATGATGGCTGGGCCATTCATGCCTATGGGCGCACGGACCCGCCCGAGGCGACGCCGGCGGCGGACGTGATCAACTATCGCCGTGCGGAACTGGAACACGACGTGATGGAGCAGCATGGCGACGGGGATTTGCCGGTGTTCATCACCGAGGCGGGTTGGAATGACGACGTGAACTGGGCCTTTGGCGTGACGCCTGCGCAGCGCATTCAATATACCCTCGGCGCGTGGGACTACGCGCAGGCGCACTGGCCGTGGGTGCGCTGTGTGGCAATGTGGGTGTTCAAGTTGCCCGCGCCCGCGCACGGCTACCGCGATAACTACACCTTCGTCACGCCCAGCCTGGAGCCGCTGCCCATCTACGATGAGGTGAAGCAGGCGCTGAACCCGTAAGAGCCGCGGCGCCGGGGAGCTGCGGGAGCGAGGGAGAAACGGAGCGCGGGAGCAACCGCGCAATTTGTTTATTCGTAGGCAATTCAATCATCGGCTGAAGGCGAAAGGGAGTACGCGGATAGAGCTTGGCTCCCATGCGCTGTTTCGCCCCGGCTCCTACAGTTCCCATGCTCCCTGGCTCCTAAAGCGCCTCCTTCACCGCCTGCGCGGGATCATCGGTCGCCATAATCCGCATCACGTCCTCGTTGCTCAGCACCTTCAGGCGCGTGCGCTGAGTTTCCTCCAGCTCGGCGATAGCGTTGCGCACCTGGTTGGTGACGTCCACGTTGCGTCCGGGCCTGCCGAGTGAAATCACCAGCCCGCGTGCGCCGGGCATGTTCAGGCTGTCCAGCGCTGCGACGATGTTGTGCGCCGTTCGTGCCAGCGCTTCGTTATCGGCGACGAACAGCAACGCGACGTTTGGCGCGCTGGCCGCCTCTTCCGGCAGCGCCTTTGTCGCATATGCGGAGACTGAGTCGTTCTCTATGGGCGGCAACGTCTGCAAGCCAAGCATGGCTGCCAACGCGTTGGCCAGCTTCCCGACCTGCTTGCGATTTTGCCAGTGTGCCCCATCGCGCAGCAGGTCGGCTCGGGTAGCCCGCCAGGCATCCATCCACTGGCGGATGTAAGTGCGCGCCGCGGTGTGCAGCCGGCTGCCCCGCATGGTCATGCCATGTTCGCTGCTGTGTGCCTCGGCATAGTGCTCAATCGCATACTGCCGGAACGGCGCGGGGATGCCAAACAAATCCGCCGCTTGCACATTGCCGTGACTGTACAGGCTATTTTGGATGGTGCGTTCCCAGCGCGGCCATGCGCGTTCCAGCGCCTCGGGTTGGGCTTTGCTGGCGATCATGCGCGGGTTGAAGATCACCGTTCCCAGCGGCACCTTGTAGTGATGGCTGAAGCGTGCCCGGTTCATCAGCCACAGGATGAACCCCAACGCGACCAGGCCGGCGAGAACGGCCCACCACCAGGGGGCGATCAGGTTCAGCCGCGCGAAGGTCACCCACAGCCACGCGCGCACCAGTAACCAGATCAGTGGGACGCGCCCCAGCCCATTGCTGGGGGCGGTGCTGGTCAGCTCTGCGCCCCATACGGCATATACCTGGCTTTGCCCGTCTGGCAACTCGCGGATGGTCGCGTTGATTACCCCCAGGTTGGCCGCCGCAGCAGCCCAGGCCGCGCCGCCACCGCGCGTGGCCCACAACATATCCCCGCCGGGCAAGCGCCCAGCGTAACCGTAGGCGTTCTGTGGCAGGAACCAACTGGGCAGGTCGCTCAACCATGCCTGTTGCGGTTGCCAGCCCGTAGCCGGGTCGGATGTCTGAAAGGCGCCTTCGCTAGTCATCAGGTCGATGTTGCCGGCCGCATCGGTCGCCAGGCTTTGGGTGGTCGATAGCGTTTGCAGCCCGATGTTCAAGACGCTCCAGGATTGTTGCTCCGGGTCATACTGAAAAATGCCGCGCCCGGTGGCGTTGACCAGCAATTTCCCGCTCGTGTCATCGACGGCGACGCTGCGCATGTCGATGTCTGTCAACCCGTTGCTGATCTGCTGCCAGTTGGAGCCGTTATCGATGGAGCGATAGACGCCCCCGGCCATCACACCGGCATAGAGGATGTCATCGGAGCGATGTGCGCCGAGTGCCATGACGCTTGTGTGGTGCATCCCCCGGTTGGCGCGCAGCCAATCCATCTCATCCGGCCAGAGTTGATAGAGGTTGTTCGCTGGCGCGGCAAGCAAGGCCCCTGTTTTTTCGTCCATTGCCATTGCCACGATATTGCCGGGCAAGCCGTCGCCAAGCTCCGTCCAAACGGCGGAGGTGTTGATGTCAGTCACGCGATAGAGCGTGCCATCGAGCGCGCCGACGAATAGCGCGCCGTTGCGTTCGTCCACGGTCAATGCTTCTACGTCGCGCGCATCGGCCCGATTAGGAATCTGCGCCCAGGTGTACCCGGCGTCATTTGAGGCTAATACGCCGCCATGGTAGGCGCCCACGTAAACGGCGCTGTCGTAATAGCTGACGGCGACCGTGCGCGCGAATTCGGCGCGCAAGGGCTCTACCACGCCCCATTCCGTGCCGGCGTTGGACGAGCGCCATACGTCGCCCATGCTGGTGACGGCGTAGACGTTGCCATGCCGCTCGTCCACGGCCATCTGCACGATTTCTTGCCCCGCCAATACCGGGCTGGCGAGCGTCCAGTTGATCGTATTCGCGTCGCTGCGATAGATGCCGTTGCGCGTGCCGGCAAAGAGCAGGTTCGTATCGTGGTCGATCCCCAGCGCCTGCACCACCGTGTTGCGCAGCCCGGTGTTGATGGGCTGCCAGTTTGCGCCCCCATCGGTGGATCGGAATACGCCACCTCCCAGCGTGCCGGCATACAGGGTGTTATCGGGCTGATTGACCAGCAAGGCCTGCCCATAGCGCGCATAGGGGGGCGTCTTCACGGCGTGCCAGCTTGTGCCGCCGTCCGTGGAGCGGAAGATGCCGCTGTCGGTGCCGGCGAATAATTCCTGGGTATAGGGCTTCTGGTAAATGGTGTGTACCTGTAAGCTGGCTAGCCCCTGGTTCACCGATTCCCATGTGGCGGCCCCGTCAGTGGAGCGATAAATACCTTCCGGCGTGCACGCAAAAAGGGTGCCGGTATGGTCGTCAAAGAGCAGGCATTGTATCTCCGGCCCAGTCAGGCCGGTCAGGTCCACCAGGTAGGTATCCTGGCTGGGCGTCAGCGTCAGGACGCCTTGCCCCGTGCCGGCGTAGATGATGCCTGAGCGCGGGTCGCGCGCCAGCACCGTGGTGGTGATGTTGCTGGTGAGATGATTCCAGGTGCTGGTCACTTCAGTGGAGTGATAAATGCCGTCGTTCGATGCGACGAACACTTCGCCCGGCTGCGGCCCCGCGAGCAGATCGTAGGGGGTGATGTTTGATAGCGCCATCCCGATTGTCTGCCAGCTATAGCCGTCGTCGGGAGAGATGTACATGCCATAGTCGATTAGCCCGGCATAGATGGTCCCCGTGCGCTGGTTGATATCCAGTGAAAGTAGCGCCGAGCCGTTGAAGCCGCCTGCGCCCACCCAGGTGTGTGAGCCGCTGCTCAGCCGATAAAGCCCCGAGCCAAACACGATTGCATACAAATCCCCGGTTCTGCGGTCAAACAACAGGCTCTGGATGTCCATGCTGGGCAGCCCTTCGCTGGCGGGGAACCAGTTCAACCCGTCATCCGTGGAGATGAACACCCCGGCGTTTGAGCCGGCATAAAGGACGTTGGCTCTGGCGTCATATTCAAAGGCGCGCACGACCGACAGTGCGGCCGGGCCGTCGGCGGCGTGGGCCAGTTGCACCGCCGGTGCCAGCGCGTTATCCAACGTGGCGAAGGCCATGATGAGGATGGCGAGAACGATCAGAATCGCGATGAGGTTACGAAGTGTTTTGAACAGTCGCCCCAGGCGGACGGCGCGCCGCACGGAGGCGGTGGATTGTTTTGCATCTATCGTTTGTTTCTGCATAACCTGCCCAGCGTCTCGCGCACGATTTGATTGTTGCGGATTGAATTCGCGCGGGGCGCGTCACCACTTACTGACTTTTACCACAGAATTTTGAACTGGTGATGAGCGGCGCGCGATCGCGGTAGAAACACCCCTCAGCGGTAGGCCGCGTCGATGGCCGCCAGGAACGCTTTTTCAGCCGCTGGCCCCGGCGCGCAGGGTAGGCCATAGAACACAGGGGCACTCTCCACTTCGTAACCGCCGCCGGCGATGGCCGCGGCGGTGGGGATGTAACACCCTTCGGCGTCCGTGTATCCCACCAGCCGCACGTGGCCTGGCTGCCAGCGTTGATATTCGTTGAACGCTTCAGCGCCCAGGAAAACGAAGATCAATCCACCGATCCGCAGCGCGCTGAGCTGGGCCGGCACGCTGCGGGCGATGCTTCCGTCTGCCAATTGGCGTTGCATGTGCGATTGCCAGCGTCGCACCACATCTTCCCAGCCCAGAAAACCGGTGTCCAGGCTCAACAGCCGCGCAGCCGCCTGGTCGATTTCATCCGCCGTCTGGTAATGGCACCCCAACGGCAGTTGAGCGATGAACGGGGCGGACATGCTTAGCGTTTCTGATTCGCCGGGCTTTTGAGCTGCGCTTTGTGAAATGACGTCCAGCGCCGTGCGTGCCACCGATTGGCCCAGTTCGCGCGTGGCGGCATAGGAGGATCCGCGCCCGATGATGGGTGTGACGTTCCCGCACGCGCCGTTCATGAACAACGCTGGAGCGCCGGTTTGCTGCTCGATGGTTTGGGCGGCGATGCCCGCAAAATCGCCCGAGGCGCGCACGTTCTCCGGCCCCAGGCATACCGGGTGACAGGCGGTATGGAACAACGTAGCGATCGGCGCGCCCGTCTCGGGCTGCTCAAAGCGCAGCACCGTCAGGGTGTGGTCGATCTGTTCGCCCTGCGCGCGTTCCAGGTCCGAGACGCGCGCGTGCCCTGGGCGCAGACGGCGGTTTTTGCCGATGGGGAAATTGGTCGCCCCTTGCCGAACGTGCGCGGGAGCGAGCGTTTGGGCCGCCTGGCGCGTCGCGTCGCGCGTGCCGTTGCGCACCAGTTCAAAATATTGCGCAATCTGCCCTGCGTCGCCAAACATGCCCGATAGGTCGGCCCCGCTATGAGTATGCGAACAGACGACCCGTACATAAGCGGGATTTAGGATTCCGCCGGAGGACTGGGCTGCCACATCGGCCAGTTCGCGTGCGTGCACCGCGCTGATCGTCAACGCATCCAGCGTAAGCACCAGGCAGGCCTGCTGCTCCGTGCGAAGCAGCAGTGCGCGTGCCGAGAGCGGGTCCAGCACGCCCTGGCACGGGGAAGTCCGGTTCGCATAACCACCCATCGGCGTGCCAATGGGTAAGCTGATCTCCGCCTTGCCCGCACCACACATCAAATCAATATTCATGTTTGCCTCCTGGCTGTCAGTCTACATCAGCACGCATAGCGCGCTGTGGGTTAACAGATCGCCACATAAACATAATACCGGCGGCGTGGCAGTATTCATTGGATTAGTTCGATTGCAAAACTGCCTGTATTAGCAGTAAAATAGTCCATGCGCCGTAGCACCCAGTGTGGCGAAAGCGTAGCGGTCAAAGACGGTGTGACAAGCACCGTGCCCATTATTGTCAAGGAGGTGACAATTAGCCCACCCTTTTCCTCTAAGTGAGTCCCATCTCGCGGTTCATTTCCGTATTCAGTGATGCGTTCATTCAAACAGGAGAACAGTCATGTTAGATCGGAAACGCCTGACCCGTCGGACCTTCATGAAGACCACCACGCTCCTCGGTGGTGCAGCAGCAGTAAACGTTGCGCTCGTTGCATGCGGCAGCACGGCGACCACAGCCGCCCCAGAGGCAACCTCGGCGCCCGCCGCAACAGCCGCCCCAGAAGCGACCTCAGCCGGGGCCGCTCCCGCCAAGCTGGACCTGCCTTTTGAAGTCTCAGCCGATGCGATGGACCCCTTCAAGCTGGACGTCAGCGTCCCAGTGGATGGCCAATTCTTCTCAGGTGGCTTTGGTGACGACTATATTCGTTATGCCGCCAAGATCGAGGAGATGGTTCACCCCGGCTTGAAAGTCAACGTGACGCCATTGCAGAAGGTGCAAGAGTCGTTGCAGCCGCGCTTTGTCGGCGGCAATCCCCCGGATGTGATTGACAACTCCGGCGCCGGCATGTTCAAGACGGTGGACCTGGTCAATGATGGCCAGTTGTTGGAATTGACCGAGTTGTTCGAGGCCCCTGCGCTGGATACACCCGGCAAGAAATTCAAGGACACGCTTTTTGCCGGTTCGCAGGTGGGTGGTGCCCAGTTCAACGGCAAGCAATATGGTGTAAACATCGCCTACACCGTCTCGGGCATCTGGTGGTCAAAGACGCTGGCCGATAAGGAGGGCTGGAAGTACCCCGAAACCTGGGATGACATGCTGGCTTTCTGTGAGCAGATTAAGAAGGACGGCAAGTATGCGCCGTGGACTTACCAGGGCAAGTACCCCTATTACATGTGCGGCATCGTGTGGAATCAGTTGCTCTACAAGGCCGGCGGCAACGACGTGCTGCTGAAGATCGACAACCTGGAGCCGGACGCGTGGAAGGACCCGGCGGCCGTGCAGGCTACCGAGCAGATGTACGCGCTATACGACAAGGGCTATATCATGGCCGGCACCGCTGGCCTGACCCACACCGAGTCGCAGGCGGAATGGCTGAAGAACAAGGCCGTGTTCATCCCCTGCGGCACCTGGCTGGAGAACGAAATGAAGACCGTCACGCCGGCGGACTTCAACATGGTGATGAACGGCGTGCCGGGCTTTAAGGATGGTAAGGGCGATCAGAACGGCATCTTCGCCAACGGCGGCGAGACCTACGTCGTGCCGGCCAAGGCCAAGAACACCAAGGGCGGCATGGAATATCTGCGCTGCATCCTCTCCAAGTCTTCCGCCAAGTGGTTTGCCGAGAACGTCAGCTCGATGATGCCCGTCGCCGGCGCGACCGAAGGCGCCAAGATCAGCGACGGCATGAAGTCGGCCCTGGCCGTCGTGGATGCTGCCAAGGGCGCGATCATCGACCTGGAAGTGGGCAACTACTACTCCAAGATCGAGACGGAGCTGGAACTGCACACCGGCGAACTGCTCACCGGCAAGCTCAAGCCGGCCGACTTCCTGGATACGATGCAGAAGGTTGCCGATGACGTGGCCAAGGACCCCGACATTCCTAAGCAAAAGCACACCATGTAGGTAAGGAAGGTCGGTAGGCAAGCGTCGTTCGAACGGGCGGCGAGCCTGATTCTGTCGCCCGCCCATTCAAAAGGCTTAAGGTTGCAGGGCGTGTGCACGTCACATGCCCTGCAACCTTCTGCGAGATAGGCATTACGCCGAGAGGTAGCTCGTGAAATACGGACAAAGGACGTTTATCTTCTCATTCCTGTTCGTGCCGGTGGTGATTTACGTGATCTTTGTCGCGGTGCCCTACGTCACGTCCATGGCGGTGGCCTTCACCAAGTGGCGTGGGTTGTCGATGAACATCACGTTCAACGGGGTCAATAACTTCGTCAAGCTATTTAATGACACCAACTTTTGGAACGCGCTCGCGCACAACGGCATCGCGCTGGTGGTGCTGCCACCGGTGATCATTACAATCGCGCTGCTATTTGCCTTCCTGTTCACGCAGGGGATTCGTGGCGGCGGCTTTTTCCGCGTCGCATTTTTCTTCCCTCAGGTCATGTCGGCCATCATCGTCGGGGTGTTGTGGAGCTTCGTCTATCACCCGACCATCGGCATGTTGAACGGCTTGATGGGCATCCTGGGCATCCAGTCGCTGGTGAACTTCCCCTGGCTGGGCGATACGTCCACCGTCTATGGCTGCATCCTGGCCGTCACCGTCTGGCAGGCGGTTGGGTTCTACATGGTGTTGTTCATCACCGGCATGGAGAGCATCCCGCCGCACTTCTACGAGGCCGCCCGGTTGGACGGCGCTAATTCGTTCGTCATGTTTACCCAGATCACCGTCCCGATGTTGTGGGAGGCCATTCGCACGGCCATCGTCTTCCTGGCGCTCGGTGCGATGGATATGTATGCCATCGTCATGATCATGACCAACGGTTCCGGCGGCCCCAGCCGCGCCGCCGACGTGGTGCCACGCTACATGGTGGAAGCTGCGTTTACGAACGGGGAATGGGGCTTTGCCACCGCGATGGCGGTGGTGCTGATGCTCATCATCCTGATCCTGTCCATCTTGAGCTTGCGTTTTACACAGCGTGAAACATTGGAGTTTTAACCTAAGGAGGATGCCATGGCGACCCCAAGTCTGACTCGCAAGCCCTTCAAGTTGCCTCGTTTCAGCATTGCCAAGCTGCCGATCTATATCATCCTCATTTTCTGGTCCTTCATGGTGATCTTCCCGATGTTGTGGTCCACCGTCAGTTCGTTCAAGACGGACCAGGAAATCTTCTTCAGCCCGTGGGCGTTGCCCGGCGCGTTGCAGTGGGATAACTTCGCGCGCGCCTGGACGAAGGCCAAGCTGGGCCTCTTCTTTGGCAATACGATATTGGTCATCGTGCCGGCGATTGCGTTGACGCTGCTGTTATCGTCGATGGTGGCCTATGTGCTGGCGCGCTTTGAATTTCGCGGCAAGAACCTGGTGTTTTACCTGTTCCTGAGCGGAATGATGTTTCCCATCTTCCTGGCGCTGGTGCCGCTCTACTTTGTGATGCAATACAGTGGGCTGTTGAATACCTTCCACGGGCTGATCATCGTCTACGTCGCGTTTTCGTTGCCGTTCACGGTGTTCTTCCTGACCGGCTTTTTTAAGACTCTGCCCGGTGAGCTGGCCGAGGCGGCGATGATGGACGGCGCCAGCCACTACCGCATCTTCTTCAACGTGATGTTGCCGCTGGCCTCGCCGGCGCTCGTGTCGGTGGGCATTTTTAACTTCCTGGGCCAGTGGAACCAGTTCATTTTGCCCAACGTGTTGATGAGCAACGTGGGGCTGGATGAGACCCAATCGCGCTACGTCCTGTCGCAGGGGTTGTATTACCTCTATGGCCAGCAGTTCTATCAGAGCGATTGGAGCGGCCTGTTTGCCGCGGTGACGCTGGTGACCATCCCCACACTCGTGGTGTATATCATCTTCCATGACCGCATCGAAGCCGGGTTGACGGTGGGCGCGCTGAAGGGATAACGCGCTTCCCCGCCACAATAGGGCGTAACACAAAGCAACGAAGCAACAAAGTCTGACAAAGAGGGTTCTTAGTTGCTTTGTGTGAATCCTCTTCCTCTTTGCGTTCTTTGCCTCTTTGCGGTTCAATAGGCATCAACTTTGGAGGAAATATGTCGCTAATTGAGACGTACTTAAACGAGATACAGGCGCGCATCGCCAAGTTGCAGGCGACGCGCATGAGCCAGATTGAGCAGGCTGCCGATATTTGCGCGAAGTGTTTGATGGCAAAGAACGTGGTGCACGTTCACGACACGGGGCATATGGTGTCGGCGGAGTTGATCGGGCGCGCGGGCGGGTTGGTGGCGTTCAGCCGCTTGAACCTGAGCATGAATATCGATAACCCCAACAAGTATCGCGCCACCCAGCCGAACCCCAACGGCCCGCAATTGGGCTTCATCCCCTACGCCCTGCGCGCCAGCAACGTGCGCCCCGGCGATGTGATCATCATCGGCTCGGTGAGTGGGCGCACGGCCCCGCAGGTGGAACTGGCATTGCAGGCCCGCGAGATGGGCGTGACCTCCATCGGGCTCACCGCCGTGGCGCACTCGTCGCAGCTTAAGTCCGAACACCCCAGTGGCAAGCGCCTGTTTGAAGCGGTGGATCTGGTGCTGGATCACCCCACCGAATATGGCGACGCGATGTTGGATATTCCAGGCGTGGAGCACAAGGCGTTGCCGTCTTCCGGCGTCCTGGGCGCGATCATGCTGTGGAGTGTCTCGGCCGGCATCATCGAGCGCATGGTCGCCGCGGGCATGCCGCCCACCGTCTATCGCAGTGTGAACCTCCCCGGCGGGACGGATTCGGTGAAGGGCGTGGAGCAGCAATACGCCGAACGCGGCTACTAGAAATTTTAGATTTTGGATTTCCGATTGCCGAATCTTGCATGGCCTGTTGCAGGACTCGGCAATTGCGCATTCTAAAATCGAAAATCAAGAATCCAAAATCCAAAATGTTTGTATTGGGATTAGACGGTGGCGGAACGAAGACGGAGTGTGTGCTGGCGCGTGAGGATGGCGCCATCCTGGGTCGTGGGCGCGGTGGTGGTGTGAACCGCAACTTTATCAGCCAGGATGGCTTTGAGCGCTCCGTCTATGACGCATTGCACGGCGCGCTGGATTCCGCCCCCGATGTGAAAACGCTCCACTATGTGGTTGGCTCGATGAGCTGTGATGGTGCCAGCATGCGCGCCGTCGCACAGGCGTATGCGTTGCCGCTGGATCGCATCCAGTGGATTGGTGAATCGCTTCCTGCGCGTGCCGCGAGTGAGGTGTTATACGGTCGCGTGCCGGATGTAGTGGTCGTCTCCGGCACCGGCTCGCTCGTGACGGGCTGGGGCCCTAATGGCACCACAAAGCACGTCGGCGGCGCAGGCTCCATCGTGGGCGATGAAGGTAGCGCCTATTGGGTGGGCGTGCGCGCGCTCACCCGCCTGGTGGAGGCGTTCGATGGCCGGCGCCCGTTCGATCATTTTGCGCGCGAGCTATCGACGGCGCTGAACTTGCCGGACCTTGGCATCCTGATCAATCGCGTCTACGGCGGTGGCGTACACCCCATGACGCGCGATGAAATCGCGGCGGTTACGCCCCATGTCATGCGCCTGGCGAACGCCGGCGATCCGTTTGCGCGCGAGCTATTCAAGGCCGCCGCGCATGAATTAGCCTTCCAGACCCTGGCGGTCATTCGGATGTTGGACATGCAACAGGCGCCGGTGCTGGTTCAGCTCTATGGCGGCTGTTTCCGTGCCGGTGCCGTCATCACCGAGCCGTTGCGCGCGGAGTTGCTGGCCTGCGTGCCGCGCGCGGAGCTATTGCCCCCTTTCAGATGCACGGTGATCGGTGCCGCCGCGCTGGCATTGCGCGCGGTGGGGGTGGACGTCTCTGCGCCCCAGGTGCGGCAAAACCTGCTGGATGGCGGGCGAAAGTACGACCTGATATAACGTGAGTTGGGCTATCTTTTATATATAGGGAGATAACATGCTCATCAGACAATTCCCCGATGGCTTCGTGTGGGGCGCATCCACCGCCGCATACCAGGTGGAAGGCGCATGGAATGAGGATGGCAAAGGCGAAAGCGTGTGGGATCACTTCGCGCATACGCCTGGCCGGATTGCCAATGGCGACACGGGCGACGTGGCGTGTGATCATTACCATCATATGCCACAGGACGTAGCGCTGATGAAATCGCTGGGTCTGAAGGGCTATCGTTTCTCCGTCGCCTGGTCGCGCGTCATCCCCACCGGCACCGGGCCGGTGAACGCCAAGGGACTGGATTTTTACGACCGGCTGGTGGACGAACTGGGCAAGGCCGGCATCATTGCCAACGTCACGCTCAACCACTGGGACCTACCCCAGGCATTGCAAGAGCGCGGCGGCTGGCCCAACCGCGATTGCGCCGATTGGTTCGCCGACTACGCCCGCGTCGTCTTCGACCGCCTGGGAGATCGTGTGGCGATGTGGGCCACGCACAACGAACCGGTGGTCGCCTCGCTGGTGGGATATGGCTCAGGCGTCTTTGCGCCGGGGTTGTGCGATCAGTCGCTGGGTTATCAGGCGGCGCACCATCTAAACCTGGCGCATGGCAAAGCGGTGCAGGTATTCCGCCAGGGCGGCTACAAGGGCAAGATCGGCATTGTGTTGGACCTGCATAACCTGGTTCCCGGCTCCGACTCGGAAGCGGATTGCCTGGCCTGGCAGCGTTCGCTGGAGAGCGCGCAGGGCATCTTCTTTGAGCCTATCTTCCAGGGGCATTACCCGGCCTACCTGATGGAGTGGCTGGGGCCGATTGCGCCGCAGGTGCAGGACGGCGACCTGGCGACGATCCATCAGCCGCTGGATTTCCTGGGCATGAACTATTACTTCACCAGCGCGGTGAGTTATTCCGTCGGTGGCGGGCTGTTGAAGGCCGAGCAGCGCCAGAAGACGCTCCCTTCCATGGGCTACACCGATGTAGGCTGGGGTTTCTACCCTTCTGGCATCCGCAACGTGCTGTTGCGGGTGAAGGATGTGGTGGGCCAGTTGCCGATCTACATTACCGAGAACGGTTGTGCCGTGCCCGACGTGCCCGACCTGGACGATTACGTGGAAGACCGCGAGCGTGTGAATTACCTGCGCCAGCACCTGATCGAACTGCATAAGGCGATCCAGGAAGGCGTGAACGTGAAGGGCTACTTCATCTGGAGCCTGATGGACAACTTCGAGTGGGCTTCGGGGATGGGGCCGCGCTTCGGCATCGTGCGCACGAACTATGACACGCTGGAGCGCACGCCCAAGCTGAGCGCGCGCTGGTATGCGGAAGTGATTAAACAGAATGGCGTGGATGAGTAGGGATTGGAGACTAGAGATTCATGAATATACAACCACAGATTACACGGATGACACAGATTTAGTGCCGGAAGGCTAATCTTTATTTCCGTGAAATCCGTGTCATCCGTGGTTCATATTCCGAATCTCAAATCTCCAATCTCTGATCTCTGGAGATTAAGCGATGGATGCAACAAACTACTTTGATGCCGCCGACCAGGTGCTGGTGGCGGTGCGCAATACACAACTGGATAACATCAAGCGCGCGGCGGCGGCGATTGCCGATGCGCTGGCGGCGAAGAAAATCTGGCACTTCCTGGACCAGGGGCACACGGGTGACGAATTTGTCGGGCGCACGGGCGGCATGATCGCCCTGAACCCGATCAAGATCAACCTGGACGTGCACCATCAGTCGCCGCTGCCGGCGTTTCGGACGGGGCAGGCGTCACAATTCGATTACGTGGCCTATCGTAAAGGCGACGTGCCGATCGACTTCATCCTCGATCAATGCAAAGTCGCCCCTGGCGACGTGATGATGATCCACTCCGTCTCCGGCTCGCGCGGCATGCCGATCAGCCTGGCGATTGGCGCCAAGGCGCGCGGCGCGACGGTGCTGGCCATCACCTCGCTGAATTACTCGAAGTCGTTGCAGCCGGTACATCCCAGCGGCAAGCGACTCTACGAGGTGGCCGACCTGGTGATCGACGACTGCGGCCCGGTGGGCGACACATTGTTGCAGGTGCCCGGCATGGCGGAGGAAATCTGCGCCAGTTCCGGCCTGAGCTTCGTCTACATTATGTGGGCGATGGAAGCCGAAATCTGCGCGTTGCTCACAGCGCGTGGCGTGCCGCCGCATGTCTATCGCAATGCGAACCTCCCCGGCGCACAGCAGGTGAACGAAACGATCGTAAAAGCCTATGCCGAAGAAGGGCTGTAAGGAGTAATCCCCAAGAGAACCTCCCAGGTCTCGCGTACCTGGGAGGTTTATCGGCGATTCCCAATGACAGGCATCCTCTTTAGCCACAGGCGACCTCTGTCAACGTAACGATTTGATCGTCATTTGTAATGGTCTGCCATGCCTGCGGGTGGAAGTGCAGTTGCTCTATAAGGCAAAAGGACTGCGCCCTAAAGAAATGCTCGATTTTCAAGCCTGTTTGCCATTGTTAAATGCGACACAAAAAGAATGGTTGAGGAATAACCTGCTCTTGCTATATCCTGAGGGCCATATGTGGCTCCGGTCGCTCTCATAAGCCATCCAGCCCTGACATGGTAGAAAAGGTGATGCAGACATTCCCGCGCGCGCACGTCCACACGCACGACGTGGACGCCGCCTGGCCGGCGTTCCTGGGCGAAGTGGCGCTGGGCGAATCCTTCATCATCGAAACCGAACGCTTCAACGCCGCCAACGGGCCTATCGCCGTCCATGGCATCCATGCCGGAGACGCTATCGCGCTGCACATCGAGCGCATCGCAATGGCCGGCCCTTTTGAAGCGCCCAATGGCGGCCCGTTTTTTGAAGGGTTGGGCCCGCCGGTGATGCTGGATTATCGCGATGGCTGCTTCTATTGGCCGCAACACTTCAGGCTGAAAGCCCGGCCGGCGATAGGCAACCTCGCCGTCTTGCCTGCGCCCACGGCGGAATTGCTGGCGCTCGCGCAGCGTTCGCTTGCCCCCGACTCCCCCTACACCGACTTCAAAGGCTGGCGGCGGCTGGTGAACGACCTGCGCGGCAAGCACTGCCACCAGGATTGCCCCTGGGCGGGCGAAGGCGCAATCGTGCATCTGCGCGCCCAGGTGGATGGCGCCGGCCTTTGCCTGGCCGACGTGCATGGCTACATCGGCGCCGGTGAGATGGCCTTTGCCGGGGTTGAAGTGGCGGCGGCGGTGCAACTCCGCGTGGAGAGGTCGCGGGGCTGGCTGGTGGATTGGCCGCTGGTGGAGACGGCGGATGAAATCATGCTGTGCGTTTCGGGCACCGCCGCATCAGCGGATCAGCCGGCCATGCAATATGTCGATGCCGTGCGAGAGGCTTACCGCGCCTTGCGTGAGGTGGTGGCCACGCGGGCGGGCGTGTCGATTGACGCGGCGAACAGCATCGTCGCCAGCGCCATCGACGTGCGCAACTGCGCGCTGTATGGCCTGCGCGGGTTCGTGCCCAATGACACTGCGACCCGCGACAACGACATTGCCGTGGTGGGCGTGCTGCCGAAAGATGTTTTCCTCTAATATCCTCTCGCCTTTCGATTTTTCGCGGAGACGTGGTGATGATTGACGGCAAGCTGGTTAGCTGGTAAGCTTGTTTGTATGAAAGCTACAATTGAGATACCCGACGACCTCTATCGAGAGGCGAAAATCGCCGCCGCAACGCGCGGCACGAAGATCAAGGATCTGGTGGCCGAAGGGCTGCGATTGGTGCTTAAGGGTGAAGGTGCAAAGCCTGTGCATAAGCGTCTCAAATTTCCGCTCGTTGAGTCTGGCAAGCCGGGCACGCTCAAAATTCCGGATGATGCTGCTACGCGGTTGGAGTCTTCGGAGGATAAGTCGCGCCGTGAAGTATCTATGTGATAGTAATGTGTTTGTTGCATTGGTGATGTCCGGCCACCCGCATCATCCTGTCGCGTTGAAATGGTTTGAAGAATTGCCGGAGGGCCATGTGGCATCTTTCTGCCGTGTGACGCAGAACTCGTTCCTCCGATTGTTGACCACTGATGAGTTTATGCGCCCGTATACGTTAACGAATTTGAAGGCACTCTCCATTCAACGCGCAATGTTGAAAGATGAGCGCGTGTCATTCTCTGCTGAGCCACCTGGTTTGGAAAATCGATGGCTGGCTATCGCGGCGATTGACAAGATGTCGCCCAAGTTGTGGATGGACGCCTACCTGGCTGCGTTTGCAGAACTTTCTGGAATGTGCTTTGTCACCTTTGATAAAGGGTTCCGCCAGTTTTCAAAAACCGATGTGTTATTACTGAGCGATCAACGATGATTGACCCGGGTCTGAGGGCAGGCCCAGTGGTTTATCATGAGCCGGGTAGTTTGCGAACCTTGAATTGCCCGTACATTGTTCAAAATCGGAGGCACGCCATGAACGACGCTTCGACCGATCTGAATCGCACATCGCTCACGCTAGGGTTTTGGTCCGCCCTGCTATGTCTGGCGACCTTTCTCGTCTTCACCGTTTGTTTCATGGTTGCATTCACCATGCCGCCCATCTTCCATTGGACCACCATGCAGGACTACCTGGCCTATAGCAACCCGGCCAGCCAACCTTTTAAATCGGTGGCGCAACTGATGATGCTCTTCTTCGCGCCATGCTACGTGGTGTTGCTCAGCAGCCTCTATGACCAGGCTGGCGCACAAGAGAAACCGTTTGCGCGAGCAGCACTACTGATGGGCGTCCTCTTCGCAGGGTTGATCAGCATGCACTATTTCGTGCAACTCAGCACTGTGCGCCTGGCAGTTGCCAGCGGTCAAGCGGCGGGGCTGGATCAGTTTGTGCAGGCCAACCCGATCTCGGCCATGTCGGCGATCAACATGCTGGGGTGGACGCTTTTCTTCGGCCTGTCGTCTGTGCTGGTTGCCCCGCTCTTTGCCGGCCGAGGGTTGGAGAAGTTCATCCAGGTCGTGTTTCTCATCAACGGCGTGTGTTGTTTGCTGGGCGGGGTGGGCTTCGTGCTCGAT
>DAOUFG010000060.1:0-62404 GCA_034430115.1 Thermoflexales bacterium | reverse complement strand
GTCATCCGCATCTTTTCCGAAACGCTGGGCACCATCGTGGCGGGAGAATTGCGCCAGCAATTCACCAACTGGACATTGCGCAGCACGCACGATGACTATTACGCGCGCATCTACGCCAAAACGGCCTCCATGTTCGTGCTCAGCACCACCGCCGCCGGCGTGATTGGCGGTGCCGATGAAGCGCAAATCACCGCATTAGGCGAGTTTGGGCGCAACTTCGGGCTGGCGTTTCAGATTATGGACGACATTCTCGACTTCACTGGAGAGCAGGCGAGCATTGGAAAGCCGGTCGGGAGCGATTTGCGTAATGGACTCATTACCCTGCCCACCATTTGTTACCAAAAAGCACACGCACGTGACGACGAAATCGAATGTGCATTACGCGGCGAATGTTCCCCTGATACCTATGATCGGCTCGTCAAACGGATTCGCGAATCCGATGCAATCGCTTGTGCCCATAAAGAAGCGGAAATGCTAATTCTCCAGGCGAAACAGGCCCTGGTTGGGTTCGAACCCACACCCTATTACTCGGCGCTCCTGAGTCTGGCGGATTACATACTGGATCGAACTCGCTAGCACCGAGTTCCCTCACACAAAACTGACGCTTTCATTTCGATATGCTTGCGATCATCATCGTCTCGTGGAACGTCCGTGATCTACTTCGGGCCTGCTTGGATTCGCTGCAACGGAATCCGGCTACAAGTCACGCCCAGCGCATTATTGTGGTCGATAATGCCTCCAGCGACGGTAGCGCAGACATGGTGCACGCTGAGTTCCCGATGGTGCAACTCATCGTCAATGACACGAATCGCGGGTTCACGGGCGGCAACAACGACGGCATCTGCGCTGCCGAGGAATGGTTGGGCCCTGCCGCCCCCGGCACATCCTATGTGCTGCTACTCAACCCCGATACGGAAGTCCATCCCGGCGCACTCGACGCGATGTTGGCTTACGCCGATGCGCATCCGCAGGTGGGGTTGATCGGCCCACAGCTTCTATACCCCGATGGATCGATCCAATCATCGCGCCGCCGCTTTCCAACCCTCACATCCGCCCTCTTCGAGAGCACCTGGTTGCAACCCTACGCGCCGCGCAAGCTGCTGGACAGCTTCTACATGCGAGACGTGGACGATCAACTCACCTGCCAGGTGGACTGGGTGTATGGTGCAGCGATGTTGGTGCGTTGTAGCGCCTACCGGCAGTGTGGGTTGCTCGACACACAGACATTCTTCATGTATTCCGAGGAAGTGGATTGGTGCAAGCGCATCAAAGGAGCGGGCTGGCAAGTGGTGCACCTTCCAGCAGCCAAAATCGTCCACTACGAAGGGCGCAGTAGTGCACAGGTGTCTGCCAAGCGCATGATCTACTTCAACACCAGCAAGGTGCATTATTTCCGCAAGCACCATGGCAGGCTGCGCGCTACCATCTTGCGCCTCGCATTGCTGGATATGTTCGCCTACCAGTTACTTTTGGAAAGCGTCAAGTGGCTCGTCGGCCATAAACGCACCCTGCGCCAGGAGCGCATCCGCGCATACTGGGCCGTTCTAAAGTCACGCTTAAAATAGCACGCTAACCATGAGGCCATTAGTCAGTATCATCATCCCCGCCTGGAACGAGGAAACGCGTCTACCGATCACGTTGCAGGCACTTGCCGAATTCGTCGCAACCCCGGAAGGCCAGCGAATAGCGCCTGAGGTTATTGTCGTTGATAATGCAAGCACTGATAAGACCAACGAAATTGCATCCAGGTTCGCCACAGATCACCCCTACTTGCACGTCCTGCGCGAGGAGCGCCGCGGGAAGGGCGCCGCCGTACAAGCAGGGATGTTGGCCGGCCACGGGCAATACCTGTTCATTTGCGATGCCGACCTTGCAATGCCGATGACCGAGCTACCCAAGTTCCTCCCGCCCCAATTGGATAACTATGGCGTCGCGATCGGTTCGCGCGAAGTAGCCGGGGCGCGTCGATTCGGCGAGCCGTTTTATCGGCATGCTATGGGGCGCGTTTTCTCGTGGATCACCCAGCTACTGGCGCTAAAAGGTTTCCAGGACACGCAGTGTGGCTACAAATGCTTCGAATATAACGCCGCACAAGATGTGTTTCGCACCCAAACGATGAGCGGCTGGGCATTCGACGTGGAAATCCTGTACATCGCCAGGCGGCACGGCTATCTCATCCTGGAAGTTCCAATCCAGTGGTACTACCGCGCCAATAGTCGTGTCAGCCCGATCTCCGACTCGCTCAAGATGTTGCGCGAAGTATGGCGCGTGCGTCAGAATGGACAAGCCGGCCTCTACGATCATCCGCGCCCTACAAACGCTCAGCAGGCAGGGCGCTGACATGTCACCCTCCCATCAGCACGCGCCTCCCACTTTTCAGCATGAAAACGCGCTGCTAAAGGCAGGTCACCAGTACGTTGCCGGCATCGACGAAGCTGGGCGTGGCGCATGGGCAGGTCCGGTAATGGCAGGCGCCGTCATACTTCCCCTCACCCAAGCCTGCATGCAGATGTTATATGGTGTCAACGACTCGAAGCGACTCACGCCCCACCAACGCGAAGTTTACAGAGCCAAGATCGAAGGCGTGGCATTGGCCTACGCCATTGGCAGCGCGACGCGCGAAGAGATCGATGCGATAGGTATCGTGCCGGCAACTCGCCTGGCCATGACGCGCGCGCTAAAGGGCCTGCAGCCATTCCCCAACGCGCTGGTGATCGACGCACTACGTTTGCCGGATGTGCCACTCACTCAGGATGTTTTCTACTTCGCCGATTCGATCAGCCTCTCCGTGGCCGCGGCCTCCATCCTCGCCAAGACAGAGCGGGATGCCTACATGCGTCGCCTGGATACCCAACTGCCCGGCTATGGGTTCGCCCGCCATAAAGGATACGGCACGCGGGCACATCAACAAGCGCTCAAGCAGTTAGGGGTCTCAGAGGCTCATCGGCGCACCTACGCGCCGATCGCCCGCTTGTGCGCAACTCCAAACAAGTAGGCCCCCGTCTCGCCAAGCGGCTCATCATAGATGGGGCGCAGCGTCGTTTCCAAGAAGCGCAGATAGGGATTCGCGTATGATGGGAACAACACCCAACGCCCAAACAGCTTCTTCCACGCCAGGTTGGGTGCGCCAAAGTAGTGCCCCAATTCAAGCGTTTGTAGCGCGTGTGGCGAAAAGTAATACCAGATCTTGTCCACGCGAAACCCGGCCCGTTCGAGCCGCGCTTGCCAGGTTGCCGGGCTATCACAATGCTGGTGGCGCGAAATGCGATTGAACCAACGCCGGTAGGCATCACCAAATATCTTTGCGCCAATCAGCCAATCGGTGAAGTGATCCGACGGCGAACAAAACAACAGGTATCCGCCCGGCCTTAAGACGCGATAGGCTTCGGCGATGACCGGGTCCAGGTCGGGGATATGCTCCAAAACGGAATTGCTCACCACCGTCTGAAACGACGCATCTGCAAAAGGCATCTTGGAACCGTCGGCCAATGAAAGCAACTCGTGCGCACCCTGCCTGCGCGCCTCCAGCGTCGGCGGCCACCATGGGTCCAGCCCTGCATCCAATGGACGTTCAAATGTCTGCGCCGCAAAGCTACCATCGCCAGACCCCAGGTCCAGCACCGGCGCAACCACAGGCAAGCGCTCATAAAAGCGCGATTCGACAGCGCGCAATAAAGCGCGAAAATAGGGCAGTTCGGCCAACTGATTCCATAGATAATCACGAGGTTTGGTTGGTGCGAACTCGCTTTTTACCGTTTCGGAATAATATGGTGCGTGATATGGCAAGCTTCCAGGTTGATTCATTGAAACGCGATTTTAGCATTTACAAAGCACTCTTGCTCATCGCGTCAATCGTAATCGGCATCGGCGCTCAGTTTATTTTGGCAGATGGGAACACCGTCCCCGCTGTGGTGGCCTACGCAGTTGCGTGTGGTTGCGCGATACTCGGCGTAGTCCCTGCGCAACCCAGGCGTTGGGCGGATAGGCAACACGCAACCGGAACCCCCGAAACATGGCAAGTCGTATTAGCCTGCATATCTCTGGCATTCGGGGCAGGCACGTTCGCGTTCAGTTGGGGCAACCTCTACCGTGTCCCAGGTGTCATCCTGTGGGTCGCCAGCATCATCGGCTGGTGGGTAGCCTGGATGCAGCCGAAGAACCAATCGCCTGAATCCAGGTCGGACGCCCCTGACGGCGAGGCGCTTTCCCTCCAACCAGAAGACCACACGCCATCCCGGCTGCGCAGGCTTGCGCCGTTGGCGATCCTCATCGCTATTCTGGCACTTGGGGCATGGTTCCGTTACTACAACCTGTATAACAACCCTCTGGATATGAATAGCGATCAAGCCGAGAAGCTGCTTGATATCAATGACGTATTGCATGGCATCCCCCATATCTTCTTTGAGCGCAACACCGGGCGTGAACCCTGGCAATTCTATTGGACCGTCTTTCTGATCAAGGTTTTCAACCTGCGTGCCGATTTCATGGCGCTGAAGCTTGGCACGGCGTTCATCGGCTGGTTGATGCTTCCGGCGATATTCCTCCTCGCGCGTGAGGTGTTCGACACACGCACGGCGTTGCTCGCCACGCTCATTGCCGCGGTCGCCAGTTGGGGCGTCATCACGTCGCGCTTTGGGTTACGCTACCCGCTCGCGCCCTGTGCGGTCGCCTGGACGATGTACTTCCTGGTGCGTGGCCTAAGACGCAACGAGCGAAATACCATGCTGGCCGCGGGGGTGTGGATCGGAATTGGGTTGCAGGGATATACGGCCTATCGCTTCATGGGGGTCGTGGTGCCGCTGGTAGTACTGGCCTGGCTGGGTTGGGCATGGCTCCATCAGCGGTTCGATTTGGCGCGCGCCAGCTTCGTCAACGCTTTGCTGGCGATGGCGATGGCCGTCCTGGTGCTGATGCCGCTGTTGCGCTATGCGACCGAGAAGCCCGATATGCTCTTTTACCGCGCCACGACGCGCCTCAGCAGCGAAGAACAGGCGATTCCGGGCAACCCTGTCTCGATCTTCATTGACAACGTGAAGAACGTGCTGCTCATGTTTAACGTCACGCACGATGAAGTGTGGGTTGCAAACTTACCCGACCGGCCGGCTATGGATAACCTGTTGGGAGGGTTACTCGTCATTGGGGTCGCCGCGTCGCTCGCGCTCAGCGTCAAACAGAGCAGCCCCTGGCCGGCGATCATTCTCGGCAGCGGCATCCTGATGCTCATCCCTTCCGCGTTGAGCATCGCCTTCCCGCGCGAAAACCCCAGCGTAGTACGCACCGGCGGAGCATTACCGATGCTGATGATCGTTTGCGCGTTGGTGCCTGCTAATCTCTTGTTCAATGCACAATTCACGCCTATCCTCCAGCGTCCACTGTGGCGGTTTTCAGCGACCGGTGTCACGATCCTCCTATGTGCCGCGATCGCGGTGGTCAATTACCAGCGTGTATTCATCGACTACCCAAAGCAGTATTGCCCTCAAGCACAGAACGCAAGCGACATCGCGCATGAGATGGAAAACTGGGTCGCACAGGGGAATTCACGTTCAAACGCCTGGATCGTCGGCTACCCCTATTGGGTGGATACGCGCGCCGTTGGCATATTCATCGGCGATATCTACTTTCCTAACACGGTGGGGGCCTCCGTCGGGCTGCCGGATGTCTCTCAGGTAGACTTAGGGGGACAGCCAGGATGGTTCGTCTTGAACGAAGAAGACGCTGAATCGTTACAATCGCTCAAACGCAAGTATCCTAATGGGCAGGTGAAACTTGTCACAGGTTCGCAGTGCTCCGTAAAGCATTTCATTGTATTCACGACGAACTAGAGAGCACATGACAAAGTGGGAGGATTCAATTGTTGAACACCAGAGCAACAATTTACGTGGTATCAGATGCGTGGCCATTCCCTCTGATGACTAGGTTACAATCTTTCGTCACGGGTGTACTTGGCTCTTAGATCAGGTGACTTGCATTACCAAATAATGCACACATTACTGTTTGGATCACATAACGGCTAAGCTGGGTAACGCTTTGTATTCACAGCACATCTCACTATGGCTGAAGAATTGGTAGAAAATAAACAACCGGGTCGTGTTGCAACACGTTCCCGCTCTGCGCAATTGCGACATCTATCACGCCCCGTCCTACTCATCGTGGTGCTCCTCATCGGCGCGATTTTCCGTTTCAATGGGTTGAACTGGGACCAAAACCGCCATCTGCACCCCGATGAGCGCTACATGACAGTCTTAGCCAGCCTATTGAAATCCCCCGCCGATTTACACGCGTACTTCGACTCTGGTGCGTCCACGTTGAACCCCTTCAACGTGGATTGGGGGAAGAGTTACGTTTATGGCACCTTCCCCTTATTCGCCGGCCGCTATGTGGCGGAATTCATGGATCAAGCTTGCGCGACGCCACCGCAAGTCATCCCCCAGGCAATCGGCAACCTGTTATTCGCCAACGACACGCCAAACTGTCGTCCAGGGACTTTCACGGGTTACGACAATATGGCGCTGCTTGGGCGACTCCTCTCGGGCGCCTATGACTTATTAACCGTTTTCATCCTATACCTGATCGGCAAACGGCTGTTCGGCTGGCGTGCCGGATTATTGGCCGCTGCGTTTAGCACCGCGGCGGTGCTACAAATCCAACAAGGCCATTTCTTCACCGTCGATAGTGCGGCGACGCTTTTTACAACCCTTACGATTTGGTTCTGTGTTCTGATGATCACAGACAGGGGCGCATGGACGTGGAAGCGCATTACCAGGTTAGCCCTCTATGCCATCGGCGCAGGGCTTTGCACCGGCGCCGGCTTGGCCAGCAAGGTAAGCGTCTGGCCTCTCGTGCCGCTCATCATGCTCGCGCTGCTGATCCTTCTCATACGCGATCGGCATTCTGGCCCGGCCCCCTGGCTCAGCGCAGTCGGCGCTTTGATTTTGGCGGGCATCTTCACTTTTGCCACGTTCCGCGTCACACAACCCTACGCGTTTGTAGGAAACAGCGATGCGGAATTCACCCTCACGCTGCAAAGTTGCAACCAACTGGGCGGTAGTGACGCGCTCGCAAAAGTTTGTGAAATAGGCGCACAACTTCCTCAACCGATTCGTGAAATCGTAGCGCCTTCTGCGCGTTGGATCGAGCAGCTCAACCTGGCACAGGGTTACGTCAATGGCACAGTAGACGCGCCGTTTGGGGATCAGTGGGCTGATCGCACACCGATTGTGTTCCCCTTGACCAACCTCGTTTTTTGGGGCCTGGGGATACCACTTGGCCTGGCCGCCTGCCTGGGATTCCTGTACGGGTTACGCCAAATCCTTCGCGGCAGACGTTGGTGGGCCTACCTCCTGCCCACCGTGTGGGCTGGGCTCTACTTCATTTACCAGGGCACGCAGTGGACCAAATCCATGCGTTATATTCTGCCCATTTACCCGATGCTGTGTCTGTGTGCAGCGGTCGGGTTACTTGCCCTATGGCGTCACTGGCGACTTCAGCAACCCGGCACATGGTGGAAGGTCGCCCGCTATGCAACCACTGGCCTCATCGGCGCCGTCATCGTGGGCAACCTGGTGTGGGCTGTCGCGTTTGAGCAAATCTATAGCGAGCCCATCACCCGCGTTACCGCCTCAGATTGGATGTACGACAATGTTCCAACGGCGCTAGGGCTGCGCTGGAATCAAAATAGCGCCATGCAGTTGGGCATAAAACAGATTGACCTGCTCCCCGGCGTGTCACATGCCTATGTATTCAGCCTGGACAAGGGAACGCCAAGCCCACAGATAGATTTACAAATCACTCTGAATCACGTGCAGGGCGCCGGGCAGGTGCGCGTTCGATTATTGGAAAATGACGGCCAGACCCCTCTGCGCATCACGCAGGGGGCTATCGACGCGACGCACACCGCGATCAACCTCGGAAACATGGAGCTGCAAAGCGGCACCCAGTACATCATCGAGCTCATGTTGACTTCCGGCCAGAGTGTGTCGTCTCGCACCAGCATCGTGGCGAATGAGCACTGGGACGATGCTCTGCCGCAAAACGGCGACGGCAAGGACGCCTTCGGCGCTTACTACAGCGGCCTGACCTCATCGAGCGATGGGCAGATTCAGAACTACAATGAGGATACCCCCGATAAGCTTCCACAAGTGTTGAGTTGGTTGGATGAAGCCGATTACCTGGTCATGTCCAGCAATCGCCTCTATGCATCCATTCCACGCCTGCCCTGGCGTTACCCCATGACTACGGAGTATTACCGCGCCATGCTAAACGGCGAGTTGGGCTTTGAACTGGTGGCCGATTTCAGTTCCTTCCCGCGCCTCGGCCCCTTCACGTTCAATGACCAGGAGATGCCACAAACGTTGCGGCGTAGCGCCAATACTCAGGGCACATCGTCCGGCATCGCGGTGCCCTACCCAACCGCCGAAGAGGCTTTTTCGGTTTACGACCATCCGCGCGTGCTCATCTTCAAGAAAACATCAGCCTATTCGCACGCCATGGCAGAGCAAGTCCTGGGCAAGTACGACCTGACACGTACCATCCGCCAAACGCCGTTGCAGGCTGTCAATTCGCCGCACGGCATGTTGATGGACAATAAGACGCTCGAAGCACAACAGGCTGGCGGCACCTGGAGCGATCTGTTCCCGCGCACATCGCCATTGAACCAATCACAACCATTGGCGGTACTGGCCTGGCTCATCTTAGTGGAAGTATTGGGCCTGGCGTCTTTCCCCATCATTGCGTTAGCCACTTCGTCGCGCGCCACCCGGAAATATCCAGGGAGGATGTTAGCCTCCGGCACCTCAGCCAGGGTAGGCGCTCAACGCCTGACGCTGATCGATGGCGGCTACTCCTTCTCCAAGATACTGGGCCTCTTGCTGGTAGCGGTCATCGTTTGGTGGCTCAGCAGCGCCAAAATAACGCAGTATTCCGCCCTGCAAATCTGGTGTGTGATCCTTATTCTGCTTTGCGCCGGCATCATCCTATGGATACGTCACTGGGCTTTCCTGCGAGACACAGTGACGTCTCACCTCTCGATTATCCTGGCAAGCGAGTTAGTATTCTTGTTCGGCTTTTTCTTGTTTTTGATGGTTCGCAGCGGGAACCCCGATTTGTGGCACCCCAGCATGGGCGGTGAGAAGCCGATGGACTTTGCCTATCTGAACGCCGTCTTAAAGTCCACCTACTTTCCACCCATCGACCCGTGGTTCACCGGCGGATACATCAACTACTATTACTTTGGCTACGTCCTGGTGGGCACCCCAATCAAAGCCCTGGGGATCGACCCCAGCGTCGCCTATAACCTTGCCATTCCCCTGTTCTATGGGCTGACGGCATGTGGCGCTTATGGGCTAGCAGCCACCTTCTATGTGCGCCTGGGCCAGCGCGACAAGCCCCGGTTGAACGTGTCGCGCGTCATCCTGGCAGGCTGCCTGGCGGCGATTTTCGTCGTAGGGTTGGGCAACCTGCGCGAGATGGACGTCATCGTGCCCGCCTGGCAACAGTTGGGCGGGAGTAAAGAAGGCGTACCGGTTATCCCAGCGACGCTCAGTGGCATCGTGCAATGGATTCGCGGGACGCCACTGCCGATTTACCCCAATTGGCCTTACTGGAATCCCACCCGCCCGACAGCCGGGCAGGCAATCGACGCGGTCCAAATCGCTGAGTTCCCGCTCTTTACCTTCCTATATGCTGACCTGCACGCACACATGCTCGCAATGCCTATTGCGTTTCTCTCCATCGCTTTCGCGTTGGCATTTGCCGGCAGCATCCGGCATTGGCACACCATTGGATTGGCCGCGTTATCCGTCGGCGCATTGTGGCCCACAAACTCCTGGGACTACCCGGTCTATCTCCTGGTGGGTGCGGCCGCCCTCTTGATTGGTGCGTTACATGAGCACGACGAGCGACTCTCAGCACAGACCCGGCTCTGGCAATGCATCACATCTTTGCCCGGCATCATCGTTTTCGTCATCCTGACTCGCGCGTTCTACATTCCTTACCTGGAGAACTACGGCTCCGCCTACAACAGCATCCAGCCCTGGACTAATGAACGCACGCCGCTAGGCATATATCTCTCCATCTATGGTTTGTTGATGGCGCCCGTTATCGCCTACTTGTTACTGGGCATCTTGCGCAACTATCGCTTCTCATCTCAGCGATTCTTGATCGGCGTATCCTATGGCCTGCTGAGCATCTTCGCGGCCATCGTGCTGACGGCCTCGGGCGTGCAGGTGGCGATCATCGCCCTCCCGCTGGCCGCACTCGCCTTCTTCGCGGCACTGATGCCTGGTACAGCCTCTCAAACCCGCATTCTTTGGCTGCTGACCGCCGGCGCATTCACTCTCACCATCTTTGTAGAGTTGTTCACACTGCGTGGCGATATCGGTCGCATGAACACGGTGTTCAAGTTCTACATCCAGGCCTGGTTGATCCTGGGCGTTGCCGCCGCCGTATTCACCGTTTGGGCCTTTGATCGTCTGGCCGAGTTGCGCATCCAACCCTCGCCAATACAGCAGCTTACCTACAAAGTGCTGCAGCCCGGGTTCTCAATAGCACTCGCCGCGTTGATCTTCCTGGCAGCCATGTACCCTCTCTTTGCAATCCCAGCCAAGATAAACGACCGCTTCTCGCCCGAAGTGACACCTCATGGGCTGGATGGGATGGCCTATATGACGCAGGCGATCCGTTACGAGGCAATCGACAATAAGTCCACAAATTTCCCGCTGATAGACGATTACCGCGCCATTAAATGGATGCAAGATCACGTAGAGGGCTCACCAACGATCATCGAAGGCACAACCGGCCCGAATTTATATCGTTGGGGCAATCGTTTCTCCATTTATACCGGCTTACCCAGCATCGTCGGTTGGCAGTGGCACCAGCGCCAACAGCGCGCAGCCCTCAGCGATCAGATTGTCTATGATCGCGATGCAGACCTTACGACTTTCTATAGCACCACCGACATCTCTCAGGCGTTGGTGATCATCCGGCGCTATAACGCGCGCTATATCATCGTCGGGCAGTTGGAAAAGGTGTATTACGATAAAGCTGGGTTTGACAAGTTTACGGACATGCTACAACGTGGGTTTATCCGCATTGCCTACCAGGATGATGGCACAACGATTTACCAGGTAAGTAGTGATGTGTTCGCCCTGCCTACCACAGCATCGGGCAGCACAGACCGCGTCGCGCAAACGCCGTAAAACACAGCTAATCGGCTGGCCGGTTATGTTTGGTGCCATGCGGATCATGGGGGTGTTACATTTATCCTTTTTTCGCGACATATAAGAAGATTGATTTATTCGGCAAACAGTAGAAATATCCAGGAAAGTGAAAAATGACAGATAGCCTGTCCCTTACCAATTCTGCACTTCTGGATATTTTTGCGCCGCGTAGCCTTGAAACGCCTGTAAATATCAAACTGGAAGATGCGGCGCTCGCGCTCGCGGCTCGCGCAAACCAGGAAGCCTATGCAGTCCTGTATCATCGTTACGCCAATAGCGTATATCGTTACGCGCTGGCCTATGTAAGGGACGTGCAAGATGCGCAAGACTTGACTGAGCAGACCTTCCTGGCCGGTCTTGAAAACATACGTTCCTTCGAAGGGCGCGGGCAATTCGCCGCATGGCTCTTCAGTATCGCTCACCGCAAGATCATGGATCACTATCGCCATGAACGGGTGCACATTCCGCTAGATGACCTGGCCGAAATCGCGCATCCCGCCCGGCAGCCCGACCAGGTTGTTGAAGATCGCCTGGACTTCGAGTGGTTGGCGCTTTGCATTAATAGCCTGGCCCCCGATCGCGCCGAAGCCATTCGCCTGCGCGTCTTTGCAGAATTGAGCGTACCGGAAATCAGCGAGTTGATGGGGCGCAGCGAAAGCGCCGTCCGGATGCTCATCTCGCGCGCAATCAGCGACCTCAGGCGCAAGCTCGCTGTAGAACCGGCGCCCGATACACCTCGGTGACACATGAACGACGAGCAAGAGTTACTCCCAGATGATCTCGACGCGCTTATCGACGACCTGCAGAAAGGCGCGCCACCCATGATTCCCAACGCGCAACAACCAGAGGCGGCGTTTGTGCGCGACGTCGTAAACACCGCGCACGCAACCACGCTAGACGTTCACTTTGCCAATAAATTAAACGCGCGCCTGAAAACGGACGTTGCGCTCATATTTCCACGCAACCAAATCCAACTCAGGCTGGCAATGATCGGCATCTGGCAATCCTGGCGCGGTTTTGCGCTTGCCTTCACCAGTGTTATCCTGGTGAGCCTGCTCGCAATATCGAGCATGATCAATCCGGGCGTTCAGCCGGTAGGGTTAACCCCTGTGCTGGCCTACGCTACACAGGACTATCAGGCCACGGACTATTCCTCTCTCGATACGACGCATGACGTTGCATCACTTACGGCAACCGACGCTCAGCGGCATACGGACGGCACGCCTCTACAAGCCGTACAGGCTCCCGAACCGCCTCACACGCCGTTTCCAACGCTCACGGCACGATCTGAGCCTTTCATCAAACACTAACCTACGATCTATCACATGAGCGACATCATTCTTTGGTACATCTGGATGCAGGTTTTTGCGCTGGCGGGCTGGTTTGTCGCAGGTCGCTGGTTGGGCAACCTGCCCGACCGTGGATACGGCATCAGCAAGCCGCTGGGGTTCCTGCTGACCGGCTTTGCCTATTGGATGGTCGTAACATTGGGGCTATCACCAAATGCCCCCGGCGCCATCCTACTGGCCCTCGCGCTGGTAATATTCACGGGCCTCGGGCTACACTGGTGGCGCAACCGGTCTCACGCAAGCCAACCCTTCCTCAAGCTTCCGCGCCTTTCTGTGATCGTCACCACAGAGTTGATCTTTGGCATCGCCTTCGTCGTGTGGGCCGTCTATCGCAGTTACACGCCAGACATCCTGGAAGCCGGCGGCGAGAAGTTCATGGAATCCATGTTCCTAAACGCCATCTTGCGCAGCCCCACCTTCCCGCCCAACGACGCCTGGCTCTCCGGCTTCTCCATCAGCTACTACTACTTCGGCTACATCATCCTGGCCATGATCACCAAGATCAGCGGGATCGCACCTGCCGTTGCGTTCAACCTTAGCGGCGCCATGATCTTTGCCCTGACATGCGTCGCCGCATTCAGCGTCGGCTACAACCTGTGGAGCACCTACCGCGCCAGCCGGGCGGATCGAGCGAGCGGGCACTCATCCTCTTCGGCATTACTCGCAGGCATCCTCGCCACGCTCATGTTGGCACTGATGGGCAACCTGGGTGGTTTGATGGAATCGGTGCGCTGCGCGCGGGTCCTGCCATCGTCCTTCTGGACATGGCTGGACGTCCGGCAAATTGCGACTCAACCCGTCGAGTGCCAGGGACTGATGCCAACCCGCTTCTACTGGTGGTGGGATTGGTCGCGCGTGATTCACGACTACACGCCCACCGGCTCAGACCAGGAAGTGATCACCGAGACACCCGCGTTCAGCTTCATCCTGGGCGACAACCATCCGCACGTCATGAGCCTGCCATTTGTGCTCATCGGCATCACGCTCGGGCTCTATTATCTGACGATGCGCCAACCGGCAAGCGCAGATTCACCCACGACTGAATCGCCCCCTGGTGCCAGGCAACCCTTCACCCTGGATGGGCTTTCCCTATCACAATGGCTGAAAGCCTATGCCCCAGACCTGCTTCTCAGCGCAGTAGTCATCGGCGGGTTTTCGTTTATGAACACCTGGGATTTCCCGGTATACGGAGCGCTGGTCGCCGGAGGCCTGCTGTTGGGGCGCTGGTACCGCCGTGAATCACTGTTGCCCGGCATCTTCAGCGCACTCATCGTGTTCATCCTGGGCTACCTGTTCTATCTGCCGTTCTACAGCACGTTCGCTTCCCAGGCACGCGGCATTGGCGTGAACCTGTTCAACGGCACGCGCTTTGCGCAGTTCTTCATGATGTTCGCCACTTTCATCATCGCCGCGCCGGTCTTCGTGCTTCAAACGGCAGGGCAGATGCGCATGCCGGCCCACCGCACCATTATCCGCGTCCTCGGCTATGTAGCAGGGGCGCTACTCCTTGCGTTGGTCGCCGTGGTTGTCCTGGGGGCGCTTTCCGCCCAAGGGCGGGCCTACCTGGCCGAACTGAATAGTACGGGCAGCGTCATGGGCGTCACACGCGAAAAGGTCGGCCAATTACTGCTCCAACGCGTGACGGATCCCTGGACGCCCCTCTTCTTGCTGGCACTTGCCGTTCCCTGTGCGCTGCTGATCCTCACGCCTCCCTGGGAGCACACAGCCGTTCAAGCGAAGTCCGAACATGGTGATGTGGATGCGCGGCTCATTCGCGCATTCGTGCTGCTCATGTTCCTCGGCGGTGCGCTGCTGACGGTGGCAGTTGAGTTTATCTTTCTGCAAGATCTTTTCGGCACGCGCATGAACACCGTCTTCAAGTTCTACTACCAGGGCTGGACCGTCTGGGCAATCGCCGGGTCATTCGCGCTCATGTCATTCATCACAAATCGCACCTGGCTCGCCCGCCTTAGTGCGGGGCTGGTGAGCTTATGTTTGTTGGCCGGCCTGCTCTTCCCGGTATATGCAGCTATCTCACGCACGAATAACTTCAACAATAATCCCACACTAGATGGCTCTGCTTACTTGCGCCAAAGCCACCCCGAAGATGCTGCCATCATCGATTGGCTAAACCAGAACGTGCAGGGCGCGCCTGTGATCGCCGAAGCGCCTGCCGACCCTTATGGCGCTTACACATACAACGGGCGCATTTCTGCGTTCACCGGCCTCCCCACGTTACTCGGTTGGGGAGGTCACGAACAGCAATGGCGCGGGAATTACGTCGAACCTGCCAGGCGTGAACCTGATATCAAGACATTGTTCGACTCGACCAACGCCCAGGCAGCACAGGGCGTGATACAGCAGTACAAAGTGCGCTACGTCATCGTAGGCCAAACAGAGCGCCAGAAATACTCGCCGGAGGGATTGGAGAAATTCAACCAGATATGTACAGTGGTTTTTCAGAAGGGCCAAAGTATGGTGTACCAATGCAATCCCTAATGCCATATAGCGGGCAGGAGCCAAGCCATGCGTAATGCTGCAACAACGCTTAGCAGTTCTAAACGTCCTATAGATGCCACGCTCGGCCAATCCGCAATCGTGACCGGCTTCACGGCAGCGTTGGGTTTATGGGCTCTCATTGGGATCGCCTCTCTCGCAATCCGGCTGTGGAACCTGGGCGCTGCGCCTCTCACAAACATAGAAGCGACCACTGCGCTTAGTTCGTTGGCGATTACGCACGGCGAGAGCGTCTCGACGAACAACCCACTCTTCACTATCCTGCAAGCAATCATCTTCTCGATCTTCGGCGCGAGCGACTTCAGCGCCCGGCTGCCCATCGCCATCGCAGGGGCTTTGCTATGCCTCCCCCCTGCGTTGCTCCGGCCGCAAATAGGCCGGCAACGCGCGCTCGTGTTCAGCGGCCTGCTGGCGCTTTCGCCCACGCTGGTTTTCGCGTCACGCCAATCGGAAGGCGCACTCCTAGCGTGGATGCTGGCATTCGCAATATGGTGCTTCTGGCAACGCGCCTCCTACCGCGCAGCATTGATCACTGCGGGGGCGCTATTGGCCTGCGGCCTGGACGCCGTCTCACCGGTGATCGTCATCGCAATCTCCATCGTCATCGACACCTTCCGCGCCAACAAAAAGCGCAAGAGCCTGCCCATCACGCGCACCGATTTGATCCTGGGCGTCGCGACTTTCCTCTTCGCAACCACTGGTTTCCTCTGGCACCTGTCCGGCCTGGGTGACGCCTTCAACGGGTTTGCGATGTGGCCGGCCACCCTTGCTGCGACGTCGCAGATCAGCTTTGCGCGCCTGGTCATTGGGTCAGTCGTCTATGAACCATTGATATTGCTGTGTGGCGTGTGCGGCGTCACGATATTACTGCTCCGGCACAGGTTCACCATGCGCGAAACCATTTGGTTGGTCTGGCTCATCATGGGCCTGATTCTGCTGGGGCTGAATAACTCGCGCGATGCAGTGGGCTTAACGCCCGTCGTGATTGCCGCCGCAGCATACGCCGGCATCACCTTTGGGCCACTCTTTGAATCACCGCCCTCTGATGGGTACATCAGTCACTTGCGCCGCGCGACGGTCATCGTGTTCACGCTCTCAGTGGTGATGTTGGTGTACGCCTATATGGGATTAAGTATGTATGGCGCGCAACGCACAACAAGCTGGCTGTTCACGTCGCTGGTCGGCCTCGTGATGGTTGCCGGAATTGGCGTAATCGCCTCGTTGACTTATAGCGCGGATGTCGCCATGCGTGGTGCCGGCCTGGCAATGGGGCTGTGTCTGCTGCTTTACACAATCTCCACCGGCTATGCGTTGACTCAAACCCGCGCCACCGACCCCGGCGAAGCTTACATCAGCGAAGCCGCCGATACCGGCCTGCGCGACCTGGTGCGTACCATCCAGACGGTCAGCACACGCGCCTACGGCGATCCGAATAGCATCCCAATCCAGGCCCTGGATACTGCGCCACCGGCGTTGCGTTGGGCGCTGAAAGATCAGCGCGAAGTCACCTACGTTGCGAATGCGGAAAATGGGCCAACGCTACTTACGTCCATCAACCGAAGGCCCGATGGCAGCACCTACGCATATAGCGGTAGCGCCTTTCGGATCGTCACGAGCGCCTCGCTGAGCAACATCCGTTGCGAAGCCAGCGAGACGACGGATCAGCTAGATTGCACGCCCCTTGCGCGCTGGCTCACACAGCGCACCTTTGATGAAAGAGTCGTTACGCGTTGGATTTTCTGGATGCGTAGTGACATAGCGGAAAAAGCAAATGGCCACTAAGTTGGCATCTTCTGTATGTGGAATGGGTAAATGAACATGGATCAGACAGTCACCCCAACCAAAAATATGCCGGCGAATCGACCGGACGGACGCACCACCAATGCCCCCACGTGGCTTGATAGACCATTATTAGAGGCCCTGGATTGGGAGAAGGCGCTTTACATTGCCTTTTTCCTGATCGCCGTCGTATCCCGCTTCTGGGACTTGGGCGCGCGCGTGATGAGCCACGACGAGAGCCTGCACACCTACTTCTCCTATAACCTGGCCACCGGCAAAGGCTTTTCGCACACGCCGCTGATGCACGGCCCATTTCTGTTCCACATCACTGCGCTCAGCTATTTCCTCTTTGGCGATAGCGACTTCACTTCGCGCATCGCCCCGGCGATCTTCGGCATCGTACTGGTGATGCTGCCCTACTTCTTGCGGCGCTGGCTTGGGCGCAAGGGAGCGCTCATCACCTCTTTCATGCTGCTCATCTCGCCATCCATCCTCTACCACGCCCGCTATATCCGGCAGGAGGAATTTATCCTGGTCTGGACATTGCTCACGGCGTTGTGCACCTGGCGGTATCTCACTACGCGCAAAGCTGGTTGGCTCATCGGGATGTCGGTCGTCCTGGCGCTTCATGCCTCAGACAAATCTACTTCGTTCTTGACGGTCGCTTTGTTCCTGGTATTCCTGGCGCCGCTTGCACTTCTCCAGCTATACGCATCACGCCGGCGTTGGTCGGACGTACTATCGGTCATCGGCATGGCCGCAGGGCTGGGCGTGGTCATGCTGGTTGGCAGCATCCTCTTTGCGCTCATCGCGCATTTTCTCTCTGCCAGCTTGAGCCTGGGCAATATCGTGTCGCAGCTCAACCCGCTGACGCTGACCTTTGACTATCGCGCCGTATTGTTCGCCGCGGGCATCATAATCCTGGGGGCCTTATTCGGGTTACTGGTTTATATCGGCACGCAGCGACTCTTTGGCAACATCCTGCGCCTGGCATTCAACGCGGCACCGGCCTTCAACGTCGTGATCGTAATGGTCACCACCACGATGTTTATGGCCTCCCCCGCCCTATTGCTGGTGCTCAACCCAATCTGGCACATCACCTCTGGCGCAGACCTGGTGAAGGTGGACCTGTTGGGAGATATGTCCAACCTGGCGACAAACATGCCCGTCATCACCACCATGTTTGGGCTAAGCGTCATGTTGATTGCCCTGAGCATCGTGATCGGCGTCGCATGGCGCTGGCGATTGTGGCTGCCGGTGGCGGGAATCTTCGTAGCGATCACTGCCACGCTATTTACCACTGTTTTCAGCAACGCCGCCGGCTTCGGCACAGGGTTCGTCGGCCAATTAGGCTACTGGATGGCGCAGCAAAGCGTCAAGCGCGGCAGCCAGCCCCCCTACTACTACTTCCTGCTCGTGCCACTATACGAGTACACGCTAGTCATCGGGAGCTTATGCGCCATCATCTATATCGCCTATCGCATCGGCAAATATCTCACTGCGTCTGCAACAAACATAGATGGCACGCGTTCAGCGCCCGATGCTGAGCAACCCTCGCAGCGTTCCTTCGAGCGGAGCTTGCTGGATCAACCATTCGGCCAGGCGTTGGTCAACCCGGATAAACTGTTCCCCATTTTCCTGGTCTGGTGGACGCTGGCCACCTGGGTGATCTACTCCGTTGCCGGCGAGAAGATGCCCTGGCTAACGGTGCACTTCGCCCTGCCCATGGCGTTGCTGACCGGCTGGTTCCTAAACTACGTCCTGACGCCATCACCCTCTCACGCGCCCCTGACGATGCGCAAAGGGCTGGCGCTGGCCGGGCTTGCCCTGATTGCCGTCCTGATGGTCGCACGGGTGCTCTCGTTAGTCGGGGGCCTGAACATCCAATCGGGGGATAGCACCGGCCTGTTGCGCTGGGTCGCGGCGCTATTACTCACCATCGCAGTCCTGGCCGGCGTGCTCTACCTGGCGCGCCGAACCGCCCCTGGCTACACAGGGCGCGCATTCATCGTGGCATCTTTCGCCTTCCTCAGCGTGCTAACGATCCGCACAGCCTTCATGGTCACCTACATCAACTATGACTACGTGAAGGAATTCCTGTTCTATGCTCACGGAGCACCAGGGACAAAACTGGCCGTTGCGCAATTGGAAGATATATCGAAACGCATCAATGGCGATTTGAGCTTGAAGATAGGCTACGATAGCGACGTGAGCTGGCCTATGACCTGGTACATGCGCGAGTTCCCCAACGCGCGTTTCTTCGGCGAGGCACTCCCCGATGACTACGCCAACCTCGACGCGATCATGATCGGCGACGTGAACCCCAAGCGCACCGACAACGAGGCCAAATTACAGGACAACTACACCAAGTTCAGCTATATGTTGGTCTGGTGGCCGATGCAAGATTACTTCGACCTGAACTGGGAGCGCATCTCCTATTCGCTGTTCAACCCCGACGCGCGCGAAGCCCTGTGGGACATCATCTTCAATCGCGACTTCACAAAGTACTCGCAGGTCTTCAACAAAACCACCCTGACCGCCGACCACTGGTCGCCTGGTCACCGCTTCACGCTTTACATCCGCAACGACGTGGTTTCGCAAGTGTGGGATTATCAGGCTGGCGCGCTCCCGCAAGGTGGCGGAACCGTCTCCCAGACGGTCAAACTCACCGGCCCAGCAGATATCGCCTTTGCCAGCGACGGCCAGCGGCTCGTGATCGACCACAAGGCCAACCGCGTCGCACGCATCGATGCCGACGGGAACATCGTCAGCACATTCGGCGGTTTCGGTTCCGAGACGGGCAAGTTCAACGATGCGTGGGGCATCGCCGTTGATACGGATGGCAGCATCTACGTCGCGGACACTTTTAATCACCGCATTCAGAAGTTCGACTCGCAAGGGAACTTCCTCTTTAGCTGGGGGACGCCTGGCGTGAGCACAGCTCCTGGGTCGGGCAAATCCACGATCTTCTTTGGCCCGCGCGCCATCGCCATCGATAAACAGGGCCATCTCTATGTGACGGACACCGGCAATAAACGCGTCCAGGTGTTTGACCGCGAAGGGAATTTCATCGCTCAGTTTGGCAAGGCCGGCAGCGGCAACGGTGAATTCAATGAGCCGGTCGGCATCGCCATCGATCAATCCGGTAACATCTACGTTGCAGACACGTGGAACGAACGCATTCAGGTGTTCGACCCCAACTTCAAGTTCCTGCGGGCCTGGTCAGTGACCGCCTGGCAACAAATGGACAAGAACGACCTGCAATCCGTGGATCACAAGCCGTTCCTGGCGATCAACGGCAACACGCTCTACGTCAGCAGCCCCAAGACGCAGCAAGTGCTGGCCTATACCCTGGAAGGGGCAGCCGTAGATTTGCCGTCCGTGTCGTTTAGTGCGGATTCCCTCCCCACCGGCCTGGCGATATACAACAACACGTTGTACGTCACCAATGCCGCCGGCGGGCCCATCTTGCAGTTCGCAATTCCCGCCAACTAAGGCGAGTTGCGGTTATTCTCAAGGCTTGGAGGCAAGATGCTCGCCGAGCTTCCAAGCCTTGTACTCAGCACGGTACTGCATCTATAGCAGCCAGCGATTTACAGCAAGGTTTTTAGGCAATCATTGAATGTAGGGCGAGATAACATCTTGCCCTACATGATCCAGGCAAAGGCGGCATCAGGAACTTCAGCCGACTAACTTGCCACATAAAAGTTGTGCGATGTCAGGCTTCTGCGAGAAGCCTGACATTGTTGATGGACCGCAACGGCAGACGTGCACTTGCCTCTTGTGGCGAACGCTGTACCATATCCACAACATGTTCAAATTTCTTGACCCTGGCAAGCTGGTTGATGACGAATTGGAACTTGTGCTCTCCTATACCTATTCGGGTGATGAGTCCAGGGGATACGTGCCCACCTACCGATTCAACATGACAATCGCGGGGCAAAGGCCGGAGATCGGCAATATCGAACTGCGCGTGGGCAACACCGATCACATCCTGCTCTATGCCGGCCATATTGGTTACCGGGTTCACGCACCTTATCGGGGGCATCACTACGCGGCGCGCTCCTGCCAGCTATTGATTCCGCTGGCACGCCGCCACAACATGAAGACATTGTGGATCACCTGCAACCCGGATAACTATCCTTCGCGCCGCACGTGCGAGCTTGTTGGGGCACAATTCGTAGAGATAGTGGACTTACCGCCCAATACCGACATGTATCGCGAAGGCGAACGCCAGAAGTGTCGCTATCGTCTTGACGTCTAACCGACCTGATCTGTGAGACCGCTTAGGAGGTATCCATGTCGCATTCACTTGATGGTCCGAAGTCACCTCACTTTTCACCGCTGCCCTTCACTGGGAACGTCGCGTTTGAACAGCTAGACGCTTCGTCTGTCTCTGCACGCATGATCGAAGTGGCCCCTCACGCCGCGCGCGGAGATTGCGTCGGCTGGGGCATCCCTTTCCGCGTAAATGTCCCAGTGGTGTTGGTAAAGGATGCTGCGCGCATCGCGTTTGATCCCTTCACGGCACGCCAACTCGTCTTCATGCACACCTCAGACTTGCGCCCCGATCAATACAACCAGCACGGCTTCATTTCCCCCACACGTGGTCACGGACAACTGGGCGAATTGGCCGCCAACTACACGGTGCTCTACGCCGACGGCAGCCAGGAGCGCATCCCAATCCGCCGCCGCCATCAGTTGGGGCCGTTCGACCGCAACTGGGGCGAAAACTGCTTCGAGGCTGTGGCGCTGCACAAGCCCCAACCCGTGCGCATCTCGCACGAGCAGACGAGCCCCTACTGGGGACAGTCTCAGACGCGCGTCGAACCATATGACTTCCAACCCTGGGATAACTGGCTCTACGCCTGGCAAAACCCGCATCCTGAACGCGACATCGTCGGGATTCTGTTCGAGCCGATCTGTGGCGTGGTCGTCGTTTCGGCGGTCACGGCCGGGGATCTCGCCGATACGCCATTGCGCTGGAATTCGCGCCGCAAAGCCCTGCTGAAACTGCCTGAAGGCACCAGTTTTGCCCCTACGCTAGATGCTGATGGCCTGTTAAGCCAGATCCAACTCGACCTGGGTCAGGTGATATCGGCACAGCCACAACTACTCTACCCCAACGACGCCTGGGAAGGAAGTTACAACAATCGGTTGCCCGTGCAAGCCACACAGCAGGTAGTCATCGAATATGCGGCCCACCCGGCGGCGCTGTTCCATCTGCCAAATGGGCAAATGATCCCCGTCGCAGAGGTGGAAGCTGCTCAGGCTCAAGAGCGCTTGCAGCCAATCGCGCCTGCAACGCAACGCGTCACATTGCGCACCGTCGTGAAGGGCAGCACTCGCACGGTGCCCGTAAAGCTGCATGTACACGGTGAAGCCGGCGAATACCTGGCTCCGACAGACCGTCATCGCATCCCCAACGCAGCCTGGTTCGAGGACTACAGCGTCGATTTCTACCACATGGGCACCCACGCCTGCACCTACATCCCCGGCGAAACGGCGATGGATCTTCCATTAGGCAACGTGTATGTAGAAGTATCCAAGGGCTTTGAAATCCGCCCCATACGCCGCGTCTACCAGGTTACGCCCAGTACCAATGAAATCACTATTGAACTGGAGAAGGTGCTGCCCTGGCGCGAAAGGGGTTGGGTGACTGCCGATACGCACGTCCACTTCCTCTCGCCGGTTTCGGCAATGTTGGAGGGTTCTGCCGAAGGCGTCAACGTCGTGAACCTGCTCGCCAGCCAATGGGGCGAGCTCATGACCAACGTGGGCGATTTTGACGGCAAAACCACCTGGGGTTCTCGCGAGGCCGGCGGAGACGGCGAATACCTGGTGCGCGTAGGCACCGAAAATCGCCAGCACATCCTGGGCCACATCTCGCTCCTGGGTTACCAGGGGCGCATCATCTCGCCCATGACCACCGGCGGCCCCGATGAATCTGCCCTCGGCGACCCGGTGGAAATATTGCTTACGGAATGGGCCAGGCAATGCAAGAAGCAGGGCGGGCTAGTCGTGATCCCACACTTCCCTAACCCACGCGCCGAACATGCCGCCACCATCATCTCCGGCGAAGCTGACGCGATTGAGATGACTTCGTGGGAACGCCTCTATGATGGCATCGACCCATATTCCATCTCCGACTGGTATCGCTACCTGAACTGCGGGTATATGGTCGCGGCATGCGGCGGCACCGACAAGATGAACTCCGCCACCGCCGTCGGCACGGTGCGCACCTATGCTCACATTTCCACAGACCGGCCTTTCACCTACGACGCGTGGATGGACGCCGTCCGGCGGGCCGAAACGTTCGTCACCTATGGGCCGCTGCTGGATATGACGGTGGACGGCAAGCCGATGGGCAGCCGCATCCAAATGACGTCTTCAGGCGGCACCGTGGACGTGAGTTGGCAAGTTTCCAGCGTCACCGTCCCCCTCTCACAGGTGGAGTTGATCGTGAACGGCGAAGTGCGCGAAAGCATGCGCGTGCCACCTGGCGAGGCCGCCGGGCACTGGTCGGTGCACGTGGACCACAGCAGTTGGATTGCGCTTCTGGTGCGCGGGCATTATGCCGATAAGCCCGAAATCGTCGCGGCACACTCATCGCCTGTAATGGTCATGCTGGAAGGCTCTCCAATGCTGGCCGCCGCAGACGCGGTAACCATCCTGGAACAAATCGAAGGTGCAATGGCATTCCTCGATAGCGTGGGCACGCGCGCGGACGACAAGGCTTATAAGCGGATGCGCCTGGTCTTGGAATCCGCCCACCGTGGATTGCACAATCGAATGCACGAGCTAGGGTTCTATCACGACCACACGCCCGTCACCGACCATCCAGAACATCATTAATCGGCTAACTTGCCACACAGATATGGCATAAAGCCGCTCAAATAAGGAGTCTCACATGCAATGGGAGAACCTGACCGCGACTGACTTCGCTGCGGCAGTGCGCCAAACGAATATTTGCATCCTGGCGATGGGAGTGCTGGAAAAGCACAGTGAGCATCTTCCACTTGGCACCGACTTCCTGAACGGTCACAGGCTGGCCTGCCTGGCTGCAGAAAAGGAGCCCGCCGTCGTGTTTCCGCCTTTCTACTTCGGTCAAATCTATGAGGCGCGCTGTTTCCCCGGCACGCTTACGCTGCGCCCCACGCTGCTCATCGAATTGATCCAGGGCGTGCTGGACGAAATCGGGCGCAATGGGTTCAAAAAGGTCATTCTGTTGAACGCACACGGCGGCAACAATCACCTGCTGCCATTCCTGGCCCAGACGGCGCTATGGGAAGAAAAGCCCTACGTGCTTTACTACTATGCCGACTCACTCAATGTCCAGCCCGACAAGTGGGCGGCAATCGTCGAAACGAAGAATCATGGGCACGCCTGCGAGTGTGAAACCAGCATCTCGCTTGCCAATCACCCGGAGTTGGTCAAGATGGACCGCGTGCCCGCTGAACCGGCCGAGCCGCTCGGGCGCATGGCTGCGCTGCCGGGGAATTTCAGCGGCATAAGCTGGTATGCCAATTACCCAGATCACTACGCCGGCGACGCACGCCCGGCGTCCGCCGAGAAGGGGCGCGGACTGCGCGAGCTTCAAATCGAGTCGTTTGCGCAATTTATCGCTGCCGTCAAAGCCGATCAAGCGGCGCCGCTGTTGCAACACGAGTTTTTTGAGCGTGTACGTCAGGTAGGTCAATGACTTTCATAACAAGGATGGAATCATGCCCCGTTACAAGAATGCAAGCTATGCTGGCGAGACAGTTACCCTACAAAACGCATTTCTCCGCCTGGACTTTCACAAACGCCTGACAGGCTGGGGTTGGGGTGAGATATTCGATAAGCACGGCAAGTTCGTCGCCGTGCTGGATCACCTGGGCGAGCTATTGCTGCGCGACCAGGAAATCCCCATGCGCCTGGAGGCAGCCTCCTATGAACAAGAGAGCGGCGAGTTCGGCCAACGGCTGACTTTCCACGTCGAGTCGTTGCTCATCAAAGAGCGCCTGCATGGCACTTCATTCGAAAACTGGATCAACTACCCGCTCACCGAACACGCGATGATCGGCGAGGTAACCCTGACGCTTAGCCCCGACTCGCCGGTGCTGAAAGTCTCGTGCAGCTTCATCTCCCAGGCGAACCAGTACGCTCGCTACGTGCGCGGCCCCTGGCTGAAGGTGGGTCAAGATTCATTTGGGATCGAGAAAGAGGATGCCATCTTCCCCGGGGTGGAATGGCTGCAAGGGGCGGAATGGTCCAGCGGCACGGATTGGTTTAAGGATCCGTGGGCGCTGCGTATGATTCCCCACCCCAACAAAGTCGCCATTCCGGTGATGGCAATTAGCCAGCAGGGCACCGGCATCGGCCTGGCGTGGCAACCGAACCAGGCCGTCACGCAATGGTTCAACTATCGCCAACATCACCCACAGCCAGTCTTTGCCACCCCAAACTTCATCGACCGCTTCAACAACCAGCTTATGGGCCTGATGATCCCCGAAGTGGACACGGAAGATCATGAAAACCGCGTGTATGCCGACCCGCCGATCGAGTTGCACCCCGACCAACGCATCAACTTTGACGCAGAAATCACCGTCATCGAGGGAGACAGCCTCGACGTCGTTGTGGATTGGGCCAAACGGCATGGCCTGCCCCAACCGCAACCACGTTGGCCGCTGCCGGAAGCGTTGGAGCGGATTGCCAATGCCTACAACACGCGCTACTGGAAGGAAGGTCAGGGCTTTGGAACGGCGCAACACGCGAATAGCTTTCACCCGGCAATTCCTCGTTTTGCCGAGGCCTACGTCGCCTCACATGCCGGCAGCCCGGCGGCGCAGGCGCTTCAACAGAAGCTCGACTGGTGCCGCCAGCAACCGGATTGCCACGAAAGCCGGCGCAGCTACAAACTCACAGGCATCCAAGAAGAGCAGATTGCCTATGGCCGCAAGCTTCTTTCCTATCAGCGTGACGACGGCTCCTTCCCGTTCGACCCGGATGGGCGTCACTATGTGAAAGATGATTTCGTAGTGGCACGCGAATACCTGGAACCGATGGGGTTGTCGATGGACACCGCACTCGATCTTTCCATCACGCCCGTGACCGACCTGCTCCTGCTGGCCGATGCTACCGGCGAAGCGGCTTTCCGCGCCGGCGCACATAAAGCGCTTGAGTATTGCATGCCGCTCAACCGCCCGGAAGGAGGCGACTTCTGGGAGACGCCATTGCACAGCCCCAACCTGTATGCCGCGGGTCACGCAGCCATCGCCTATGAACTCGGCTACCGCGCCTTTGGCGACCCGCGCTACCGCGCCAAAGCGATTCACTGGCTGCGCGCCCTGTTGCCATTTACGCATCTATGGCAACCTAAGCAGATGCCGATGGCCTACAACACCAAGCCCTGCCTCTGCTCGAGCGACTGGTACTTCGCAAACTGGGTTCGCGACCACGTGCAGTGGGAAGTGCTGGAAACTTTTGCGGAGTCGCTACGCTTCGAGATCGATTGGGCCGCCATCGACCCGGAAATAGACTGGCGGCGTTACCACGAGGGTATCACTGTCGCCGCCTTCCGCTGGATGATCGACCACACGTTGGATAACTGGCGCCCGCACAACCTGCCGGAAACCCTCCCGGCCTATCGTGCAGGGCTGATGGATGATCTGTTTGCCGATACGCACAACACCACTACCGGCAACTACGGCGGTGCAGGCATCATGCCCGACGTAATCGCCGTGAACATCCTGGGGCTTCTGGGTCACAAAGTGGAATAGCGCACCCAGAACATCGCGGAGAGCAGCGCCGGAAAAAGCGCTGCTCTCCATACTTTCAACGCCTACCGCTGACCATAGACGTTGGTGTAGCGATCGTTCAGCCGGGCAATATCTTCGGGGGCGATTGGGACCGGCGTGCCAAGTTGCATTGCGTAGAAGGAGGTGCGCGCGGCATCTTCGGCCATCACGGCCGCCTTCACCGCATCCTTCGCCGTTTTGCCAATCGTAAACACGCCGTGATTCTGCATCAAAATAGCCTTGCTCTGCCCAATGCACTCCACGATTGTCTTACCGATTTCGATTCCGCCGATCAGGTTAAACCCGCCAACCGGGATCTCTCCGCCGAACTCGTCTGCAACCCCGGTGAGAAAACAGGGGATTGGCTTGCCCACTGCGGCAAACGCGGTGGCAAAAGTAGAGTGAGTATGCACCACGCCATACACATCCGGGCGATGCCGGTATACGTAAAGGTGAGTCAACGTATCACTGGAATACTTATATTTCCCCTCGACCACATTTGCATCCAAATCCACGATCACCATATCCTCTGGACGCATCTCTTCGTAGCGGATCCCACTGGGCTTAATGACGACCAGGTTTGTCTCTGGGTCACGCGCGCTGACGTTGCCCATCGTCCACACGACCAGATTGTAGCGGGGCAACTCCATGTGCAGGTCATAAACGTGCTGGCGTAGTTGTTCTAGCATTTCTGTTATGGATTCTTGCGCAATTAATTGGTGATAAGCTTGAACTTGTCGAATGGCCAGTAGCGTACCCAGGCTTTGCCAACGATGTCCGCTGCCTTCATCGGGCCATAGATGCGTGAATCGCCGCTATCCATGCGATTGTCACCCATCACGAAATACTCATCTGTTCCCAATGTCCAGCTAGAAGGCCCACTCGCAATGGTAAAGACATCGGGCTCCAGGTAGGGTTCCGGCAGCACTTTCCCATTAATAAGCACCTTATTACCTTCAATCTGCACGGTTTCGCCGGGCGTCCCAATCACGCGCTTGAACACTTCCGTAGGATCATTTTTCCAACGTCCCACGATCATGTCGCCGCGTTGTAAGCCGCCCAGATGATAAAACACCTTATCGACCAGGATGCGGTCTCCGGGCACGTAATGAGGATAGGCACTATGCTGCTCGATGATGAAGTTTCCTAACAATACCTGGGAGAGTGTAAACACCACAACGAAGAGCGCAATGGTCTCGGCGATATCACGAAGGATGCCTTTGCCCTTCGGCTGGGGCGCAGCCTGCTCAGGTCCAGCCTGCGCCCCAGGCGTAACGTTGGATTCAGCTTGCATAGAGACAAATTGTCCCACAAGTGGTGGTCACTTGCCCAACCATCCACGTGCGATGATATTTGCCATGCTCTCTTTCGCGCTCTCCAGTTCACCCTTTGGACATTGATCCTGCTCCACGATATACCAGTCCACGCCAAGCTGATCGCCCGCAGCAAAGATACTTGGGAAGTCGATCACGCCATTGCCGATGATCTCAAACGTCTTCGACTCATCTGCAGTCATATCCTTGATGTGCACCAGCGGCGCGCGGCCGTCCAGGTGCGTCAGATACTCCACGGGGTTCACGCCCGCCACCTGCGCCCAGTACACATCCAGTTCAGCCTTCACAAGGAATGGATCGGTCGCGTCTAATAGCACGTCGAAGCCATAGCGACCATCCTCCTGCTTGACAAACTCCATGTTGTGATTGTGATGGAAGAAAGTCAGATCATGCTTGATGCACATCGTGGCCGCTTTCTCTAACAGCCGCCCCGCGCGTTGCCAGCTTGAAATGTCCTTGCGATACTCTTCCGGCAGCCAGGCCGTACCGATGTAGCGGGCACCCAGCGCCGCATAATCATCCAACATCGCCTCAAGGCCGCTATTGATGTTGTTAACCCCGATATGCCCACCTACCAGCGTCAACCCCAGGTCATCCAGGATCGCGCGTAACTCCTTGATCGGCAGACCTCCCAGCGACCCGCCCGCTTCAATCCCCTTGTACCCCATACCAGCGACATGTTTCAATGTTCCAATGAAATCTTTCTGTGCGGCCTCTCTTACGGTGAAAAGCTGCAAAGCGATGTTGCGCATGGTACTCTTTCTCCTTTGTGCTTCTTATCACTATACGATGCTGCGTTTCAACTGGCGCAGCCTCTTCACTGTGCTTGACATATCTCGGCCAAAATAGTCGTGCAGGCGCACGTACTCGGCAAACAACGTATCGTAGACAGCCTTGTTGGCAGGGTTGGGTATGAATCCACCTTCGCGCAGGTGTGCCATATGCCCGGCTGCATCGCCGATAGTATCATAGCCTCCTGCCGCCGCGCCGGCAGCAACAGCGCCAAACATCGCACTTCCTAAAGCAGATGCATAGTTCGATGCAGCCACTTTAATAGGCAAACCCGTTACATCCGCGTAAATCTGCATCAGCAGCCTGTTGCGGTCGGGCAGCCCGCCACAGGCGATGATCTCATTCACCTGCAAACCACCCTTGATGAACGATTCAATGATCAGACGCCGCCCAAAAGCAGTGGCCTCCAGCCACGCACGATACATTTCCGGCGCAGTGGTCGCCAAAGTGACGCCCACCATGACGGCACTCAGATCGGCGTCCACGAGGATCGAGCGGTTGCCATTCCACCAGTCCAGGGCGACTAATCCCGACTCTCCGGGCTTAAGCTTGGCAGCGTATGCTTCCAACACCTGGTGCACATTGCGAGCACTGGATTTGGCCTCATCGAAATAACGCGGTGGCACGCAGTTTTCAACGAACCAGCCAAAGCCATCGCCCACACAAGATTGTCCGGCCTCATAGCCCAGAAATCCTTGCACAATGCCGTCTTCCGTGTAGCCGCACATCCCTTCGATCATCGCTTCTTGGGTTGAAAGCAGCATATCGCACGTGCTGGTGCCCATGATGGAAACCAGGCTGCCCGGCGTGGTGATACCGCAGGCCGGGACAGCAACATGGGCGTCTACATTTCCAACGGCCACGGGTGTGCCGGGGCGCAACCCAGTCAGCTTTGCAGCCTGTGGTGTCAATTTCCCGGCACGTGAACCAATGGGCGTCAACGTGCGGCTCATTTTCTCGTCCACCACGTGCTCAAAGCGTGGGTCCAGCGCCTTGAAGAAGGCATCTTTCGGAAATCCATCTCGCTTCGACCAAATTGCCTTATACCCGGCGGTGCAGGTATTTCGCGTTTCTACGCCGGTGAGTTGCCAAACCACCCAGTCGGCTGCCTCCAACAGGCGGTCTGCCGCCCGGTACACCTCCGGCGCTTCGTCCAGGATTTGCAACGCTTTGGAGAAGAACCACTCAGACGAGATCTTGCCGCCATAGCGCGAAAGCCAGGATTCGTGCATCTCGCGCGCCGTGGCGTTGATCTTGTCGGCCTCCGGCTGCGCGGCATGATGCTTCCATAGCTTTACCCACGCGTGCGGGTTGGCACGCCACTGAGGAACACGCGAAAGAGGCGTGCCATCTTGCATGGCCGGCATCATGGTGCAGGCGGTAAAGTCAATCCCAACGCCGATGACGTCCTCCGCAACCACGCCCGACGACTTAAGGACGGCTGGAATTGCCTCTTCAAATACGCGCAGATAGTCATCCGGGTCTTGCAATGCCCAATCCGGGCCGAGCGGAACGTTACTATCAGGAAGCTGTTCGTCAATGACGCCGTGCGAATATTCACTGACGGCTGTTGCGATCTCTGCACCATCAGACACGCGCACCAAAATAGCACGGCCCGATAGCGTACCAAAGTCAACACCTATAGCATAGCGATCTTGTGTCATGTAGATGCTCCTCCAACGGCAACTGCTCTGGATTGCCCACTAGAGCGTTTATCAATTACGTTTGACGTATTGTAACAATTCAGCCATAGTTTGCACGCCACTCAATGTTAGAATTACTTCGGTTAAGGAGAATTCTTATGAGAGCCGATGTGATGGAACTGCCGTTATTCCCGCTGAATGTGGTCCTATTTCCAGGACAGACATTGCCTTTGCATATCTTCGAGCCGCGTTATCGGCTGATGATTCAACGTTGCATTGAGCAAGGTCAACCATTCGGCGTCGTGTTGGCGCAGGATGAGGATGACGAAGTCCCTCACATCATTGGCACCGCGGCAAGAATCACCCAGGTGGAGCGTTTGACCGATGGCCGGATGAACATTGTGACGGTAGGCGTGGAACGCTTCGTCCTTCAGAATGTTCACGAAGGAGAGGACGAATATCTTATCGGCGATGCCATCATCTACCCCTACAAAGAAGACTTCTTGCAGTCAGATCATCTGGCCATGCTAGTGACAACGCGTCTGCGCAAGTACCTGGCACTGCTCACCAGCGTCAGCGGCGTCAAAAACCGTTTTGACAACATCCCTTCGGATCCTTCCGCCCTGGCCGTGTTCACAGCCATTGCGCTGCAAGTTCAGCTTGTTCAGAAGCAGGAACTCCTGGCAATTGAAGGGGTCAATGAACTGCTCGAACGCGAAGCAGAGTTGCTCAAGTCTGAAGTATTGGCGCTCACCATCATGGCGTCATCGATTCGTCCACCCGATGATGCCGAGTCACTCATTTTTTCACTGAACTAGTAGCCTATATGGCCCTCGCCAGGCGGCGAGCAGCCCTTACATAAATCTCTGTCACGCCGATAAGTTGATCCTGCGTGACTAAATTCACAACGAGAAACAAAGATGAAAATCGTCCTGGATGCGATGGGCGGTGATTTCGCCCCTGCCGTGAACGTCGAGGCGGCCATACAAGCTGCGCGGGGACTTGGACACGAAATAGTATTGGTAGGGCGGCAAGAAGTGATTCGCCCGTTGCTTGTCCAACACAACACGGCCAACCTGACGCTCCCAATCATTCACGCGCCGGAGGTCATCGAAATGGATGAACACCCGGCTGCGGCTGTCAAAGCCAAGAAAAACAGCTCCATCGTTGTAGGTATGGGAATGGTCAAGCGTGGCGAAGCGGACGCTTTTGTGACCATGGGCAATACCGGCGCGGCGATGGCATCCGCATTGTTTCACCTGGGGCGCATCAAAGGCATCCATCGTCCTGCCCTCACGACGTTGTATCCCACGCTGAAGGGCTGGTGTATGCTGCTGGACATTGGCGCCAATACCGACTGCAAGCCGGAGTATTTGGTTCAATTCGCCCTGATGGGGAGCCTGTATTCGGAGCGGGTGTTAGGAATACGGAACCCACGTGTCGCACTCGTATCCAACGGCGAAGAAGAAACCAAGGGCAGCCAACTGGTTCAAGAAGTGCACCAACTACTCAGGAAAGCGCCGATCAACTTCATCGGCAATGCCGAAGGCAGGCACATTCCCATTGGGTATGCCGATGTCTACGTGACGGATGGCTTCACCGGGAACATCATCATCAAGCTCTCGGAGGGCATGTCCAGCATGGTAAAGCAAATGTTGCGCGAAGAAGTCATGCGCACGACCACCGGCAAAGTTGGCGGTTTGCTGATCAAGGACGCAGTAAGCCGTATGAGCAAGCGCACCGATTATGAAGAGGTAGGAGGCGCGCCACTATTGGGTGTGGATGGTGTTGTCATTATTGGGCACGGGCGCAGCAATACACGGGCGGTCTATTCGGCTATTCGCGTAGCAGCCAATGCCGTGGAAAAAGGCGTCGTAGACGCGATTGAACAAGGGTTGACGGCACTACCACAAACCGCACAGGTTAGCACCGCCGACAACATTTAAGGAGGCACCTTTCTGGCGCACCTGATCATCAGTCAGAGTACCTGCCTTGATGACACGAGTAAAAATGGCACGAGCAAAAAGATTTTCAAGTGTAATGCGAGGATTCCGCCGTTTCGCGACATACGCGAGTGAAAAAATGAAGCGCGCGCGCAGCAGCTATGCGGGCTGGCGCCGCCGTTCTCGCGATGATGAATCCACCTACGAACGCCGCGCCGTCATTACGGGCATCGGCGCAATTACAGACTTAGGTTTGGATACACCGACCACCTGGCGCAACCTGGTGGAAGGCAAAAGTGGCATCGGGCCAATTACCTTGTTCGATGCGTCAACCCTTCCTGTACAAATTGCGGGTGAAGTGAAAGGCTTTGACCCGCTCAAATACATGGAACCCAAAGAATCACGTCGTATGGCGCGTTGCTCGCAATTCGCCGTCGCAGCAGCGCAAGAGGCGGCGCGCGATGCCGGGCTTGTCGTTGGCAAAAACGTGAAGCCCGAGCGGGCCGGGGTAGTCATCGGCACTGCCCTGGGCGGGTTCGACATGATCGACAGCGGAATGCAAGAATATCGGCATTTTGGGCTCAAGCGCACCAACCCATTCGCGCTTCCTATGGGCTTGCCTAATGCCGCCGGGCATCATGTCAGCACCCATATGGGCGCGACAGGCCCACTCGCAACCCCGGTCGCAGCCTGCGCTTCGGGCACCCAGTCCATCGGCGATGCAGCCGACCTCATCCGGCATGGCAAGGCAGACGTGGTATTTGCCGGCGGCGTGGAAGCCACTGTGATCGAAGGCGCAATCGTGGCCTTCTCGTTAATGCGTGTGCTTAGCTCGCACCACAACGACCAGCCAGAGAAAGCCGCGCGCCCATTCGATGCCAGCCGTGACGGCTTTGTCTATAGCGAAGGATGCGTCGTCATGATCGTCGAAGAGCTTGAACATGCCAAAGCACGCGGCGCGCACATTTATGCCGAAGTCATGGGCATGGGCATCTCATCAGATGCCTACCATATCGCCATCCCCGACCCTACCGCCAGTGGGCCTGTCCGCGCGATGCAGTGGGCGCTGAAAGATGCCGGTGTCGCCCCGCACCACATCGACTACGTCAACGCGCATGGTTCCGGCACACCTACCAACGACTCGCTCGAAACGATGGCAATTAAGCAGGTGTTCGGGCACCATGCCTATAACATCCCCGTCAGCAGCACGAAGTCAATGACGGGCCATGCCATGGGCGCCGCCGGTGCTATTGAAGCCCTTAGCACGGTAATGACGATTGAAAACAGCGTTATTCCGCCCACGATCAACCTGAACACCCCCGACCCGGAATGTGACCTGGATTACGTGCCGAACGTTGCGCGCAAACAAGAAGTGAACATTGCGATGTCCAACTCTTTTGGCTTGGGCGGGCAAAACGCGTGTATCGTGCTTGGCAAATACGACGAGTAGTAGTTTTAGCGAATCTTTTGTAACACGCTTACGAAGTAACCACCATGCGAATAGTAATTGATGAGAAAAAAGTAAAACGACAAGCCCTCATCGGGCGCATTACGCTTTTTGGGTCACTTGCCATCCTGATTGGCGGCTTACTATTGACGCTCTTCGGCCAACAATTGGGGCTATTCGACCTAAATAACCTTGGGATCTTCTACCTGGTCTACACGGCCATTTTGGTGGTGGGCTTCGGCGTGTCACGCATCGGCATGTACTATGGCAATCGGTACCTGGCTGCCGGACGCCCGGAGATGGTGTTGCGTGAGAAGCTGAAGGGCTTGGATCGCAAATACGCTTTGATGTTCTTTCAGAATCCCACCGACTACATCCTGATCGAACCCGGTGGCGTGACGGTGTTCATCGTCAAAGGTCAGCAAAGCAAGGTGACATTCAAGAACGGGAAGTGGAAGTCTCGCCAGGGCGTCTTAAGCTACTGGCTAGGACGTGATGAGCCATTGGGCAACCCGACCGAAGATGCTGACGAAGCGCTGAATAAGATCCAGGAAATCTTTAAAGCCAAAATTCCCACCCTGCGCATTCCGCTTCGGGCCGTCATTGTCTTCAGCAACCCAAAGGTGGAGCTTGAGCTTGAGCCACTGCCCTACCGCGTGCTGCTCGCCGAGGACCTGAAAGATTTTCTGCGCGGCGAGGGCAAGCTGGATGATCTGCCAAAGTCCATCCAGCGCCAGATACGTGCTGCACTAAATGCGCCCGAACTGCCCAGCGCAGAGAAGAGCGCGTAAGACATGGAACGCCTGAGTGCAGTTGTGGAGGGGATGGTTCAAGGCGTGGGTTTCCGCCAATACACATTGCGTCGCGCGCAGCGGCTTGGTCTGACGGGATGGGTCAAGAATCGACGTGACCGCAAGGTGGAAGTGCTGGCCGAAGGCCCACGCGACAGCCTGGAACAACTGTTGCTGCAACTGCACGAAGGGCCACCTGCATCCATGGTGCGTGATGTTCACGCCACCTGGGAGCAGGCGACAGGTGAGTTCACCGACTTTCACGTTGCTTGATCGCATCCCAATTTCGGCTCCTCATCTCGTGCTACGCCCTATAAGCATTTCGGCATGCCTCTTGAACCCATGACCAACCCAATTGATGCTCCCAGCGTCTACCGGCCTCTGCTGCGCTGGTTTCATCATCACAGGCGCGACCTGCCCTGGCGCACCGAGCCACGCGAGCCCTATCATGTCTGGTTAGCCGAAGTCATGTTGCAGCAAACGCAAGTCGCCACCGTCGTTCCCTACTACCAGCGCTGGTTACAACGCTTCCCCACCCTACAGTCGTTGGCGGATGCGCCATTGGATGACGTATTGAAGATGTGGGAGGGCCTGGGGTACTATTCGCGTGCGCGCAACCTGCATCGTGCCGCGCAGACGATTACCCGCGAGATGGATGGGCAGGTTCCCGCCACGCTAGAGGGGCTCCTGAAGCTACCTGGGATTGGCCGCTACACGGCTGGCGCGATTGCCAGTTTGGCGTTCGGCCGGGACGCACCGATTCTGGATGGGAACGTCATACGGGTGCTCACGCGCGTCTTTGGCATCGCGGAAGACGTTAAGCAACCAGCCACGCTTTCCAGGCTCTGGCATTTGAGCGAATCACTTTTGCCGCGCGGTCGCGCAGGTCAGTTTAACGAGGCGTTGATGGATCTGGGTGCCACGGTCTGCATTCCTGTGGCACCACGTTGTTTAGAGTGTCCATTGAGTTCTGTCTGCACTGCCTATACGAAAGGTAGCCCTGAAGCATATCCCGTTAAGCAAGCAAAACAACGTATTCCGATTCGTCACTTCCTTACGACAGTGCTGATGGATCCCGAAGAGCACTTGCTGCTGGCTCAACGCCCGCCTCACGGTTTGCTTGGGGGCTTGTGGGAATTCCCTGGTCTGGAGATCGCACCCTCCAACACCACCCTCACTATATCACCCAGCCAGGTGGAACATGTCATTCAGACCGTCTCCGGGCTGGACATTCATGCCACGCAACAGGATTTCATCGGCCAAGTGAAGCATACCTTCACCCATTTTCAGATGATGCGCCATGTAGCCCTCATCCGACTCGCCAGCCCCGCCCCACCGCTTCAGCCATCTGACCAATACACCAATATGCGTTGGCTGACGCAGCCGGAAATTGCTGCGCTGGCATTGACGCGCAGCGATCAGAAAATCCTGGCGCTCTTGAACGACCTGCCGGCCCAAAATCCGGGCCTGCCATTCAGGTAAACAGATGCGGTTGAGAGTTCAGCAGTTCTTTAGAGACTATTTCATAAGGTCGTCTGCTCTGATCCAACGGCGGTGTCATTCCGAGTGCGCCGCGTGACGAAAATCGAGCCAGGCTGCAATGGCGCATGAGGAAGCTGAGCTGTCATCGGCGCGCGTATTGGATAGAACCACGGCTCCACAGCGCTGTCTCTCGCGGAGCACGGCCAGGATTCCTCGTTGCACTCGGAATGACACCGTAGCGGGTGATGTGCACCTCCGGGATGAGGTTGGCGCAACGCCGTGATCGATGCGCTACGTGCGGGAAACGCACAGTGCATTTCCCCTCTCATATCAAAACACTTTCCCAGTCTCTGCCTACGCGAAATCACGAGCCTGGGGGATAACAAGCACGAAGGGGGATTTCAGGAATTTCAGGCACGCCTCACCGCCCTTTCTGCACCGTGCCAAACAGCGTCATCACCTGGCCACTAGATAGATTCAGCAGGTTGCGCGTGGTTCCATCGGCTTGCCGTTCGTATAAGACGACTCCCAGCGAGTAGGCACCATCTGGCATATTGGCCGGCAAGCGCAACTCATAGTAGTCGCCCACGATTGCCCCCACTTGCCAGTGCGTCATCGGGAATGAACCCAGCACGGGCTGCTCTGCGTCTTCCTGCGCAACCTGTTCCCCTTGCGCGTTCAACAGCCGCACCGAAACTGAGTAATCGTGCGCTATCTTTTGCCGCGCCTGCCAATAGAGTGAGATGGGCAACACCCCATTCGCGCGCATCGTCTGCGTATAAACCGCATACCCCGTCAACGCAACGCCATCCGAATAGACCTGGGTGACGCTGATCACATTTCCAGGCAACGCATGAGCCGGTTCCTGCATCACTTGAATGAGTGGGCCTACCATGCTCAACTGCCTGCCATTCCCAAGCCCGGGAACAGCGCGCGTGAGGTAGATTGCATGCCCCGTGCGCCACGCCTCATCGATGTAAGTGCCAAGTTGATCATCCACCGGGTAACGGAATTCCGCTTCAGGCCATAGGCCATCCACGTATTTTGCATACATGAACGCCGCGATGTGCTCCCATTCGCCGACGATCACCGCCTTTCGTTCCACTAGCGGCTCTGGGTAGATCACCAGCCGGGTTGCCTGTGTCCCGCGCAACTCGTTGCGGTAGGCGTCCATCGCGGGCTCCTTGCCGGGCCCGATCCACGCCAAGCCATGCGCCGCGACAGGCAGGAGCAGCAAAATCGCTGCCGCCGTAACGGCCAGCCCGATCGCCCAATGCCCCAACATGCGAGCACGTATCGGCGGCAGCCTATCGTTCCACGCCCTAAGCCACTGCCAGATCAAGCCAACGCAATAACCTGCCCCTAACCCAACGATGGCATGTACCGGCAAAAGGAAGACAATATTCAGGCGCTCCATCCCTTGAATGCGATAGTCGATCGTAAAGCCAATCAATAGCACGAGAGAAACCCATAGCGCGACGGCGAAGCGCGGCCTCTTGAAGAGCATCATCAGTAGCCCAGCGGCGGCAGCCAGCACGACCAGGCTGCCGAATTGTTGCACCAGGTATTCCACAAGCCAGCCCAGCCGTTGAGGGATGTCTGCCGGCGTGAGGGAGGTCACCATGTCGCTCAAGTTACGCGCCAGCACCAAGTCCAGGAAGTGGCTCACGCTATCCACTGGCAAGGGTTGGTAGGCCGGGTTGTGCGCGCTGCTCCACGGCAGATAAAGATACGTCACGAGGCCCGGCAACAGGGCAACGGCAGCGCCCTGGATGGCCCGCCAATCGCGCAGCAGCGTCTTGCGCGTCCAAAGCAAATAGATTGCAAGCCCGGGCAACACCAATATCGTCGTTCGATGATGCGCCAGGCCAATGCCTATGACGAACCAGAGCGCCAACCAGCGTTTGTCCAGCGCGGGCTTCTGCGCCGTCTGATGCTCACCCCACACCAGGGCCAACAGAAATATCGCCAGGATCAACGTCACGTTCAGCGAGCGCACGCCGGCCTTCGTCGACCAATCCCAGAACAGGGCGGAACAACCCAACAGCGCAGCCGCCAGCACGCCGCACAACCAGTTCTCGCCAACGACGCGCCCCAGGTAAGCCAGTATCCCGACCGCGATCGCCCCGGCAAAGGCGGAGAGTAAGTTCATCCGATAGGCGACATCTCCCACGATCACGACGTGCGACCACAAATACCCCAGCACGCTATACAGCGGATAGCCGGTGTAGTGCATCACGCTATGGGTGAACGGCACAAATTGCGCCTCGGCGGAATCCCCACCTAATAGTCCAGGTTGCAGCGTGACCCAATACCCAACCAGGGCAATGAGCAAGAGCGTAATGGGAATAAGCCAATTGAGCGTAGGCGCTAGGCGTGCCGCGGGCGCGCGTGATGGTGACTGCATGAATGATTTACTCCTGACGGACGGCGGAGGCGATCTGTATACGCCCCATGCGCAGCATTGGGTATATCGACGCCAGCAATGCCGACACGATGGCGACCAGCAATGCCTGCGCAAACGTGGCCCATTGTAAGTTCATTTGAATCGTCCAACCAAATGAACGCAGGTTGATGATATAGATCAAAATCAGTGCGAGCAGATAGCCTGTAGGCATGGAAAACAGCCCGGCGGCGCCCCCCATGAGGCCCGTTTCCAGCAGCGTCATTCGCCACAGTTGTCCCAGCGTCATGCCGTTGGCACGCAACATCCCCAACTCGCGGGTACGCTCAATCTGTAGCGCCATCAGCGCGCTCAGCACGCCGATGAAAGCCACCACCGTCGCCAACAGGTTGAGCGCGCCCGTAATCGCGAAGGTGCGATCAAACACCGCCAGGGCACTGGCGCGCAAATCGCGATTAGCCGAAATCACAAGCTCCCGGCCCGCGAACTGGCGGCGCATTTCGCTTACGACACCGCTCACATTCTGTTGCGCCGTGGCATCCAGGTAAATAGCCAGTGAAGTGATCTGCCGGTCTTGCCAGTAACGGTCAAACATTTCACGCCGCATCAAGATAATGCCTTGATCCGCCGAGTAGTCATAGTAGACAGCCGTAACGCGAAACGCTCTCGTGCCCTGCCCCGTCTGTAAGGTCAACTTGTTTTGCGCCTGCGTAATGCCATATCGGTTGGCAAACGGCTCGGAAACTTGCACTTCGTCATGATCCAGCATCTGCTGCCACATTGCATCAGCAGGCTGTTCCGTCCACACGTAGCTGGCAGCCTGGCGCGGCACTTCCGCATGAACGGCCAGGAGTTCGGCGCTCTGCCAGTTCTGCGTGTCATCATCGCCAACCCGAAAAGAAATCGGCACGCGGCGCAACGTCGTGACGGCTTGCACGCCCGGCACAGCCCTGAACATGCCAACGAGATTAGGGGCGATCACATTATTCACATTGTTCACGCCGTCCGACGGCGCAGACACATAGATGTCCGCCAGCAATGTGGCGTCCAGCCAATCCTGTACGGTGACGCGGAAGCTGCCGATCATCGTCTGGAGCCCAATGATGACAGATACTGCGATCATCAAAGACGCGATTGCGATGGACGTGCGCGAGATGGCGTTGTACATTGTGCGCGTCGCCAGCCGTCCGATGACGCCGAATCCCCATCCTGCAATGGGCGTGAGGAGATGCATCAGCCAGGTGGTGAACTGCGGTGACACGAGCGCAAGCCCCACCACCACGCCGAAGATGCCACCCAGGTTCACCACCAGGTTCTTGGTTAGGAGCAGCATTGCAGCACCGATGAGGAACAACATCACGCCGGCCCCTGCCACGAATGGCAACACTCTGTGCACGCGCTGTTCGATATTCGAGCGTTTTAGCACACTGATCGGCGGGATGCTGGTGGCTTCATACGCAGGCGCAAGCGACGCCAGCACGGCCGCGCCGACGCCCAACCCAAACCCTTTCAATAGCGAAAGCGGGTCCACGTTCATCGAGCGCACATTGACGACATAGTACAAGTCATTGATCGTCCGGGTCACCAGCGCCACCGCGCCACGCCCCAACAGAATGCCAAGCCCCAACCCCAACGCTGCCCCTATCACGCCCAACAGCGCCGATTCGGCCAGCACCATACGGAAGATTTCGTTCGAAGTGACGCCCAGGCAACGCAATGTGCCGAAGAGTGGCCTGCGTTGCACGATGGAAAACGTGATCGTGTTATAGATCAAGAACATCCCAACCACCAGGGCGAGCAAGCTCAATGCGGTAAGGTTCAATTCGAAGGCGTCCGTCAGGCTTTCCACGCTCTGGTTGCGCGCCTGTGGCCTCACGATTTGCGCACTTGCCGGTAATATCGCTCGAATTCGCGCCAGCGTCGCCTGCCCGGCCGGTGTACGGTCGTCCACGAGCAAATCAATATGGCTGAGCTTGCCGGGCATATTGAATAGTTCCTGGGCAACGCTAATGTCCATGATGCCCAGGTTATCCAACGCCCGGCGACTGTTGTCATCTTCCGGCCTCAGGATACCAGTCACGTGCATCACGCTACGCTTATCCCCAAGCCGCAACGTGATGGCCGATCCCACCTGTAACCCGTAGCGCTGTGTCGTTTCCTGGCCGATCAATATTGCGTCGGGCGCCGTCAGGAATTGCGCGAATGCCGCCAGGTTCATCCGCCCAACCCCCTGCCCTAAGTAGCTGCGAAAAGGGGCTTCCGCAAACACATCCACACCCAGGATGTGCAGCGGTTGCTGATCCAACTCGATGGCCGTGGCGTAACCATCGATGACCGGCGCGGCGGCATCGACGGCCAGATCCACCTTGATACGCCGGTAGATGGCTTCGTCAAGCCCTGTGGCATTGCCAACGACCTGGTAGGTCGCCCGCCCGGCGACCGTCTCGGTGCTAAGCGTAAACGCGCGCGAAGCACTGCTATTTGCCAGGTCTATCGCCACGACGACGGCCACCCCCAGCGCCACCCCCAGGATGCACAGGATGGCTTGCAGTGGGCGCCGTAGCGGGTAGCGTATGCCAGTCTTATATATCACGGGCGGCTATCTCACATCTTGCGATGGCAGCTTTACCAATTCCGCGAACTGCTGAAGCGTGGTGGTGCCATGCACTCGCACGCGGGTCCAAGTCATGGCATCGCTCAATGCGTGGCGGCTGTCTCCCGCTTGCGTTGTTACGGCAGCCCATGTATGGGCCGACTTTAGTACGCGGATCACCGCCGCATCATAGCGCCCTGATGGATAACAAAAGAAGTGCGGCGTTTGCCCCGTGTAAGCGGTAATTGCCTCAATCGGGCCTAATATTTCATACACAAGAAATTCATATGAGCGGTTGCGCATATCCGGATGCGTTCGCGAATGAGATTCGATTGACATCCCCCCCTGAGCCATCTCCTTAACCATGTTCCAGGTCAAGTAGGCAAGATTACCGCTATTGATCGGGTCGCTGATGATAAAAACAGTGCCTGTCATGTGATATTTCTTCAACAGGGGGTAGGCGTTGACATAGATGTCACGATATCCATCATCGAACGTAATCACGACCGGCTTAGCGGGCAGCAAGGCCCCTGTCGCGAGCGCATTATAGACGTCGTAAAGGCTGACCGAGGTGTAGCCATGCGTGGCCAGGTAAGCCATTTCCACGTCGAAATTTGCCGGCGTGACGGATAAATCCATCCGGATGCGATCCGCCTTTTGGGGAGGGACGGAGATATAGTGATACATCAATATTGGAACGGTCACGCTGCGACTGGCGGCAATCGCATCCGGTTGCGGCTCCACGTCCCCTTCTGGCTGAGAGATGAAGGTCGGGCTGATGATGGCCGTCGGCGCCGGGGTCACACTCGGTGAAGGCGTTCGCGTCGGGCGCGGCGTATTGGTTGGCGTTGCACTCGGCAAGCGCGTTGGCGTCTTTGGCACAATTGTCGCACTTGGAGTGGCAATTGGCGTCGCCGTCACCGCTGTTGCCGTTGCAGTGGGAGCTGGTGCCGTCGGTGGCACGATCGTATTTTTTGTGCAACTCACGCCTGCCATCAATGCCAGGCAGAGCAAGATGCCAATTTGAACCCGTCGCGTACCGTCATTATAATTTCCCATGTGGCTACCAATTCAATCCCAAAAACTGACTCCAGGTCTCGACGCTGGTCGAAAAACTTTCCACCTTCCGCGACCGCCTGTTTGATTGCCATACTGATTTTACTGAGTGCTTGCGCCAAACCTTCCCCCAACACGCCGCTTCCCTATACGGAAGATTTCAACACGCCGAATAGCGGGTGGGAAGTACTCTCGGACGTTTCCGCCGATGTGAAATATGACGCCGGCAAACTGCGCTTTATTATCAAACAAGAGAACCTGACCCAGTGGAGCGTCGCGGGCAAGCTATTTCAAGATGGCGTGTTTGAAGTGGAAGCCCAACCGAACGCCGGCCCCGCCGACAACGGGTTCGGGGTGCTATTTCGCGTGAAGGACCGCAAGAACTTTTATCACTTTGAAATATCCTCCGACGGCTACTGGCGCGGCGGCGTGATGAAAGAAGGCGATTGGCAAAACTGGGACGACTGGGCGGAGAGTTCAGCCATCAAGACCGGGAATGCCGTCAACAAGTTCAAGGTGGTGATGCAAGCCAGCAAATTCACCATCTACGTAAACGATCAACTCATCACCCAACAAGAAGATGCCACCTTTGCCAGCGGCGACATCGGCTTGTTTGCCCTCACATTGCTCGACAAGCCCGGCACCGACGTGTCGTTCGATAACGTCAGCGTCACCGCCGTGGAGAACAAATAAGCTGTTACACTCTGCGCCATGCCTGGATTGAAAGAAGACGATACGATATTCCTGAAAATTGTGCGGCGCGAAGTGCCGGCACAGATTTTGTATCAGGATGACGAAATCACCGCATTCAAAGACATAAACCCTGCTGCACCGACGCACGTATTGATCGTGCCAAATAAACGCATATCCAGTTTGAATGAAGCCACCGCCGAGGATGAGCGCCTGTTGGGTAAAATAGTGCTCACAGCTCAACGGCTGGCCCACGAACTTGGGATTGACCAGACTGGGTACCGGTTGGTGATGAACTGCAATTCGGACGGGGGACAAAGCGTTTATCATCTGCATTTTCATTTACTCGGCGGGCGCAGGATGACCTGGCCGCCAGGATAACCATAAACCGCATTATGAAATTCCTTATCACCGGAGGCGCCGGCTTCATTGGCGCAACGTTATCGAACATGTTGGTACGGTCCGGGCATGTCGTCCGTGTGCTGGATGACTTGAGTTCAGGTGATCCTGCCAGGTTAGACGCGGGGGTCCATTTCACACGTGGCGACGTTGCCGACGTGCCCAAGCTGTGGTCACTGTTACAGGGAATCGACTGTGTCTATCATCTGGCTGCGCGCGTATCCGTGCCGGAGTCGGTGCTGTATCCGCGAGATTACAATGCCACAAACGTCGGCGGCACAGTTGCATTGATGCAGGCGATGCGCGATGCGGGCGTGCGCCGCGTGGTGCTTACTTCATCCGGCGCCGTCTATGGCGAACAACTCGCGCAACCGCTAAAGGAAGATTGCGTTCCCAACCCCAGTTCGCCCTACGCCGTCAGTAAGCTCGCGGCTGAATATTATCTGCACACCATTGGGGCCCTGTGGGGCATTGAGACTGTTGCATTGCGCATCTTCAACGCCTATGGCCCCGGCCAACAATCCCGTGCATCACACCCGCCTGTCGTGCCGGCCATTGTGCGCCAGGCACTCAGCGGAGGGTCCATCATCGTGCATGGCAACGGGAAGCAAAGGCGCGATTTTGTCTATGTTGACGACGTCGTTGCTGCCCTGATTTGCGCCGCCAGTGCACCGAATGTCAACCGGCTCACCATCAATATTGGAAGCGGTGTGGCATCCAGTATCAACGACCTGGTCGAAGTGATCGGGCGCGTCCTGGGGAAAGAATTGACGCCTTTGCACGTCACGGCAGATTCGGGCGGTGTATCTCGCATGTGCGCCGAGTTGAGCCGCGCACGAGAAAGACTGGGCTATGAGCCCAAAGTAAACTTGGAGCAAGGTTTGAGGCTATACATTAACGATCAGACATCAACCACAAGCGTCAAATCGTGAAAATGGCCGATGAATATCGTCGAGACGTTTGATCTCACCAAACGCTATGATCGTGTCGTGGCTCTGGATCAGGTAAACCTGGCAGTGTCGCCGGGAAGCATCCTGGGGGTGATCGGCGCACAGGGAGCCGGCAAGACCACGTTACTACGCATCTGCGCAACGCTCTCGATTCCCACAGCCGGCGATGTGCTCATCGCCGGTATTTCGGTTACAGAACAGCCTGCCCAAATCCGTAATCTCATCGGCTACATTTCACATCATACTGGGGTGTACCCCGATATGACCGTCGACGAGTACATGCATTTCTTTGCCGACGGGTACGCCATACGGCGAAGCGAACAAACGCAACTGATTAGTGATCTACTTGCGCTGGTGGATATGTCGCACCACGCACACACCGCGCTCACTCAGCTTTCGCCCGGCATGCAACAACGTTTAAGCCTGGCACGCGCGCTCATTCATGATCCACAAGTGCTGCTCATGGATGAGCCGATCAGCAATGCCGACCCTCGTGCGCACGTTGAGATGCGGGAGTTAATCAAAGAACTACGCAACATGGGTAAAACGATCATCATCTCGGCTCCAATCGTGGCGGATATAGCGGATTTGTGCACCAATATCGCCATCCTAGACAGGGGACGCATCGTGCTGTCGGGGACCAGTGCAGAAGTATATCCTCGCCTGCATCACCATCGCGTCATCGTGCTAAAGTTCTTTGGGAATGTAGGGTTGGCGCTCTCTATTCTGCACACCTTCCAGGGGGTAAGAGATGTCCTGGTCGTATCACTGCGCACACCCGCCTGCAGTGAGTCTGCGGATCCCGATAGCCCACATCCGGCCATCGCGACAATTCTCAAGGAAGTTCATATTGCATACGATGGAAGTTACCAGGCAGCCAGTGATATGTTATTCATGCTGGTGCGCAGTGGTGTGCAGGTCGTTTCGTTCAGAGAACAGGATGACACCGCACAAGCGCTGATAATTTCACCCGACGCCGATGCCGGTGAACTTGAGGCATAAGGTGCTCCCATGCTCCACAAGTTCTTTTCCAGCCTGGCCATCCCGCTAAGCCCTATGACGTCACACGAGTTGCGCTCACGGATGCGCAACCCACAGGCTTATACCATCCTGACGACCTACCTTTCGGTCATTTGCGGCATCGCGCTGCTCATCTATGTGGCCGCTGCCACCAGCAGCACCGGCGGTGTGAACGATAGCAGTCGGGTTGGGAGCGTCCTTTTTTACACCATCATCACGACACAGCTAATCCTGGTCTGCACCATTGTCCCCTGGTTTACGGCGAGCGCAATCAGCGGTGAGCGTGAAATGAATACGCTGGACTTGCTACAGCTTACGCCGCTCCTGGCGCGTCATATCGTGCTGGGCAAGTTCATATCCACATTCTGTTATGCACTGGTCCTCATTTTCGCCACGCTTCCCTTGCTCAGCCTGGCCCTACTCCTGGGAGGTGTTGATGTCACCCAGGTGCTGGCCGCCGACCTGGTAATTTGCGCCACGGCGTTTCTCTTCGCATGTTTGGGGCTATACATCTCCAGCCGCACAAAAACGGTGTACATTGCCAGCATCCTCACCTATGTGCTCGTCGCCGGCATCACAATCGGCATAGCCATTATGACGCTCATGGCACTTCCTCTATTCAATGCCACGCTCTATCACAGCAGTACCATCGTAAAAACGAGCCCTTGGTTAGCCTCGACCATTCAAGTGGCTCAGACGGCGCTACTCAGCCTGAGCCCACTTTCCGCACTAATTGCGACTGAATCCAACCTGCAATCGAGCGGGAATCTCTATGCAATGATGATTAACCCAATCCCGGGCACCACTTCTCCAATAGAGATGCCGGCACCCTTCCTGTTAACCTCACTTTTCTATCTTCTTGGCGGGACAGTGTTACTCTGGCTCACCTATCGGCGGTTACGCCGGCCCAGCTCACGTGATTGAAGAGTTACGAAGTCGCTCCTTTCAACCCGGGCACCTTACTACCATCCTGTGATATTGTTACGAACATGTCTTTTGAACCCAAAGCTAACCCTGGCATATCCAATCAACCTGCGCCATCCAATTTGATCGGTAAACGCATCAACGTCCTGGACAAAGGCTGGATCGAGCTGCAAGATTTGATGGGCGACGACTTAGCGATCGTAAATGCTGCGCGCGCCTCCTTCCTTGGAGAAAGCAAAGGTGATGAAAAAGACAAGAAACTGCTCTTCTACCTGATGCAGCACCGCCACACCAGCCCTTTTGAACAGGTGGAATTCAAATTCCGCGTGCGCGCACCCGTCATGACCTGGTGGCAATGGGCTCGTCACAGGACCTGGTCGTTCAACGCCCAATCCGGGCGATATACCGCCTTCGAAGACGATGACTTCTACGTCCCCCAGGTATGGCGCAAACAGTCGCCCTCAAATAAACAGGCTAGCCTGGGCGAACTCACACTGGAAGAAGGCCAACCATTCACCACAGAACTCCTGGAACACTATAAGCGCGGATATGAACTCTATAAGCGTGCTCTGAACGCCGGCATCGCTCGTGAGCAAGCCCGCGTATTTCTGCCCGGGTTCTCAGTCTACTACACCTGGGTGTGCAAAGTGGATGCGCATAACCTGATTCACTTCCTGAGCCTGCGCATGGCGTCCGACGCGCAATACGAAATCCGCATCTATGCTAAAACTATCTACAAGTGCTTTTTCAAGCCTGCCCTGCCCTGGACGGCTGAAGCCTGCGAGAAATTTATGTTCGATCCGGCATTGATTGAGTTGGATTGACGCATTATGAAATAGCGATGGTTCGGGCGCTTACCCTCGGCCGTGCGGGAAACCTCGCCGGTACGCCCAGTCCCATTCGTCATTAAAGTTGCGCTGCTGTCACTCCGTATGGCACAAGATGCAGACCCTGGGCGGCTCCCACTTTTGCCGCCCCAATTGGTGCGTCGCAATGAGCGATTAAGCTATTTACAGCTCATCTGGGCCACGCCTTATCTGATCGTCCTACAACAATACATCCCGGTACTCACCACGCGCTTAGGGGCGTCGGCATTACTCATCGGGCTGCTTAGTTCAGGGGCTGCGCTCATGCTGACCATTGGCACGGCTGTCGCACGCCTTTGGGTACGGCGAGCACCTGCCGACATGCGCATCCTCGTTTACCCCGGAATCCTTGCACGCAGCATCGTGCTGTGGGTGCCGTTCGTTCTGTTCCTGGGCAACCATCAGGCGGAATGGCTGGTGGCCGGCACACTCTTCTGCAACCTTTTTATCGGCGTGATGCAAGTTCCCTTCCTCTCCACGCTCTCGCGTCTTACCACGCCGGAGCGTGTGCCGACCATGATCAGTGGGCGCTGGTCGGTACTTGGCATCGGCATGACGATTGGCATCCCGCTCATCGCGACGGTGCTGGATGCATTTCCGCTTCCCTATAACTACGTTCTGGTTTGCAGCTTTGCCACGCTGACATCCATCTGCGAAAGCCTCACCTTCCTGCACTGGAAACCGCGCCCTATCGCAACAGCTCAGACTATCCATCAGTCCGCCCGAACCGACTTACGCGAAATACGCAACCATCCTCCCGCGCGGCGTTACCTGTTTCTCACCTTCCTGGTCAATTTCGGGCTCAGTTCCATCTCGCCCCTGGTGCCTCTGCAGATCGTCCGCCAACTACAAGCCACGAACGTGGAATATGGTTGGTACTCCACGATGGCATGGCTGGCAATTGCGTTAACGGGACTGATCCGGCCCAAGCTCATACAACGTTACGGCAATGGCACGCTCTATGCGTTGGCAGGGATCGGTCTTGCGTTAGAAGCGCTCACGTTGGGGTTAGCGCAAAGCCTGCCGACCACCTGGCTGGCCGGTGCAATTGGCGGCATCGCAACAGCGCTCTTCCAGGTAACGGCTTTTAGCCTGATCAGCGAAAATGCCCCACCCGGGCACTATGAAGGTTACGTGGGCATCCAAAGCAGCGTAGGAAACTTCGCGATCTTCGCTGCCCCGCTCATCACCTCGGGGATGATCAGCCTGGGGTTCCCGCTCAGTTACACACTTTTCTTGTGTGCCGCGACGCGCGCAAGCGCAGGTGTGCTCTCGTTCCTGGCAATCAGAAAGCCGGCAGATGTCAGAGAGGCAACGTTAGGCACATCTGAACCTGCCGGCTTAACCATCGAAGAAGAACTCTAGTAGTAAAGGCCCCAATTGGCAGCTGCTTGATCCTCCATCATCGACGGGTCCCACATTTCAAGCCCCATTGTGATATGAGCCACGCGTTGCGCCGCTGTCTGCACCTTCTCACGCACCTGTTCAATCAACGCCGGACCATAGGGGCAAAACGGCGTCGTCAGGATCATGGTAACGTCCACGTTCCCAGGCGTCCAATCAAATTTGCGGATCAGGCCCAGCTCGACCACGCTCATGCCCAATTCCGGATCAAACACCTCGCGGAGTGCCTCACGGACCTTGTTTTCCAGTTCCATCTCATCTGCAGGCATCATCGAAGCTTCCGCGTTCGCGGGTGTTGCATCTTGCTGTAGTGTCTCCTTCACATTCTCATCAGCCATCACGTAATCTCCCAACCAGGCGTAAGCGCCCGGCGAATATAGTCTCACTCAGCCAACCACTAACCTGGTTGGCACCACATCTCAACGATTGGTTTGTGGCATTATACTTTGCCCACAAGCTCGTTTTCCTTTCTGCTCTTGTTATCGTATTGACACTATTGTGGTATATAATCTCGCCGATCTCGTGTAAGGACCAGGAAAATTCCATCAATGCGTGAACGCAACCTCTTGTCCCTAGTCGTCGTTATCGTTATTGCCGTATTCGCGGCCGTTATTGTCGCCCCATTTCAAAAGCCGGATTTCTTGTTGAGCCTTGCTTTTTGGCAGGACCCACGAGGACGTGACTTGCAGATCAAGCAGGGCCTTGACCTGAAAGGCGGCTTGCAGGTGCTTCTGGCACCGGATGTCTCGGAGGGCAATAATATCGTCACCGGCACATTGGAATCTGCCCGCGCCATCATTGAAAACCGTGTCAACGGTGCCGGCGTTGCCGAAGCCAGTGTGCAGTTGCAAGGATCCGACCGTATCCTTGTCGAGCTGCCTGGTGTGACCGACCGCCAGTTAGCAATTGACCTCATCAAGCGCAAAGGCCAACTGGAGTTCGTTGATGGCGGTACGAATCCTCCCGCCCAGGGGACGGTGATTTCCACCACCTATAGCCTGCAACAAAGGCTGCTTTACCCACAAACCGCCGCCGTTGGTAAGGCCATCCTGACCGGCACCGAAGCGCTCACGAATGCGGGGAAGGTATATAACACTGCCTTCACCGGGGAAATCCTGCAAAATAACAGCCGCTCTCAAGCGCAATCGGGCCAAATCGTTGTCACTTTTGCAATCAAGCCCGAAGCACAGCAATATTTCCGCGAATACACGAGTGCCCACATCAGTCAAGCCCTTTGCATCGTGTTGGACTCGGAGGTTTTGTCTTGCCCGTCCATTCGCGCAGTCTTGAGCGACGGTGGGCAGATTAGCGGCGGCTTCACAACCGACGAGGCACGCAACCTGGCGATCACACTGAATTATGGGTCACTCCCTGTCCCTCTGAAGATTGAAACCGTCCGCGACGTGGGTGCAACACTCGGCACCGACTCAGTGCGCCGCAGCATCATCGCTGGGATCATCGGCCTGAGCGTGTTGATCATCTTCATGCTGGCCTACTATCGGCTGCCAGGACTGCTCTCGGGCATCTCGCTCATCTTCTTTGCCATCGTCACCCTGGCAATCTTCGTCCTCATGCCGGTCACCCTTACGTTGCCAGGCATTGCCGGGTTCCTGATATCGGTGGCCTCTGCGGTGGACGCAAATATTCTGATCTTTGAAAGGTTCAAAGAGGAGTTGCGCGGCGGAAGAACGTTGCGCGGCGCAGTGGAGGCTGCGTTCCAGCGCGCATGGCCCTCCATTCGCGACTCGAACCTGAGCACCATCATCACGTGCCTCATCTTGTTCATCTTCGGCAATACGTTCGGTGCCAGCGCGGTGAAGGGATTTGCTATTACGCTCGCGCTTGGTATCGTGGTCAGCTTATTCTCGGCGATGTTCGTCACACGCACACTGATGCGCGTGGTCTTTGAACAGGCGACCGAATCACTTCAGGATAATAAGGTTTTGCTGGGAGTCTAGAGCCATGTTCAACATCGTCCGCAACCGCGCTTACTTCTTCCTGATCTCCCTGGCCATCATCGTGCCAGGGATCGTGTTCATGGTCTACAACACCGTCGAACTTCCGTCGCATACTCCCTGGCGCCTGAGTGTCGATTTCCGCAAAGGCAGCATCTTCGAAATCAAGTTCACACAACCAGCCACCGAAGATAAGATCCGCACCGTGTTTGAACAATTCGGGCTTAATAACCCTTCTGTCTCTCGCGTGGGCGCTGATAGCGACAATATGTGGCAAGTGCGCACCGACTTCCTCGAAGGCGAGCAAACGCAACAATTGATGGATACGCTCAGCAGCCAGGTTGCACCTATCGATCAAAATGGCTCCAGCGTTTCATCCGTGAGCGAACGTGTCGCCTCCGAAGTGACGCGCGCAGCCTTCTTTGCCGTGTTGGGCGCAACCATCGCCATCTTGCTGTTCATCTGGTACACCTTCCGCAAAGCGCCCAACGCGCTTCGCTATAGCGTATGCGCAATCGCAGCAATGATCCACGACGTGCTGGTCGTCGCCGGTATCACGGCTATTTTCAGCGCATTCTTCGGATGGGAAATCGACTCGCTTTTCTTGACGGCGATGTTGACGGTCATCGGCTTCTCCGTCCAAGACACGATCGTGGTCTATGACCGCATCCGCGAAAACCTCGTCCGGCATCGCGGCGAGACATTCCAAATGATCGTGTCACGCAGTCTGGTTGAGACACTGCATCGGTCACTCGCAATTTCGTTGACCAACCTGTTCGTCATGACGGCGTTGCTGCTCTTCGGAGGTGCAAGCATCAAGCAGTTCATCGCTGTGCTGCTCATCGGCCTGGTCAGCGGCACTTATTCTTCCATTTTCAACGCAGTGCCACTGCTGGTGGCCTGGGAAGAGCATAGTCTGTTTGGCCGGCGCACGCCCAAGGCAGATGTGGCCCCAGCCCAGTAAGCATACATCCTGGAACTTAACCCTCTCCGTGAGTGCACAAAATCACTCACAGAGAGGGTGGAGTGTGCTCAGCGATGGAACCTAACCCTACCTCCAAAAATCGCGAGCCTGCTTCCCCACCCTCTCGCCCCGACGGCACAGATACGTCGCTCACCACAATCCACCTGGCACTGCGCCAGTTCTTCAGCAGCCTGCACATCCCGCCGACGGCCTCTCCCGTGCCGCTCTTATTAGCCGTTTCGGGCGGGCCCGATTCGCTTTGCATGGCCGATGCCATCATCACACTGCAGCAGGAACTGCACGTAGCCCCTGTAATTGCGCACCTGGATCATCAACTGCGCGGCGAAGATGCGCATGCCGATGCACGCTTCGTGCAAGCCTTCGCGCAGCAACGCCAAGTCCCCTGCATCGTCGAAGCGATGGACGTCGCGGAAATCGCGCGGGCTGAACACCTCTCCATAGAGGTTGCTGCTCGCCAGGCGCGTTATCACTTCCTGGGCACAGCGGCGCAATCCGCCGAGGCACGTTACATCGTACTGGCCCACCATGCCGGCGATCAGGCCGAAACAGTGTTGCTACGGCTGTTGCGCGGGACCGGCATCTATGGGCTGCGTGGCATGCGCCCAACATCCCCCCTGAACATGCCGGGTGCAACATTCCCACACCTGACATTATTGCGCCCGCTACTGACGATCAGCCGGGCAGAGATTGAACGTTACTGCCAACACAGAAACCTGGTTCCCCGGCACGACGCCACCAACGATGAGTTGCATCATACCCGTAATCGCATCCGCCATGAGCTACTCCCCTTGCTGGAACAATACAACCCTGGCATTCGCAAGGTGCTGGTACGCCTGGCGGAGACGGCCACCACCGATACGGAGATCATCGAATACGCCACTCAACAGGCTTTTCAACAACTTGTGACCGGCATGCCCACTCAGCCACTAACGCTGAACCGGCATGTGTGGCAGGCGTTACCGGTAGGCTTGCAACGCACCACCCTACGTGAAGCGGTGAGACAAGTGAGACACAACCTGACGGACCTCAAGTTCGCCGGGGTGGAAGAAGCGCGCGATGTGCTCAACAGCACCGCACGCAGCGCAGAAATTGCCATCCTCGACGACACTCGCATCATCGTTCAACCAAACGCATTCGCAATCGTGCCGTTCAGCCCCTATAATTAGTGCGTCATGGCAGAGCCAAAAGAGCCGCTCACTGAGCGCGAGTTGGAAATAGTGCGATTGGCGGGGACAGGGCTGGGGAACAAAGAAATTGCGGCACAGCTATCACTCAGCCCGAACACCGTCAAAGTGCACCTGCGCAACATCTTCACCAAGTTGGAAGCCAGATCACGCACTGAGATGACCATGATCGCCATGCGAAATGGTTGGATCGTGGTGGAACCCGCGTCGCCTGTGAACGGGCTTCCGGTGGCTCCGTCAGAATCTCACACCGCTGTGCCGACGACACCTGCCGAGGGTTCGCAACAAGCATCTTTTGACAACAACACACCACAGCCACCGGCAAAATCAAGCTCTGCGGATATCGCTGTCACAAGCCCGCCGGTGCCGCCAGTTGCATTGGTGGCCCCCAACCCTCAACCATTGCCGCGCCTGGCGCTCTGGCAAAGGGTTTCGCTAATGGTCGCGGTATGTATTGGCGTTGCGCTGCTAGTCTTGACGCTACCGGCGAACCAGGGCAATGCCAGCAACAACAGCGACCCACTACGTATAGGTCCCGCGCAACCACGCACAGGGTTGCTATTGCGCGATGAAGCCTCGCGCTGGCACTTGCGCACACCCTTGCCCGCTGCTCGCGCGCGCAGCGCGGCTGCGACCGTTGGCGACCGGATATTCCTAATCGGCGGAGAAGTAAACCAGGTGGTATCCGGCGATGTACTGGTATACGAGCCAATTTCAAACACCTGGACAACCCTCAACGCTCCCAAGCCAACGCCGGTTGCCAATACAGCGGCTGCCGTTGTCGATAAGCGCATCTACATCGCCGGTGGCACGGACCAGAACGGAAACCCAAGCGCGGCGCTGGAAGTCTTCGATACAATCTCCAATCAATGGCAAACGCTCGCCCCATTAGATCAACCCGTTGCCGGACATGGCTTCGCCGCGATTGGGGATCAGCTCTTTGTTTTCGGCGGCAAGACGAATAAGGGCATCTCGAACGCCAGCGAACGATATGATATTGCCACCAATACGTGGCATAGCGTCGCCACAATGCCAACCCCGCGCACACTCTCAGCGGCTGCCACTTTCGACGACCGCATCTATGTGGTTGGGGGATATAACGGTGAACACGAGCTGTCCACCTGCGAATACTACACGCCGGCGGATAATCGCTGGGACACATGCGACGCGATGACCGTCCCACGCAGCGGCTTGGGGCTGGTGCGCGTCGCAAGCAATTTATTCGCAATTGGTGGTGGGATGTCGGGCTTCTTAGGATTCAATGAACGTTACGATCCTGCTACAAATCGCTGGACAGCCCTCGATACGCCACTCACCGCCGATTGGCAAAGCGTCGCCGTAGCACCGCACCAAACCGAATTTTACGTTTTTGGTGGTTACAGCGGCGGTGAACGATTGGCCTTCGTCTACGTATACGAAGTGTTCACCAACCGCGTATACGTGCCGGCCTTCCAAGCTGCACCCGAAAATAGCAGCACCCCATAATTCACCGTCCGTTCTCCTTCGGCGTGCCCGTCACGCGAACCTCCCATGCGCCCAAAACCCTTCAGGCAACGACGCCAACAATAACCCATAAGTGTCATTCAGGATTCACTCACATTGGAAGATTATGATATGGCCTTTAAGGTAGACAGCAAGATAGCCGGCCGTGCCGCTGAATCACTGGATTGTGTCGGGTAGAGGGTAGCTTACACATTTGATGAGGAGGTTTGTTATGCAGCGATCCGAATATACATCTGCCAATCGTCGAGCCTGGAACGAAGCTGCGCCAGCCCAGGATACTTATCGGCTTTCGCAAATGGTTGCGGAATTCGATCAGCCGGGGCACAACTGTCTAAGCGCGGCAGCGACGCAGATTCTGAAACAGATCGGTCTGAGCGGGAAATCGGTGGCGCAACTATGCTGCAATAACGGGCAGGAGTTGCTGTCAATTAAGAACCTCGGGGCGGCTCGCTGCGTCGGATTTGACATCGCAGACAACTTTATAGACCAGGCGCGCCAGTTGGCGCAATCCAGCCGGGTAAACTGCCAGTTTGTTCGCACAGACGTATACGATATTGCCCCCCAATATTACGACCACTTCGACGTCGTCTATATCTCCGTTGGCACTTTCGGTTGGATGCCCGACATCAGAGAATTTTTCAGAGTCATCTCCCGCCTGTTAAAACCTGAAGGCTGGTTGGTCGTTCACGAGTTGCATCCCATTCTCGATATGTATGAGAGCGACACCCCCATCGATCCACCCCAGATACAACATTCGTATTTTCGCACGATTCCTTTCGAGGAAGATAATGGCCAGGAATATACCGGGTTAACTATCAAGCAACCCGCGCCCAGCTATTGGTTCCATCACAAGATGTCGGACATCATCTCGGCCGGGCTGGCTGCCTCGCTGCAACTGCGCTCCTTCCAGGAATACGAGCACGATATCTCCGGCATGTTCGCGCGTTTCGAAAACATGAAGGTGCGCTTGCCATTGAGTTACACTCTGGTAATGCAAAAAGCGCAGTGAAGGAGGCAAATGGGGCAATCCTGCCTGGCCCCTTCCAGGCAGGATCAAGAAGCAGTTCTATAAGGCCGTGACAAACTGGCGCTCATACAAATCGCGGTAGATACCGCGTTTCTCCAACAGCGCCTCGTGCGTGCCTTGCTCCGCGATTACGCCGTCGTCGATCACATAGATGCGGCTGGCATTTCGAATGGTACTCAAGCGGTGCGCGATCACGATTGCGGTACGTCCACTCAGCAGCCTGTTGAGCGCATCCTGAATTAGAGCCTCCGTGACGGTATCCACGCTTGAAGTGGCTTCATCCATAATGAGGATGCGCGGGTTGACCAACACTGCACGCGCGATGCAGATGAGCTGGCGTTGGCCCACGGAAAGGTTCACCCCCCCCTCAAGGATACGCGTGTGATAGCCGTCCGGCAAGCTGCTGATAAAGTCATCCGCGTTCGCCAGCTTTGCGGCATCTACAATTTCTTCGTCCGTGGCACCCGGCTTGCCGAAGCGGATATTGTCTGCAATTGTGCCTACGAACAACAGGGGATCCTGCGATACCAGACCCATCTGGCGGTGCAAACTCACTTGCGACACATCGCGCACGTCGTGCCCGTCGATCAACACAGCACCATCACTGACTTCATAGAAACGCGCGATTAGATTGGCGATGGATGTTTTCCCCGCGCCCGTCGGCCCAACTAGTGCAATGGTCTCGCCCGGTTCAATATCCATACTGATGTGATGCAATATCTCGCGCTCGCTGTTGTAACTAAACGATACGTCGCGCAGTTCAACACGCCCCACGATAGGCGGCAACTCAGTCGCACCAGGCCGGTCCATCACTTCCGGCTCAGCATCCAACAACTCCAACACGCGCTCACCGCCGGCGCTGGCCGTCTGGAGCGTCGTAAAGAGCTGGCTCAAATCACGAATGGGGTCAAAGAAGCGACTCACATATGCCATAAAGGCGACGATAACACCGAGCGTCAGGTTACCCTGCGCCACCATCACGCCGCCGACGCCCAGCACGATACACGTGGCCACAATGCTCAACACATCAACGGAAGGCAGGAAGACAAATGACAGTGACACGGCGCTGATATTCACGTCACGATTAGCGCGGTTGATTTGCTCGAAGCGTCCCTGGGTGTGCTCTTCCTGCGCAAATGCCTGGATCACGCGCATCCCACTGATGTTCTCGGCCAAGTCGCCGACGACAGCGCCCAACTTCTCGCGCGTCTCAAGATAGGCCACCCGTGCGCGCCGGCTGAATAGCCACGTCGCAAGCACCATCAACGGCAACACGCAGAATGTAAGCAGCGCCAGACGTGCATCCATCAGCACCATCACGACGATTGTGCCCACCAACAAAACGCTGTCGCCAAGCACTGATATCGCGCCCTGCGTCAGCAAGTCGTTGATGACGTCCACATCGTTGATGACGCGCGAAATCGTCACGCCAATGATGTTGCGATCATGATAGGGAACCGACAGACGCTGCAAATGGTTGAACAACCGGCTGCGCATATCGTTCAACACACGCTCACCCACCCACGAGAGGGTATAGCTCATCGTTGAAGAGGAAACATAGGCCACAACCAACGTGATCGCCAGGATAATGCTGGTACGCACCAGGCCCGGCACATCGCCAAGTGCGATGTTCTGGTCGATTGCCACCTTCGTCAGGTATGGCGAAATCAACCCCGCCCCAGACGAGATTAACATCAACAGTGCCGCCAGGGTAAGCCGAAACTTAAATGGCATCAAGAAGCTGGCCAGCCGCAACAGTATGCGACCACTGATCTTGCCGTCTCCTCTTTGTGACCCAAAGCGTTCCAGCGCGCCGCCTGGCCCCATGTTACTTGCGCTGCTGCCAATACCAATTGTCATTTCACACCTTCCCCACTCGCAGACACCTGGCAGGCGATTGGTCCTGCGTGTACATTGGAACTGTCACCAATTGGAAGTTCCTGCGGCCGGAGCTGGCGATGATATATCTCCGCGTAGAGGCCGCTGGTGCGCAATAACTCCTCGTGGGCGCTGTGCTCAGCTGTGCGAACACCGCGCGCCACAATGCTGCCCTTATTCAACACCAGCACCTGGTCCGCCTGGCGCACCGTGCTCAGGCGTTGCGCAATCACAAAGGAGGTGCGTCCTCTCATCAGCCGCAACAGGGCAGCCTGGATGAGCGCCTCCGTCTCCGTATCCACGCTGGACGTAGCATCATCAAGGATCAAGACATGCGGGTCTTTCAAAATCGCCCGCGCTATCGCTATGCGCTGCTTCTGCCCGCCCGAAAGGGTGACGCCACGTTCCCCAACCGGCGTGTCGTACTTCTCCGGCAATTGCATGATGAAATCATGCGCGGAAGCAGCCTTGGCAGCTTCTATCACCTGATCCAGGCTGGCATCGGGCCGGCCAAAGGCGATGTTCTCTCGCACAGTGCTGGCGAACAGGGTCGTATCCTGCAAGACGATCCCAATCTGTTCGCGCAATGAATTCACGGTTACGTTGCGAACATCTTGTTCGTCGATCAGGACCCTCCCATTCGTCGGATCATAAAAACGTGGGATCAGGTTGATGATGGAACTCTTTCCGGAGCCTGTGGCCCCCAATAGGGCAACCATTTGCCCCGGCTCCGCTTCCAGGTTGATGTCTTTCAGCACCTGGTGCCGGCCAAAGTAGGCAAACGACACATGATCAAAACGGACTCGCCCCTGTATATGCCCAATCGGCTGTGCTCCGGGTATGTCTTTCACTTCCGACTGCGCATCCAAAATCTCAAAGATGCGTTCGCCCGACGCCGCCGCCTGCGAGATGGCCCCTAGCACCATTCCCAACCTGCGGATGGGTGCCATCAACTGGCTCACGTAAGTGGTGAAGGCCACCAGCACACCTAAGGTCAGGGCTTTCTCTACAACCAGGTGCCCGCCATACAGTAACACCAAGATCGTCCCGGCACCGGCAAAAAGTTGCAGTAGTGGCAAGTTAAACGACTGCAAACGCGCCGCCGTCATATTGAGCGTCAGCAGCCGCACATTGTCTTCTTCAAATCGTCCGATCTCCGGCGATTCCTGCGCAAAGCCCTTTACGATGCGCGCCCCTCGCAGGTTTTGCTCTATTCGCGTGGTCAAGGTATCGATTTGGCGTTGGATGGAACGTGAAACAGGCCGGTAGCGGAGCCCAAAGTTAATGGCTGTGTAGGTCAAAAATGGGACAATCAACAAGATCATCACTGCCAGTTGCGGGTTCAGCAACACCATCGATACGCCAATGCCTATCACCAGCGTTACCACCTCCACCACGCGCAACACAGCACGCCCTGTGAGGAAGCGAATTCTATCGACATCGCTGATGGCACGCGTCAAAAGTTGCCCCGTTTCTGCCCTGTCGTGATAGCTAAATGAGAGTGACTGCAACTTGTCGTTGATCGCGTTACGCAGGTCATACGCAACATTCTGCGAAGCGACTTCGGTCCAGCGCCCATTCAGAAACGTAAAAATGCCCCTGATGATCGTCAGGATCAATAATCCGGCTGTCCCTTGCAAGATCACCGTCGTATCGCCCTTGCTGATGCCGCTGTCCACCACGTAACTGATGATTAATGGCAACGCCAGGGTGACGGCATCCGTGATCAACAGCGAAGCGTAGGCACCAACAACATATCCCCAGTAGGGACGCAAATAGCCCATGCATCGCGCAAGGATGGCTAACGCCGGTTTGGAACGCGCAGATGGGGGTGACTCAACCTTCATCCTTTATCTCCAATAATTCTTGGATTTCACTCATCGCATCGTGGATGCGTTTTAAATGATCTGGTGGTAATGACTTCAGCTTTTCGCGCAATAACGGCATTCCCCCAACCTGGACGGAACGTGCCAGCTTACGTCCGGCGGGCGTCAGGGTCACCATCACGGAGCGGTTATCGGCTTGTGAGCGAGTGCGTAACACATATCCGCTTTGCTCCAGATGCGTCACCAACTCCGATGTGCTGCTGTCGTTGATGTAAAGAAAATCTCTGCACTGGCCGATGGTAAGCGGTTCCGCTTCCAACAGATAACGCAGCGTTGATACCTCGCGCCCGCTCACCCCCTCCGCCTGCATCTTGCGACTGTACTTGCGCAGATAACGATACACGCTCAGGAAGCTACCCATCGCCTGGTCGTACAGGCTCTCTGTGTTTGTTTTCGCTTTCAAGGGCCACCCGATATTTCTAAACCGAATATTTCGGTTCCGTAATAACGCTATTATACGTAGCTTGGCAATAAAGCACCAGTCAGGTGAGTTTATCGGACCACGCCTGCGCCGACTTCCATGGCGTGTACAATCAGATCGGCCGGTTCATCGACGACGTATACATGCGACAGCACATCCACTCGTCGCCGGGTTGGCTCACGCCGGCCGAGTTCGAGCAGCAACGCCTATCACCACTGTAGAACCGACGTTTTCGTGTCCAGTCTTTTTACTAAAGACCCACTCCGCGGGATACTGATCCGGGTCGTTAGGCCATGAAAGTATAGAAAGGAGCGCACGATGAGCAACGAACAGGTGGCACCTGAGACGAAAGGTGTTACGGTGAAGTTACTTGCAACAGTTGACCTTGGCCCTGAGATCGAGGGCATGGCAGGGCACCAACTTCGAATGCGTATAGTGACCTTCGAGCCTGGAGGCGTCTTCGGCCCGATTCACGACCATAAAGATAGGCCGGGCACCGTCTACATACTGCAAGGAACGATCACAGACCACCGAGATGGAGTCGCCAGGGACTATGGGCCGGGAGTGGGCTGGCCCGAGGATAGAAACACCACACACTGGCTTGAGAACAGAGGAACGATCCCGGCGGTGGAGATCTCGGTCGATATCGTCAGGCAAGCATAAGCAGACGTACAGCCTGCGCCCCGCGGGTAGCTGGCTCGTGTGCCAGCTACCCGCGGGGGAATATCAACCCAACGCTTACCAGTTGGTGTAGCTGCCGTCGCGGCGATGCAGGTGCGGCGCTTCCCACAACTTCAACGATTGCTTCTGCGCCATCTCCTCGTTGAAGTCAACGCCCAAACCAGGCGTTGTAGGAACCGGGTAGCGGTTTCCCTCAAGCTTGAGCTGCATGGGGAACATATCCGAATCATCGAACCCCGAGCGCTCCGTGGGTGAGACACGGCACTCCAGCCACGCGAAGTTCGTCACCGCGGCAGCCAGGTGCACACTGGCGGCGGTGCAGACTGGCCCTAGTGGGTTGTGCGGCATCAAATCGATGTAATGTGCCTCTGCCCAGCCGGCCACCTTCATCGCCTCGGTCAGCCCGCCCACGTTGCACACGTCCACGCGGATGAAGTTGGTAATGCCGCGCTCGATATACGGCAGGAACCCCCACTTGCTGGAGATTTCCTCGCCAATGGCAAACGGCACCCCGGTCATCTTGCGCAACGCTTCGTAAGCCTCGGGCGATTCATCGCGGATTGGCTCTTCCAAGAAGTCCAACGTGCCGGAAGGCATGCGCTGGCAGAAAGAAGCCGCCTCCGCCACGCTCAGGCGGTGGTGATAGTCAATACCAAGCACACAGTCACTCCCCACTTCCTCACGCACCTTGGTCAACCAGCGCGCCGTGAGTGGGATGGATTCGCGCGGTTCCCACATTTTCGGGTCACTGGTATCTGGTTGATCGGGCACCGTGCGGATCACGTTCCAGCCTTTAGCGATCAGCAACTTTATGTCTTCGATCAGCTTCGGTTCAGAACGTGCGCCGGTCGTCGCAAAGCCCGGCACGAAATCGCGTTGCTTGCCGCCCAGGAGTTGATATACCGGCACACCCAGCGCTTTGCCAACGAGGTCATATAGCGCGATATCGATGGCCGCAATCGCGCCGGTGAGCACGCGCCCACCTTCAAAATACGCCCCGCGATACATCTCCTGCCATAGGGCACCGACGCGCATCGGGTCCTTGCCGATCAGGAACTCACGATAGTGATTCACGGCACCTTGCACAGCCAATTCACGCCCAGAGACGCCGGCCTCGCCCAAGCCATAGATGCCCTCGTCGGTCTCCACTTTTACGATGAACTGATTGCGGCTGCCCACCCAAACCGGGTAGGTCTTGATCTGAGTAATCTTCATAACTCTCCTTTGATGGTCAGGTCAATTGCAAATTGTTTTAGCTCGCCAAATAGCGACGGAAGAACTCGACGGATTTGTGGCCGCCCCAGCCATGCTCGCTGGCAGATAAGTCAAGCGCCAGTTTCTCTTGCGCGCCGGCGGCCCGGTAAATCGCTTCCAACTGGTGATAGCACTGCAATGAAGTGTCGATGCCAAAGCACGTGTCATACACGCCAATATCCACCAATAGCGGGCGAGGGGCCAGCAACCCTTGCAAGTCGGGTAGATCCACCAGTTTGAACAGCCCCGGCGCGACCTGCATCCCGCAGTAGTTCAGATCGCGCATGCCGAAGTAGGCCCACAGGTCGCTATAGCAGATAATCTCCGCGGCCAAGAAGCGCTCGTCGCACAGGGCGGACCACAACGTCATGGTGCCACCGCCGCTCAAGCCCATCACGCCCAGGCGTTGCGGGTCCACATAGGGCAGTGTGCAGACGAAATCGGTGGCAGCCATGCCATGCGTGATGTTGATCGATAAAGACGTCATGCCCAGCATCGTGGCATGCAGGTAGTACAGATTGCACCAGTCGCGCCCGTTGTTGTGCGTGCGGTAGTATGGCTTGGCACTGTCATTACGCTCGCCCATGCCGATCCAGTCGATGCCGAAGGTGACAAACCCAGCCTGCGCCATCTCACGGCCATAATCGTAGTGATGCGCCTGGATGACCTCGCGACGCTCCGCAGTGGCATCATTCCCCATCACCGAATCTTTACCGTGCGGGCCGTGCCCATGCCAACACAGAATTGCCGGCCTGCGCTCAGCGGGGGCCAGGTCTTGAGGAATATTGACGACAAACGCAGCCGAGATGTGCTTGCCGACGTCGATCAGCCAACGCTGTTTGCGCAAGCCATCCTGTTTCCATTCCGCCACCAGTTCCGGGCTGAGCGGCACACGTTCGGGGAAGTCACCCAGCGTAGCAAGCACCAACGGCAAGGTGCATTTCTTCCAGGCATCAAAATCATGCTCAGATGCCCCTCTGAATTTGTGCGTCGGAACATGCTCCAGCGCAAGCTGTTCAAACATGACTTGCGGGCTGAGGTTGCGAGCCGCCATGGGTTGATCCTCCTGAATATAGACTCCGGGTTACTATACTTCCGCATCGCAACGATGCAAATCAATTCAGGCGGATACGTGGGCTGCCTCTTGTTACCCATTAGCCTGTAACGCGTTGCACAGGGCCGCGCACCGCCGAGGTAAATGCCCCAAGTATGGCGATGCCGGTCGCGATCAACAGCGCGACATTCATGGCGG
>DAOUFG010000059.1:0-24522 GCA_034430115.1 Thermoflexales bacterium | reverse complement strand
ATATCGACCTGGTGCAAATATCCTCCTGGTTCGTGCCCATCACGGCGAAAATCAACGTGCGGCCCTACCTGCCCGACAAGGAGCGCGCTTCGGCCTGTCATCAGAGCCAGCGCCCACCGTCGCAACAGGGCAACTTCATCACGGCGCTGGCATTTCGCCGCGCTCAAAACACAGAAACCTTCTCACGGCTGTACCCGCCCGTCAAACGTGGCGAACGGATAGAGACCACCTTGCTCGATTAAGCCAACGCGGAGAATACACCCTTGGGCATCGCTTTCTTTGACATGGACAAAACGCTCCTCAGCGCAAGCAGCGGCGTGTTATACGTGCGCTACCTGCTGGGACAACGCAAAATCAACCTGGCGGAGATCGTGAGCGTTGCCGTCATCAGCACCCAATACTCATTGAACTTCCTGAACTACCCAAAGGCAATCGCGCGCATGAGCCGCGTCATCCGGGGCGGGAATGCCTCTGCTACGAAGGCGCTGTGCGATCAATGGTTCGACGAGTGCCTGATCAATTACATCGCGCCCAAAGCCGTGGAGCGGATACACCAGCATCAGCAGCGCGGCGACCTGGTGTATCTGCTGTCGGCCTCCACGCAATTTTCGGTCGAACCGGTCGCCAGGCATCTGAACGTCCCCTATTGCTGCACACAACTGGAGATTATTAATAACCGCTTCACAGGGAACGTGGTGGAAATGCACTGCTACGCAGATGGCAAACGCTACTGGGGTGAGCGCCTGGCACAACAACGCCATATCCCGCTGCAAGATTGCATTTTCTATTCCGACAGCATCTCCGACCGCGCGTTGATGGAGGTCGTGGGGCACCCCGTCGCCGTCAACCCCGACCGCAAGCTGGCCGCGCTCGCACTGGACAGGGGCTGGCCGGTAGAAGAATTCTATTAATACCCGGCTCCAATATCCCACACGCAGGCAATTAAGCAAAAAAGGTTGACAACTCACCATATCGACCTAAAATGCTGCCCATTAACGGCAGACTTTTCACTTATGAACCTGCGCCGAAAGATAATCAGGCGTAAGTGAGCGGACCTGCCGGTGCCGTCTAAACACTAGGAGGATAGACAAAATGCAACCGCGACAATTGCGCAAGATGGGGGTCATCTCGTCGGGTCTGGTGCTGATTGCTACACTTGTGGCGTGCGGTGGGTCGGCGACACCTACGTCCGCCCCCAGCAGTTCAAGCCCAACGACTGCCCCCGCAACGACCTCGGACGCACAGTCATCCGGCCAGAAGGATCTGTTGGATACCGTCAAGGAGCGCGGCGTGATGCGCGTCAGCACCGACGCCAACTACGCCCCTCAAAGCTACTTTGACGAGACGACTAAGGCATGGACCGGCTTCGACATCGACACGGCACGAGAAGTGGCAAAGCGCCTGGGCGTGGACGTTGAGTTCGTTACCCCCCAATGGGACGCTGTGACCTCGGGCAACTGGGCAGGCCGTTGGGACGTCAGCATCGGCAGCATGACCATCACGCCGGAACGGCAAAAGGTGCTCGATTTCACCCCGCCCTACTATTACTCGCTTGCCCAGTTCGGCATTCGCGCCGACCTTTCGGGTACCATCAAGACGGTGGATGACCTGAATGGGAAGACGGTCTGCGTGGCCAGCGCCACCACTTACGAGTCTTACCTGAACGGCCAATTGGATATATCCACCATTACGGTACCGGCCCCTAAGGGCGTCAAGGTCGCCCCGGTGGAAACCGATCAACAATGCATCCAGACGATCCAATCCGGGCGCAAGGAATATGACGCCGTGCTCACCGCGGCCAACGTGGTGAACGACGGCATCAGCAAGGGCGCACCGCTGGTGTTCCTGGATAAGCCCGTCTACTCTGAACCACTGGCAATTGCGATTGATAAGTCTTCAGCGCCAAACACTAAGTTTGTGGAAGCCGTCAGCAAGGCAATCGACGATATGCACGCCGATGGCACGCTGAGTAAACTGGCCATGAAATACTTTGGCTACGATTTGAGCGTATTGCCTAAATAGGCACGACAAACGGCGAGTTCTGGCAAGTGACGGGCCAAAAATCCCGCCACTTGCCTCTGCATGTCGCCACTATCATGAACGCAACTGACTTACCTTCATCTCGAAGCTCGTCCGACACGACCGACCCCCTGTTACCTATGCGCCGCCTGGCGCGCTCGTTTGCCTTCAAGGTTGCCATCGTCTGGGTATTTATTTTTGCCTGCGGCGGCCTTGGCATTTCCCTCATTCGGCTGAACATCTCCTTCATCGGCGAGTGGTGGCGCTTCATCGTCTATGGCGAAGGCACTGCCGACGTCTGGCAGGTGGGCCTGATTACGACGCTCTTCATCTCGGTGGTTTCCATCATCGGAGCCATCATCCTGGCCTTCCTCAGCGCGTTGGGGCGCCTGTCGCGTAACCCAATCGCGTATGGCGTCTCCACGTTCTACGTCTCGCTCATTCGCGGCACACCGCTGATCGTGCAAATTTTCATCCTATACTTCGGCCTGCCGCAGATCAACCAACAGCTTACCAAGCTGATCCCCGACTTTGAACACAATTTCTCGCTGCTGAGCAGCATTTTGCTGCTGCCCGCGCTGCCCACCGGCATCCTGGCCCTTTCGATCAACTACGGGGCCTACATGACGGAGGTCTTCCGCGCCGGCATCCAATCCATCAGCAAAGGCCAGACCGAAGCCGCACGCGCCCTGGGCATGACCGCCAGCCAAACCATGCGCCGCATCGTTCTGCCGCAGGCCGTGCGCGTCATCATCCCGCCCGTCGGCAATGACTTCATCGCCATGACCAAAGACTCGGCCCTGGTTTCGGTCATCGGCGTGCAAGAGCTATTGTGGCGCGCACAGAAGGTGGGGGTGCAATGCTTCCACTCCATGGAAACGCTGATGGTGGCCGCCGCCATCTATTGGATCTTGACGATTGCGCTCCAGGCGGGCCAATCGCGCCTGGAAAAGTATATGGCGCGCGGGGATCGCTAACCGATACGCCTGCCTGTCACAGGCTACAATCAACATAGAACATGGCAAATCCGATCGTACGTGTCACGGACCTGTGCAAAGAGTTCGGCACACTTAAAGTGCTAAAGAACGTTTCGCTGCAAGTGAAGCAACGCGAGGTTGTGTGCGTCATTGGCCGCTCCGGCGGCGGCAAAAGCACCCTGCTGCGCTCGATCAACTTCCTCGAAGAACCCACCTCCGGCAGCATCGAGGTGAACGGCGTGGTAGTGGATGACGGCGTGGAAGGCAAGCTGCGCCGCCAACGCATCCACCAGATTCGCCTGCTCACGGGGATGGTGTTTCAAGAGTTCAACCTCTTCCCTCACAAGAGCGTGATCGATAACGTCATCGAAGCGCTGCTCATTGTGAAGAAGATGCCGCGCGCACAGGCAATAGAGATCGGTGATTCGTTCCTTAGCAAGGTAGGCTTGCTCCAAAAACGAGATGAGTTCCCCTCCAGGCTTTCGGGCGGCCAGAAGCAACGCGTGGCAATCGCCCGGGCGCTGGCGATGGAGCCCAAAGTGATGCTCTTCGACGAGCCGACCTCCGCGCTAGACCCCGAACTGATTGGCGAGGTAATCAACGTGATGGAAGCCGTGGCAAACGAAGGGATGACGATGATCGTCGTCACACACGAGATGAGCTTCGCGCGCGACACCGCCGATCGGGTCATCTTTATGGAAGACGGCACACTGGTGGAAGAAGGCACACCGGCCGAGATATTCAGCGTCCCCAAGGATCCTCGCACGCTGCAATTCCTGCAACGTTACTTGAATCAGCGTCCCTAGTCTCACATCGCGGAACATTAAGCATGCCTGGTCGCACAATTAACTTTGCTCTACTTACAGCCGCACGGCGCAACAAACCCGCCGCACTGATTGCCTTACTGCTGGCGATCTTGCTACTTGGCTTCACGCTGCGTGTGTACGGCCTATCGTATGAGGAAGTGGAGGGCGACGAAGCATTTAGCTACATCTTCAGCATCGACACGCTGGACGGCATCGTGCACACCACGCTCACCAATGCCGAGCCACACCCGGTCGCCAGCTACTTTATCGATCACTATTGGTTACAACTGGCCGGGCATAGCGAATTTGCCTTTCGCTTCCCCAGTGTGTTCTGCGGGGTGTTGTCCATCGCGGTCATCTATCGCCTGGGCCGGCGATTGCGCCTGGGGCTGAAGCAAACGCATAGAGCTATCCCAATCCTGGCAGCACTTTTGATCGCGCTGAGCCCATTCCTGGTGCAAGAAAGCCGCAATGGGCGGATGTATAGCATGAGCCTGTGCCTGTCGATGATCAGCGCCTGGCTCGCCATTGAGCTGATTTCCGTGCCGCCGGGCACGCCAAGCCCAAGCAGCAGAGGCATTCCCAGGCAGTTGCAGATGTGGTTTCCTGGGCGTGCGCTCCTCTACCTGGTTGGCTACACTCTGGTGAGTTGGGTCGCGCTCAACGTGCACTACTTCACCGGCACGATTCTGCTGGCCGAAAACATCTTCGTGTTGATCGTGTTACTTTCAAAGCATCCCCGCAAACAGTTGCATATCCTGGCGCGTTGGGTGATTGCCGAACTGGTGGTGCTGGCCGCCTTTGCGCCGTGGTATCTGCTGGTACGCAACATCCTGAACACCTATCGCGGCATCGGCAGCTACGCGCGCACGTTGGATGCAGTGTTTCAGCGCATGGCCGGTGCCTTCGCCGTAGGGCAACAATCCTCGGCCACGCTCACCACCACCTTTGCCTACATCTTGCTAGGCGTGGCCTTATTGGGCCTGTTGCGGCTCATACTCGCCGGCAAGGAGCAACGCGCTGGCGCGGTCTATGCGTTGCTGCTCGTCGTCGTGCCCAGCATCATGGCGTGGCTGGACGCGCGCGATCGGGCCACCTTCACCGAGCGCCAACTGATCGGCAGCGCAACCGGGTATATGTTATTGCTGGCGGCAGGGATCACGTTTAGCTGGGCGGGGCTGCGCAAGCATTGGAAGGCCGCCGCGCCAGCCATTCTTGCCATCACGATCCTCGCCGGGTCCATCTATGGTCTGCGGAACTACTACACCAAGCTATTTAGCGCCCCCAGCACCTGGCGCGCGTTCATTCAACTGGTACAACGCTACTCCGCCAACGTGCCGCGTGAACAGTTGCGCGTCGCGCAAGATTACCCCGACCCCGGGCTGACCTTCTATTACGACGTGTGGCCCTGGGCAATCACCCTGCCCGCCAAAGCGAAGGACATGGAAGGGGCCAAACAGGCCGTCACGGAACTGGCCCACGCGGACGTGCAGCGCGTGATCGTGCGCATGGACCCGCTCACCTGGTGGAACGGCGAACCGGAACAAAACGTGGCCAAGACGTCGCTCGCCACGCAATTTACCGAAGTGTACGAAAAGTTCACCGGGCGCTGGATCATCGCCGTCTATAGCCGGATTGACCCGGACAGCTTGAAACCGCTCAATATCTCGTTTGACAATCGCGTCACACTGGCCGCAGCCGCCACGCGCGGCCTGAGCGATATGCACGCCAGCACACCCGAAAAATACCTGGAAGTGTATCTGCGCTGGCAGGGTGACCCAGCCAACCTGAAGGGCAGTGAGAAACTATTCATCCACATCCTGGATCAAAACGGCCAGGTTCCCTCTCAACTGGACGTGCCGCTAACCGCCCAGGACGTGCAGACAGGCTTGAAGACCTATAGTGTGCCCCTCGCAGATACGCTCTCGCCGGGGGAATACCGCATCCGGGTGGGTATTTATGACCCCGCCCAGCCCGGCGCACCGCGCCTGCAAACCAGCGAAAACGCCGATGGCGTCGATATCGGCACACTTACCATTGAACAATAGACGCGCCTCGGTTATAGTTGGTCATTCAGGCCGAATCACGCGGTCGCATTCAAGTTGTCGGTGAAATACCGACATAAGGGATTAGAAGACGCTCATGCCATCGCTACGCGATACGCTATCACGAACGCGCAACAATATCTTCGGGAGAATCCAAACGGTGCTCGGGCAAGCCGATATCACCGACGAGACCTGGGATGAACTCGAAGCATTGCTGCTTCAGGCGGATATCGGCGCTATGACCACCGATACCCTGCTGACCAAATTGCGCCAGCGCACGATACGCGACGGCATCGTCAAAGCCGATGCGCTACGCGCCGCATTGAAAGAAGAACTAATCGCATTACTGGATAAGCCCATCAACGTGCACTATGACTCAAATCGCCTGCTGGAAGTCATTATGGTAGTAGGCGTCAACGGATCTGGGAAGACCACCAGTATTGCAAAGCTGTGCAACATCTATCAACGGCATGGTCGCAAGATCGTCCTGGCCGCGGCCGACACGTTCCGTGCCGCTGCCATCGACCAACTCCAAATCTGGGGCGAGCGCAGTGGGGTGCCGGTGATCGCCGGCGCACCTAATAGCGACCCGGGCGCGGTTGTCTACGATGCCGTGCAGGCCGCCTTTAACCGCAAAATGGACCTGCTGATCGTGGACACCGCTGGCCGGCTGCACACCAAGCACAACCTGATGCAAGAACTGAAGAAGTTGCGCAACGTGCTGAACCGCTCGGTGCACGATGCGCCGCATCAAACCCTGCTGGTGATCGACGCCACCAATGGCCAGAACGCCATCAACCAGGCCAAAGGGTTCGCCGAGGCAGTTGGGGTGACGGGCGTCATCCTCACCAAGTTGGACGGCACACCCAAAGGCGGCGTTACGTTCGCCATCGTCAACGAACTGGGCATCCCGATCCAATATATCGGCACCGGCGAAAAGATGGGTGACCTGGAAGAATTCAACCCGCGCCAATTTGTTGAAAATCTATTCGATGATTGAGAGAGAGGAAATGCTGGAGCAACTAACTGAACAGAAAGACAGGTTATCGGCGGTTACCGGCCGGCTCGACAACCTGCGGAGGCGTCTTTGACATCCCTACCAAAACCGGACGCATCCACGAACTGGAGCAACTGAGCGAAAGCCCAAATTTCTGGACGGACCAGGCGCATGCACAGACGGCCATGCGCGAGCTTGCCACGCTAAAACAGTCCGTCGATAGCTTCCATTCGCTCGAACAACGCGCGCAAGACGCAGCAGTGCTCATCGAGCTGGCCGAAGAGAGCGACGACGCCGCCACCGCTGCCGAGTTGGTGGACGAACTGGATAGCATTGAAAAAGCGATCAACCTGGCAGAACTGGACCTGATGTTCGCGGGCCCGCACGACCACAGCGATGCCATCATCACCATCCAGCCGGGCGCCGGCGGCACCGACGCGCAAGATTGGGCCCAAATGCTCTATCGTATGTACCTGCGTTGGACGGAGCGGCACGGTTTCAAAGTATCCGAAATCGACTACACCCCCGGTGAAGAGGCCGGCATCAAGAATGCCACCTTGTCCATCCAGGGCGACCGCGTGTTCGGCTACCTGCGCGGCGAGCGCGGCATCCACCGCCTGGTGCGGCTATCGCCCTTCAATGCGGGCAGCACTCGCGAGACGTCCTTCGCGCGCGTGGAAGTGTATCCCGACGTGCAGGATGAAGAAATCGATATCGAGATCAACCCGCGCGACATCGAGATCGAGACGTATAAGTCACAGGGCGCCGGCGGCCAAAACGTGCAAAAGAACGAGACCGCCGTTCGCATCCGGCACATCCCCAGCGGCCTGATTGTCACCTGCCAGGATCAACGCAGCATGCGCCAGAACCGCGAGCGCGCGTTGCACATCTTGAAGGTGCGCCTGCAAGAAATTGAAGAGCGTAAGCGCGAAGCCGAACTCCGCAAGTTGAAAGGGGATTTTGTAGAGGCCGAGTTTGGGAACCAAATTCGCAACTATGTGTTGCACCCCTACCAACTGGTGAAAGATACCCGTACGAACTACGAGACGAGCAATACAACCGCGGTTCTAAATGGCGACCTGGACGCATTTATGGAAGCCTATCTAAAGAACGTTTGAACCTAAACCAGCGCCCATGAAATTCTTGGCGATCAGTGATGAAGTTGTAAACTGGATTTATGGTCCTGCTCTGCTACAACGTTGTGCTGATGTGGACTTTGTCATCAGTTGCGGTGATTTACCTATCCACTACCTGGAATATGTCACCTCGACACTGAACGTGCCTTGTTTCTATGTGCGTGGTAATCATGACCTGTACGAGATCAGCGAAAGTGGGGCCATCAAGACCGAGCCGATGGGCTGGACCAACCTGGATATGCGGCGCATCAGATTCAATGGCCTGACCATCGCCGGCCTGGAAGGGTGCATCCGTTACAAACCGAACGTGCCCGTGCAATATACGCAGAGTGAACAATGGCTTCGCACCCTCTGGCTGGCACGTACAATGCTCATAGGACGCATGAGGAGTGGGCGGGGAGTGGACATCATGGTGGCACATTCGCCCGCCTTTGGCATACACGATGGCCCCGATCACGCGCATACCGGGTTCAAGTCCTACAACTGGCTCATCGAGCAGTTCAAGCCAACGCTATTCATCCACGGGCATCAACACCGCAATTATGCACCCATGCAACCGGCCGAAACCGACGTGAACGGCACGCGCATTTTGAACATTCAACCCTACCGCATCCTCGAATTATGATCGCCGTCGGCGCAACGCGCCAGACAGCCTCTCAACAATGTACTACCACATAACCATCGAATGCCCGGTTTGGCCTACAATAGCGATGGAGGGATGGCTATGTTACTGCAAACAGCAGGAACCGAAGTAAGCGCCACAAAACCGAGCACTGCCTATACGCCATCGGCACGCATCATCCAACTGCGCGACCGCAAGCTCTCGCAAGATAGCCGGGTAAATCTGGGCTGGTTCCGTGATTATTTTTACATGCAAGGGTGGATGCAAGCGCAAACGGCGCTCCCCTTGCGCAATGCAACGGCGCTGGCAAATGTGATTGCCAATATGCCGGTGCACATGGAATACCCCGAACTCATCGTCGGCGAACATGGCAACGATAGCGCAATGCTAAACTTCCGTGCTACCCTTCCCGACACCTACATGCAAGACCTGGTTGCCAGCGATCTCAGCATGCAGCAAAAAAATGAGATGGTGGAGTGGATCGGTCAAAAGCCGTTCGAGTGGCAATCGCTGGCGTCCGTCGCCGAACAGCCGCCGGAACTGGCATTGGCGCAGCAATATGGCGTGGTAGCCATCTGGGGCACCGATCTGAACCATAGCATCCGTGCCTACGAGAAGGTGCTGCAACTCGGCTTTAACGGCATCAGGGCGGAGGTGGAACAGTCCTTACAGACGTTAAGCCTGACAGACCCGGCTGCGCCGCATCTACGCGCGAACTTGCAGGCCTGGCTGAAGATTTGCGATGCTGCGCTGACGCTGGGCGAACGCCATGCGGCTTATGCCCGCGAGATAGCCTCCCGCAGCAGCGACCCGGTGGAGCGGCTCAGTTGGGAAAGCATCGCCGACGTATGCGAACACGTCCCGGCACAGCCGGCGCGCACCTTCCGCGAGGCGATTCAATCGCTCTGGTTCGCGCACATGATCACGGTGTGGGAGGACAATGTCAACGCGAATGGGATCGGGCGCATCGATCAATTCCTCTGGCCTTTTCTGCAACAGGATATTCGCGACAGGCGCATCAACTGGAATCAGGCGACGGAGCTACTTGCCGCCCTGTGGGTCAAGCTCTACCAGCCCTACGACGTGCAACAAATGATGATCGGAGGCCAAAAGCCGGACGGCAGCGATGCCACCAATCCACTCAGCTACCTGGTGCTGGACGTCACCGAGGGGCTTGGGTTCGTGCGCTGCCTGTCGGCCCGGCTGCATCGCAACACGCCGCACGAGTTCGTCGCACGCTGTGTAGACCTGGTGGCACGCGGTGGAGGCATCCCGTTTTTCTTCAACGATGAGGCTCTCATCCCGGCACTGGAGAGCAAGGGCATCCCGTTGGAAGAGGCGCGCGGTTATGCCGCCATCGGTTGCATCGAGATCACCATTCCCGGCAAAGCCAACCCACATGCCGTCAGCCACTGGATCAACCTGGCAAAATGCCTGGAACTGGCCTTGAACGATGGGCGCGACATGTTGGCCGATGTGCAACTTGGCCCCCACACCGGCATACTGGATAGCTTTGAATCGATCAACGATGTAGTGGATGCCTATACCAAACAACTGGAATACTTCGCCCGGTGGTGCGTCTATGGCTCCAACGCTGCGGAGACGGCCCATCGCGATCAATACCGTTTGCCGTATCTATCTCTGCTCACCGACGACTGCATCGCACGCGGGCTGGACATCATCGAAGGGGGCGCACGTTACAACTATCACTCCAGCGCAGCCGTGGGCATCCCGAACGTTGCCGATAGCCTGACGGCCCTCGAACTGGCCGTCTTCAAAGGCCGGCTGGTGGGCAAAGCACAATTGCTGCGCGCGTTGCACAATAACTTTGCCGGTGAAGACGTATTGCAGATGAAACTGCGCAACCGCCTGCCTAAGTATGGCAACGACCAGCCGATGCCCGATAAGTATGCGGCGCAACTGGCACACCAATATTGTGACCTGATGAGCAGCTTCGAGACGGTTTCCGGCGGCACGTTCTTTACACACCTGTTCACCTATACTTTGATGATCCCGTTCGGCAAACAAACCGCCGCCACGCCGGATGGCCGGCGGGCGGGGGAACCACTCGCCTACAGCGTTTCTCCCGCGCAGGGGCGCGACACGCAGGGGCTGACGGCAGTCATCTCGTCGTTGAGCCGCCTGCCGCATCACCTGGCGGCGGCCAGCAGTTCCGCCATCCTGGAGGCCGACCCTTCACTACTGGAAGGCAAGGGGCGGCAGGCGTTCGTGGACATGCTCATCTCCGCCGTCCGAATGGGCGTGGGGCAGTTGCAGTTCAACGTCGTGAGCGCCGAGACACTGCGAGCCGCCCAAATGGACCCGGAACGCTATCGCAATCTGTGCGTGCGCGTATCGGGTTTCAGCCAGCAGTTCTGTTTACTGGACCGCGAGATGCAAGATCACATCATCGCGCGCACCAAACATACCGTTTCGTAATACACTTAAGCACGTAAGGGCTTTCTGCCTATTCATGATGGGTTACGCGCAAACAGCGACCACAGATACTTCGTCGCCGGCGGAGTTGGACACCGGTTGGATTTTTGATATACAGCGCTTTTGTATTCATGATGGTCCCGGCATCCGCACGACTGTTTTTCTGAAAGGTTGCCCCCTGCGCTGTTTGTGGTGCCACAACCCCGAATCTCGCCGGCGCCAGGCGCAGATGGCCTTCTACCTCGCCAAATGCGTCCATTGCGGGTTGTGCGCGCAGGTTTGCCCTCACGGCGCTATCCTGAACGACGACCGGCGCGTGAACCGCACCCAGTGCAAGGCGTGCGGCACCTGCGCACAGCAGTGCCCGGCCGAGGCGCTCAAGTTGATCGGTCGCCAGGCGAAGGTGAGTGACGTGCTGAGCGACGTGTTGCGCGATGCGCCGTTCTACGAGACGTCGCACGGTGGCGTCACACTTTCCGGCGGCGAGCCGCTCTATCAGCCCCAGTTCAGCTTGCATCTGCTGCAAGCGTGCAAACGCGCCGGGCTGCACACCGCCATCGAAACCTGCGGCAGCGCAGCCTGGGAGCACCTGGCATGCGTGCAACCCTACGTGGACCTGTTCATCTATGACTTGAAGGTCATCGACGCGCAGAAGCACGCCACGTTGTGCGGGGCCGATAACGGGTTGATCTTGCGTAACGCGCAACGCCTGTCGTCCGCCGGCGCGCAGGTGCTGTTTCGCACGCCGCTGATCCCGGGGTTAAACGACGAACCTGCCGACCTACAACAATTGGCCACGTTCATCACGTCGCTGCCAGGGCAACACACGCTGGAGCTAATGGCCTACCATCGCATCGGCAGCGGGAAGTATGAAGCCCTGGGCGAATCATACGCGCTACCCAACACCCAACCCCCGGCCGACATGCAGGAATACAAACACATACTGACACGCATGGGAGTAGCATGTCTATAGATACATTCACGACCGTCTCACCTGCCGCGACGAGCCAGATCGATTGCGACGTGCTCCATTCGCTGGGAGAGCACCTGGCGGCCGGCTATTTTGAGCTTCCCACGGCGACGCCCCTGCGCAAGCTTGCGCGCGGGCTACGCCGGCATTTCGAGCAATCTCCCTTGCCCGGCTGGCATGCTGAGTCACTTTACCCATGCGGGGCAACGGCGCTGCCCGTGACGGACACCGGCATCTGCTTCAGCTACACAGCCGGCCTGGTGGTAAATGCCCCGGCATTGCAAAAGCAACTTGCCCGGCACCCCAACCAGGCACCCGTTCTACAGGCAGCCGCACACGTTGTAGATCAGATCTATCATGTTGGTTCCGCCATCCCGGCAGAATACAGCCTGGGCGGAGGCGGCTACACCCACAGCATCATTCACTATGAACGCCTGCTGCACGAAGGGCTGGCGGAATACATGGCACGCCTGCAACGCTACGCATCCGAAACCAGCGACCCGGCAAAGCTGGATTTTTATGCCGCCATGCGCGACGTTCTAGAAGGGCTGGCGACGTTAACGCAGCGCATCCAACAGCAAATTGCGCGCGCGGCAGGCGACTCGGCAACAGGGCTGCGGCTTCTCGATGCCCTCCAACGCGTGCCGATGTACCCCGCACGCGATGCTTATGAAGCCATCGTCGCCACCAACCTGCTGTGGTACATCGACGGTTGCGACAACCTGGGGCGCTTCGATCAATACATCGCGCCTTACGTCGATGCGAGTTCCTCGCGCGCGGAACTGCTAGAACTGGTGCGCCTGATGTGGCGCAACATCAACGCCAATAGCGGCTGGAACGTCGCGATTGGCGGCAGCGATTCGCGCGGTCAGGCTGCCTATAACCTGGTCACAGCGCTGTGCCTGGAAGCGGCGGTCAGCAGCCGCCGGCCCAACCTGGCGCTACGTGTTCGCCCCGACATGCCCGCGGAGATCTGGGAGCGTGCCCTGGACACAATAGCAAGCGGATGTGGCCTGCCGGCGCTTTATAACGAAGAAGGCTATTTGCGCAGCCTGCCCAACACTTATGGTGAGATGGGTGGCGACCTCTATCAATATGCCTTCGGCGGTTGCACCGAAACGATGGTACAGGGACGTTCTAACGTCGGTTCCATCGACGGCGGCATCAACCTGCTGGACGTGCTCGATAAATCCATCCAGGCACACCTGGCCGGGGCAAAGAGCTTCGACGAGTTCCTCTCCGCTTTCCTGGCGGAGACGCGGCAAACCATTCGTGAGGTGACCGAGTGCGTCAACCACGACCAGCAGATGAAAGCCCGGCAGCAACCCCAGCCCTTGCGCAGCCTGTTCATCGACGATTGCCTTGAGCGCGGCCTGGAATATAACGCCGGAGGAGCCCGCTACAACACGGGCGTCATCAACGTCGGCGGGCTGGCGAACGTGGCCGACGCGTTGGTTGCCTTGCGCGAACTGGTGTTCAGCGGGCGCATCAACAGGCAGCGCATGTTGGCGGCCATGCGCACCAACTACGCGCACGACGAAGAATTGCTCCACATGCTCAAAGCCTGCCCCAAGTTCGGCAATGACGATGACCGGGTGGACGCGCTTGCATCGCAGGTGGCAAACGAGACGTTCGCGGCCATCCGCAGCCAGCGGGCCTGGCGCAGCAACACACCCTTCGAGCCGGCCTGTATCCTGTTCGTCACCTACGCCGGCGCGGGGCAATCGGTCGGGGCGACGCCGGACGGACGCCAGCGCAGCGACCCAATCGCCGACTCCGTGGGGCCGATGCAGGGCCGCGATACGCACGGCCCAACCGCGATGTTGCGTTCGGTGTGCAAGCTACCGCTCGATCTTGCCGTCGGCACGCCCATCCTCAACATCCGCCTGGCGAAGGAACTATTTACGACCGTGGAAGGCAGGCAAAAGGTGATCGCCCTCTTGCGCGCCTACTTCGCCATGGGTGGCATGCAGATCCAGGCCACCGTGGTGGACCAGGCCGTCTTGCGCGATGCGATAGCACACCCGGAAAACCACGCCGACCTGATCGTGCGCATCGGCGGCTATTCCGAATATTTCAACAACTTGACGCCCGAATTGAAACAATCGGTGCTGGAACGCACAGAGCACCAATAGAGATTCATCTTTAAAGGAGTTGCTATGACCAAAATCACTTTCATCGGCGCGGGGAGCCTGGGCTTCACGCGCGGCCTGGTGCGTGACATCCTCACGTTCCCATTGCTCAAAGACGCCACACTCTGTCTGATGGATATAGACCCAGAGCGGCTCGATTTCGCCTATCGCGCGGTGAGTCGCATCGTGGAACTGGGCCACTACCCGGCCAAAGTGGTTGCCACGCTGGACCGCGCCGAAGCATTGAAAGATGCCGACGTGGTGTTGGTCACCATCCTGGCCGGCGGCACCGACGTCTGGCGCTACGACATCGAAGTGCCCAAGGAATATGGCGTGGACATCAACATCGGCGACACGCGCGGCCCCTCGGGCATCTTCCGCGCGCTGCGCACCATCCCGGTGCTGTTGAGCATCGCCAAAGACATGGAGCGCTACTGCCCCAAGGCCACGATGTTGAACTACACCAACCCGATGGCAATGCTGTGCCGCGCCATGCAGCACGAGACCAGCATCCAACTGACCGGCCTGTGCCACAGCGTACAGGGCACCGCGGAAATGCTGGCAAAGTGGATCGGCGCGCCCATGGACGAGATCACCTACACCTGCGCCGGGATCAACCACATGGCGTGGTACTTAAAGTACCAGTGGAAGGGTGAGGACGCCTACCCGCTCATCCGCAAGGCCATCACCGAGAGGCCCGAAATCCACAACGAAGAACAGGTGCGCAACGAAATGTTCCTGCACCTGGATTACTACGTCACCGAGTCCAGCGGGCACAACTCCGAATACAACCCGTGGTTCCGCAAGACGCCGGCGTTGATCGAGCAATATTGCACGCACGGCACCGGCTGGAACCCCGGCGAGTACGCCTACGTGCTGAAGGAATACCGCAAGCGCGAGAGCACCTGGAAGGAAGAGGCCAAGCAATGGTTCGCCAAAGAGACGCCCATTCCATTGGAGCGCGGCCACGAATACGCCGCTTACATCATCAACGCGCTGCAAGGCGGCGAACCCTTCACCTTCAACGGGAACGTGCGCAACACGGGGCTTGTCACCAACCTGCCACCCAATGCGTGCGTGGAAGTGCCCGTGTGGGTGAGCAAGAAGGGCTTGGAGCCGGCATACGTAGGGGCGCTCCCGCCACAATGCGCCGCGCTGACCAGCCTGAGTTCACAGATCGAAGAGATGGCCGTGGAAGCATGCCTCACGGGCGACCCGCGCCTGGTGTTCCAGGCAATCGCCTACGACCCCCTGACAGCCGCTGTGCTTTCGCTGGCCCAAATCAAGCAGATGGTGAATGAAATGTTCGATTGCAACAAAGACCACCTGCCCACCTTCAAGCATTTCACGGTCTAATACCATACGGCCCCGGCAGACGGTCTGCCGGGGCGACGAGGGTACACACAATCATGGCGAATACCACATCGACCGATTGGCACAATACCGACGCAACGGATGATGACGACCTGGATATGTTCGATTTTCCGCCTCTCACGCCCTCATTCTTCGAGAATGACAAGGCCATCCAGCCACAGTCAAAGGTGCATGTGTCATTGGCGGTGGATATCGACGTTCTGAAATGGTTCCGCGCGCAAGGGCCGGACTGGGAGAAGCGCATGATGGCCGCCCTGCGGCTATACATGGACGCCCATACCGAAGACCCTGCCCAACAGTAACGTTCAGGCACCTGGGTGATCCGCTGGGTTACTCAGGTGTCATAGATCGAGAGGGAATCGCTTATGTGCCCACAAACACTCCAAACGGAGACATTACGCGCCGTTATCATGCCCGAGGCCGGCGCAAGCATCGTCTCGTTCGATGGCCTGATCCAAGGGAGATGGCAGCCGCTGATGCGTCCCAGCCCGGCACAGGCGATTGCGCAAAAAGACGTCGGGATGCTGGCCTCTTTCAACCTGCTGCCATGGTCCAACCGGGTGGTGGATGCCGGCTTCACCTTTGAAGGCCGGCGCTACGCTTTGCGCGCCAACACGCCGCAGGGCTTTGCCATTCACGGCGACGCGCGCGAACGCCCCTGGCAAATCGTGCAGCAAACGCCAAACACGCTGACGTGCGCGCTGAACTCGTGCGACTTTGCCGACTTCAACTTTCCTTTCCCTTTTACGGCCCAAATCACCTACACGCTCACGGTGGACATCTTCGATACGTCGCTGACGCTCACCAACACCGGCACAGGCGCGATGCCGGCCGGGTTTGGGTTCCACCCCTATTTCAACCGTGGCTTCGGCGCGAGCGCGCATGACGAAGTGCAAGTGCAATTCAAGGCCGCCGGCGTTTATCCGCCCTTGCCTGGGATGGCCGCCCGGCCGATTCCGCAAGCGCCGGGCACGCTCCAGCAACCGGATGGCACCTACGCCCCCGTGCCGGAAGAGATGAACTTCGCCGCAGGGGCCGCCATCGGCACGCGCGATATCGATCACTGCTTCGGCGGGTGGGATGGCCACGCGACGATTGCCTATCCATCAGCAGGCGTTCAACTGCGCTTTACGTGTGACCCCATCTTCAGGCACATCATCCTCTACACACCGCCCGGCAAACCCTTCTTTGCCCTGGAACCAGTGACGCACGCCAACGATGGCTTCAACTTGCTGGCCGCAGGAGTACCTAATAATGGCATCCACGTGCTGCAACCCGGCGAACAATTGAGCGGCACGTTCAGCCTGGCGCTCAGTGTCACCGGCTAGGAGCCATCGGGGGCGGTACAATCCAATTTCCAAAACCATATAGCATAAGGAGCAAGACATGTCCGTTCACACCACGCCAATCATCACAGCAGAGCAGGCGTTCATCGCCGCTTACCCCGAGTACGCCTCGACGCAACTGCTGGACGAATTGCGCGCGGGTGACTATGCTCGCCTGGATGAACTTGGGCATGTCTACCTGGATTACACCGGGGGTGGGCTGTACGCCGATTCGCAAATTCGCGCCCATGCCGACCTTTTGACACACAACGTCTTCGGCAACCCGCACTCGTCCAACCCAACCTCGCTGGCTATGACGAAGCTGGTGCAACAGGCGCGCGACGCCATCCTGAGCTACTTCCACGCCTCGCTGGATGAATACGATGTGGTGTTCGCCCAGAACGCCAGCGGCGCGCTCAAGCTGGTGGGCGAAAGCTATCCCTTTGGCCCCGGCGACCGGTACCTCTTGACTTTCGACAACCACAACTCGGTGAACGGCATCCGCGAATTTGCGCGCGCCAAAGGCGCCAAAGTGACCTACGCCCCTGTTTTGCCGCCCGACCTGTACATCGACGCGGACAGACTCACCGGCGAACTGGACCAAGTTACGCCGGGGCATCACCATTTATTCGCCTACCCTGGGCAATCCAACTTCTCAGGCGTGTTGCACGGGTTGGAGTGGATCCAGCGCGCGCAGGAGCGGGGTTGGGATGTGTTGTTGGATGGGGCCGCCTTCGTGCCCACCAACACGCTTGACCTCAGCCAGGTTCACCCCGACTACATCTCGCTCTCGTTCTACAAAATCTTCGGCTACCCCACCGGCGTCGGATGCCTGCTCGCTCGCAAGCAAGCGCTGAGCAAACTGCACCGGCCCTGGTTCGCCGGCGGCACGATCACGGTCGCATCCGTACAAGGGGATCGCTATTACCTGCACGAGGGCGCGGAAGGCTTTGAAGACGGCACCTTGAATTACCTCAACCTGCCCGCTGTGGAGATTGGCCTGCATCACATCGAACGAATCGGCCTGCAGAAGATTCACACGCGCGTGCATTGCCTGACGGGTTGGCTGCTCAACGAGCTCTCGCAGTTGCGACACTCGAACGGCGCTCCGGTGGTGCGCATCTACGGCCCGGTGACCACCCGGCAACGCGGCGGCACCGTGACGATGAACTTCTACGCCCCCAATGGCGACTTCATCGACCACCGCCTGGTGGAGCAACGCGCCAACCAGTCGCATATCTCGCTCCGCACCGGCTGCTTCTGCAACCCCGGCGACGGCGAGCTGGCGCTGGGCCTCTCAGCCGAAGAATTGACCTCCTGCTTCGTGAGTCGTCAGGATCGCCTCAGCATCGACGAATTCCGGCGCTGCATCGACGCCAAGAGCACCGGGGCCGTGCGCATCTCCACCGGCCTGGTAAGCACCTTCGCCGATGTCTATCGCTTCATCCAGTTCGCGCATACATTTGTGGATCAGTTCCCCAGCTAGTGGGTTGTTGCATCAGTCTTGCATAGAATTCGATGCCAACAGTCACCTCTGTGATAGCACAAGGCATCCGCACACCCAGCCTCATTCGTTGTGGAACCTCTGCAACAGGACACTGGGCGATCGGCAGTCTAGCGGACCACGCCAGCCGCCATACCGAGGATGATGATGCCCGCGAAGGTGAAGAGCCCGCCGACGATCCATACCTGCAAGACAATCAGGCCCAGTCCGAGCAGAGCCACGGCGACACCAGTCAACCAGCCCAATCGCCGCGCCATCGCTTCGGCCCGCTCCTCGGGCCAGGCCCTGGCCACCAGGGTCCATTTGAGGAGTGTGCCGCCATCGACCTGGGGCACTGGCGCCAGGCTCATAATCAACATCAAGCCATGAGCGGCGGCGGACCAGGCCGCCAGTTCCCACACGATCGAAGTGGAAGGCGCCACCGCCAACAGCGCCGCGCTCAAGACCAGCATCGCGGCGTTGAAGAGCGGCCCTCCCATCGCACGCAGTCGGTGAACGTCGGGCGAAACCGCGTTGTTGGCATAGAGTGTGTGCGGCATTTGTGTGGCGGTTACGCGAATTTCATCCATGGGCGCCCCGGCATAACGCGCGCTGAAAATATGGGCGAGTGCGTGTCCGAAGTCCGCCAGCGTCAAGAGCAGCATCGTCATGAAGCCGATCAACACGGCCTCCCAAAAACCGCGCTGCGGATGCCAGTACAGCCCCCACGCGGTAACGCCGGCCCACAGGCCAGCGACCAGCAGGAAGACCTCCGGCTTCACCCTGACGGGCGTGCCGAACATTCTAAACGACATCATCTTTCTCGCCCTCGCCGCATCGTTCATTCTCCTTTCCAGCACCGGGTCGCCGATTGACGGCCGGGGATGCAAATAAGCATACATCCTCTTCACATAGACATGCTTTAATACCTATATGCGATATGGCGCACACTGTTACATCTTTACGGATAGCTGGTCGGACCAGCAATTGAACCTTCTCGACACGGCTCGCGAATTGGGCCTGGACTGCTTCGAAATCGGCGTCGGTGATGACGTGCACTTCACGCCACGCCTGACGCGCTCACGCGCAGAAGCACTTGGGCTGGAGCTGCTCATCAGCCCGGGCGGCCTGTGGCCACGCGAAGATGACCTTTCGCACCCGGACGCAGCACAACGGGCACAGGCGCTCGCCTGGCACCAGAGGCAAATCGACCTGGGCACGGAATTGGGTGCGACCGCCTACACCGGCGCACTCTATGGCCACCCCGGCGTGTTGAGCTATCACCCGCCTCGGCACGACGAGCAGCAATACACCGCCGAAGGGTTACGCAAGCTGGCAGACTATGGGCAATCACGCGGCGTGCGCGTGGTGATCGAACCGATGAGCCACTTCCGCACCCACGTGGTCAACAACGCCAAAACAGCCATGCAACTGCTGGCGCTGGCGAGTCACCCTAACCTGCAAGTGCTGCTGGACACCTACCACCTGGTGACCGAGACGCGCGACTACGCCGCTGAAGTACGCCAGACCCAGGGACACCTGTGGGGTCTGCACGCCTGCGAAAGCGACCGCGGCGTGCCGGGCGGCGGGCTTGTGCCATGGCCACTGGTCTTTGGCGCGTTGCACGAGATAGATTTCGACGGCTATATGATCTTCGAGTCCTATAACTCTTCCATCGGCAACCCACCCGGCGACTTTGCCCACCGGCGCGGCATGTTGCACAACGTGTGCCCCGACGCAGCCGCATTTGTGCGCACCGGGCTGGCCTTCATCCAAAGTGCGCTCAACGCAACAGGCACAACTTCAAGTGACCAACTTAGATAGGATGCTTCGTCTACAGGAGAAAACAGGATGATATCCATTGACGGGAATCGCATCACGATCGATACCAGGACGTTGGACGCCGTAATCGAGAACGGCATACTCGTCTCGCTCACGCGCAAATCCGATGGCCGCACCCTCCTCCGGGCCAGCGCCGACCAGCGCGCCCCGATTGAGCTGATCTATCCGGGCCAGGAACGCGTGCCACTGGGGCTGGAAGCGGGCGACCGCATCACCACCCTGAGCGTGAGCGACCGGCGCGCCGAGGTGCGCGTCGAATCCTGGCATGGCGACGCGGTCATTGCCATCAGCGAGGAGCCTGCCAGCGGTGACCTGATCATCGAGCCAAGCGCTTACGCCTCCCGCCCGGGTCTGCGCGCCTGCCGCTGGCCGCTCATCGGCATCGACACCTCGCTCAAGCTGGTGGCCCCGCTCTGGCAGGGTGTACAGTTGGCAATCGATGACCCAATCATCCACAACCGCCATTTTGCCTGGCCATTCGAGTGGCAGGCCGGTTGCGCCATCATGCAAGCCGCCCAGGGCGGTGGGTTCTGGGTACACTGCCAGGATGCGCACTACCGTTATAAGGCGTTGCACGTGGGCGGCGCCAACGAGCCCGACAGCCTCTACTTCGACACCGAAAGCTACGGGCCGCTCGACCTGAGCCTGGGCACCGGCAGCCTGGCCTGGCGCATCAACGTCTACGAAGGCGATTGGCAAGTCCCGGCCGGGCAATATCGCGATTGGCTGGCCGCCACGTATCATCCCGAGCGCACGCCGCGTCCCGACTGGTTGCCCGAGTTGCGCTTCGCCATCAGTTGGTGCCCGTGTGACATGGGCATCTTGGATGCGCTGGCACAGCGCCTGCCGCCGTCGCGCGTGTTGTTGCACGTGCCACATTGGCGCACCGACGGCTACGACCAGAACTATCCCACCTTCGTCGCCAGCGACCAGGGGCATGCCTTTATCCAGAAGGCACTGGCGATGAGCTTTCGCACCATGCCCCACTTCAACTCTATCGACATGGACCCAACCCACCCGACCTATACCTTCCTGCGCGACTTCCAATACCGCGAGGTGGAATCGAAACGCCTGCAGGGTTGGACCTGGGCTGACGGGCAGGTGAAACCCTTGCAAGAGTCAAACGCTGCACGCTTGCGCCATCAAGACAAGAACACCATGGTGAAGATTCACCCCGGCCTCAGCATGTGGCGCTCGATCATTACCGAGAACGTGCGCAAGGCCGTGCTGGATTTATCACTTAAGGTTGCCTTCCTCGATGTCACCCTGTGCACCTGGAACCTGCACAACTGCCTGGTGGAAGGCATGACCCCCACTGAAGGAATGAAGTGGCTCATCGCCGAGGTCGCCGGGATCGAAGATGGGCTATGCGTGGGCGGCGAAGGGCGCAACGAAATCACCATGCAGGATACCGGCCTTTCACAGGTACACCTGTTCCAAAGTTCGGGGCGCTCGATTCAGGGCCTGGCCCGCACGGGCGGCACGCCGGTGAACGAGTTCCTATTCGGGCAATGGTCGCGTTCGTTTGGCTATTCCCTGCTTTCGGGGCGCACAGAGGATGAACTGATGCGCATGCGCACACACGTCAGCCTGGGTGCACTGCCCACGATCACTATCAGCTCCGCCGAAGAAGTGATCCATCCAAATCCGGCGGTGAATGAAATGATCCGCCTGGCGACAGTCTAATCAATCTTCAACGATCCACATGACTACAATGCTTGACTACGCCGCGGCGAGTTTGCGTGACCACTGGTTGCACCACTACGCCATCGGCGACCCTTCCTGGGACACTTTTGTGCGCGAACCCGGCAACCCAATCTACCAGGGCAGGCCGCCTTACGAGTGGCCGGTGAATGGGTTTCTCTTTCGTGACCCTCCCAGCGGGTGTTGGTACGCCTACGTAGGGCTTTATCCCAAAGGCTACTGGCCGGGCGGGCCATGCCTGGTGATGCGCGAGCGGCGGGCTGGCGGCTGGGAAGAGTGCGGGCTTGCAATCCAGGGCGACGCGGCGATGTTCGACGGCGATGGGGTGCACCCCGGGGCCATGCCCGACGTATCGGTCGTCTATGCCGACGGGCGTTACCACATGGTCTATGACTGGGCCAACAATGCCAACACACGTGGGGGCATTGCCTATGCCTGGTCGGAGCGGCCTGAAGGGCCTTTCCATCGTGCGCCCAGCCCCATTCATGAGGATACCTTCCAGCAACCCATCCTGGGCTGTTACGTGCGCACCTACGCGGCGACGTTGATCCAACGCGCACACGATTGGCTCATTCTGCACGACATGAGCACACCCGGAAACGCCGGCGGCACGTGGGCCATGGCCTGCATGACTGCCGCCAGGCCCGAAGGCCCCTACTCCTCCCCAACGCTGCTGCTTTACCCGCAGTCGGGCAGTTACCTGCCGCCCTACATGGAATATTACCCGGCGTTCACGCACGAGGGTCACGTCTATGCCCCGGCCACATCGGTCGCGCTGAACCGCAACTACCAATGCCTCTTCCGCGCGCCACTGGAGCACGCACATGAACCCGGCGCGTGGGAACTGGCGCAACATGGGTCGGTATGGCATGCCGAGGGAAATCCATCCGAAGCGCAGGGTATTTGGGGTCAGACCTTCTCGGCACAGATCAGCCCAGAAGGGCTGATGCGTATTTACTTCACCAGCAAGACACGCGCCGACGTAGGCACGGTACACCTGGCCCATAGGCCCTGGCAGCAACCCTATCACGACGGCTTTGCGCTATCTGCCCCCAACGCGCCTGCATTGGCAATCTTGCGTGCAAACGCGCATACCTTCACCTGCCGCGTGCGCGCCTTTGCAAACGGTACGTGGGCCTTGAGTTGGCAGTGCCGCGGTCCGCTTGGCCCCGATACAGCCGGCTGGAACCCGCAGGCGCATCCCTTGATGCGCACGCAACAAGTCACGTTGCAGCTAGCGGGCGCGACGTGGCGATTGGTCTCAATGGACGCGCACGGCAACGCTTGCACGCTCGATCACGGCACCTATCGCTCCGGGCAGGAAACATATGTCGAAGTGTGCCAGCAGCCCCACCAGGTGACGCTCAGTCTGAACGGCCTACTGGTCAGCCAGCAGTGCCTGCCGGCGCTTGAGGGCCGCCTGGAATTACGCGCTGAAGCTGGGACGTTGCTCGGGGTGAACTCGTTTTGCCTGACGGGGGACTTGCAAAACGGCTGTGAGACGTTGCTCGCGACGGAGGCGCTTGCCGGTGCGGGCACGGGCATCCACGCGCATGACTGGCAGCCTGTGCAAGATGAGCATTTCCGTTTTGGCACGGGGTTCTGCAGCGTCAATCCCGTTGCGCGGGCAAAGTGGAACTACTATGGCGGCGGGTTCAAGCTTTATGCACCACTCGGTTCTGCCTATACGAAAGCCCGCATCACTGCCGATGGGAAGCCGGTCGCGACAATTGATCTGCATGCCGAGTCGATGCAGCCCAGCCGTGTGGTGTACGAGATGGCGCTTCCGGTCGGCTTTCACGCCGTCGCCATCGAAGCGCTAGGCGGTTGCATCCCGTGCGACTGCCTGGAGATCACGCAGCCTTGAGGCCCCGCCAATGAACTTAAGGGCCACCGAATCGATAAGGATGTGCTTCTCTCTCAGAACGCGGTCATTCCGCGTGCGCCAGACGGCAAAGATGCACACGAGATGAAATGGCGCACGAGGAATCTGAGCCGAGAGGTACGCACGCGTCATCGCGGGTCAAGCTAGGCCGCATGCGAAGGGATAGGCGCGGTGGCAGACCCGCGCAAATCGGGAACGCCATCGGCTCACAGCCGGCCTCTGGCCGATGCGGGCTCTCCCTCCGACGCACAGGGACAAAAAAGCCACCGGCAGTGCATCAAACGTGCTGCCGGTGGCTTTCTGTTACGTGATGAACCGCGCCAGACGACGGGAGCCTCTTGGCTGCCTCGTCTGGCGTAAGGGTTACTTGACTGCGCAGGCCGTCTCGGGCTCTTGCTCGCTCACAAACTTATGGATGGCATTCAAAAGGATGTCCGTTTCCTCACGTGTGTTGTATGCCTGGATCGACAGGCGCATCAACGGATGATCCTGGAAGGCAAAGACCGGAATTTCGATCTTGTAGTCATCCAGCAGGCACTTGGACAGCTTAGTTAGGTCAACCTTGGGGAGCGGGATGGACACCAGTTGTGACCACCATGCCGGGCGCGCATCGACCGGGCTGAAGGGTTGCAGACCATACGCATCCAGGATACGCTTCTGCGTATCGGCAGCCAGCGCGTGACAATCGGCGCGCACCTGCTCCCAGTTGTGCTCGTTCTGGAACTTGATCGCATCCGGCGTCGCCAGGAAGGCCGCGAAGTCGCGCGTG
>DAOUFG010000058.1:0-12534 GCA_034430115.1 Thermoflexales bacterium | reverse complement strand
ATCATCCGTCTATCGTGGCACACGCTGCTGGCTAATAAGCTGCGCGCCATTCTAACGATGCTGGGCATCAGCATCGGCGTAGGCGCCGTCATCGCGTTGATGGCGGTCGGAAACGGCGTGCAGAACTACATCACCCAGCAATTCTCCAGCGCCGGCACCAATCTGGTCATCGTGATCCCAGGCCAAATCACCAGTAGCAGCAGCGCCTTTGGCCCGCAAGCCGCGCTCACGATGGGTGACTACACTGCCATCGTGGACAATACGCCCTTCCTGCAAAGCTCCTCGGCAGCCTTCAGCGGCCCGGCAAACCTGACCTTTGCGTCGAACGACACGCAGATCAGCGTCAGCGGTGTCATGCCTGAATACACCACCGTGCGTAACTGGGGAACACGCCTGGGACGTTTTTTTGATGATAGCGATTATTCCGGCCGGGCGCGCGTGGTTGTGCTGGGCCAAACCACAGCCAAAAACCTGTTCCAAGGCGATGACCCGCTGGACAAGACGATCAAGATCAACAACGTCCCCTTCCGTGTCATCGGCGTGATGGCACCGAAAGGGTCGTCGTTCCTCGGCGACCAGGACGCCACCGCTTTCATCCCGCTTAGCACGGCGCAAGACCGGCTGTTTCAGACCACTTCACAAACGGCGACCGGCCAGAAGCGCGTGTCGACTATCGTGCTGAAAGTGCTGGACGATGGCTCGCGACCTATCGTGGAAGCCTCGGTGAAAGATCTGTTACGCGAACGGCACCGCATCCCAACCGACGAGGAGGATGACTTCTCGGTCGTCAGCCAGGCCGAGTTGATCAGCGCCTTCAGCTCGATCACCAACGTGCTCACCATTTTCCTGGGCGCTATCGCCGCCATCTCGCTCCTGGTAGGCGGGATCGGCATTATGAATATCATGCTGGTCAGCGTCACCGAACGCACGCGCGAGATCGGCCTGCGCAAAGCCATTGGGGCTACCTCTTCCGCCATCTTGAGCCAGTTCCTGGTCGAAGCCGTTTTCTTATCGGTCATCGGCGGGACAATCGGCATCGTGATCGGCGTCGGCGGGGCAAACCTGATCGCGCTAGCCGTCGCGGACTTCAGGCCCGAAGTGCAACTCAGCGCAGTCGCGTTGGCGGTGGGGTTCTCGGTAGCCGTGGGGCTTTTCTTTGGCATCTACCCGGCCCGGCGCGCCTCGCGCCTGAACCCGATCGACGCGCTCAGATACGAATGACTTAGGATTTTAGATTTGGGAGCACTTTGAGATTAGAGCTACTTACAAATCGAAGCAGGGTGAGATAGATATATTCTGACCTCTCCCCGAATCGGGGAGGTGCGCTGGGTGCAGCGGGCGCTGGGTGCAGCGCTTGGGGAGAGGTCGGTTGCGGAATCGCCCTAAAAGGCCCCTTGCTTTCATTCGCAAGTCGCTCTATAGATTGGATAGTGGAGGACAAGGGAACATTGTGTTCTTGGTTACTTTGTTTTGTGTTAAAAATCGCGATAGGTGAGAGCACCACGAGATAGAGAGCAATGCTAAGAGAAAACTTGCGAGTCGCGCTGCGGGCGCTGGCATCGAATAAGCTGCGCAGCTTGTTAACCATCCTGGGCATCATCATCGGCGTGGCCGCGGTGATTGCGCTCATCGCGATGGGCAACGGCGTGCAGCTCTACATCGATAAGCAGTTCGCATCGCAGGGGTCGAACCTGATCTACGTCTTCCCCGCGCGCATCGATATGCGCAGCGGCGGCAACCGCACGGGGTTTATGGATGCAACCAACGGCAGGTCGGGCACGGCAGCTTCTTTGACCATCGGGGACGTCCAGGCTTTGAACGATCGCTCACAGGTGCCGGACGCGATTGTGGTTGTTCCTATTTCCACCGGCAACGCGCGCGCTTATGCCGGGGAACACAAATACATGGCGTCGGTGTATGGCACCTCACCCGACTATCGACTGCTAAACGACTGGCCCACAACCTATGGTGACTGGTTCAGCGATGCCGATTACAGCGGCCACTCGCGCGTCGTGTTGTTGGGCAGCCGCGTCTATGACAAGTTGTTCCCCGACGGTGGCGACCCAACCGGCGAGGAGTTGCGCCTGAACGACATCTCATTCAAGATCACCGGCGTGTTGGAACAACGCGCCGGCGGAGAGGCCGGCAGTGATGATGACATGGTCATGATTCCGTTCACGACTGCACGTGACAGGCTTTCTCCATCACGCAATGCCAAGGGCCAAACGCTGGTCAACATGATCGTCGTGCAGGCGGCCAGCAAAGAACGCACCAATGCGGCGGTGCTGCAGATCACCGAAGTGTTGCGCCAGCGTCATTCCGTCACCTATCAGAACGAAGATGACTTCTCGGTGGCGACGCAAGCCGACCTGCAAAACACCATCGCATCCATCACCAGCATCCTCACCGTCTTCCTGGCGGCCATCGCCGCCATCTCGCTCCTGGTGGGCGGCATCGGCATCATGAACATCATGCTGGTCAGCGTCACCGAACGCACGCACGAGATCGGCCTGCGCAAAGCCATCGGCGCGAAATCGAGCGTGATCTTGATACAGTTTTTGCTCGAATCGCTGGTGCTGGCGCTGCTGGGCGGCGTCATCGGCATCGGCCTGGGTTGGGGCATGGCCAGCCTGGTCTCGATCATCTCAAACAACCAGTTCCAGGCGGTCGTAACGCCACAGGCTGTCGTGTTGGCAGTTGGCTTCTCGGCACTGGTGGGGGTGGTGTTTGGCGTCTACCCGGCGGCGCGCGCCGCGCGGTTAAGCCCGATCGAGGCACTCAGGTTTGAGTGATTTTCGTCTGGAAAGTGTGTTGAAAGGGTAAGTGTGTTGGGCATTTCTGGACGTAACGCATAGATAACGATGTTGCTCATCCTGGATACGTAGGCTGCCTAGTACGGCATCATCCCGAGAGTTGGATCGTTGGCAGAAAAGAAGTGCCCCTCGACTCGTGGCGCTGTCATTCCGAAGCGCGCGCCAACGAACGAAATCATGCAAGGAGCTAAAAGCGCGCGAGGAATCTGAGCGTTGATCCGAGCAGGCGCCCTCGCTGCACGCGTCGGAATGACAGATCAAGCAAGCAATTTCGGGAAATGAATCACATGTCATGAGCAGCAAAGCGAGGAGACTTGGCGGTGCTTCGCGAAAGACGTCGCTGTCAACTTGTCTCGTTACACGCTGTGGAACCCTGGTTTTATCCAACACGCGCGACGATGACAGCCAGATTCCTCATGCGCCATTGCAGCTCGCCTCTATTTTCGTCACATGCCCCATTCGGAATGACCGCGCCGTTGAATCAGAGCAGGTTCCACAGCCCGCGACCTTTTCGAAATACCCTTTTGAGGTAGTCAGCTCGCTTCAATCGAAAATCGTCAATCCCTAAAGTCCGTCGATCTCGAAGCTCTGCCCGAACAGCGTGAAGATGGCGGGCGAGCCGCCCGGCGGGCGCGCAAAAGTAAGTTGGAAGGCCAGTGTCTCACCGGGGGTGATGCTCCAGGGGAAGGCCGGCAAGCTGGAATTCAGCGCGCTCAGGTTGCTGCCGCTAGCGAGCGAAACATCGCGCAGCGACACGGGCAGAAACTTGTCCGTCAGGTTGTGTACCGTGCCGACGATGCGCAGTTCGTTACCCTCGGGCGTGATGCTGACATTGAGCAACGCCACATCGGCCACCGGCGCGGTGGTGGGCTGGCTGGTCGGCTGCACCACCAGGGGCTCATAGGGCACGTTCACGCGCGCGAGGTAGGGGTTGTCTTTTTCAATTGAGAAATCCCATTCCAGCTTCGGCCCAGGCAAGTTAGCAGGCACTTCAAATCCCGCCGTGGCGCTCAATGTGTCGCCTGGGGCAAGCGCGCCCTGTGTCCAGCCCGAGCCACCCGCAGCAAAGGACCCTTGCGACGAGAGCATGTAACGGTTGCCGGCGGAGTCGATCAACTGCGTCGTGAACTGGCTGGCGTCCAGGTGGTGCGTAATCAGGCTGGTGACCTCGATGTTCACCTGGAAATAGTTGTGGTCAGCCGGGAGCCCCACCGACGTGCCTGGCAACATGCGCGAATTCAGCGCCGTCACACGCACGTCGCCCAGGTTCACCGGCACGCCCATGGAAGTCACCGAATTCGGCAAACCTTCGTCGGTGTACTTCGCAATCAGAAGATGCCGCTCATCCCCACCCTCGCCCAGCAATACCAGGGTGAGCTGGGGCGTGGATTGTGAAAGCAGTTGCGCTTGTTCATCCGCCTTCACCGTTTCGGTTTGCGCCACACGGTAACGTAACGTGCCCACCGTGGTATCCAGCACGATCAATTCGTTCGGTTGCAAGGAATTGAAGGTATCGCGGTTCTCGTCGGAAGCAGGCAGGCCCACCACATAATTCACCAACGTCCCTACCACCCAATAAGCCGTCTTTTTTGCATCGCGGTCATAGGGCCACTGGCCCTTCTGGTCGGGGCGAGTGGCAACCACGGTAAAGGCATCATTGCCGATGGTCAATCGATTCGGCACGCTGGGAGGGATCGGCGTGTCATTGGCGTGGATGATGAGCGAGGCGCTGATTGGGCTGGTAGATTCTGCAATGGCAGTGCTGTCAATCGGACCTGGCGACGGGTTGTTATTGGTAATCAATGCCAGGCTGGCGATGAAACAGGCCAGCGCACATACGCCGATCACGGCAATCACGCTGACCAGGATCAGCGGCCGGCCGCGCGGGTCATCCCATAACGCGCCAAATGGGCCCCGCAAAACATCGGCCAGCGGCTTCAGCAAGTTGCCAAGCGTTTGCTTCTGGCGCACAGCAGGCTGCACCTCGTCGTTCTCCCATTTTCCCGCTGGGCCACTCGACGGCGGGATTTGCCAGTCGTCCGACGGATCACGCGGTGGAGGCGGGTTCGATGACATGATGCTAGTTTCTCACCATTTTGGGTTTGTGATTTCTCAAACCCCGATTGTACCGGGTCTCTGCTTCCCCGCGTTGTTCAGTTCGTTCCAAATATGTTGCATAAACAGAGGCGCAAGGGCTGGCCGCGCCTTGCGCCTTTCATCATTCGCTCCTGTGGGCGCTAGCCGCCGGCGCCACCGGTGCCCTGGATGCCGCCTTCCGTCATCTGGCGCGCGTCCAACAGGCGATCCGCCTCCTCGGCGCTCAACAGGCCCTTTTCCACCACCACTTCCTTGATCGTGCGGTTCGACGTCATGGCTTCCTTGGCGATGGCAGCCCCGTTGAGATACCCAATGACCGGGTTCAGCGCCGTCACCAGGATCGCGTTCTTGGCCAGCCAGCCATGCGCCTTCTCGCGGTTGGCCTTCAAGCCGACGACGCACTTGGTGGTAAACGCATTCACCGCGCCGATCATCACGTGCATCATCTCGAACAGGTTGTGCGCGATGATGGGCATCATCACGTTTAATTCCAGTTGCCCGGCTTGCGCCGCCATCATCACCGTCTGATCATTGCCGATCACGTGGAAACAGGTCATGTCCAGCATCTCGGCCAACACGGGGTTCACCTTGCCGGGCATGATGGACGACCCCGGCTGCACCGCCGGGAGACGAATTTCGTCCAGGCCGGTGGAGGGGCCGGAGCTGAGCAGGCGGAAATCATTCGCCACGCGAATGAGCGTGATGGCCAGCGTGCGGATGCTGGCGCTGAAGTCGGCCATGTCGGCCATGCTCTGCATACTCTCAAACAGGTTGTCAGAGGTTTGCAGCGGCTGGCCCAGCAGCTCGCTCAGGCGCTGCACCATGCGGGCATGATATTCGGGGTGCGCATTCAAGCCCGTGCCAGTGGCGGTGCCGCCGATGGGCATCCGGCGCAGGTTATCCGCCGCGAGGGAAATCCGCTTCGCGTCGCGCGCCACCGCCTTGGCATAACCGCTAAACTCCTGCCCCAGGCGCACGGGGACGGCATCCTGCAAATGCGTGCGCCCCGATTTCACCACGTCGTCGAACTCCGTGGCCTTCTGGCTCAGCGCAGTGGCGAGCCCCTGGACGGCCTCCATTAACTGCGGCACGCGCCACAGGCAGCCCAGGCGAATGGCGGTGGGGATCGTATCGTTGGTGGATTGCGCCATGTTCACGTGGTCATTAGGGCTGACGGGCTTCTTGGGCGTGCTGAGCGGCGTGCCGAGGATTTCGCTGGCACGATTGGCGAGCACCTCGTTGATGTTCATATTATGGCTGGTGCCCGCGCCGGCCTGGAACGGGTCCACTACAAATTGGTCAGCCAGCATGCCGTCGCACACTTCCTGCGCCGCGAGCACGATTGCATTGGCAAGCGTAGGGTCCAGCAGCCCCAGGTCACGATTCACTTCCGCGGCGGCGCGTTTGATCGTCGCCATGCTCCACACGAAAGCGGGGTATGGCCGCATGCCGCTAATGGGGAAATTCAACACCGCCCGCTGCGTTTGCGCGCCGTAATAGGCCGTCGCGGGCACCTGCACTTCGCCGAGAGAATCCTTTTCAACCCTGTAATCCATCGCTCACTCCATTGTCAAACATATCCACACAACCTCATCACATATCCAACAACAATCACTATATATCACGACTTCGCTTCCACATGGCCGGCTCTACTGGCATACACGCAAATTGAGTGCAGGGCGAGCCGGCGGCTCGCCCCGGAGAATACCAGCCACAACCCGCAAGCTACTTTCCGGGCGTTACAACTTCTTCGCTCGCGTTGATTGCTTCACGCTTCGAGCGCCGGCTTTCTGCAATTTGATGGATCGCGATGGGGGCAAGCGAAAGGAGAATGATGACAACCAGCGCTATTTCCAGGTTGCTCTTTACAAAGGGGATGTTACCAAACAAATAGCCGATCAACGTGATGCACACCGTCCACAACGCGCCGCCAATCAGGTTGAAGAAGAAGAACTGGTTGTAGTGCATATCCACCGCGCCGGCGACGATGGGCGCAAAGGTGCGCACAAATGGCATGAAGCGCGCCAGCACGATGGTGATGCCGCCGTGTCGCTGATAGAACTCGTGCGCCTGCTTCAGATATTTCGGCTTGAAGAAGCGCGACTCTGCGCGGCTGAAGATGTGCGGGCCCGTTTTGCGGCCAAACCAGTACCCCACGTTGTCACCCAGGACGGCGGACGCAAAGAGCAGAGGAATCAAGACCCAAATATGGAATGGGCTGGTGGGCAATGCAGCCAGAGCACCTGCCGTTACCAGCAGGCTGTCGCCGGGCAGGAAGAAGCCGAAGAACAGGCCGCTCTCGGCGAAGATCACAAAACACACCACGGCATACGCCAGGAACGGGAAAGGCCCCTGGCTCAACGTCAACAGAATTTGCTCGATAAACTCAACCATATCAATTTACGATTTAAGAATTGACGATTGACGATCCGGCTTCCAGTGCTGCGACCTACGATCCATCAGGAATCGTCAATCGGCAATCATCAATCGTCGATTGGTCAGGCTGTTCCAAACTGGCGGTCGCCGGCGTCGCCGAGACCGGGCACGATATAACCTGTCTCGTTCAAGCGTTCGTCAAGTGCAGCCAGGTGAATGGGCACGTCGGGATGCTCAGCCTGCAGGCGAGCCACGCCTTCCGGCGCACCGATCAAACCGATGAACTTGATGCGTTGTGCTCCCCAACGCTTTAAAATACTCACGGTGGCACTCGCGCTGCCCCCGGTTGCAAGCATGGGGTCTAATACCAGGCATACCTGCACCGTGGGGTTCACCGGCAGCTTGTTGTAATACTCTACGGGGCGAAGCGTGCGCTCATCACGATAGAGACCAATGTGCCAGACTTCGGCGTAGGGCAACATCTCCAATGCGCCATCCACCATTCCCAACCCCGCGCGCAGGATGGGGATCAGCCCCAGATTATCGCGCAGCGTGTGACACGTCGCCATACCCATCGGAGTGGTCACTTGAATTTCAGTCGTCGGGAGGTCAGCAGTGGCTTCGGCAACCATGAGTATTGCCAACTCGCGCACAACCTCACGAAACTTCTTAGGCTCGGTCTTTTGGTTGCGCAACAGTGCCAATTTATGCTGCACCAGTGGATGTGTAGACACATGGAGTTGAGACATTCTTATCATTTTACCAAATGTCTTCCGAAACCTTCTTTGACACGCTTCTTCTTGCGTGATATAGTCTTGTTGCTCTTTTGCAAGAGCAGCTCTTATCCAGAGCAGCGGAGGGAACGGCCCTGAGAAGCTGCGGCAACCTTTCAACGATTCGACCTGTCGGATGTTTGAAATGGTGCCAAGTCCGGCAGAAAACTTTCTGGAAGATAAGAGGGTCGCCGAAGCAAGACGCTTGTGCGTTTTCGGTTATCTGACGCGCCTCTTATCCAGGGGCGCGTTTTTTGTTTGCGCTCCCCTGTGGTAGTAGCTGCACGCAAGGTATTCGGTTGACCATGGGGAAGCCAGGCCGGGCCGACCCTGTAAATAAACATTGACAGGAGTAAAAGGATACATGACGCAACGTAACATTGTGGTTAGTGAAGCTACCGACCGCTATATTGAAGATCAGCACGTGGAAATTGTGGAGCGCAAAGGCATCGGGCACCCAGACAGCCTCTGCGACGGCATCGCCGAGGCGATCTCTCAAGCTTATACCGACTGGTGCTTTGAACACCTGGGGGGGCCGCTGCACCACAACTTCGACAAGGTCCAACTGGTAGCGGGTGAGTCGGCACCGCGCTTCGGCGGCGGAGACCTGATCAAACCCATTCGCATCCAGATCGCCGGCCGCGGTACCCCTGTCTACGAGGACGTCAAGATCCCGATGGACCAGATTGCCATCCTGGCAGCTAAGGATTATGTGCGCAAGACGATGAAGTACCTCGACCCCGATAAGCACATGATCATCGACTGCTTCGCCGGGCACGGCTCTTCGGAATTGATCAGCATGGTGGAGCAGGTGACAGCCAATGACACGTCGTTCGGCGTCAGCCACTGGCCGCGCAGCGGGTTGGAAGAGGCCGTCTATCAGACCTGCAACTACATCAACCAAAAACTGCGCGACGAGTTCCCCGCCGGTGAAGACGTGAAGGTGATGGGCTGCCGCGTGGATGGCAACGTCATGCTCACCGTGGCAATGCCGCTCATCGACGCGCGCATCGCGGACGCAACGGAATACGAAGAAGTGAAGCAGGCCGCCCAGGAGGCCATCCAGGTCTTCGCCGAGAAGATCACCCCAGAGCGCAAAGTGCGCGTGATGGTGAACACGGCCGACCAGGCCAAGCGCGGCGACTATTACATGACGGTGACGGGCACCTCGGCCGAGATGGGCGACGACGGCGAAGTCGGCCGCGGCAACCGCGCCAGCGGGCTCATCACCCCGATGCGCTCCGCTTCGCTGGAAGCGCCGTGCGGCAAGAACCCGATCAGTCACGTCGGCAAGGTGTATAACGCGCTTGCGTTGGACACCTCGCGCGCCATCTGCAACAACGTTCCCGAAGTGAAGGAAGTGACGATGCAGATCCTCTCACAGATCGGCCACCCGATCGATCAGCCGCTGGTGTGCAACGCGCTCATCCGCACCAAGTCGGGCGTGCTCTCCGACGCGACCAAGCAGGCCGTAAATGCCGTTATTGACGAGCACCTGGAAAAGATCGCCGACGTGCGCACGAAGATTCGCAACGGCGAAATCTCACTGTTCTAAGAATTGACGATTGCCAATTGACGATTGACGATTTGCGTTGAATGCGTCGTCAATCGTCAACCTAAAATCGGCAATCCAAAATGATTGGTATGTCTAACGAAACCTACTCTGTCGATATAGCCGGTGTACATCGTGAATTGCGCTTGATGGAAGTCGCGCAGGGTGTACGCATCGCCGTGCTCAACATCCTCGGCGATACGGAACTGACCCAGGCGGCTGCCAAAGCGCTGGTTCAGCAATTGCCTCAAGAGGTCGAGTTCCTGGTGACGGCGGAAGCGAAAAGCATCCCCCTGGCTTATGCTATGTCGGTAGAGAGCGGGTTACCCTATATCGTCTTGCGCAAGTCGTACAAGCCATACATGGGCGACGCACTCTCGGCCGAGACGCTTTCAATCACAACCAACAAGCCACAAACGCTCTACCTGGATGAAAAGGATCGCACAGCGATTCGTGGAAAACGCGTGGTGGTAGTGGATGACGTCATCAGCACGGGTAGCACCTTGCAGGGCATGCGCCTGATTATGCAAAAGGCCGGCGCAGTGGTGGTGGCCGAAGCAGCCATCCTCACCGAGGGCGACCGGGCAAAGTGGTCCAGCGTCCTTTCGTTGGGGCACCTGCCGGTCTTTGTTACACCGAAATAAGCATCTCTCCCCCAGTGCCTTAGGGCAAGAGGAGCAAGGAGCGTTTGACCCTCCCGCCAGTGTAGCGATTCCCCACATCGCCGCACTTCCTGGAGGGTCAGCGAATATGGGCTCTCGTCGGGCGTTGGTGCTCTTCGCCTCTACTTATCTCGCCTCCTCCCCGTTGCATGTATGGAAACCCCTAAAAGGTGGCGCGCTTTGGCTCCCGCTTGTTAAGACGTCGATGCGCCACCGCTAGAACTGTTTGCAAGTGACAAAAAGGAACAACGAAACCTTCGGGGTCTGCGAGACCCCGAAGGTTTTTGCTTCGTCTCACCTTGCTTTCAATTGCAAGTCACGATAGGGATTCATGCCCTACGATTAATGCCGGATAGCGAAAGCACCGAAGAACGCCGCCGCACACACCAACCCAATGCAAATCAAAATAACGTTGGCCGCGCCGACGATGATGCCGGCCAATGCCAGGCCATCTCCTTCCTGCCGGCCGGCGCTATCACGGATTTGATTGCGCGCCACGGCCCCGGCGACGACCCCAACCAGGCCACCGATGCCAAAGAGCCCTAACCAGGAGAGAATGCTGGCAATCAGGCTGACAATCGCCCAAGGGTTTGTCTCCTTGCCTGGCGCGGGTGCGTAACCATAAGTCGGTGGCGGTGCAGCAGGCGGCAGGGCCGGTGTAGAAGCACCAGCCGACGGCGTTTCAACAGGCGGCACAGGCGATTCCTGTGGCACAGGGGGTACTTCTGGGTTTGGCGTCGTATTCAGCGGATTTCCCCCCGCTGGTGGGGTGGTTTGGTTCTGATCTTCCATTGCTATCTTTCCTTCACAGTTCTATCCATTAATACGACGGATGGATGTTAAAAGTGTCAGTTCAAGCGGTTTACCAGTAAACTTGTCGGTTCATTCACAAACTCGTCCCTCGACAAACTTGGGATGATCGCGGTGAGCTTGTCGAACCATTGCTTTAATACACCAGCCGCGAACGAATCGTCCCCGGCAACGCTGCTAATTTGCCCACCAGGGCGGTGCCCTTCTCGTCGGCCACGTCGATGAGCGCATAGCCAATTTCGCCGCGCGTCTCCAGATGCTGGCCGGTGATGTTGACGCCATTCTTGGCAAATAACTCGTTGATGTGCGCCATCTGGCCGGGCACGTTCTCGTGGATGTGCGCAAAGCGATGGATGCCTTTACGCTCGCTGTGCTGGATCACCGGCAGGTTCACGCAGGCCGACGTATCACCCGTTTGCAGATATTCCAAGATGCGCGCCGCGACGAAACGCCCGATATTTTGTTGCGCTTCCTCGGTGGACCCACCGACGTGCGGCGTCAGGATGACGTTGGGCAACCCCTGTAGCGGGCTACGGAAGGCCTCGGAATTGCTGGAGGGCTCGCGCGGGAACACGTCCACCGCCGCGCCGGCCAGCTTCCCGGTGGCAAGCGCGTGCGCCAGCGCCTCCACATTCACCACCGACCCGCGCGAAAGGTTCATGAAAATGGCGCCCTCCTTCATCTGCGCGAACGCCTGCTCGCCGAAGAACCCGGCGTTCGAAGCGCGCCCGTCGATGTGCGACGTAATCACGTCCGAGGTGGATAACAGCTCTTCCAGCGACACTTTACGCGCGTTGCCGAGCGAAAGCTTCTCGGCCACGTCGTAATAGACAACTTCCATGCCCAGCGCCTCGGCCAGCACCGAAAGCTGCGCGCCGATATTGCCATAGCCCACGATGCCCAAGCGCTTGCCGCGAATCTCGCGGCAACCATCCGCCGACTTATTCCACTTGCCGGCGTGCAGGTCCACACTGCGGTCGAACACGCGGCGCAACAGCATGATCATCTCGCCCAACGCCAGTTCCACCACGCTACGCGTGTTGCTATAGGGCGCGTTGAACACGGCCACGCCACGCCGGGCGCACAGATCCAGGTCGATGTGTTCCGTGCCGATGCAAAACGCGCCGATGATCAGCAGGTCTTTGGATGCGTTCAAGACGTTCTCGCCAATGCGGGTGCGAGAGCGGATGCACAACACCGTCGCATCGGCGACGCGGCTTAGCAATTCCTCGCCGGGTGGGCTGCTGCGCGATTGTGAAATATCGAGGCCGGCATCGAGGAAGGCTGCCGCCGCGTCGCGGTGGATATTCTCGAGTAAGAGTGCTTTCATGAATCTCTCCTGGTGGGGCCTAGTGTAGCGCGAGTTCCTTCTCAAACCACAAGCTGCGGCAAATTTGCTTCAATTGCCGAACACACGATCATATCGTCCATTGAATGAATACCTCTCCTCT
>DAOUFG010000057.1:0-18730 GCA_034430115.1 Thermoflexales bacterium | reverse complement strand
GTATGAAATTGCCTGGGACATCACCCATCGCCAGGGCCTCAGCCTGCTCGCTATGTCGCTCACTGCGTTCAACCCGATGTTCGTCAACGTGTCCACTGCGGTCGCGAACGACTGTTTGGTGATCGCGCTGTCCACGCTTGGCATCCTATTCATCGTCCGGCTGGCGTTGCACGGTGCGACGTCTAAACGACTCGTGGGAATCGGCATCGTTGCGGCATTCGCCAGCCTGACCAAGGTGAGCGGCGCGATGCTCTTGCCCGTGGCGGCCATCGCCGTCATAGGGCGTGCCTGGCTGGAGGATGTGCCCTGGCGTCTACGCATCCGTAAGATCATCTCCCAGGGTGCATTGATCGGCCTGATCTGGCTCGTCATCGCAGGCTGGTGGTTCGTGCGTAATTGGTCGCTGTATGGTGACCCCACCGGCGTATCGATCATGTCTCAGATGATGTCGCCGCGCGCCATCACATTTTGGCAGGCGTTGGGCGAATATGGCGGCTTCTGGATGTCGTATATCGCCATCTTTGGGCAATTCACCATTCACGCAGATCAAGCGGTGTACGTCATTTTCGACGTGTTCCTTGTTGCATCGGCAGTGGGGTTGCTCTTGGGGGCAGTGCGATGGATGACCAGGCCGCAGCGTAGGGCACAACAATTTGCCCTGCTTGCGCTGGCGGCGTTGGCGCTGCATATCGTGTTTTTGTTGGTCAGCATTATTCGTTGGACGATGATGACCCCCGCATCCCAGGGGCGTTTGCTGTTCCCGGCCATCACGTGCGTATCTGTGCTCATGGCTGTGGGGTTGCATCAATTGGCTCGGTCCATCCAACGCGCGGAGCCGCTTGTTGCCGTCTTTGCCGGTGGGGCGACGCTCGTCCTGGCTGTGGTCGCGCCATTCAAATACATCCTGCCCGCCTATGCGCCGCCGTTGGTCAGCCAACTCCCCGTTGGCATGACGCCCGCGACACAACGCCTGGGCGACCTGGCCGAACTGGTTGGCTATTCGATGTCGCCATCTGAGGTGCAGCCGGGCCAGAAGGTGAATATCAGCGTCGTGCTGCGTGCGTTGAACAGCACTAAAGAAAACTTCTTGCTGGTGGTGAAGCTCTATGGTCGAGATGACGTGGAATTGGCGCGTTTCGACACCTACCCCGGTAACGGCCTGTTGCCTACCAGCCAGTGGCGTGCAGGGATGATGCTGCAAGACGACGTGGAATTCACGGTTCCGCCCACGGCGCGGGCGCCCGCTGTGCTGCGTGTGCAGTTTGAGCTATACAATCGCGGCTCCGGGGAAGTGCTGCGTTCCGCAGATGCCGGCGGGCAAACCGGCGCGCCGCTCTTTGCGGGCAGCACGCTCCTGCCGCATCCTGTTGCGGCGCCCACCTCACCGCTTGCCACGGTGGGCGACATCGGCTCGCTCGTGTCTTACACGCGGACCCAGGCGCTGCCGGGCCAAGCGATGACCGTAACATTGGTCTGGCATACCCAACAACCTGCCAGCAGCGACGATAAAGTCTTTGTGCATCTGGTGGATCAGGCAGGCAAATCACGCACCCAGCATGACGGCCCACCCGACGACGGCAATATGAACACGACGCACTGGGTGAAAGGGGTGAGCTTTGACGATGTACATGTGCTCAACATCCCTGCCAATTTGCCCACGGGCAGCTATCGCTTGGAACTAGGCTTCTATGACCCGGTCAGTGGTGAACGTCTGCCCATACGTGATGCACACGACGTTGATCTGCCGGGTCGTGCCCTGGTGTTGGATGAGATCGTCATCAACTAAGCCGGTACTCTGGGAGATTGTTTGGATGAGGGGGCACTCTACGGTTGGCCTGCCTGCCAGAGGGTCACGGCGTTATCGCTCACCGGCAGCCCCTCGCTCTGTGCTGCCAGGCGTTGCGTGGTTTGCGGGTCATAGAGGCCAACCTGGATGCTCGTGACCTTATTCATGTCGGGCAATGTGCGCTGGTCGAGCACCTGCTCGCCCGCGTCCCAGAATTGGGTGCCGTACGAAATGGGGCCGTCGGCTTGGCCGACGATCTGGTCGCCGGCATCCAGCAGGTGCACGAATACGCTGTAACTTTGGTCCACCGGCTGTACGCTGCGCCAGTAGAGCGTGAGTTGCCCGTCTTGCAGGTCGTACCCTTCCAACGCAATTGCCTGCCCGAAGCTCACCTGGACGGCCTTTGTGGGGGTGGCATCCGGTTGGCGCGCGCCGCGCAGTTTCACCGTCGCCACGACGGCGCTTTCGGCGTCCGAAGAAGTGACGCGTGCCACGCGGTGCGGCGCATCGTAGGCATACCAGCCCAGCATGATTTTGACGAGGCTCGTCTGGCTCACCTGGGGCATTGTGATGTGATACGTGTCCGACAGGACGCCCGCCCCCCATTGGTTGGTGTTGTAGTGCCCGTCGAATGGCAAGAGCACCTGGCGCGCCAATTGTTTGTCGTCCTGGTCGTTCACCTGGATGACCAGATATTGCAGCGTGGCGCGCTCCGCCTCCAGTCGCCAGAGCACGTGCAGATCCAGCGTTTCGCCCGGGTCCAGGCGGACTTTACTGGGCGTGGCCGCGACGAGTTGGATGCCGTTGTCGTAGGACACGCGGCCTGCTTCGGGGAGGGCACGCGCTTTGGCGGGGGATAAATAGGTGACGGTACTGTAAGCCGGGGTGATAAATAGCGGAACGACGAGCGCTGCCCCGGCGGCACCCGCCGCGAGCGCAGCCCAACTGCCGATCAGCAGGGCTTTCTGGCTGCGCAATCTACCCAATAGCGTGGTGAGCCCGATACCGATGAAGATTTGGATTGCGACGAATGCAGGGGCAAAGAAGCGGGCGTAGATGCTGCCCTGGTAGAGCAAAAGCCATGGGACGAAGGCAATCGACATCGCCACGAAGAGGGACAGCGGAATGAGCGTGCCGGCGTTGAGTGAGGGTAACCGCTTGCGAATGAGAGCGATGATAAAGCCCAGGCAGGCCAGCCCGGCCAGGGCGAAGCCAACATACTGATAGGGTGTCACCAGTCCGCCTGCACCGTAATAATCCCACCAGGTTCTGACCAGGCGGATGGCGATATATGGCAAATTGCTTATCGTAAGCGGCTCGGGGCGTTCATACGGAGACAGAATGGCGCCGCGCTGCGTGACCGCCATTGGATCGCCATATTTGAATGTACTATAAACAAGGTATGGCCCCAATGCGAGCGCGAACCCCACCGCGAACGTCAGGCACCAGCGCAATAGAGCCCGCAGATTTAACCGCTTTTGGTCGTAAGCGCAGAACAGCAAGCCCACACCCATTGGCGCAAGGATGACGATTGAATTCAGCTTGGTCAGTAGCGCGATGCCACTGACGAACCCCAGGGCGAATGCGCGCCCAGCGGTCAATTTGTTCCCTCGTTGATGCGCGGCTACGCTGTGTGTCAGCAGCGCGATGGCACCGGCGGTGGAACACGCGCAGGCGATGTCGTTGGTCACTGAACTGCTCAGCAAGACGTAGCGCGGGTCGAACGCCAACGTGGCGATTCCCACGAGTGCCACAGCCGGGCTAAAGCCAAAGGCCAGGATGGCCCGGTAGATGAAGATCAAAGTCAACAGCCCCAACACTGTTGAAAATAGGCGTACAACCCTGACTGCCAGCACGGTGGTCCTTGGCGGCCATGCGTATTCATCTTGGTTGTGTGTCAGCATGTTGGGCGAAGCGGCGCCAACATTGAATTGAACATAATCCGAGAAGTCAGATCGATCGATGGGCGAGACGAGGATGGCGCTCAAAATGTAGTACAGCGGCATCTGGTGCCGCTCGTATGTTAGTGGGTCGCCTTTGTATTCGTCCAAATCCGGCAAGCCTTTGGTGTTCGCAATTTGGTTGACGTGCCAGTATTGCGAAGGCTCATCGATACTCTCGAGTAAAGGGAACTTTAGGTTATATAGGACGCACAGCGCAACGAATGCGCACAAGATAAACACAAGCGCCGCGCGTGTCATGTTGGTATGATTGCTCGTGATCGTATTCAATTGATTGAGTATAGCAGCGCGCGCACTGCATCACGGACACAAAAAAAGCATGACAGTGACCCTACAACAAATCCAGGCCGCCGCACAGGCCGCCGGCGTCGCCCTGGACGAGGCACAGGCCGCACAACTGGTGCGCTATCGTGACCTGCTGGTCGAGTGGAACGCTCGCTTCAACCTGACGGCGATCACGGAGGATGCCGCCATCCTGGCGCGCCATTTTGTGGATTCGTTGATGGCCCTGCGCGGGTTTGGCGCTACACCTGGTCAAAGCCTGCTCGACATGGGCACCGGCGCCGGGTTGCCTGGCATCCCGCTCAAGATTGCCCGGCCCGACCTGGACGTCACGCTGATGGATAGCACTGGCAAGAAGGTGGCCTTTTGCCAGGCCGTGATCGACGACCTGCGCCTGTCGGGCATCCGTGCAGTGAAGGAGCGCGCCGAGGAAGCCGCGCATAAGCCGGCCTATCGCGAGCAGTTCGACGTGGTCGTGGCGCGCGCCCTGGCGCCCATGCCGGTGCTGGTGGAGTATCTGTTGCCGTTCGTGCGCGTGGGTGGCGTGTGTGTGGCGATGAAGGGCAGCGATGCCACCGCCGAGACGGAGCAGGCTGCGCGCGCCATTCAACTGGTCGGTGGGGCGTTGCTGCGTATCGAGCCGGTGACGTTGCCTGGCCTGCCCGACCAGCGCGCGTTAGTCATCCTCCACAAGCAGCACCCCTCACCGCGCCAATACCCGCGCCAGGCCGGTAAACCGCGCATATCCCCACTATAATCACATCGCCATGACAATGACATCTGAATCACATGCGGGTGCAGCGGCCCGCCCATTGCGTATTTTGATCGCCAAACCGGGCCTGGACGGGCACGATCGCGGCGCGAAGGTGATCGCCCGCGCGTTGCGCGACGCAGGCATGGAAGTGATCTACACCGGGCTGCGCCAGACGCCCGAAATGATCGCCGTCTCCGCCTTACAGGAAGACGTAGACGCCGTCGGCCTGAGCATCCTCAGCGGCGCTCATAACGAGCTACTCCCCCGCGTGGTACAGGCGTTGCGCGAGCACGACCTGGCAGACGTCCCGGTGTTTGCGGGTGGCATCATTCCCGAAGAGGATATTCCCGGCCTGAAGCAGGCTGGTATACAGGGGGTGTTTGGCCCGGGCGCGCCGATTGCAGACATCGTCTCCTTTATTCAGTCTCATACCCCTGTGCGCGATTAAGCCTCCTCATTTTTTGAAGGGAACCGACTCATGAGCCAGGTGAATAACGAGTCACCGAGCCGTGCGCTGACGCGCCGCGAACTGGCGCGCCTGATTACGCGCATCGAAAACGGGGAACCCGGCGCGCAGGCGATGCTGGATGCGCTGTATAGGCAGGGCGGGCATGCGCGCGTCGTCGGCATCACTGGCGCACCCGGCTCTGGCAAGAGCACCCTGGTGGCCGAACTGAGCCGCGCCCTGCGCGCCAGGCCCAACCCCCCCAGGCTGGGCATCGTCGCCGTGGACCCTTCCAGCCCGTTCAGCGGCGGGGCGATCCTGGGCGATCGCATCCGTATGCGTGATTTGTTTGGCGACCCAGGCGTGTTCATCCGCAGCATGGCCAGCCGTGGCGCGCTGGGCGGCATCGCTGCGGCCACCGCCGACGTGGTGACGGCCCTGGATGCCAGTGGGTTTGACGTCATCATCATCGAGACGGTCGGCTCTGGGCAGCTTGAGGTGGATGTGGCGCGCATCGCGCAGACGGTGATCGTGGTGGAGGCCCCCGGCGCAGGGGATGACGTGCAGGCGGTGAAGGCCGGCATCTTGGAGATCGCCGACATCGTGGTTGTTAACAAGGCCGACCGCGAAGGCGTGGCGCAAACGATGAGCGCTTTGCGCTCGGCGCTGGACCTGGCGACGCCGGCGCATCGTGCGGGGCATCACGGCGCTTCGGCTTCGGGCGGGCCTGCGCAAGAAGCGGCGATAGATTGGCAAACGCCGCTCGTAAAGGTGAGCGCCATCAACCGCGAGGGCATCGACGACTTATTGGCAGCGCTGGATCGGCATATGCAATACCTGGCTGAGAGCGGCGAGGGCGAGCGGCGCAGCCGGCGCCGGCTGGATGCTGATGTCCAGGCGCGCCTGCGCGAGATGTTGTTGCAGCGCGCTTTTCGGAATATCCGGCGCGAAGAATATGAACGATTGTTGGTGGCCGGCTTGCAGCGCCAGTTGCATCCGGCTGAGGTCGCACGCAGATTATTGGACTCACTTGATCAATGACTACCACGCTTTATCTCGTTCGTCATGGCCGCAGCGTGGGCAATGCTTCTCAGCGCATCCAGGGCTGGTTGGATTTGCCCCTAGACGACCTCGGCCGCAAGCAAGCCCGCCTGGCGGGCATACGTCTGCGCCACAAGCCGCTGGCCGCTATTTATGCCAGCCCGTTGCAACGCGCGGCGGAGACCGCGCAGTTGATTGCTGAGGCTTGCGGGCTCGTAGTGAACTACGACGAGCGCCTGCGTGAGTATCATATGGGTGCATGGACGGGGCTCACAGCGGAGGAGATTCAGGCCATGATGCCACCTCGCTGGGATGACGATCAATATGATCGCATCGGCCCTGGTGGCGAGACGGGCCAAGATATGCGCGCGCGTGTGTCCGGTTTTGTGAGTGATGTGTTGGTGCGCCATCAGGATCAGACGCTTGCCGTGGTTTGTCATGGCGGCACAGTGGGGGCTATCGTCAGCCTGGCCCTGGGGTTGCCGGCCCTGCGCCGCCAGCCGTTTTCGTTCGCGAATGCATCAATCACCAAGCTGACCTATGAACGCCGGCGTTGGAGGGTGCGCAGCTTGAATGACCGTTGCCACTTGCGTACTTTGAGTGGCCCGTTCTACGAGTTGTCCATCGACCAGTGAATACTTCACCAGAGTCCATACATAGATACATTTATCTGAAGGAGCGCCAAGATGCACAGAGAGATGGAGTACCGTCTGGCTGAAATCCAGGGCCACGGCGGGATTAAACTATTCAGCGGCACCAGTCATCCTGAATTGGCAGGTGAAATCGCCTCTTATTTGAACCTCCCGTTGAGTGGGCGTGATGTAATTCGTTTCGCCAACGAGAACATCTTCTGGCGCTTGCACGAGAGCGTGCGCGGCCAGGATGTATTCCTCATCCAGACGATGTCTTCCCCCGTCAGCGATCACATCATGGAGATGCTGATCGCAATCGACTGTCTGCGCCGCGATTCGGCTGCGCGCATCACCGTGGTCGTGCCCTACCTGGCCTATGCCCGTAGCGATAAGAAGGATCAACCGCGTGTGCCCATCACTGCGCGGCTGATGGCAGACCTGATCGAAACGGCCGGCGCGGATCGCTACATCACGGTGGACTTGCACGCCGGGCAAATCCAGGGTTTCTTCAGCATCCCTGGCGACGAGATTACGAGTTTCCACCTGCTGAGCGATTATTTTGTGCAGCTTGAGATGGACAACGTGGTGATTGTGACTGCCGATCTGGGGTTTGCTAAGCGCGGGCGCAACTTTGCAGCGAAGTTGCAACGCCCGATGGCGTTTGTCGAAAAGCGGCGCATGGGCAACACGGCGCAGTCCGAGGCGTTGACGGTGATCGGCGATGTGCGCGGCTGTGACGTGATCATCGTGGACGACGAGATTTCCACCGCCGGATCTATTCAGAACACCGTCAACGTGGTGAAGGAGCACGGCGCGCGTGACGTTTATGTGTGCGCCACGCATGCGGTGTTGGTGGGCTCGGCCATTGAGCGGTTGCGCAACCTGCCCATCAAGGAAATCGTGGTGACCAACACGCTGCCCCTGCCGCCTGAGAAGATGTTGCCCAACCTGCGGGTGCTCTCCGTCGGTCCGTTGCTGGGTGAAGTGGTCCGCCGCGTACACGAAGGCCGCAGCGTGGGTGAGATGTTCAACGAATAGCGAACGGAGATAGGGGATTGGAGATTGAATCAACCACGGACTTTACCGATTACGCGGATAATTTGGTAATTCCGTGAAATCTGCGTCATTCGTAGGAACTTAATTAGCCACAGATGAACACAGATAAACACGGATTGTTTTAAGGTGTGGAGGTGCCTTTGAACTTTGCACCTTAGGCAAGGACGTACAATGAGCACGCCGCCGAACCGTGAGGATTTAAATAGAATAACGTCTGCAATTATCAAGTGCGCCTATCATGTGAGCAACACGCTTGGATGTGGATACCTTGAGAAGGTATATGAGAACGCGTTATTACATGAGTTGCAGAAGGCGGGCTTAAAAACGGAGCAACAGAAACCAATCAAAGTACTTTATGATGGGATTGTCGTCGGCGATTATTATGCGGACCTGGTGGTGGAAGACATTGTGATTGTTGAACTGAAAGTGGTGAAAGCAATTGAAGATGCCCACATAGCACAGTGCCTCAATTACCTTAAAGCTACCGGACTAAGCATTTGTTTGTTGATCAACTTTGCCCACCCACGTGTGGAAATAAAGCGCCTTGTGAATGGCCCTGCAACGTGAGCCCCGCTCCGTCAAGTCAACACGCTTAAGCATCCGTTGCATCCAAATATCCGTGTTCATCTGTGTTTATCTGTGGTTAACCTTTAGAAGGAGACGAAATGCCGACTAAGAAACCCATCAACCTCTTCGGGCGCGACTTCATCAGCGACCTGGACTTTTCCATCGCCGAGACCGAAGCCGTGCTTGACCTGGCCGCGAAGTTGAAGACGCAATATCACAATGGCGTGCCACATCCGCTGCTGCGCGATAAGACGCTCGCGATGTTGTTCTTCTTCACCAGTACCCGCACACGCGGCTCGTTCGAGGCCGGCATGGCTCAACTGGGCGGCCACGCCGCATTTATCGACAGCGACACCACCCAAATTTCGCATGGCGATACGGCCAAAGAAATCGGCAAGATCTTCGGCAGCTATTACAATGGCATCGCCATTCGCCAGTGCGACTGGGCCTTTGGCAACAAGTACATCAATGAAGTGGCCGAGCACAGCCCGGTGCCGGTGCTGAACATGCAATGCGACGTCTATCACCCCTTCCAAATCTTGGCCGACTTGCTCACCATCCGCGAATGCAAGGGCAAGGACCTGAAGAGGCGCAAGATCGCCGTCAGTTGGGCCTATGCCGCCAGCTACCAAAAGCCCATCAGCGTGCCGCAGTCGCTCATCATCCAACTGGCCCGCTTCGGCATGGACGTGGTGCTGGCACACCCGCCGGAATATAAGCTGATGCCCGAGATTTTGGAAAAGGCTCAGCAGAGCGCCCAGGAAGGCGGCGGCTCTTTCAGCATCACCAACGACATGGACGAAGCGTTTGAAAATGCCGACGTGGTATACCCCAAGTCGTGGGGCTGCATGCTCACCACCAGCGACCTGAAGGAGAGCGCCGAAATCGGCAAGCGCTACACCTCGTGGATTTGTGACGAGCGTCGCATGGCCCTGGCCAGGCGCGACGCCATTTACATGCACTGCCTGCCGGCTGACCGTGGCCTGGAAGTGGCCGACGCCGTCATCGACGGCCCGCAGTCGGTGGTATATCAGGAGGCGGAGAACCGCCTGCACGTACAAAAGGCCGTCATGACCATGACGATGGGCGTCAAACCGCGCGTGCGCAGGAACCCCGCCGTCAAGCCCGTCGCGCGCAAGGCGGGGCGGCGCTAGTACATTTCGGATTTTCGATTTTAGGTTGACGATTGCCTGACAGCGCATAATCGCCAGGGCCATTTGCGATTGAACGCAAGGGTTGGGGCGATCTTCCTGAGCTTGTCGAAGGAGTCACCCATGGTGAGCCTGTCACGCTTCGGCAGGCTCACCGTGATCGCGTTCGCCAACTGCGACACGATTCCCCTTCGACGGCTCATGGAATCCCTATATCTCTAATCCCCCTCTCACGCATCACGTTTCACTGTGTATACTTTCCAAATACCTGAACAAGAGGGAATACACAATGCCAAAGATCACCTTCATCGGCGCTGGCAGCACCGTGTTTGCCAAGAACCTGCTCGGAGATATTCTCAGCTTCCCAGAATTGGCTGAATCGACCATCAGCCTGTTTGACATCGATCCCGAGCGCTTGCGCACCTCGGAAATCGTGGCCCATAAAGTGGGCCAGGCCTTCGGCGCGCACCCCACCATCGAAGCCACCACCGACCGCCGCAAAGCGCTCGACGGCGCCGATTACGCCATCTGCATGTTCCAAATCGGCGGCTACAAGCCCGGCACGCTGATCGACTTCGAGATACCCAAGAAGTATGGGCTGCGCCAGACGATTGCCGATACGCTTGGCATCGGCGGCATCATGCGCGGGCTGCGCACCATCCCGGTGTTGCTGTCCACCTGCAAAGACATGCAAGAGCTATGCCCCGACGTCACCTTCCTGCAGTACGTCAACCCCATGGCGATGAACTGCTGGGCCATCAGCCGCGCCAGCAAGATCAAGACGGTGGGGTTGTGCCATAGCGTGCAGGGCACGGCGGAGCAACTGGCGCACGACATCAACGTGCCGATCGAAGAGATCAACTACCTATGCGCCGGCATCAACCACATGGCCTTCTACCTGCGCTTCGAGAAGAACGGCCAGGACCTGTACCCGCTCATCCGCAAGGTCTGCGAGGACGGGCGCGTGCCAGATTGGAACCGGGTGCGCTATGAGGCGCTCAGGCGCTTCGGCTATTTCGTTACCGAATCCAGTGAGCACTTTAGCGAATACACGCCCTGGTTCATCAAGCGCGACCGGCCCGACCTGGTGGAGAAGTTCAATGTGCCGCTGGATGAATACATCCGCCGCTGCGAGGATCAGATCGCCGGCTGGTATAAGATGCGTGACCTGTTTGAGAGCGACGCCCCGGTTGAGGTGCAGCGCAGCCACGAGTATGGCTCGCTCATCATTCACAGCCTGCAGACGAACCAGCGCCGCGTGATCTATGGCAACGTGCCAAACCGTGGGTTGATCGACAACCTGCCGCAAGGTTGTTGTGTGGAAGTGCCCTGCCTGGTGGACAAGAACGGCGTTCAGCCCACCAAGATCGGCGCGCTGCCGCCGCAACTGGCGGCCCTGATGCAGACCAATATCAACGTGCAGTCGTTGACGGTGGAAGCGGCCCTCACGCAGAAGCGTGAGCATATCTATCACGCCGCCATGCTGGACCCACACACCGCTGCGGAGCTGTCCATCGACCAGATCTATGCCATGGTGGACGAGTTGATCGCCGCGCACGGCAGCTATTTGCCGGCCTATCACTGATGCAAAAGGCCTCACAGGTATCAAAACATATCTGTGAGGCCAAACTGGTCCTTCTACCGTCACTATGCCAGCAGCGTGATGCTGTTGGGGGCAAGCGTGTATTCCTGGACGCGGCCATCCGGCAGCCTCACCGTTTTATGGCGCGTTTCCAGGTGCGTGTTTAGCATGAGCAACCCATCCGTCGTCTGCGCAGTATAGATGCCGTCGATCACGCCATCCGTCACGCTGTAGTGCCACCTGGTCAGGAAGGCCGTCAACGCGTCGAACAGATGCGCCTGCAACTCAAGCTCGCTGCTATCGGGCAACCACTTACCTGGCAGGAAGAAGCTCACTCCCTCCCCCAGGCGTTGTTCATCACCATTCGGGTTTAGCAGGATAGGGGTGTAGTCCGTATCGTCCTCAACCGCGCGCAAGTCGCGCAGGTTATAAGCCAGCAAGATGCCGCCCTGATGCACCCAGTTCGCCAGCGCATCCAGTGTGGCCTTGCGATAGCGCTCGCCGGCGCAGATCACCAGCACCTTCAACTGCGAGAGGATGCCATCCGCAATGGTCAGGTCGTCCACGAAGCGGATGTTGGCGTAATCGCGCAGCAGCGTCACTTGGCGTACTACGTCGTCCCAGGCCAGGTTGTCCACGATCATTGGCACATCGGGGTAGAGCAGGCCCATGTCCACGATCGGTTGGCTGCCGTTCAAATATGCCAGGTTCTGCATCAACAGGCCCGGTTTGTGCGCCGCATCCATGATGTTGCCCTGGTAGTAGTGCAATTCGTTCGCGCCCGTCGCCGCCGCGTTATAGACCCGGCAGACGACGCCTTTCTCCGTCACCTGCCCGGCCGGCTCGAAGCTGAATTGGGCCTGGTAGAAGTTCGCCGCAGAAGCGACCCAGTTCGTCACCAGGAAATTCATCGCGTATTCCGAGGCCTCGTTGGTGATGCGCACGCCGCCGTGAGTTTGGCCCGCCACCTTGCACTGCTGCGCAAATTCCGAGGCATGCCAGGCTTCGGCGCGTCCGCCGGTGCACAAATACACTGGTGTGCCGGGGAAGTATTTGGCGGCTGTGCGCATCCAAAAGTCGGCATAGTCCGTCATCGCGCTGCGATACCAATCGATGAAGTCCAGCCAGCGCCTGCGGTCGGCCACCGATTGCAGCGTGATTGTGCCCGGGTCGGTATATTCGTCCACCCGGAACCCTTCGAGCGGGTCGCTATTCACTTCCGGCATTTTGACCGCCTGGAAGGATGGAAAGTCGGTGCCCCACGCGGCGTTCAAGGCCGCGATGTCATTGAACTTCGAGGCCATCTTCGCGCGGAAGTCCGCCTGCGCAAAACGGTCGGCGCACCAGTAACCGCCGTGCGAGTGATACAGCCCCGAAATTTGCGGCGGCCAGTTGCCGTGCCAGACGGGGAAGATGGCCTCGCCAAAGTCGCCCGTGATGCCCAGTAGCGGCCACTGCACGACGCCGCTGGCGCGGTAGTGCTCTGCGAAGGCGGCCAGGTAACGCTCCACGTAGCTGCGCCAGCGCGGCGCCCAGATGCTGTGGATCTTGGTCTCGATGTTGTGTTCCAGGCAGCGCAGCCCCTCAAAATCGGGATGCTCGCGATACCAATCGGGCATGGCGTAGGCCGGGCCGGCGATCAGGAAGGGCACCCACTTCAGCCCAACCGCCTGCAAGATGGCCACCTGTTCGTCCCAGGCGGAGAAGTCCCATTTCCCTTCGCCTGCGTTCTCTAACGTCTCCCAGGTCACGTATTGTTCAACGCTGGTGAAGCCGATGTTCTTGATGTATTGCGCCTGTTCCAGGGTGAGCTTGCCCGTGCCGCAGCACAGTTGCACCTTTTCCGGCGCCCTTGCGCGCACGTCGGCCAGCCCCTTCTGCCAGCCTTCGTCCTGGTGCGTGATCTCGAAGGACGTCTTTGGTTTGTGCGTGCCGTCCTTCACACACCGAAAGCCAACCGCGATGTTGGGCCCGCCGCCCAGGATCTGGCGCCGGCGCGCCACGCGCAGGTCGAAGGCGCTGCTGTGATAACACCCACCGCGACACACCTTCGAGCCGCCCCAGCCGTCTTTGAATTTCTCGGTATCGTGAACCGTGTCGGCGTATTCGAAGAACCAGTCTTCCACCCACTGGAAAACATTGCCGGCCATGTCGTACAGGCCGTAACCATTGGGGGCGTAGCCGCCCACCGGGGAGGTGTAGAGATAGCCGGTCGAGACGTGAAAATCGCGCCAGGGGTAGGTGGTGTTGCGATCCGCGAAGTTTGCCTTGCTCCCGTCGGGCGGTTCGTCGCCCCACGGGTATTGCGGCTGTTGCAGCCCGCCGCAGGCCGCGTACTCCCACTCTTCCTCGCTCGGCAGCCGCTTGCCTGCCCATTCCGCGTAGTCCATCGCCTGGCGCCAGCCGACGTTCACTGCCGGGTAATCCGGGTAGTTTAAAAAGTAGTCGGGATACTCGGCCCAACGCGGGTTTTGCGGGTACTCGCTGTGGGTCGCGTCGCAAAACGTTTTATATTCCCGGTTGGTGACCGGATATTTGTCCATGTAAAAGCTATCCACGTGGACGGTATGAACCGGTTGTTCCTCGTGATATCCCGCCTGGCTTCCCATCTGAAAATCGCCGCGGGGGATGAGCAGCATTTCCTTGCCATCGGAGGTGGTGATTTCTTTTTGTCCGTCAAGCATGGTGTGCATGTGGTTTTTCTCCTCGTAAAACGAGGATACACCTGTTTACTACTTTTACACGTTGCCGGTGGCCGGCGCGTCAAAAGAAGTATCTCAGGTATTATTACGCCTCATAACCGGTATTGATCACCTCTAATCAAGTACAAGGAGTTTGTCCCATGTCCGATCAGACCAAGATACTGCTGAGCGAAAGCGACATACCCAAAGATTGGTACAACATCCAGGCGGATTTGCCTTACGAGATGCCGGCCGTCTTGCATCCGGGCACCAAGCAGCCTGTTGGCCCAGCCGACCTGGCCCCATTGTTCCCGATGGAACTGATCAAGCAAGAGGTTTCAACCGAGCGATGGATCGAGATTCCGAAGCCGGTGCGCGATGTCTATCGGCTGTGGCGCCCTTCGCCGCTCTATCGTGCGCATCGCCTGGAGCAGGCTCTGCAAACGCCGGCCAAGATTTATTACAAGCACGAGGGCGTCAGCCCGACGGGCAGCCATAAGCCCAACACTGCCGTGGCGCAGGCATTCTTTAACCGCGAGGCGGGCACCAAGCGCATCACCACCGAGACCGGCGCAGGCCAGTGGGGCAGCGCACTTTCATTCGCCTGCCAGCTTTTCGGCATTGAGTGCAAGGTCTACATGGTGCGCGTGTCGTATGATCAGAAGCCCTATCGGCGTTACATGATGGAGACGTGGGGCGCGTCCGTGGTGCCCAGCCCCAGCCCCGATACGAACGCCGGGCGCGCCATGCTCGCGGCGGACCCGGATTGCGCGGGCAGCCTGGGCCTGGCGATCAGCGAAGCCGTGGAAGACGCCGTGACGAACCCGGTGCCCACCAAATATGCACTTGGGTCGGTGCTCAACCATGTGCTGATGCACCAGACGGTAATCGGCCTGGAGACGAAGAAGCAATTGGAACTGGCCGGTGATGCCCCCGACGTTCTGATCGCCTGCGTGGGCGGCGGCAGCAACTTCGGCGGCTTTGCATTCCCATTCCTGCCCGAAAAGCTGAAGGGCGAAAACAGCAAACTGCGCGTGATCGCGGTGGAACCTGCTGCCGCGCCCAGCCTGACGCGCGGCGTGTATGCCTACGACTTCGGCGATCTGTCAATGATGACGCCGCTGATAAAGATGTATACGTTGGGGCATGGCTTCATGCCGGCGCCGATTCATGCCGGCGGGTTGCGCTATCACGGCATGGCGGCGCTGATTGGCGAACTGTATCGCCATGGCTACATCGAAGCGATCGCAGTGCCGCAACTGGCTACGTTCGAGGCTGGCGTGCTCTTCGCCCGCACCGAGGGGATTTTGCCCGCGCCAGAGTCGGCACATGCCATCCGCGCGGCCATCGACGAGGCGTTGAAATGCCGTGAGGAAGGCATCAGCCGCACCATCGTGTTCAACCTCTCCGGGCATGGCCACTTTGACCTGGCATCCTACGAGAAATATCTCAGCGGAAAGATTCAGGATTACGTATTGCCCGTGGAAGAAATTCAAAGAGCACAGGCCCAATTGCCCGTCATCGCATAGCGCGGTTTATCTGTCCGTCAGGGGCGAGGTTGGTCCTCCATCGAGAGGGCCGGCCTCGCCTTTTTATTGTGCTCAATAGAAAGGCATGGCATTTATACCGCCGACTCAGGCAAATGTGCCGGCACCACTGTCTCCCGCGAACAACAAAAGGCCATTCAATCTTTGTGTTCTTTGAGCCTTTGTTGCTCTGTGTAAACCGTTCTAAATTGCGGAAGCCCCCGCGCCTGGCCGTTTTGTGAGAAACTTGGCCCCACGATGTGATCGAGAAACGATAAATAGTATGGAAGCTATGAAAGACAATCCCGCCCGTTCTGCCATCTTGTTGATTCACTGCCCGGATCGTATGGGCCTGGTCTCCATTGTCACGGAATTCATCTTCAAAAATAACGGCAATGTGCTGTACCTGGATCAGCACACCGATGCGAAAGCCCAAATGTTCTTCATGCGCGTGGAGTGGGACCTGAGCAATTTCGCTATCCCGGATGAGAAAATTGGTGAGTATTTCCAGGTGCTCATCGCCGAACGTCTGAACATGCAGTGGTCGCTGCACTTTTCGGGCGAGACGCCGCGCATGGCGTTGTTCGTGTCCAAGTTGCCGCATTGCCTGTACGACATCTTGGCGCACGTCGAATCGGGTGATTGGAAGGTGCAGGTGCCGCTCATTATCAGTAATCATGCCGCCCTGGAGCCGGTGGCGCGCCGTTCGGACATCCCGTTTCACGTCATCTTGATTGATAAAGACAACAAAGAGGCCCAGGAACAACAGCAGTTGGCCCTGCTTGAAGCGCACAAGGTCGATTTCATCGTACTGGCGCGCTATATGCAGATCGTCAGCCCGCAATTCATCGCGCACTATCAAAACCGCATCATCAACATTCATCACTCGTTCCTGCCGGCTTTCCCCGGCGCCAAACCCTACCACTCTGCGCACGAACGCGGCGTGAAGATCATCGGCGCGACCAGCCATTACGTGACGGCCGACCTGGACGCCGGACCGATCATCGAGCAGGATGTGGTGCGCGTCACGCACAAAGACACGGTGGAAGATTTGATTCGTAAGGGGCAGGAGTTGGAGAAGGTGGTGCTATCGCGCGCCATCTATGCGCACTTGCAACACAAAGTGCTTGTAAACGGCAACCGCACCGCCGTGTTCCCTTAACACGAAATTAACAAGTTTCATCCCTCCCTAAATAAAGAGACAAAATGCCCGCTTTGTAGCGGGCTTTTCTATTCCTAGTGCCCATTTCTTAAGCTTTACCTTATATGGGCTTGCTAAGATGAACCGGGCTTGTTGAGCGTTCGTTGAATCATCTGGCTTCAAACATCCCGTAATTTCATGTCCAAACGTCTAAGCGTGTTTTGGTCTGCATGGGCCGGACCATTGTTCATCGTTCTCTACGTGATCGGCAGTGCCTACCTCGGCTTCCGCCGCCATGCCGCCTTTAGCACGGATATGTTCGACTTCGGCTATTACACGCATGTCGTCTGGAACACGGCGCACGGGATGTTATTCGCAAACTTCATCCCCGCCAAATCCACCAACTTTCTGCAAGATCACTTCTCGCTCTTGATGGGCGCACTGGCGCCGTTGTTCTGGATTGCTCCCGACGCGCGCACGTTGCAGGCTGTCACCGTCGTCGGGTTGGGGCTGGCGATGTTGCCGGCCTATCTGATCGTGCATGACCGGCACCCCATGCTCGCGCCGTTTGTCGTGCTGGCGCTGGTGCTGAACCCATTGGGGCACCAGGTGGCCAGCATGGACTTCCACGAGATCATGCTTTCCACGCCGGTGCTGGCCTTCGCCGCTTACGCGCTCTATAAGCGCGATGACGTCCTGCTCATTGTGTGCCTGGTGCTGGCGTTGCTCGCGCGCGAAGATATGGGCGCGTTCGTGGCCTGCTTTGGCGTGGTGATGATTCTGTTTCGTCCGGGGCGCCGGCTGTTGGGTGTTGGGGCGGTGGTGGCGGGCCTGGTGTGGACGGTGGCGATCACCCAGGGCCTGATGCCGGCTTTGGGCGTGACCTATATTCACACGAATGTGTTTTGGGCCTACCAGTATGGCGATGGTCTGGCGGATATCGTCCTGGGCATGCTCAAAGCGCCTATGGCCGTGCTGAATAACCTGATCCAAGCGCACGCCGATCAGACGTTGGTGCGGGTGCTGTTGCCCCTGGCCGGGTTGCCGCTGCTGGCCGCCGGGGAGCAATTGCTGTGGCTACCGTCTTTGTTGCTCATCCTCATGTCTTCGATGAGCGAGATCAAGTCATTCACGGCCTGGCACGCCGCCCCATTCGTCGGCTTGCTGTGGGTGACGGCGGCTGGTGTGCTTGCCAGGTTATCGCCTCGCTGGGCAAAAGTCGGTATGGGCACATTGTTGGTCACGGCGGTGATCGGCTACTTTACGTGGAGCATGTATCCGGGCGGCGGCATGTACGACGCGGCGAAGTATCAGATCACCGAGCACACGCGCATCGGCGAGCAAGTCGTGGCGCAGGTGCCCGCAGACGCCGGCGTGGCCGCCCAGAACAAGCTGGCCGCGCACTTTGCCGCGCGCGAACACATCACGCTCTTCCCGTGGATGCCGCAAAATTGGAAGGTCGATATGATCGTCCTGGATGAGACCGACCAGAACCCCTATCCACTGACGCCGGACCGTTTGAAGAAGTTCGTGTTGGAATACGAGGCGCAGCCCACCTATAAGATCAGCTTGGATCAAGACGGTTACTACATCTTTGAGCCGGATGCGCAGCAGATCGCGCCATTGCCTCAGCCGTGGGTGTTTAGCGGCACGCTCAAATTGCAAAATTTTGCCCTGTCGCAAACGGATGAAGCAAAGGCCTTCCAGGCGCTGGATGCGGCTAATTCGGCGCTGGTGCCGGGCCGGCGGCTGCGCGTGGATCTGTATTGGACGTCGCAACTGACGATGACGGCCAACTATGCCGTGTCGGTGCGCCTGGTGACGGATGACGGCGCGGTGCTGGCGCAGGATGACTCGTGGCCGGCGCGCGGCTTGCTCTCCACCTTGCAGTGGCCGGTGGGGCAGGATGTACGTGACGTGCACTATTTGACGATTCCCGATCAGGCGCTCCCCTCCACGATGCACATCCAGGTGAAGCTATATAACGCCGACACGCAAGCCCCCCTAGGCCCGCAAGACGGTGTGCGCATCGCCACATTGAAGTGAGCGGGTAAGCAAAAACGAAAAACGCGGTACCATATAAGGGTGACTCGGGGTTGAGCACACACCAGGGGAGTAATGACAA
>DAOUFG010000056.1:0-28218 GCA_034430115.1 Thermoflexales bacterium | reverse complement strand
AGTTTTGGGCTCTCGGAAAAAGAGATCGTCGATATGTTGGGGTTGCCGCTCGTGGCGACGATCCCATTCGAGCCGGTCGTCGCCACGCAAGCGATCAACACGCACACACCCTATGTGTTGACCGACTCGGGCCCACTGGGAACATCGATTCGCGCCCTGGGTGCGATGTACCTGCCACAGTTGCAGGAGACCTATCGCTCGCATTCCTCCAAGATCAGTGGGTTTTCCATCCGGCGTTTATTCGTAAAACAAGTATGAGCGTTTGAGAGGTAAGTGACCGTGTTTCGAAGAAACGATAAATCATCCATACCAGCCTGGGATAGAAATAATCGCACGACGCCGGCCCCCGCGCCGGCTCAAAATCCGGCACCTGTCGTGGCGACGGCCCCGCCCGCGCCGCCGGCGGCCCCATCGGGAACGGCGCCGGCGTTTGCGCGCGAGACGCCCGCCACACCGGAAAAAGAACAGAAGAGCCCATATGATATTGTGTTGGAGGCCGTGAAAGATGAGTTACAGGCCAGCCGGCTGCTCTCGCCGTCGGCCTATGACGACCCGACGGACAACGACTATGCCGTGGTGATGGAAGTCGCGCGGCAACAGACCCAGGCTTACAACGTCAAAGCCCCATCGCGTGGGCTGCCGTTGCTGGTGGATACCTCGGAATCCGAACTGGCCGCTGAAAGCGAGCGGATTGCCAAGCGCATTACAGAGGACGTCTTGGGTTGGGGGCCCATCGCGCCATATATGAATGACCCGCTGGTGGAAGAGATTTTCGTCAACGGCCACAACGACATCTATGTGCAACGGGCCGGCAAGTATGCCGAAAAGGCGAATGCCACGTTCCGCAGCGAATACGCCTTGCGCATGTTCATCAACAATAAGCTGGACTACGGTTCCGGCGGGCGTGGCGTGACGGTGAAGACCCCCTGGCGCGATCACCGCCTCCGTGATGGCAGCCGTGTGCATGTCATCATGGACCCGTTGGTGAGCAATCTGGGCTTTGGCGGCATCGCGATCACCATCCGGCGCTTTCGCACGGTGGCGCGCACGATGGATGACATGGTGCGCCTGGGCAGCCTGACACCCGCAGCGGCGAACTTTTTGCGCGCAGCCGTGAAGGCGCAACTGAATATCGCCGTCTCGGGCGGCACCGGCACCGGCAAAACCACCTTTTTGCAGGTGCTTTCCAGTGAGATCGATAAGAAAGATCGCGTCATCACCGTTGAAGATACGCCTGAACTACAGTTTGGGCACCTGCCAAACTGGGTGGCACTGGTGACGCGCGAACGCGCCGAGGGGGTGGAGCCGGTCACCATGGCCGATAACGTGCGGCACTGTTTGCGCATGCGCCCCAAGCGCATCATCTTGGGCGAGGCGCGCGGCCCGGAAATGATCGCCATTTTGGAGGCGATGAACACCGGCCATGATGGTTGTATGTTCACCGTGCACGCCGACGACGCCTACCGCACGCTGCAACGTATCGAGACGCTCTACATGAAAGGCGGCATGGGCAACGTGCCGCTGATGGCCATCCGGCGCGAAATTGCCCAGGCGATTCAGCTCATTATCAACATCGGCGTGTTTCGCCTGCCCGACGGTCGTGAAGTGCGCCGCACGAAAGAGATCAACTTTGTGACGGGTGGTGTGGAGGGTGACATGATTACCCACGAGCCGATATTTCAATGGACGTATCAGCGCGGCAAGGAAGAATGGTCCGGGCGACTGGAATATACCCAGGCCTGCCCGCAGGTGTTGGTGCGCCGGATAGAAGATCGTGTGCCTGGGTTTAATTGGCAACGCGACGTCGAAGACGTCGATGCGCGCGAGCGTGGTTAGGCTGAAAAATGGGGAGCAGGGGCGCCCAATCGCCTCTGCTCCTAAGCCCCCCTCATCCATCCACGCCATAGTATGATAGCCATTACTCATGGCGGTTATATCTTTACATAGCCCGTATCAACAATCGGGACAATACGTCTGGCTGAAAGGGAACCTGCATACGCACACGACCAATAGCGATGGCGAGCTGCCACCCGAGCAGACAATCGCTGCGTATGAGCGGCTGGGGTACAACTTCCTGGCGATTAGCGATCATGACACCTTTACTGCACCTTCCGACTATCAATCCCGGACAAAACTGATTCTCGTGCCCGGTGTGGAGGTGACGGCGATGGGGCCGCATGTTTTGCAAATCGGCCTGGAGGAGTGCGTGGAACCTGTCGCGGACCGGCAACAGGTGTTGGATCAGATCAACGCACGCAAAGGGTTGGCAATATTGAACCATCCCAACTGGGAATGGTCCTTTAACCACTTCCCGCAAGAGCTGATGCAAAACTTGGAAGGCGCTACCGGCCTGGAAGTTTATAACGGCGTGATCGAGCGCCTGGAAGGCAGCGCGTTGGCGTCGGACCGCTGGGACCGGCTGCTTTCGCAGAATAAGTGGCTGTGGGGTTTTGCCAACGATGATGCGCACCTTGCCACAGACATTGGCATCGCCTGGAACGTGGTGCAAGTGAGCGAACGCACCCCCGCCGCGGTGGTCGATGCGTTGCGGCGTGGGCGCTTTTATCCTTCCACGGGGACGGTGATTCGCGAAGTGCTTGTGGATGGCACGCAGTTGACCGTGTGTACCGAGAACGCGGAACGCATTCGTTTCGTCACGCGCTGGGGAACGATCCGCGCCAGCGTGGATGGCGCAGACGCGACCTATCAGATCCCCGATGATCCGGTGGTGGCAAAGGCGATGCGCTACGTGCGCGCCGAGTGCTATGGCCCAGGTGGGCGCATGGCATGGACCCAGCCGGTGCGTATTGATGTACAGTAATTCTCAATGCCTGTAAGGTGAATACATGGATATAGAACTCATTCGAGAACTCGTCGAGACATGGGGCCCTTCGGGGAACGAGGGGCGCGTGCGGAACGTCATCGAACAGCACGTCCGTGGCCTGGTGGACGAAGTGCGGGTGGATCCAATGGGCAGCTTGATCGCCGTCAAGCATGCCTCCGCCGGCGCTGGGCGTGAGTACAAAGCGACGGACGTCCCGCCCAAGCGTGTAATGCTTTCGGCGCATATGGACGAGATCGGCTTCATCATCACGCATATTGATGAGAAAGGCTATGCGCGTTTTAGCCCTGTCGGTGGGTTGCGCCCCCTGACGCTGGTCGCGAATCGCGTCATTTTTGCCGATGGCACCATTGGCACCATCCAGCTTGAGAAAGGCCCGCGCGGCGCGACCGAAGCGCCCGGCTTTGAGCAGCTTTTCATCGACGTCGGCGCGGCGGATCGCGAATCTTGCCCGCTTAAAGTGGGCGATATGGGGGCATTGCAAGGCGCGCTGGTGCAAAATGGCGACCGGCTAATCGCGAAGAGCATGGACGACCGCCTGGGCTGTTATATCGCCATCGAGGCGTTGCGCCAACTGAAGGAGACGCCGCATGAGGTGTATGCCGTCTTCAGCGTGCAGGAAGAAGTGGGTCTGCGTGGCGCGCGCACATCTGCCTATGCAGTGAACCCCGATATGGGCATCGCCCTGGATGTGACGCTGACCGGCGACTTCCCCGAAGCTGCGCACATGGAAGTGTCACTCGGCAAGGGCGCGGCGATCAAAGTGCAGGATTCTTCATTGATTGCCAACCCCCGCGTGCGCGAGTTGATGGTGCAGCGTGCGAAGGAAGCGCAAATCCCCTATCAGTTGGAAGTGCTCACCGCCGGCGGCACCGATGCAGGGGCGATTCAGATGACGCGCGAGGGCGTGCCTGCCGGCTGCATCAGCATCCCATGCCGCTACGTGCATTCCATCAGCGAGATGGTGGATGCGAAAGACGTGCAGGCATGCGTTGATCTGCTGGCGGCAATCCTAAGCAAGCCGATCGAGCTTTAGGCGCTCTCACACGAAGACACAAAGCAACAAAGGGCACAAAGGATTCCCGTGTAAATGAAGTTGTGCTGAGCTTTGCGTAGCCCGTTTCTTTGTGTGCTCTTGGGAAGCTAGAGAGAAAGGGTGACCGGGAGCCAGGGAGATGAGGTGTGGAGCGGTTTTGGCTCCTCCTCTTCCTGGCTCCTATTCTCAATTTGATGGGGTGAGGCGGCCATCGCGCAATTGCACGCTGTGCAGGATGCGCTTGTCACACGTGTCGCCGGGGTTGATGGTGGAAGCCTTGACGGTCACATAGGCGTTGAGCGGCGTGACCAGGAGTTTGCGGATCAGGGTCTGTTCCACTTGGAAGATGCCTGCCGAATTGCTCATCAATACTTCGATTTCCACCGGCATGGTGTCGCCTTTGCGGATGTTCACCTCTTCTATTGCCAGTGCCGACACGGCGTGAATGTCCACCTTGCCCAGGTCGAAGGGCATGCGCGCGCGGCCCTTGGTCATGTCGCACCCGTCAGCGACGGCAACCACAGCGCCCTCCATGAAGAGCGGGGGAGGGGTTACGTCGTGACAGAGGATGGCCGAAAGGATGAAGTCCTCGATGAGCTGGCGCTGCTCCAGGTCTGGATAAAGCTCCGGCAGGTAGGCTTCCAGGAGCGGGTGTGCCAGTTGTGTGGCCACCAACTCGTGCGTGATGCGGTGCACGGCATTGCCGATGTCGTGCAGCATGATGCCCGCCAGGGTCACCAGGAAGGCGTCGTCGGGGCCGCCCGTGCCGGATTGAATGACGTCGAGTGGCACGTTGGCTTCTTTCAGCAGCGTCATGATCTGCATCGTGTAAGAAGTGACGACGCGTGCGTGAATCGGCCCATGATCGTTGTAATTGAGCTTGCTGACGGTTGTGTAATTTGAGAGGTTCCAGTGCGCACCCAGGCGGGCATCGTTGACCAGGTTTTCATACAACCGAGCTGTGCGCGGGTAGGGCTTCGTCAGATCATGAATGGTTGCCTCGGCCCATTCGGCGAGTTCGTGATAGTCGTCGGGAAGATCGGCCTTCAGCTTATCTTCCACCGGCAGTGATTCGTGCGGAATGATGATAATTCGAGACACGGTACTATTTGCCCCTGTTTTAGATGATTACAACAGGTAATCATATATCGAGCCGGCTGAACACGTGATCAGCGACGAAACGATTCCCTTGTGACTGCAACACGCGATGCAGTTTATCTTCTGCCGCGTGGCCGAGATCTGATCGACGGCGCCTGCCCGCGCAGCGGGCTAAGCGGGCGAGACTGCGATGGATGTTCGGCTTCGTCAGCGTAGGCGCGCAGTTCCAGTCGAGCGTCTTCCATCTTGCGTTGCAATTCCTTATCGTTGCCCTTGAAGCCTTGAATAGTGCGCCGGGCGCACTGGCCACAACCAAGGCTGGCCCGGTAACTATCCAGGTCACACGTCAGGCAGTTACTCAGACGGATCATCATCAACGAGAAGGCCAACACGTCTTCGTGCGATTCGGGCAGTTTGGCGATGCGGTCCACCAACGCGCGCCAGGACTCGCCGGGGCGTACACTTCGAAGCTCGGGGATACACCGTGCGGGGAATAGTATTTCACTATCAGGGTACATGAGAATCGCGATTCCGGTTGAATTGAAACGGCTATCGACAAGCTGTAAGGCTGTCGGACATTAATGTGCGCAGAATGCGCAGTACAGCGAATACTTCGCTTGTAATGATACATCATCCGCTTATACGCACCGTATAATCGCGGCGATGAATACAACTCAACTATATACCCGTACCGGTGACGACGGATATACGCGTTTGCTGGGGGAGGGGCGTGTTGCAAAATACATGCCGCAGCCCGAAGCGTATGGCACTGTGGACGAAGCCAGCTCCGCCATGGGTGTGGCACGGGCGGCTTCCAGGTGTGAGCGCGTCAAAGAGTTATTGCTGGTCAGCCAACGCGACCTGTATCTTCTGATGGCCGAACTGGCAGCCACCCCAAAGACGGCGGAACGATTCCGGCGCATTGACGAGGCGCGCGTCAAATGGTTGGAGGAACAAACGGACGCCATCACGGCATTGGTGCAACTCCCGCGCGAGTTTGTCATCCCCGGCGATTCACTGCCCAGCGCCTATCTCAGCCTGGCGCGCACTGTGGTGCGGCGCGCCGAGCGGCTGGTCGTGCATTTACTGCACGATGGCGTGATCGAAAATGTGCAACTGGTGCGCTATTTAAATCGATTGTCGTCATTACTATTTGTGTTGCAACTTTACGAAGATGCGCAGTCCGGGCAGGCGGGGGCTACCTTAGCAAAGGGTTAGAGTTTTGCGTTTTTGCAGTTTTATGGCGTACAATTGCGCCGTTATAGAACTGCATACTTAATGCATGCGCAGGCTGCGCGGATGTGTGATGCGCAGCATGAATTGCGGGCGTGTGCGGCGGTGTATTTGGGGATTGCCATGATCCACCGGCAAACCGTGTTTAGTAGTAATAGAGGCGTTGTTGGTTGCCGGCTGGAGGGTGATCATGCGGAGTAATGGTTATGGATATGAACAAAGAAGAACTGATTTCGTTGTACCGGCAGATGGAGCTCATACGGGTATTCGAAGATAAGTCTGCCGAGATGTATGCGAGGGCTAAAATTGCAGGCTTTCTGCATCTCTACAATGGCCAAGAAGCAGTCGCAGTGGGGGCGCTTTCGGCGCTCCGTCCCGATGACGACCTGGTAACCCACTACCGTGATCACGGTTATGCACTGGCACGCGGTGTTCAAACCAGTGCTGTGATGGCCGAGTTATATGGGCGTGTGGGGGGCACAACGGGCGGGCGCGGTGGCTCAATGCACATTGCGGAAGTTGATAAGCATTTCTGGGGTGGGTATGCGATCGTCGGCGGCCATTTGCCGCTGGCGGTAGGGCTGGCCTATGCTAACGTGCATCACAAGACTGATCGCGTGGTGCTGTGCGTGATGGGTGATGGCTCCACGAATATCGGCACCTTCCACGCGGCATTGAACTGGGCGCAATTGTGGCGCCTGCCGGTGATTTTCCTGGTGGAAAACAACATGTATGCCATGGGCACCGCCATCAGCGTGCACAGCGCTGTGACGGAAATTTATAAGAAAGCCCTGGCGCACGATATGCACTCGGAGCGCGTCGATGGTAAGGACGTGCTGGCCGTGCACGAGTCGGTCTGCAAATTGGCGGAACGCGCGCGCAAAGGTGAGGGCCCGGCTTTATTGGAGGCAATCACCTATCGCTATCGCGCGCATTCGATGGCCGACTCGGACGTGCAACGCCCGAAAGAGGAAATTGCGGAGCAGAAGGCGCGTGACCCAATCAACATGTACCTGGACAATGTCTTGTTGAAGCGCAACCTGATTACGGAAGCACAGGTGGCGCAGATTCAAAAAGACGTACAGGCCGAGGTGGATGAGGCGGTGGCATTTGCGGAGGCGAGCCCCGAACCGGCGCTCGACACGCTCTACGATAAGATCTATGCGCAGCCGGTGCCCAACATGCAAATTGGCGGCTCTTTGATTCATCCAGCGACACTTTATTCGGGGAATGGCAAGCATGGCTGAAATAACTTACCGCGAAGCACTCAAACGCGCTTTACGCGAGGAATTGGCCCGCGACCCGGAAGTGGTCGTGTGGGGTGAAGATATCGTGGCCTATGGCGGCGGCGGCGCTTATGCTGTCACCGCCGGTTTGGCGAAAGAATTTCCGGGGCGCTTGCGCGACACGCCGATTGCCGAAGAGGCTATCGTCGGCGTGGGAATTGGCGCGGCCATGGGCGGCGTGCGCCCGGTTGTGGAATTGATGACGATCAACTTTGCGTTGGTGGCCTGGGATCAGATCGTCAACCATGCCGCGAAGCTGCATCACATGTTCAACGGGCAGATTAAAGTCCCAATGGTGATGCGCTCACCCGATGGTTTTGGGCGCACGGCGGCCACTCACTCGCAGAATTTTGATGGCTGGCTGGCTTCCATCCCCGGGTTGAAAGTGGTGGCGCCTGCCACGCCTTATGATGCGAAAGGGCTGCTGAAGAGCGCCATCCGTGATGACGACCCCGTATTCTTCATTGAGCATTTGCAACTGTATGGCACGCGTGGCGAAGTGCCGGACGAGGAATATCTCATCCCGCTGGGCGTCTCGGAACGCAAGCGCGAAGGCAAGCATCTGACGGTCGTGACCTGGGGTCGCATGCTGGTGGAAACCATGAAGGCCGCCAAGAGCCTGGCCGATGAAGGTATTGAACTGGACGTCATCGACCTGCGCACACTGAGGCCGATGGATCTGTCGCTTGCAATTGAGTCGATCAAGCGAACCCACCGCGCGATTGTGGTGGAAGAGGGTTGGCGCAGCATGGGGCTGGGCGCGGAGATCGTCGCGACGCTGCAGGAGCAGGCATTCAACGCTCTCGACGCGCCAATTGCGCGCGTCGCCGGCCTTGAAGTGCCGATGCCCTACGCAAAGACCCTGGAACACGCGACGGTGCCTTTCGCCGACGACGTGGTCGCCGCAGCGCGCGCAATGATGGCAAATCAATATTAAAAAGCGAGTATCTATGGCTACCGAAATCACAATGCCCCAGATGGGTTTTGACATGACGGAAGGTGTTATCGCGAACTGGCTGAAGGCCGAAGGCGATAGCGTAGAGAAGGGCGAAGCGATTGCAGAAATCGAGACGGATAAGACGACGATCCAGATCGAAGCGTTTGCTGGCGGCACCCTGATCAAGATTCTCGCTCCTGTTGGCGCGAAAGTGCCTGTTGGCCAGACGATCGGCTTGATTGGCGAACCGGGTGAAGCAGTTGCTGCCCTGGCAACACCGGCTGCCACTTCGATGTCGGCGCCGGCATCCGCGCCTGCTGCCCAGGCGCCCGCTGTGAGCAGCGGGCCGGTGAATGCTTCGCCCATTGCGCGGCGCATGGCCGAGCAAATGGGGGTTGACCTGGCCCAGGTGAAGGGAAGCGGCGCGGGTGGGCAGATCATGAAAGAAGACGTCGAAGCCTTTGCCGCTGCCAAACCGAGTGCCCCCGCGCCGGGTGACGGCGGACGTGTCATTGCCTCGCCAGCGGCCAAGAAGCTGGCCGGGGAGAAGCAAGTTGACCTGCACCAGTTAAAGGGCAGTGGGCCGGAAGGCCGCATCATCCTGGCTGACGTGGAAGGTTATGCCGCGACGGCTGCTAAGCCTGCCGCTCCGGTCGTTGCTGTGCCTGCACCCCAGCCGGCGCCAGCGCTTATGGCTGCTGCAACTGGCACGCGCAAGCCGTTGACGCGCATTCGGCAGACGATTGCGCAACGCATGACCAGCAGCAAGACCAGCGTGCCACACTTCTATATCACGGTGGCGGTTGAGATGGACGCGGCGTTGAAGTTGCGCGAGCAAATTAACGAGGCGCTGAAGCCTGAGAATATCAAGGTCTCGGTGAACGATTTGATTGTGCGGGCAACGGCAGTGGCACTGAAGCGTTTCCCGAACCTGAATGCCTCTTTCGTTGGCGACGCGATTGAATTGCACGAGCAGGTACACGTCGGCGTGGCTGTGGCGTTGCCGAGTGGCCTGGTGACGGTGACGGTGCGCGATGCCGACTCGAAGACGTTGCGCCAAATCGCCGTCGAGATGGGCGGCCTGGCCACACGCGCGCGCGATGGCAAAGCTCAGCCGGGCGATATGGGCGGGCAAACCTTTACCATCAGCAACCTGGGGATGTATGGCGTGGAAAGCTTCGTCGCGATTGTGAATCCGCCGGATGCCGGCATTTTGGCGGTCGGCGCATCCACCCCAACGCCCGTAGTGCGCGATGGGCAGGTGGTGGTGCGCAACATCATGCACATGACGCTTTCGGGCGATCACCGTGTGACGGATGGCGCCGAGGGTGCGCAGTTCATCAATGAGATCAAGCGCATCCTGGAAAATCCGTGGGGGCTGGTGCTTTAATCGTACTGGGCGCTTGTAGAGAGCCCTGGTTTAGGTCAGAATAGGCAGGGGCCGGGTTCAAGTCACCTGGCCCCTGGTTTAGATAGTCGCTTGGGAGTCTGGCTATGCGTCACCGGGTTCCCGCACACATGGTTAGTGAAGGGGGCATGTGAACGACGAGTTTGTGCGCGATGCAATGCGGAAAGGGGTCATTAGCTGTGCCCCTGACCTCACTTTGCGTGAGGCAGCTAAGTTGATGGCTGAAAAGAAGGTGCGTGCGCTGGTGGTGATCGATGAACACTGCACGCTGGCCGGAATCCTCTCGCAAACGGACCTGGTGAATGCGACGTTGAAGTCATCCCCCCTCTTGATGTGGCAGACGATGACCGTCAACGATGTCATGACGCGCGACGTGCTCACTGTTACTCCCGAAACACTCCTTTCGGAAGCGGCCAAGCTGATGGTGGACCGTGGCGTACACCGGCTGGTCGTTGTCGAAAGCCAACGTTCCACCTGTAGCCCGCAGGGTGTGCTCTCGCTTGGAGATATCATGCGCAAGTTGACAGGAGAACATTGAACCGCTGAGCTAGATGAAACACCGCTCCCTCGCCGCAATCTTCTTGTGTGGTTTGCTGTGCCTGGTGGGATGCGTTCCTGCAACAAGCACGCAGACGCCTTCCACCGTGACGCCGGCGCGTTTTACGCCTGTGGTAACCATCAACGTGCCCACGCCGACGCCCGCTCCCACGCCGATGACGGAGTGGCAGCTCGTTGAGCAGGGAATCGAGTTCTTGCAGCGGCGCGAACACGTCGGGGACACGGATGATTGGGTAACGCTGGTGCGGATCGACCCGCAAGCTGTGTCGCTACGCGTGCATTACGATCCCGATACCCCGCGTACCGTGCGTGAGTGGCTGACCACGCTGGACGCTGCGGTGGTGATCAACGCCGGGTTCTTCACGCCGGAGAAGCGCGCGACGGGGCTCGTGATTGCCGATGGCAAACGCGCGGGCCAGACGTATAAGGGGTTTGGGGGCATGTTCAGCGTGCGTGCCGGGATGCCTCAGTTGCAATGGCTGGCGCGCCAACCCTACGTCGCAGATGACAGCATCACGCAAGCCGTGCAGAGCTTCCCGATGCTGCTCGTGAACGGGCAGATCGTGGATGGCTTGCCCGACGACGGCAGCCGCAACCGGCGCAGTTTCGTGGGCATCGACGCGGCCGGCCGGGTGGTGCTGGGGGTGTGCCATTCGCCCTTGTGGACGATGACGGACCTGGCCGGCTACCTGGTGAACAACCCAATGTTGCAATTGACCAGCGCCATGAACCTCGATGGCGGCAGTTCCTCTGGCCTATGGATCCGCGGCGTTTCGGAGGCAATCCTGTTGGACTCGATCGAGTCCGTCCCGTCGGTCATCGCCGTAGAGAGATAGAGATTGGGGGTTAGAGATTGGGGGTTAGAGATTGGAGATTAACCACGGATTTCACGGATGACACCGATTACCCAAAGGATAGATACCAAATCTGTGGAATCCGTGGTAAGGCACAATCTCCGATCTCTAATCTCCAATCTCTTCCACCAGCTTGTGCTCATAAAAGAGCACCATGGTTGCGCCATAACGGCGCTGATCCACCAACTCCAGGTTCTGCAAGACCAGTTCGTGGTATTCGTGTGGATCAATCTGCACCAGGATGGCGCCATCATCGGCCAGCCACTTGGGCTGCTGATCGATCGCCAGCACCGCTTCGGCCCATAGGCCTTTGTATTGGGGTGGGGCGATGTAGATGAAGTCATACCGGGCGTTGGGGAAGGCATTGATGTAACGAAACGCGTCCTGGCGGATGACGTGCGCATTCTGCGTAAGCTGCGTCGTTTGCAGGTTCGCCTGGATCGTCTTGATCGCGGTGGTGTCCTGGTCGATCAGCGTGGCATAGCGCGCGCCGCGACTGAGCGCTTCGATGCTGACCGCGCCTGTGCCGGCAAACATATCCAGCCAGGTGGAATCTTTCACATCGTCTGCCAGGATGTTGAACACCGCCTGTTTCACGCGGTCGGTGATCGGGCGCGTCACGTCGCCCGGCACGGCTTTCAATGGGCGCCCCTTCGCGCGTCCAGTGGTCACTCGCATATCAGACGGCAATATGAGCCGCCGGTGTTGCCACAACCGGCTTGAACGCAAGCATTAACTGCCAGACACCGAACAAGTCGCGTTGAGCGTGCCAGATGCCGGCCGTCGGTGAGTGGTTCCCGTTGGGGAAACTATAACGACTCAGATCAAGCGTCTCCAGTGAAAGAATTTGCAGCATTGCCTTGATGGGCGACCCATGCGTAACCAGGGCCACGATCTCCTGCGGTTGGGTATCCAGGCGTGCAAGCATCTCGCGGATGCGCGCTTTCACGTCTTCAAACGTCTCGTCGCTGCGATGTTCGGCCAGGGCTGGCTCGATCACCAGTGGCTTCTGAATGGCCGCCTGGATGATGTGAGCGGTGTTGAGCGTCCGCTCCAGCGGAGAGGTATGAATGATCTCTATCTCCCGGTGCATCAAAAATTGTGCAGATAGTTGCGCTTCGGTGCGCCCCACCTCGGAGAGCGCCGGACCAGGGACGCGGTCATAGGCCAGGCCGGTGCCCAGCAACGGATGGCCGTGGCGGATGATGTACAACTCTTTAAGCATTACACATTCCTGTTTAAAGTTAGCCGCGCGAGTATATCATCTCTATTGGCATGCGATTTGCTCCGCATCCCGGAGTTGACCAGCGCGGGTTTCATAACAACGGCAGTAGCCGGCTTCGGATTCGAGGCGGATTGATCCATCCCACTTTAAAAAGATGACGGAAGTATGCGCGCACACGATGCTGCCGCGGTTGCTCGCTTGCGGTGACGCAATCGTCAACCCCAGCCCGGTGGCGCCTTTGCGCTCTTGCACCATCCATAAACGCGCTTCGTGTAGCGGGTCGCCGGCGTTTATCACCAGGCCGTCCGTCAAGGCCAGGTAAAACAACAGACCGATCAGCAGCGGCGCAAGAAGCGAAATGGCAGCGACCAATGCAATGCCGATGCGTTCAAGCCACAGGCGAAAGGGAGATTTCGGCCCGGATGAAGGAGGAGAAGGATTTTCGTCCCCGGTGGGTAGTTGCTCGGCGTTCATCACTTCTTGATAGTATAATCGTCTGGCTTGCTCGGGGATGTGTCGAAATTGGCAGACGAGCATGACTTAGGATCATGTGGCGCAAGCCGTGTGGGTTCGAGTCCCACCATCCCCATTATGGAGATTGGAAATTTGAGATTGGGAAATGAAACGTGAAGTGTGAAACGTGAGGAAGCAAATGATCTGTTCTTCTCACGGTTCATGTGTCATGCTTCATTCGTCAATCTCAAATTTCCAACCTCTAATCTTAAATCTCCAAAACAAAAATCAGGCAAGATGGATCTCCAAGTTGAAAAACTCGATACGCATGAAGCGCGCATAACGATCAGCATCCCCGATGACGTGGTTGCGAAGGCACGGCGCGACGTCGCACGCAAACTGTCGAAGCAATTCCGCATCCCCGGCTTTCGCCCCGGCATGGCGCCGATCAATGTGGTGGTCGGCACGGTCGGCCAGCAGGCTTTTGCCAGCGAGTTGGCCGATGAATTGGGCAATCAGTACTACGCCAAGGCGATTGATGAGGCCAAGGTGGAGCCGTATGGCCCAGGGCAACTGGAGGATGTGAAAGATTCGCCCATGCGGTTGATCGTGCGCGTCCCGTTGGAGCCGGAGGTGGACTTGAAAGATTACAAGGCCATCCGCGTTCCCTACACGGCGCCGACTCTCGCGGAGGAGGATATCGAGAGCCAGTTGCAGTACATCCGCGAAGAGAATGCGGTGGTGGAACTGGCCGAGCGGCCGGCACAACTTGGCGATCTGGTGGAAGCCGATATCGAAGTGTCGGCGGAAGGCAAAGAAGTGATGCACAATCATCGCCCAATCGTATTGGACGATGAGCACATCCCGGTGCCTGGCCTGGCGCAGGCGGTTGCCGGCATGAGCGCCAGCGAGCACAAGGATGCGACCGTGACGCTGCCCGACACGCTGGAAGACGAGTCTTTACGTGGCAAAGAGGCGCAAGCCAGCATCGACGTGAAGCGCGTCAGCAACCGCACGCTGCCCGATATAAACGATGAATTGGCCCAGGCCGCTGGTTCGTTCAACACGCTGGCAGAATTGCGTGACAGCATTCGCAAGCAGTTGCTGGACTATAAGACGCGCACCGCTCAGCAGCAATATGCTTCACAGGTGCTGGATGCCTTCGCCGAACTTTCCACGGTGGTCTATCCGCCGGTCTACATCGAGGATCGCTTGAACGAGATGATCGAAGACCTGAAGGCCAATGTGAGCCGCGACGAGCATATGCCGTTCGAAGAGTGGCTGAAGATGCAGAACAAGACCGAGGCCCAGGTGCGCGAAGATTTGCGCCCGAATGCCGAGCAGCGCGCGAAGAAGGGCCTGGTGATGCGTGAGGTGGCGCGCCTGGAAAATCTACAGGTGACGGACAGCGAAATTGGCGCCGAAGTGGACCGCACGACGCAGATGTACGGTGGCACCGATAGCCCGGAATTGCGCAAGTTGCTCATGAAGGAAGAGAATGTGCGCGCGATGCAGAACAACATCTTGACCGACAAGGTGATGGATCGCATGGCCCAGATCGCGCGCGGTGAGGCCGATCAGCAGCCGGCGGAGCCTACGCCGACTGAACAGGTGGATGCCCCTTCAGAGCCGGCACCGGCTAGCGAGTAGTTTCGGCGGGCTGGTGACCCAAGTCACCCGACGAATTTGGGGCGGTAAGTCGATGACAGAGGCTTTTTCGGCGCTGTGGCGAGATGGACGGCGCTGGATGAAAGCCTCTGGTTTGGCAACTTGGAAAATGGGTAATTGGGGCAGAAGTTGGGCTAGATTTGGCCAAATCTAACTGGAAACTAACGTTGGTCAATTACTAATAACCGATAAGAATCGCTAGTTGGAAAACGTCGTTAGTAATTCAAGAGGTGTTTTGTGAATCCAATCTTTTCGCAGTCTCATGTCGATCCTATCAAGGCGATTGTGCCGATGGTGATCGAGACCAATGGGCGGGGTGAGCGCGCATACGATATTTTCTCACTCCTATTGAAGGAGCGTATTGTCTTCCTGGGGACGCCGATCAATGATCAGGTGGCAAACTTGATCGTGGCGCAACTGCTCTACCTGGATCGTGAAGATAGTGAACGTGACATCATGTTCTACATTAACTCGCCCGGTGGGCAGGTTTCTTCGGGCCTGGCCATCTACGATACGATGCAGATGATTAGTGCCCCGGTGAGCACTGTTGCGGTGGGCATGACGGCCAGCTTTGGCACCCTGTTGCTGCTTGCAGGCACCAGGGGCAAGCGTTATGCGCTGCCAAACGCGACCATTCACATGCACCAGCCATTAGGTGGCGTGCAGGGGCAAGCCTCGGATATCGAGATTGAAGCGCGAGAAATTCTGCGCATGAAAACGTTGCTGAATGGTATTATTCAGAAGCATACTGTCATGACGCCGGAGCAAATCGAACGCTATACGGATCGCGACTTTTACATGACGGCAGACAAGGCGAAGGAACTGGGGCTCATTGACATGGTCGCTGAGATGAACGCTACCAAGTTGAAGCTACTGGGTGCCAACGCGCAGGCGCAGATTGCCGCCGCGAACCCGCAGTAGGATAGCCGGAGATAGCCGTTAGATATTGGCTATCCATCGTGGATAAAGCATAGAAAAACCAGCCCAGCAATGGGCTGGTTTTTTATTTCATCCTTATCGGCTATAATAAGGTCTGTGTCTAGAATCGGTGCGCAGCCAAACATGTGCTCTTTTTGTGGTAAGAGCGAAATGCACGTGAACCGGCTTATTGCTGGTCCACGTGGCGTGTTCATCTGCGATGAATGCGTCAAGATGTGCCAAACCATCTTGGACGGCGAACGCCGGCTCCCAAGCCCCAACCCGGCACAGGCTGTAACACCAACCGGCAGGGCCCTTTCACCGCGCCAAATTTACAAACAACTTGACGATTATGTGGTGGGGCAGGATGCTGCCAAGCGCAGCCTGTCGGTGGCGGTCTATAACCACTACAAGCGGATTGACAATAAAGGGCGCCTCTCGGACGTGGAGGTGGGCAAAAGCAACGTGTTGCTCATCGGGCCCACCGGCAGCGGCAAAACCTTCCTGGCCCAAACGCTGGCCAAGATGCTCGATGTGCCCTTCTGCATCGCCGATGCAACGGCGCTGACGGAGGCCGGTTACGTGGGTGAGGATGTGGAAACGATCCTCTCTCGGCTGATCCAGGCCGCCGACAGCGACATCAGCCGCGCGCAGCGTGGCATCGTCTATATTGACGAGATCGACAAGATCGCTCGAAAGACCGGGGCGAACCCAAGCATCACGCGCGATGTTTCGGGCGAGGGCGTGCAACAGGCGCTATTGAAGATCATCGAAGGCAATGTCGTTTTGGTGCCACCCCACGGTGGACGCAAGCATCCACAAAGCGAGATGCTGCAACTGGACACCACCGATGTCCTTTTTATTGTGGGGGGGGCATTTGAGGGCCTGACGGACATCGTCTCCGAACGGATCGGCACGCGCAAGCACATCGGCTTGCCAGGCAGCTATAGTCAGGATAATAGTGCGATCAACAAGAGTTCATTGACGCGCCAGGTGATCCCCGACGACCTGATGCGTTTTGGCTTGATCCCCGAACTCGTCGGCCGGTTGCCGGTCTCGGTTGGATTGGACCCGCTGGATCACAAAGCCCTGGTGGAAGTGCTGGTGCGTCCAAAGAACGCCATCGTCAAACAATATCAGCGCCTGCTGAGCCTGGATGGCGTTGACCTGGTCTTCACGGAAGACGCGCTGAATGCCGCCGCGGATGAGGCATTGAAGCAACAAACCGGCTGTCGCGGCCTGCGTTCGGTGATTGAACATGCCCTGCTGGATGTGATGTACGAGGTCCCCTCGCGGCGTGACATTCGTAAGGTCGTTGTGGATGCCGCTGCAATCCGCGGCGAATCCGCACCGAAGATGTTCGATTACACCGGTCGTGTGCTTGGCGCAGAACTCGACAAAGCCGCCTGAAATAGCAGACCGCTCTCATGGATCATACAAGCAATCCCGCGCGCCGATTTGCCTTTTTGCAGTCGGATCGGGGCTCCACTTTCGCGTTGATCGGCCTCTGCCTGGCGGCCGGGGTCGTGGTTGGCCTCACCTCGGCCTTGATCAACCCCCTGATCTTGCTGGCCCTAGTGCCTATGTTGGCGGTCGGCATTTGGGCCCTGCGTGACGATGTGCGCAGCGTGTGGCTACTGGTAGCAGTCATCGGCATCTTGCCGCGCTTTGCCGCACCCGTGAAAATCGGCCTGACGCCCACATTTCTCGACATGGCGCTGCTGTTGCTCATTGCGGCCTGGTTCATCCGCTCAGGCGATCACCCGTTGCAGATTCGCAAGATACCAATTGCGCTCCCCTTGCTGAGCCTGATCGTGGTGGCGATTGCCACCTTCGTGGTGGGCCTGCCAAATGGCGCGCTCACTGCGCTGATTTTGCGGCGCTTTGCCGAGATGGTGCTCAGCCTGGCGCTGGTCTACGTGCTGATTGCCATTATGTGCTCGCGTGAGGCGCTCATACGTACCTTGCGAGTGCTGATCCTGGTTGCAGCGCTGGCGGCCTTGATCGGCATCGTGCTTTACTTTCTGCCCGGCGAAATTTCGATCCGTTTGCTATCCGCGCTGGCGCCATTTGGTTACCCTAGTGGGGATACAGTGTTGCACTATATTAATGATGACCCAACGCTGACCCAACGCGCGACTGGCCTGTGGATCGACCCGAATGCGTTTGGCGGGTTCTTGCTGGTTTCCGGTGCTCTCATGTTGCCACAGATTTTCTCTCGCGAGCGCGTATTGCCGCTGTGGGTGATTTTGATCTCGCTTGGGTTGGTTTGTCTGGCTCTGGTATTGACTGTCTCGCGTGGCGCAATGTTGGGTCTGTTGTGCGTGGCTGTGGCGCTTGGGATCGTGCGTTATCGGCGCTTGCTGGTGCTTGGCGCCATCCTGGTGGGGCTGGTGCTGGTCCTCCCCCCCACACAGGACCTGGTGAGCCACTTCGCACAGGGTTTCGCCGGGCAAGATCTGGCAACGCAGATGCGGTTTGGCGAATATAAAGACGCCTTCCGCCTGATCGAGCGCTACCCATTATTGGGGGTTGGCTTTGCGGATACGCCCGATGTGGACCTGTATATCGGCGTCTCGAACATGTATTTGCTCGTCGCGCAGCAGATGGGTCTACTTGGATTGACCGCCTTTATGGCGATTGTTGTGACGCTGTATGTCAGCGCTTTCCAGAGCCGCAAGCGCATCTGGCCCGATGAGATGCTGAGTGCAATCTGGCTGGGGGCACTGGGAGCGGTCTTTGGCGCATTGGTATGCGGTATTTTCGATCATTATTTTTTCAACATCGACTTTCACAACTCGGTCATGTTGCTGTGGCTCGTAGTTTCGCTAGCCGTAAGCGCCCAGATTGTGGGTGATTCCTGCTACAATCAAGCCTTATGGAAATCAGCGTAAAACCCCTCAAACAAGTCGATATCGTATCCGTGAGCGGTCGTATTGATAGCGCAACAGCGCCCGAGTTTGATAACGCGTTGAAAGGGCTGCTGGAACGCGGACGCAGGAAAATCGTACTGGACTTCACTAGCCTGGACTACATCTCCAGTGCAGGGCTGCGCGCCATGTTATCCGCCCTAAAGACAGCCAAGAACAGCGCCGGAAACGTTGTGCTTGTGAAGACAAACGAGCGTGTGCGCGATACGCTGACACTCGTCGGCTTCCAGACGCTTTTCCTTCAGTTTAATGACCTGGTTGACGCAGTGGACTCATTCTAATGATTACGACGCGCCAGTTAGTTGTGCCGGCACAGCATGATCAACTGGCAAAATTAGCAACTTTTGTGGCGGCCGCGGCGGCGGAGGTCGGTTTCGATGAGACGCAGGTAAACCGTATCGAACTTGCCGTGGATGAGGCCTGTTCTAATATCATCGATCACGCTTACCAGGGAAGTGCTGGGAGTATCCAGCTCGATATATCCATCGAACCGCAATACCAACTGACAATTGTCTTGATTGACCAGGGGCAAGCGTTTAATCCGGATTGTGTGCCTGCCTACGCACCGTGCACTTCACTGGATCAAGTGAAGATCGGCGGCCTGGGGATTCATCTCATGCGGCAGGCGATGGATGATGTGTGCTATGAGTTCAATGTACCGGGAATTGGTAATCGTTTGACGATGAAAAAACAGTTATGATCGCTATTCTCAACGTTCGTGAAACGACTTATGTCCCGCCGGCAGGGGAGAACACCTCCCCGCAGCCACCAATCCCTATTCTCACTGTGAGTGGGCGATTGGATGCCAGCACCGTGAATATCCTGGAACGATCCCTATTGCGTGCACTGCTATCTGGAGCCAAAGTCATCGTCATCGATATGGGTGAGGTGACGTACATCTCCAGCAGCGGTTTGCGGGTGCTTCTAACGGCGCGTCGCCAGGCACGTGAGCGAGGGGGTGATGTCGTGCTATGCGCGCTATCACCCAATGTACGAGACGTGTTGGACATGGTGGGCTTTACCGTGCTCTTCAGTATTTTTGGCTCCCTCGACGAGGCCAAGCACGCGGCAGAGCACATCAACGCTCCCTTGCATTAATTGATATTGTTAATATACTTTATATGCCATTTGTAGGTCTCCCCTACCTACCGTGTGTGGCATTGATGTGTTATCAGTATCGTTTCGGAAAGTGATCGCCGGTCCGTCTTTCATATTCGTAGAGGGAGGTACACTGTATGAGGCTACTGAAAACAGTGTTTTCATTTGTAGCAACCACGGCAGTCATTGTTTCATCGTTCACCAGCAGTTCAATTGCGCCCGCCTTCGCATCGACGCAAGACGCGCAGCCAGTCAATGTCCCCACGGTTGGGTCTACACAGAACCCGCCTGCTGCATCAAAGCCACAAAGCGCGAAAGGATATAAGCCGGGCATGCGCGTGACCGCAAATGCAAGCGCCCCAGGAAGTTCATCCGGATCAGGCCAGCTACATGCCGTCAAGATGGATGACCAGGACTTTCAGGCGGATGCAGCGGGAAACGTGCACGTGATCGTCGAACTGGTGGACCCACCATTGACGAATTACTACGCTTCGCTTTCCGGCGTGGCGAGAAGTAGCTTTGAGAGCGCCGGTACAATGGGGCGCTTAAACGCGAATAGCGCCGCCGCGCTGAACTATCGCGCTCAGTTGCGCCAGAAACAGGATAGCGTGCTATCTGAAGTCAGCACGCAGGTGTTCTCGTCCGGCAAGTTCAACGTGAGCTATCGCTATGATGTGGCATTCAACGGTTTTGCCCTGGCGGTGCCGCAGGCCCAACTTGCAACTCTACGCAGCATGGCTGGCATCAAGGCAGTTTACGCCGACCGGATCATGCACACGGAGATGGACGCAAGTTTGCCGCTCATCGGTGCGCCCACGGTTTGGGGCGAAATTAGTACGACGTTGGGCATCACCCAGCCTGGCAAAGGCGTGAAGGTGGCCGTGGTCGATACGGGGATTGACCCAGCGCATCCCTTCTTTGCCAATACAGGCGTTTATACCTATCCTGTGGGCTTTGGCCCCAATGGGAAGGGCTATTGTGCGGATCATCCAGGCTTTTGCAATGGCAAGATTATTGCTGCGCGTTACTACACACAATCCTGGACGGTGGATGGCGGCGAAACGCCGACGCCGCTAGGGGCAAATGGGCACGGAACGCACGTGGCAGGCACGATTGCGGGGAACTTGAACACAGTTGCCCAGGTACAGTCCATTACCGCGACCGTCAGCGGTGTGGCACCCTATGCCTACCTGATGATCTATAAAGCGCTATGGCTTACCTCATCCGGCGAGGGGAGCGGCGAATCGTCCGGGTTGATCGCCGGGATAAACGACGCCGTTGCCGATGGAGCGGATGTCATCAATAATTCATGGGGTTCCAGTGCGCGTTCAGGAGACCCAAGTTCGGACCCGGCCAACATCGCAGCGGTAAATGCGACAAACGCCGGCGTGGTTGTGGTGTGGGCGGCCGGTAATGATGGGCCCTCGGCCAACACCATCCAGGACGAAGGCGGCGACTCGCGCTTGCTGAGCGTCGCGGCCACGTCCACTGGGCGATCCTATGTCGGTGAGGTGACCGTGTCATCCTCTTCAGCCAGCGTCCCGCCGACTGCCACGAACCTGCTTGGCATGAGCATCGGCGCCGGCGCGCCCGGCGCAAGGTACGTGGACGTCGGGAATATTACAGGGCCGCTGCCGGCAGGGTCGTTGACGGGCAAGGTTTGTCTGGTTACCCGCGGAACGATCGCGCGAACCGATAAGTCTTACTATTGTGCGCAGGCCGGTGCGATTGCCGCCGTCTTGCGCAACGACTGGACGGACGACTCTGCGCCGGATGAGTTGGACATGGACCTGCACACCATTCCAACGATCCATTTGCACAAAGCTGAGTCGAAGGCGTTGACGGACTGGTTGAATAGCCTGGGCGCACTCACATCGACGGTGATGATTACGGTGGGGCCGGGGATGCGCAATACAACTTTTGACCCGGCCGACCAGGTGGCCGACTTCAGCAGCCGCGGCGTCGCTTCCTCCATAGATGTGTTGAAGCCCGATGTCAGCGCCCCCGGCGTGAATATTCTGTCCTCATATATTGACGTGTATACGCCCGGTCTGCGTTGGAACTTCCTGGGCGGCACGTCGATGGCGTCTCCCCACGTGGCCGGGTCTGCGGCGTTGTTGCTGAGCGCGCACCCGGAGTGGTACGCGATGACGGACTACAGCCGGATGCTCACGATCAAGTCCGCCTTGATGAATACGTCTTATACGACGGTCACAGTGAGTGGTGGCGATCCCGCTACGTTGGAAGATATGGGTGCCGGGCGCATCAGCCTGCCCGAAGCAAATGACCCAGGCGTGGTGTTTGATCCGCCTTCCTATTCGTTTGGCAAGGCGGCGACGACCAAACAAAAAGCGTTTGTCGTCACGAATGTCACCAGCCCATCGGTGCCGCTCACCTTCACCTTTAGCGTGCAGAAGTACATTACCGACGCCGACTACATCCTCACGGCCACACCAACTGAGCTAGTGGTCCCGGCAGGCGGGTCGGCCGTTTATACGCTCACCCTGGATACGAACAACGTCCCGACGGATAACTATGAGGGACAGGTCTACTGGACACAAGTGGGTGGGTCGCGCGTGCTGCACGTGCCCTATTGGTTCCGCCATGTGTCCGCAGAGTTTGACGAGGCGCTGGACATCAGCACCCCGCGCGACCAGGGCGGGATGGACTTTAGTGGCACCATCGGAAACTCGTTCCCGACGACCACGCAGACTCTCTATGGCCTGGCCGCGCCAATGGTCACGCAGGCGAGTGCAGTGGGCGAATCAGACCTGAGTGCCACTGCGCATCCGCTGGACTCGGCTTACGGCTGGTACACCATGCTGTACTATGTGCCACCCGATGCCGGGCGCCTGGTGGTGAGCACGGGCGATGCCGACGTGTCCGACGTCGATCTGTATCTGTTATACGACTTCGGTGGCGATGGATACGATTTTGGCAGTGGCGACCCATCGGATGCTTCCAGCGACGTGTTTGCCTATAGCGCGGGAGGGACCGCCATTGAGAAGATAGACCTGACAAATGGGCCTGATACCTGGTTGGAGTATCTGGCGGGCAAGCCAATCATGATCGCTGTGTATAACTACACATCGCACATGGCCAACTTCAAGGTGCGCACTTGGGCGGCTCAACCTACTGCCGGCAGCCTGACGCTGGATGGGTTCCCCGCCAGCTTGACGCCGGGGCAGGTCGTCACACCGACGTTGTCATTCGATAAACCCATGACGCCGGGCGAGACGTACTATGGGCTGATCAACATGGGTACCGACACGAGCGAAACCGGGGTTACGCAGATGTTGGTAAACGTGGAGCGCACGGATAGCGAGGTGGAGAAGACGGTCAGCCCGGGCGTGGCACGCCCAGGGGATGTGGTGACCTACACGATTGTCTTGCAGAACCAGGAAAGCGTCACGCACACGTATGCGCTTACCGATGCGATCCCGGCCGGCGCGACCTATGTTCCAGGTTCTTTGAGTGGCTCGCACGCAGCATACGATGCCGTGCATGATGCGGTGCTCATCTCTGCGACGATTCCAGGTCGTTCGAAGGCCACCAACTACACGATCCAGGATAACATCTCGATTCCTGGGTTGGAGGCGCTATCTCCGTTCGGTGGCTTCTTCGACTTGCGGGACTTAAGCTTTGAGCCCGATCCACTAGGCGATGATGCTGCCGGCGACTACACGATGGGGTGCCAACAGAACTGGTATGACACAACTCTTGGCGCGGCCACAAAGGTAGGCGTTTCGAGCAACGGCTTATTCTTCCCGCGTGGCGTTGCCGTGTCGGGCGGGGGCGCTGCCTCGTCGGCGGCCATCACCATCCCGTCCGTCATTACGCCCAATGGCTTCATCGCCGCATACTGGGATAACCTGGTTGCGCAGGATGCGGGGGCGGTCGTTACGCCAACGGGAGTCATCGCGGCCAACGCCGGTTCATGCCCAAGTGAGGCGTACATCGTTCAGGTGGTCAATGCCTATCGCTACGACGACCCGACCCAGGTGCTCAACTACCAGCTCCAGTATGACGACGCATACCCGGATGAATACTGGGTGCTGTATGGTGACATCAGCGGCACGCTGAATTCGGGCATCGTCGGCACGGAAAACGTGACAGGTACGGCGGGCACCGCCTACACGGGAACGGTGGAAAGCGGGCTTGCATTGCGATACTATCGCCCGTTGTTTATCCCCGATCCGATCACGGTGACGTTCCAGGTGACGCTGGATCAGTTTACGGCGGCGACATTCACGAACACGCTGACTTACACGGTGGATGCCCCACATACTGGGATCATCCCTGTCAGCGTGCCGATCGTGCGTCTATATGATTTGGCCTACATGATCATGTCTGCCAGCCCCAAGACGGTGCCGGCGGATGGAACGAGTATCTCTACCATGGTGGTGACGCTCACCGAGGCAACCGGCACACCCGTGGCGGGGGCGCAGGTGAAGTTCCTGACGATACCGCCATCGAACAACCTGAGGTCGCTGTTTGGCAGTTATCCTGCGTTGTCATTGCCGGGCGAGCTGAAGATCCACCTCAACGCCGACTTGTCGGGCGCGAATGAGACACCGCCCAATGGCAGCTTGGCAATGGGTGTTGCTACCTTAAGTTACAACGCCGGCGTGCATCGGCTCTATTACCGGCTGGAGCAAACCGGTATGCTCAGCGTCACTGCTGCGTATATCAACGTTGGTGCGACAGGGGTAAGTGGGCCAGTGGCACACGCATTGTGTGGCGGCGCGAATCTGCCTGCTTGTAGCCAGTTAAGTAGCGCAGGCGTCATCACCGGCTCAGTCGTTCTGACGAGTGGCGAGGAAACGACCCTCTTCAATGGTGGGTTGTACGTGAATGTTCACAGCCCTCAGTATCCAAATGGCGAAATTCGTGGCCAGATACTATATCCGCCCGCCGCAACGACGGACATGAATGGGAGTGCCACGATCAAGGTCAACAGTCCATTCCCCGGCAGGCAACTGGTGGTGGCCTACGTGGAACCGAGCGAGACAATTCAGGGAATTGTCTATTCCGCTGCGGAGGTGACATTCATACCCAGGTTGATCTTGCCGCTGGTATATCGTTAACCTCTTGTTAAAAAAGGGGGCAGGCTTTTGCGTAGAAGTCTGCCCCTCGAATGAATGGCTAAACAAATATGAGATAACGTAACGTTGCGTATGATGATTCATACAGTGGCTTTGACAAAAAAAGCCAAATATGTATAATCTACACGCTAAACGCTCTGTCACAGGTGGATAGGGCGAGCGCATTGGTGCGCTAAGCATCAACTGAATCAAAGGAAGAGGCTACTGATACCAACAGTAGCCTCTTCTGTCGCCTATGAACAGTAGTGATTTCCAGTCCAGTATAGAGAGAGAACATGCCGACAATTAACCAGTTGGTTCGAAAAGGCCGCAAGCCAAAGCCGTCATATAGCAAGGCGCCGCAGTTGCAGTTCACGGTGAACTACCTTGACGGTGGCCGGCGCACAACCCAACCGACGGGTGCGCCTCAGAAGCGTGGCGTGTGTACGGTGGTGCGCACTGTCACTCCTAAAAAGCCGAACTCGGCTTTGCGCAAGGTTGCGCGCGTCCGCTTGACGAATGGCGCAGAAGTGACCGCCTATATCCCTGGCGAAGGTCACAAGTTGCAAGAGCACTCGGTGGTATTGGTGCGTGGCGGCCGTGTTAAGGACCTGCCTGGTGTGCGTTATCACATCGTGCGTGGCACGTTGGATACCGATGGCGTAGAAAAGCGAAGTCAGGGCCGCTCCAAGTACGGCGTGAAGCGAGCGAAGAAGAGCGCTAAGTAGGGATGCTGCGCCGGTGGTCCATCTGCTGCGGTGGGTGAGCGCGGGCGCGTGACAAGGAAGAAAGATGCCAAGACGATATCGACCTGCGAAACGTGAAGTGGAAGCAGACTTCAAATATAACAGTCAGATTGTGCAGCGGTTGATTAACCGCATGATGCACAGCGGAAAGAAGAGCACGGCGCAGCGCGTGGTGTATAAGGCGTTTGACCTTGCTGGAGAGCGCGCGCAGAAACCGCCAATGCAGGTCTTTGAAGAGGCGATGACCAATCTGCGCCCCGCGATTGAGGTGAAGCCACGTCGCGTCGGCGGTGCAACATTGCAGGTGCCTGTTGAAGTCAATCCGTTTCGCCAGGAAAGTTTGGCAATGCGTTGGTTGATCGGCGAAGCGCGCAAGCGCTCCGGTAAGTCGATGGCGGAGAAACTGGCAGCCGAGTTGTTGGATGCGTCTGCAAATAACGGCGCAGCCGTGAAGAAGCGTGAGGAAACACATAAGATGGCGGAGGCTAACCGCGCTTTTGCCCATTTCAGATGGTAATGGGCAGTGGCCTGTGTGCTGACTGCTGTTTGTTAATGCCTGGTGATTGAGATGTCGAAGGAATACCCAATAGAGAAACTGCGTAATATCGGGGTTATCGCCCATATCGACGCGGGCAAGACGACCACGTCGGAGCGCATCCTGTATTACACGGGGCGCACCTATAAGATCGGCGAGGTGCACGAGGGCGCTGCTACCATGGACTATATGGTGCAGGAGCAGGAGCGCGGCATCACGATCACGGCGGCTGCTACAACTTGTTACTGGCGTGACATTCAGATCAACCTGATCGACACCCCTGGACATATCGACTTCACCGTCGAAGTGCAGCGTTCATTGCGCGTGCTTGATGGTGGTGTGGTCGTGTTCGATGCCGTTGCCGGTGTGGAGCCTCAGTCTGAGACGGTGTGGCGTCAGGCCGATAAGTATGGCGTGCCACGAATTTGTTTCGTCAACAAGATGGATCGCGTTGGCGCAAGCCTGGAGCGAACCGTCGATATGATCAAGGAGCGCCTGGCTGCCAAGCCGCTGGTCATGAACCTGCCGGTCGGGCTGGAGAATGATTTCCACGGCGTCATCGACCTGATGGAGATGCAGTACGTTACCTTTGCTGGCGACAAGGGTGAGACGGTGGTGCGGGAGCCGATCCCGGCGGAATACTTGGAAGCAGCCACGCGGGCACGCGAGGAGATGATCGAAGTCGCTTCCGAGGCGGATGACGCATTGCTGGAGAAATATCTCGTGGGCGAGACGCCCACCGTGGAAGAGTTGAAGGCGGCCATCCGTAAAGGCACCATTTCACAGCTCTATTTCCCCGTCTTTTGTGGCTCTGCTTTGAAGAACAAAGGTGTGGAATTGGTTCTGGATGCCGTGGCCGACTATCTCCCTTCCCCGCTCGATGTCCCCGCTGTTGAAGGCGTAAATCCCAAGACTGACGAACCGGTGGTCCGCCATGCAGATGCGAATGAACCCTTCTCGGCATTGGTCTTTAAGGTGATCAACGACCCTACCGGCATGGGCAAGATGGCGTTCTTCCGCGTGTATTCCGGCCACATCAACCAGGGCGATATGGTGCTTAACCCTAGCAAGGGGCGCCAGGAGCGCATGGCGCGCTTATACCGTATGCACGCCAATAAGCGCGAGGCGATCACCGAAGTGAGCGCCGGCAATATCGGCGTTACGTTAGGGTTGAAGGAATCAATCACCGGCGACACGTTGTGTGATATTCAGCACCCGGTCCTGCTGGAAAACATTTCGTTCCCCGAGCCGGTTGTGCGGGTGGCAATTGAGCCCAAGACCGTCACCGACCAGGATAAATTGGGACGCGCATTGCGTGCCTTGAGCGATGAAGACCCCACGTTGCACGTGACCTCCGACGAGGAAACCGGCCAGACGGTGCTGGCGGGGATGGGCGAGTTGCACCTGGACGTGGTGGTCGATCGCATGAAGCGCGAATATGGCGTGGAAGTGCGCGTCGGCATGCCCAGCGTGGCCTATCGCGAGACGATTACTCGCGCCGCCCGGGCGCGCCATCGCTTCGTGCGCCAATCGGGTGGTAAGGGTCAGTATGGCGACGTCGAGATCGAAGTCGAGCCAGCGGAGAAGGGCCAGGGGTTTGTCTTCGAGAATGCAATCGTCGGCGGCGCGATCCCCAAGGAATATATCCCGGCGGTGGAAAAAGGCATCAAGGAAACCCTGGAGAGCGGCATTATCGCCGGTTATCCGATGGTGGATGTCAAAGTCCGCCTGGTGGATGGATCCTATCACGAAGTGGACTCGTCAGAAATGGCCTTCAAGATCGCCGGGTCAATGGCGATCAAAGATGCTGTGGCCAAAGCCGGCGGCGTGATTTTGGAACCGATGATGAAAGTGGAAGTCGTCGTGCCTGAGGATTTCACGGGCAGCGTGGTGGGCGACTTGAACTCTCGGCGCGGCATGATCGAGAGCCTGGAAAAGCGCAATAACACGCAAGCTGTCCGGGCGCACGTGCCGCTGTCGGAAATGTTCGGCTACGCCACCGATTTGCGTGGGATGACCCAGGGACGCGGCAGCTTCGTCATGGAATTTGCACATTATGCGGAACTCCCGCGCAACCTGGTCGATGAATTGTTGCACGGAAAAGCCGCTACAAAGGATAGCAGTAAGAAATAAGGTTGAGCGACAGGATGTGCCAGGCGCAGCTTGGCCCTATACCTGTCGCTCGTGCACCAAGCAATTACGGGAGACAGTAGAGATGGCAAAGGAGAAATACGTAAGGACCAAGCCGCATGTGAACGTGGGCACTATCGGCCACGTGGATCACGGCAAGACGACGCTCACCGCGGCCA
>DAOUFG010000055.1:0-18398 GCA_034430115.1 Thermoflexales bacterium | reverse complement strand
GGCAAACATCGCTCCGCCCGCCGTAAGCAACCACACCTCGTTACCGTCCCAAACCGGGCCGATGGCATTGATCACCGTGCGGCGTTCCTGGTCGTTCTTGCCTACAAAGGGAAGCAACGTCCCGACGCCGTAATCAAAACCTTCCAGGAGGAAGAAACCAGCAAACAAGACCGTAATCAAGATAAACCACAACGTTTGCAAATCCATGATGACACCTCTTCCTACTTACCAGCCAGATAGGCATTGTCCAATTGTCCAGCCGCGGGCTTTTCCGCATTTGCGGATTCAGCCGGTCCGCCTTCGCCCACATCGGCGCGGGCAAACTTCGCCAGCAAATACACGTCCGCCACCGCCAGCACACCATAGATCAGGGTGAAGCCGATCAACGTGATGAGCAACTCCACAACGCTGACATTGGGCGATAGGGCTTGATCAACGCGCATCAAGCCGTACACAATCCAGGGCTGGCGGCCCATCTCAGTCAACATCCAGCCGGCGGTGTTGGCAATGTAGGGCAGGGCGATGGAGAACACCAACGCCGACATGAACCAACGCGTGCGGAGGACGCTGTGCTTGTGGCTCAAGATATAGCCGGCAATACCGAGCAGGAACATGAGCCCGCCCGCAGTCACCATGGCGCGGAAACTCCAATACGTCAGCCAGATGGCCGGCGGTACGTAGTTGCCGGGGCCATATTGCTGCTCATATTGCTTTTGCAAATCATTGATGCCCATCACCTGCCCATTCACATTGTTGTAAGTGAGCAGGCTGAGCAGCGAGGGAATACGAATGTTGATGATCGACGAGCGATCCTTTTCATTGCCGATCTGGAACATGGATAGGCTGGCGGGCGCTTCCGATTCCCACAACCCTTCCGCAGAAGCCAGCTTCATCGGCTGCGTATCGGCCATGCGCTGCCCCTGCAAGTGGCCAAAGATCATCGTGAACAGCACCGCCACCGCACCAACCGTCAACCCCATGCGCAACGAGGTGCGGAAGAGGCCAGCGGTTTGTTCGTCCTTCGCTCCGGCGCCGCGCAAGCGCCAGGCGGCGATGCCGGCCACGAAGAAACCCGCCGTGGTGAGCCCGCCCAGTGCCACGTGCGGCCATTGCAGCCATACGTTGGGGTTTCCAATCAGGGCAAAGAAATCGGTCATCTCCGCGCGCCCGCTGGGCACGAGGTGATAGCCAACCGGGTTTTGCATGAAGGAATTGGCCACCAGGATCCAGAATGCAGATAGATTCGACGAAAGCGCCACCAACCAGATGGTCAACAGATGCAGGCCCTTCGACAATTTATCCTCGCCGAAGATCCATAACCCCAGGAAAGTCGATTCGATGAAGAAGGCCACCAGCGCCTCGACCGCCAGCGGCGCGCCGAAAATATCGCCCACGAAGCGCGAATACTCCGACCAGTTCATGCCGAACTGAAACTCTTGCACGATGCCCGTGACCACGCCCATGGCAAAGTTGATGACAAATAACTTGCCCCAGAACTTGCTCATGCGCTTGTATTTCTCATCCTTGGTGCGGTAATAAAACGTTTGCATGACCGCGACGAGGATGGAAAGGCCGATCGTGAGAGGGACGAAAAAGAAGTGATAAACCGTCGTAATACCGAACTGTAACCGTGCCAGCATCAAAGTATCCATTGAAACACCCCTGTATTATTTTCACGAACCTACACTTGCTAAGATTATATAGAGAAGAAGAGAAAAGTGACAACGATTTGGATTCGCCCTTTGGTGAAGGAGTATGAGATGGCAACAAATGAATATCACTTTACGACGCACTGGCGCGTGCAGGGCATGCTGGCGGAGGTCAGCGCGATCCTGGCGGATGAATCGGGCCTGCCGCGTTGGTGGCCCTCCGTCTATCTGAACGTCAAGCGGCTCGAACCTGGGGACGCTCAGGGCATCGGCAAAGTGGTAGCGCTCTACACCAAAGGCTGGCTGCCCTACACGCTGCGCTGGCAATTTCGCGTCACAGAAGTGAACACGCATGGGTTTACGCTCGCCGCCACGGGCGACTTTGTGGGGCGTGGCATCTGGACCTTCGCGCAAGATGGCGAATGGGTGAACATTACCTACGACTGGAAAATCAACGCCGAGAAGCCCCTGTTGCGCAATTTCTCGTTCATCATGAAGCCGCTCTTCTCAGCCAACCATCAATGGGCGATGCGCCAGGGCGAGACAAGCCTGAAATTGGAGTTGCTGCGCCGGCGCGCCGCCACGGAGGTGGAACGCGCGCGCATCCCCGCGCCACCTGGGCCGACTTTCCGCTTGTTCATGCAACGCCCCGCAGCGTGAGGCGAGGCGGAATCCGGTATGATGGAGTGGCTCCGTCAGCCATCAGCAACTTTATATTTCTGTGGGGTGTTTGCCATGCGTCTAATAGCCGTTTGCGTCGCGATGTTGATCCTGGCCGGGCCGGTGCAGGCCAAAGTGCCTGCACAAACGGTGATCACCGACACCGCCTGGTGGGCCCAATACTGGAACAACGTGAATCAATCCGGCCTGCCCGCCCTGGAACGCTACGAAACCACGCTGAACCACGATTGGGGCCACGCCTCACCCGATTCCACAATCGACATCGACCACTTCTCCGCCCGCTGGCGGCGCTATGTGAACTTCCCGGCCGGCGTCTACCGCTTCACCGTCACCAGCGACGACGGCATTCGCGTGCGGGTGGATGGCAACCTGATCGTCGATGCCTGGTACGACCACGCGGCGACAACTTTCACCGCCGACGAATCGATCAGCGCCGGAAGCCACCTGATCTCGGTGGAATATTACGATAACAGCGGTCAGGCCATCGCCCAGGTTGCGTGGCAGGCGCTCACGACAGTCGCCAACGCCTGGCGCGGCGAGTACTATAACAACGCGGCGCTCAGCGGCACGCCGGCGCTGATACGCGACGACAGCCAGGTCAACTTCAACTGGGGCGCCGGCTCCCCGGCCCCCGGGGTCATCAACACCGACGTCTTCTCGGCACGCTGGACGCGCACGCTGAACCTGACGCCCGGCCAGTATCACTTCACCATCTCCGCCGACGACGGTGCCCGGCTATGGGTGAACGATCAACTGCTGATCGATGCCTGGCAGGTGCAATCAGCCCGCTCCTATTCGGCGGACGTACAGATCAGCGGTAATTCCACCACCATTCGCCTGGAATACTTTGAAAATACGGGCGTGGCCGCCGTACAGCTTGCCTGGACCCAGGCCGCGCTCATCGTGAACTGGCGCGGCGAATATTACGACAACATGACGCTCAGCGGCGCGCCATCCCTGGTGCGAGACGATGCGCAAATCAATTTCGATTGGGGCGGCAGTTCCCCCGCGCCGGGCCAGATTCATGAAGACGGCTTCTCGGCACGTTGGACGCGCACGCTGAACCTGAGCGCCGGCTGGTATCGTTTCAACATGCGGGTGGACGACGGCGCCCGGCTGTGGGTGAACGATCAACTGCTCATCGACGCCTGGCAAGTGCAATCGGCAACCACCCTCGCACAAGAAGTCTACGTCCCCGGCGGCCCCACCTCGCTGCGCATGGAATATTACGAGAATACCGGTCTGGCCAGCGCCAGGCTGGATTGGGCCGCGGCACCCGTGCCGGTGCGCAACTGGCGCGGCGAATATTACCCGAATGAGACCTTGCAAGGCACCCCCGCGCTGGTGCGCGATGATGACCAGGTTCAGTTCAACTGGGGCGGCGGCTCTCCCGCGCCGGGGATATTGGACGCAGATGCCTTCTCGGTGCGCTGGACGCGCACGCTGAACTTCCCGGCCGGCACCTACCGCTTCGTCATGATCGTAGATGACGGCGCGCGACTGTGGATCAACAACCAGTTGATCCTCGACGGCTGGAAACTACAAGGGCCGACCCCCTACCAGGCCGACCTGACGCTGGACGGCGACACGGATATTCGGATGGAGTATTTTGAAGACAGCGGGACGGCAGTCGCGCAGTTGAGCTGGCAATTGATCTCCAATCCATCCGCGCAGACCACGCAAATCGTGGACAATACGGATGTCGGGTTTGTAAAATCGGGGCCGGAGAGCGACTGGCACACCGCCTCAGACGGCTATAACGGCACCATGGTGTGGTCGCGCACCACACCCAGCGTAGGGGCCGATACGAACCTGGGGCTGTGGTACCCGACGCTTGCGCCGGGGCGATATGAGGTATTCGCCTTTATCCCGTTCTACTACACCACGTCTTCAAGCGCCCAATACATGATCTCGCACGTCGGAGGCGTCGCCACGGTGACGATCAACCAGTCCAGGTCCGGCGGGCAATGGGTATCGCTGGGCATCTATCAATTTCGCGGCACACACGATGACTACGTGGCGCTATCGGACGCCACCAGTGACGCCCAAACGCAACTGATCGGCTACGATGCCATCCGCTGGGAGCCGAGGTAAGGATCGGAGAGAGCCGGGGAGCAAAGGTGAGATGACACACCAGCACCGTGTCCGCTTCACCCTCTCTCCTGTGCGTCATCTGTTAGTCGATGCGGTAGCCCACGCCACGCACGGTCTGCAGCCGGTTGGGATGCGAAGGATCTTTTTCAAGCTTCTCGCGCAGCCAGCGCACGTGCACGTCCACGGTGCGCGGGTCACCATCGAAATCGAAACCCCAGACCTGGGTGATCAAAAATTCGCGCGAGAGCACCGCGCCCTTATTGCGCATGAGCGTGGCCAGCAGCTCAAATTCCTTGTGGCTCAGCTTCACTTCGTGGCCGCCCGAAAATACGCGCCGCCCGGCCAGGTCCATCGACAGATCACCGCATTGCAACAGGTCGCCGTGCACCTTTGGCGCGCGCCGCAGCGCTGCGCGCACGCGTGCCACCAATTCCGGCAAGCTGAACGGCTTGACGATGTAATCGTCGGCCCCGCTCTCCAACCCGATGATACGGTCAATCTCCGCGCCGCGCGCCGTGAGCAGGATGATGGGCACTTGCGACTCCTTGCGCAAAATGCGGCATAGCGATAGCCCATCCAGCCCCGGCAACATCACGTCGAACACACATACGTCCGGTTGCTCGGCGCGCGCCAACTCCAGTGCCTCGTCGCCATTAGTAGCCGTAAGCACCTCAAACCCTTCGCGCGTCAGATGTTGCGCTACCAGGTCCAGCAGAGTGGTCTCATCTTCTACAAGTAAAACCCTAGACATTTTCGATTTTGGATTTTGAATTGACGATTGACGCAAAATGTTCGACTGTTCCGGTCCACTTGTCATGCGCTAAATCGAGATCATCCGCTCAATCTGTTCTTAAATCCGTTAACAGCAATCCGTCCTTTAATCCGTTGACACACTCGCGTCGTCCTGTGCATCTGTGCTGGTCTTGGGAGGCTTGTAATCACCCAATTCGCCGGTGGCCGCGAAAATGACCCGTTCACACAAGTTGGTCACGCGGTCGGCGGTGCGTTCCAGGTTATGCGCGATCCACAGCAAGTACATCGCGCGCGAGATCACCTTCTTATCCTGGGCCATGTAGGTGAGCAATTCACGCAACACCTGGTTATACAGCGCATCCACTTCATCGTCGCGCGTCACCACCGCGCGCGCCTGCGCCGCATCCATCTTCACAAATGCATCCAACGCCTGATCCAGCATTTCGCAGGTGGTGGACTGCATGCGCGGAATATCAATCAATGGTTTGAGCAACGGCTCACTGCCCATACGGATCACGATGCCGGCGATGCCACTGGCATGATCGGCCATCCGTTCCAACTCCACCGACATGTGCATGGCGGTGATGATGTAACGAAGGTCCGCCGCTGCCGGTTGCTGGCGGGCAATGGTTGTCAAGCATTCATCTTCGATTTTGTAGCGCAGTTCATTGATGCGCTCATCCGTGGAGATCACCTGGTGTGCCAGGTCCAGATTGCGTTCCCTGAGCGACTTGATGGACAGTTGTAACTGCTCATTCACCAGGCTGCCCATCCGCAAGATGTCATCGCGGACCATGTGAAGATCACGATCGAGTGCCGCTCGAATGCTTGAGCTTGTTGTCATTTAGCCGAACCTCCCGCTCACATAATCCTCTGTTCGCTTGTCGTGAGGCTTGGTGAAGATCGTTTGGGTCTCATCAAATTCGATCATTTCACCTGCGCGATCTGAGCGCATCATCATCATGGCAGTGTAATCGCTCACACGAGCGGCCTGCTGCATGTTGTGGGTTACGATGACGATGGCGTAATCCTTCTTCAACTCCTGCATCAACTCTTCAATTTTGAGCGTGGCGACGGGGTCCAGTGCAGAGCATGGTTCGTCCATCAAAATCACTTCGGGCTCCACCGCGATCGCGCGTGCGATGCACAGGCGTTGCTGCTGCCCGCCCGAAAGCGCCATGCCGGACTGCTTCAGCTTATCCTTCACCTCATCCCACAAAGCGGCACGCTGCAAGCTGCGCTCCACGATTTCGTCCAGTTCGGCCTTTGACATATGCCCATAAAGGCGCGGACCAAAAGCCACATTGTCGTAAATGGTTTTTGGAAATGGGTTGGGGCGTTGAAAGACCATACCGATGCGGCGGCGAATATCCACCACATCCACGCTACCGGCATAGATATCGTCACTATCCAGGGTGACCTTACCCTCGATGTGCGAGCCCGGCACCAGGTCATTCATGCGGTTAAACGAACGCAGCAACGTGCTCTTGCCGCAACCCGAAGGCCCGATGATCGCCGTAATTTTCTGATCGCGCACAGGCAGCGTTACGTCGGCCACAGCCCTGAATGCGCTATAGAAAATTGAGAGCTTTTCCGTCAACATCTTGGGCGCATCCACCGCTTTCATTTCGCCAGTATCTGTTTCGGCAACACCCATAGCAGAAGTTATTGATCCCTGTCGTACCATTGATTACTCCATCATTATGATTAATTATCGTGCATACAATCTGCCGAAGCGCGGTCGCTTACTTGATGCGCCGATCGGCAATCAACCGCGCAGCGATGTTCAGCCCCAGCACAATCACCACGATAATCAGCGCGATGGCCCAGGATTGCGCATTGCGCGTCTTGTCGGGGTCAATCGCATACTTGAACAGCGTCAACGGGAGCGACGCAATAGGCCGGTCCAGCGATGTTGAAAGCACGTTGCTCCCCTGCGCCGTGAAGAGCAATGGGGCCGTCTCACCCGACACACGTGCTACCGCCAGCATCAAGCCGGTAATCACGCCGGTGAGCGCCGCAGGAAGCATGATGTTGAACGACGTCTTCCACTCCGGCGCGCCCAGGCCCAGGCTCGCCTCGCGCATCGACGGCGACACCAGCTTCAGCATTTCCTCGGTGGTGCGCAACACAATCGGCAACATCATGATCGCCAGCGCCACAGCGCCGGAAATCGCCGAGTAGGTGCGCCCGGCCACCATGATCGTGTAAACAAACAAGCCCACCACAATCGATGGCAACCCCGCCAACACGTCGGTGCCGAAGCGCACCGCCAACCCCAGGGTGGTATTGGGGTTACGCACCACATAAAAAGCGCCCAGGATGCCCAGCGGGATAGAAAAAAGCGAAGCCAGGCCGATCAGGACCACCGTCCCTACAATGGAATGTAATACGCCACCACCGCCCAACGAAGTCGGCTTAAAGGTCTGGGTCAAAAATTCCCACGACAACGCCTGCGAGCCGCGCGCAAACACCTCGAAGATGATCCATGCCAGCGGCACCAACGCGATGAGCGTCGCCAGCCCGGTGAGCCCCAGCATAAATACATTCGTAAAACGGCGCAGGGCCTCATGCTGCCGAGACGCCTTGATACGGCGCTCGCGCATACGCGATTGGAGTGGCGAAGTTGTAGCAGATGCACTCATTTCTGTTCTTTACTCCCTTACGCGCGTTGTTCCGGCGTGCGGCGCGCCACGCTCCATACCAGTAAACGCGCCAACAAGTTCAACAACAGGCTCATGACGAACAGCATCAGACCGATTTCCAGCAGCGCACTAGAATAAGCCGGCGTGCGGCTTTCGCCCCACTCGTTGGCGATGACGCTCGCCATGGTATAGCCGGGGCTGAGCAACGACGCCGACGCTTGCGCGACGTTTCCGATCACCATCGTAACGGCCATCGTCTCGCCCAGAGCACGCCCCAGGCCAAGGATCACCGCACCCAGGATGCCCGAAAGCCCATAGGGCAACACCACCTGCCAGATCGTCTCCCATTGCGTGCAGCCGATGCCAAACGCCCCCTCGCGCTGGGTACGCGGAACAGCCAACAACACATCTCTCGAAATCGCCGCAATCGTGGGCAGGATCATAACCGCCAAAATAAGTCCGGCTGCCAGGTAGCTCGCGCCGAAGAACGGCCCCTCAAAGAGCGGCAATTCAACCCCTTGCCCCGGTGTGCCAAAGGTGTTCATCAAGAAGTTCCCCACCGGCTGCACAACCGCCGGGATGAACACGAAGATGCCCCAGGCGCCATAAACAACGCTCGGGATGGCCGCCAACAGCTCCACCAGGAACCCTAGCGGGGCACGCAGTTTCGCCGGGCAAAGTTCGGCCAAGAAGATAGCGATTCCCAGCCCCAACGGCACGGCCAAAATCAATGCCAGTAGTGATGTGCTGAGCGTGCCGGCGATGAATGGCGCGGCTCCGAATTGGCCGCCCACCGGGTTCCACTCTTGCGCGGTGATGAACGACAGGCCCTCACTCGCGCGCGTCTCGCCCGATGCAATCCACAGCATCACTCCTACGCCGATCATTAACACGAGTACAGCCAGCGCAGCTAACACAATGATGACTTTGTAAGGTATGTCACCATGCTGGAGCATGCGGTTGATCGCCGAAGATGGCTGTCGCTCTCGCCGCGGTTCACTGATTGCTGTCATACACCTCTCTCATCTTCTTGCCTGCCCGCTGCCCCATGAAACGCTTATTACACCGGGCAGGCAGAACACCACTACCCACAGACAAAAACAGCCTCCCGACAACGTGCTCGCGCGGGAGGCTCTTTTCCCATTTCACCAAAAAACGCTTACTGAGCCATCTTTATCGGCTGGCCCTGGCAAGTGATCGTCTTGGCTGTGTCGATAACCTTCGTCAGCACATCGCCGGGCAGCGGTGCGTAGAGCAGCTTGGCCGCGCGGTCACTGGCTGCCTTTGAGGTGAGCGCCCAGTTGATGAAGTTGACCAACTTTTCGGCTTTCTTGCAATCCTGGTAGTCTTTGTTCACCAGCAAGTATGTGACACCGGCAATCGGCCAGGCATCATCCGGCGAGCTGTTCACGATGTAGGTCGCCAGGTGCTCATCAAACTGGGCCGTGCCCAAAGCGGCGACGGTGCTGGGGATGCTGGCTTCCACGGTCTTGCCAGCAGGATTGACCATCTTGGCATACAGGATGCCATTGTTCTTGGCATAGGCCAATTCCACGTAGCCAATGGCGCCAGTGGTATTCTGAATCGCAGCGGCCACACCGGGGTTGCCCTTGCCGCCCTGACCGCGCTTCAGTTTGTCCACCGGCCAATCAACCGACGTGCCAGCGCCAGGACCACTCTTCCAGTCCGCGCTCGCAGCCGAGAGATAGTGGGTGAAGATATTGGTCGTGCCCGAACCATCGGAGCGGTGCACCACGTTAATCGGTGTGTTGGGGAACGTTACGTCCGGGTTCAACGCAGCAATCGCAGGGTCATTCCAGTTCTCAATCGTGCCCAGGTAAATGCCGGCCACCACGTCACCATTCAGCGTGATCGGGGTTGTGATGCCTTGCACGTTGTAGGCCAACACGACTGCGCCCGCCACGGTGGGGAGCATTTGCAGGTTCGGGTTATCGGTATAGTCTTGATCCGACAACGGCGCATCAGAGCCGGCGAAGTCAACGTTTCCGGCCTTGATGTCTTTGATGCCCTGGCCAGAACCGCCACCGCCGTAGTTAATCACCACGGAAGGATCAACCTGGCTATAACCAAAGGCCCAGTCTTCATAGAGCGGCTGGGGGAAAGTCGCGCCCGAAGCATTCAGTTGCACAGACCCGGGTGCATCGGTTGGCTCCGCAGCCATGCTCGCATCGGGTGTGCTTGTTATTTCCACGACCTGTGTTTCTTTGACTACCGCCGTCTGCTGAACAACAACAGTTTCTTTCACAACCTGCGCGGTAGGTGTAGCACCACCGCACGCCGTCAGTGCAATTGCCGCTGCAATTGCAGTAGAGATGACAAACGTTGTCTTATTTGCTTTCATTGATACTTATAAATCTCCTCTGGAATGGGAGGTTATCAACGCACATTTAAGTCAATGTAAAGGATTGATTAAGCGAATGTTAAGCCGTCCGCCCTGTAAATGTGCCTTCCATCGAAATAGAGTTCCAATTTCATGGATTTCGTGCTATACCATGAGCCATGAAACCCTTGCGCAACATCTTGACGCGGGCGCTCGCCTTCACGCTGAGCTTGAGCCTTCTTTCGTGCGGGTTTCTGGCACCTGCGCCACCCCTCACGCCAACGCCCGCGGAACCGGTCATCCTGCGCATCTATACCTACCGCCAATCGCCGGTTGACGAAGTGCTGGACGTCATCGTGAAAGCCTTCCAAACCCAGCACCCGGAAGTGCGAATCGTCCTCGACCCGATCAGCAGTGACCCGGCGACCGAACTGGGCACGAAGCTCAACACCACCAGCGCCCCGGACATCGTCTGGTCGATTGACTCATTGACGCCCTCACTGGTGGATGCAGGGTTACTGCTGGACATGAGCGAAATTGCCAACTCCGACGCCGGCTTTAAACGAGAGGATATCGACGCCCACGCGCTCGCGCTGGGTGGCGTGAGCCACGCGCCTGGGCTTTACGTGATCCCGGCAGTGATGGATAACGTCGAGATGTATTACAACAAGGGTCTCTTCGCAGATTCCGGCAGTTCCTCTCCCAGCCCGGACTGGACGTGGGACGACATGTTGGCCGCTTGCAAACAGATTCAAGCAGTGCACGGCGACGTTACCTGCGTGGACTATTCCTACTTTGGGCAACTGGACCCCGGGTGGTGGGGCTACTTGGTGCCCTGGATCCGTGGCTACGGCGGCGACGTATTGAGCGCCGACGGCAAACAATCCACCTTTAGCACGCCGGAATCGCTGGCGGGCATCCAGGCTTACATCGACCTGTGGACACGCTATCAGGTCGCCATGCCGCTCAACGCGCGAAGGGGCTGTTTCATCAGCGCCAAGTGTGCCGTGATGTTTGGCATTGCGGGCAGCAGCAATATGCTGCAACAGCAAATCGGCAAGCTATTTGAGTGGGACGTGCAACGCATGCCCGCGCATCCAGACGGACGCTATACCGGCACACTCACCTATGGATTTGGCATCGCCAAACAATCCACGCATCGGGATCTGGCCTGGGCGTTCTTGAAAACGATGGTCAGCCCCGAAGTGCAACACGCCATCGCGCTTAACCACGTTGGGTTGCCGGTGCTCACCTCACTCGCGGCAGATTCCTCCACGGCAAGCAAAGAGCCCCCGGCGAATATGCAGGTGTTTTATCAGAGCGCCGATATGGCCATCTACCCGCCCAGCTATCCAACCCAGTGCGGCAACTTCTACACCGGGCTGGTGCAATCAGCCGTGGCAGATGGCGTGCACAAGGCCATCAACGGCGACGACGTGGCGGAAACCTTCAAGCAGGTGGATGCCAAAATACAAACATGTCTCGACGCCGCAACGCCTTGACAGCCTGGCAAACTGCCACTATGCGAAGGAAATGGTTCGGCTGGCAATCGGAGGTGGAGTTGGGCAACATCATCACCGCACGGAGCGCCGAAATACTCGTCCTGGTATGGGTGACGCCGATGATGAAGTGGCAAGCGCCCATGTTCAACTTCAAGGTCGTTAAATGATTTACGACATCACGCGCACGCTTTCTGCACAGACGCCGGTCTACCCAGGTGACCCGCCGGTGGTCATTCAACCGGTAGCGCAAATCGCCAGGGGCGACGCGTGCAACGTGAGCAGCATCAGCATGAGCGTACACGCCGGCACGCACATCGATGCGCCCAGGCACTATGCAGACGGCGCAGCGGGCATCGACGCGCTGGACTTGCATGCGCTGATTGGCCCCGCGCGCGTGGTGAGCCTGTACGCGCAGAGCGAAATCACCCCCGAAGCCCTGTGTAGCGCATTGCCAGGCACCCTTTGCGGGCTGGCCGTGTTGATTCACACGCATGCGAGTGAGGCACAGGGCACACAGTTCGACCCCTCTTACGCACCCCTCACCCCGCAAGCGGCCGAGTGGCTGGGGCGAGCCGGCGCGCGGCTGATCGGCACCGATGCCCCCTCCGTGGATGCCGCCGATAGCAGCGACCTGCCAACGCACAAAACATGCCAGCGCGCCGGCATACTCATCATCGAAAACCTGCTGTTGCGCGGCGTGCCGGATGGCGATTATGAACTCATCGCGCTGCCGCTCAAGATCGCCGGGGCGGATGGCGCGCCGGCGCGCGTCGTGCTGACGACAAAATCTACCGCATTTGGTGCGCCCCGCATATAATCTGAAGAAGTACAAAGAAAACAGGACGATTCCGTGTAGGGTTCCGGCGCAAGATTCGGCGGCCAACGCGCACCGAACAATGCCCCAGCATCATGCCCCACAGAGGTGAAGTTAATATGCCTATCCGTATTCTTATCGTCGATGACCATAGTGTGGTCCGTCAGGGCCTGCGCATGTTCTTGAGCCTGGACCCGGAACTGGAGGTTATTGGAGAGGCACAGGACGGCGCGGAAGCGCTGCAAAAGGTGCGTGACTTAAAGCCCGACGTCGTCCTCATGGACTTGCTCATGCCCGTGATGGACGGCATCACCGCTATCGGCGCGATCCGGCGCGAAACGCAGGACGTGGAAGTGATCGCGCTCACCAGCGTATTGGAAGATGCGTCGGTGGTCGGCGCTGTGCGCGCCGGCGCAATCGGCTACCTGTTGAAAGACACGGAGGCCGATGAGCTATGCCGCGCCATCAAAGCCGCCGCCGCCGGGCAGGTGCAACTTTCGCCCAAGGCCGCGGCGCGCCTGATGCGCGAGGTGCGCGCGCCCGAAAGCCCCGAAGCGCTCACCGAGCGCGAAACCGACGTGTTGCGCCTGCTGGCACAGGGCCAGTCTAACAAAGAGATCGCTCACGCGCTCCACATCGGCGAGAAGACCGTGAAGACGCATGTCAGCAACGTGTTGGGCAAGTTGGGCGTGCAAAGCCGCACCCAGGCTGCGCTCTACGCCGTGCGCATCGGCCTGGTGCCCGCCGAGCAGCTCAGCAAAACTGTGTAAATCGCTTGCCTGTTTTGAACAGGAACGCCCCCGGTGTGGCGTTCCTGTATCAGTAGTTTTATGAGACCCACCCTTCTCATTCGTATCTCCCGCTGGATCGACCAGATCGTGCGCTTCCTGGATAGCAGCTATGCGCAAATCGCCTTGGCCGTCATCCTGGTATTGACCGGCTACGCACTTCTTTTCACCTATTTCGTCAATGGCTACGCCAATCAAAACATCGAACAGCGCAAAAACGAATTGCATCGCCTGGTGGAGGTGGGCCTAAACACCATCGAACCGGTGCGCGCGCAACAGCGCGCCGGACAGATTTCACCCGAACAGGCGCGCATGATCGGGCGAGATTTGATCCAACGCATGTCGTTCACCGACACGTCGGGGGTGAACTACCTGTTCATGGGCAGTTACAGCGGTGAAGCCGTCACCCAGCCCTACACGCCCACGCGTGAAGGAACCTCGTGGGAATTGATGGACGTCAACGGCAAGAACATCGTCAACGCATTGATCAGTGCCGCGCGCAGCCCGGCCGGTGAAGGATACGTGGAATATCAGTATCCCGCTCCCGGCAGCACACAACCACAAACCAAGATTTCATACGTGGTGGGCATCCCAGAATGGGATAGTTACATCGGCACCGGCATGTACCTGGGCGACATCGAAGCCGAAAACCAGGCTTACCTGCGCAATTCGCTCGGGCTGATGACGGCCATGTTCGTGTTCGTCTTCCTGGTCATGTACGTGGCCGTGCGCCCGGCCTTAAGTAGTTATCGCACCCTGCTGCACCTGTTCGAACAAATCATCCGCGACCCCGACGCAATCCCGGCCGTGCCGGTGAATCAATATCGCACCGAGACGGAAGGCTGGCGACTGATGATCGGTTTCCAGGACATGCTCCGACACATCCAGGAAAGCAAGCAACAGGTGCGCGAAAGCGAAGAACGCTTCAACCTGGCCATTCGTGGCGCAACCGATGGGCTGTGGGACTGGGACGTGCGCACCAACCAGGTCTATTTCTCGCCCCGCTGGAAGGCCATGCTGGGGTATACCGACGCTGAATTGCCCAACAAGTTTGAAGAGTGGCGCTCGCGCATCCACCCCGACGACCAGGAACGCGTCACCACGGCGCTGAACAATCACCTCAATGGGCAGACCGCCTTTTATGAGGTGGAACACCGCTTACGCCACAAAGACGGCACCTATCGTTGGATCCTGGCGCGCGGTGCATCGGTATGGGATGGCAGCGGCAAACCCTACCGCATGGCCGGCTCACACACCGATATCACACGCCGCAAGCGCATTGAAGAAGCCTTGCGCCGCCGCGACGCCATCCTGGAATCGGTCAGTTTCGCCGCCGAGCGCTTCCTGGCGCGCTCCGGTACGTTGGACGCCAATATCGACGAGGTGTTGGAACATCTGGGGCAGGCCACGGGTGTCTATCGCATCTACATCTTCCAGAACGGCACGGACGCAGATGGGAGCCTTTACATGCGCGAGGTGCATAACTGGGCTTCCGACGGCAGTCTGCCACTGCCCATCGACATCGACGTGCGCCACCTCAATTACAAAGATGCGGGGTTGGAGCGCTGGGTCGGCATCCTGGGCAGCGGGCAGTTGATCTATGGCAACACACGCGACTTGCCTGAACGCGAACAGGCCCTGCTCATGCGCGCCAATATCCTCTCGATGGTGCTGGTGCCCATTTTTGTGAGAGGCCAGTGGTGGGGCTATATCGGGTTCGACGAACGCACAACGGAGCGCGACTGGTCGATGAGCGAGATCGACGCGTTGAAAGCCGCCGCCAATACGCTGGGCGCTGCGCTGCAACAAAATGCCTCGGAGCGAGCCATTCGCGAGCGCGAAGAGCAATATCGCAGCATCTTCGAAAACACCACCGACGGCATGATCATCACCGACATGGAAGGGAACATCGTGGAGGCGAACCCGGCCAGTTGCGCCATGCACGGCTACACGCACGAAGAGTTCACGCGGCTGAAGCCGATCGACATCATTCACCCCGACTATCAGCCGACCTTCCGCGATTATCAGAGCATGGTCTACACGGGCCGGGAGTTCAATGCCCAGGCCATGACCGTGCGCAAAGACGGCTCCGCGTTCTACGCGGAAGTGCGCGGCGCGGCCATCACCTATGGCGGCAAGCCGCACGTGCTAAGTGTGGTGCGCGACATCACCGAACGCATGCAGGCCTATCAGATGCTGGAACAGCGCGTCGCCGAGCGCACGCGCGAATTGACGGCGCTGCTGGAAGTGTCACATAACGTCGCCTCCACGCTGGAATTGCAACCATTGCTCAGCCTGATCCTCGATCAACTCAAGACGGTGCTGGACTACAGCGGCGCATCTATCTTCATCCGAGAAGGTGAAAGGATAGTGAACGTGGAGTATCGTGGGCCCATCTCCGCCGAAGAGGCGATGAAGGTGAACTTGACCAAGCGCTCTGGGGTGGAAGAAGTGCTGCACAGCCGTGCGCCAGTCATCATCGACGACGTGCGCGGAGATACCCCCCTTGCGAAAGACTTCACAGCTTCAGGCGGCGACTATATGCACAACATCTTCAGCTACATCCGCTCCTGGATGGGCGTGCCATTGATGAGCAAGGAATGGGTCATCGGCGTGCTGTGCCTAGATTACGATAAGCCGAACTACTACACGCCCCAACACGCCCAACTGGCGCTGGCAATCGCCAACCAGGCCGCCATCGCCATCGAGAATGCGCGCCTGTACGAACAGGCGCAGCAACTGGCCGTGCTGGAAGAGCGCCAGCGCCTGGGTCGCGAACTGCACGATTCGGTATCGCAGGCGCTGTATGGCATCGCCCTGGGCGCGCGCACGGCGCGCACCTTGTTGGACCGCGACCCCGCGCGGGTGGCCGAGCCGTTGAACTATGTGCTCTCGCTGGCCGAAGCCGGGCTAGCCGAAATGCGCGCGCTGATCTTCGAACTGCGCCCGGAATCGTTGGAGACGGAAGGGTTGGTGGCCGCGCTAAGCAAACAGGCCGCCGCGATGCACGCCCGCAACAACGCCACTGTGAATACTGACTTTTGCGACGAGCCGGCGCTGCCGTTTGACATCAAAGAGGCGTTCTATCGCATCTCACAGGAGGCGATGAACAACACGCTAAAACATGCGCGCGCGACACAGGTGGACCTGTCGCTCAAATGCGTGAATGGCTACCTGACGCTGACCGTAAGCGACAACGGCTCCGGTTTCGACCCGGAGGCATCGTATCCCGGTCACCTGGGGCTGAAGTCGATGCGCGAGCGCATCACACGCTTCGGCGGCACACTCAAGATCACCAGCACCCCTGGCCACGGCACGTGCATCCAGGCGCAGGTTGCAATCAAGTGATTTGGGGTTGGTACGCGTTCGGCACAAGAGACCCGATTTCTCAATCAGAAATCGGGTCTCTTTCTTTGGGTGGCAAAACAACATCACAAATCGGCTTTTCGGCGTGGGGTGTATCTGCTATAATCCTCCAGCACGGAAACGAGGGCACGTAGCTCAGTTGGTTAGAGCACTGCTTTGACATAGCAGAGGTCACAGGTTCAAATCCTGTCGGGCCCACTTCCTCGTCACGAGAACCCCTATTTCATTCGCAACGTGTTTGCGATTTTTCGCTCAACTCGCGGTGGACAACGCGTAGATAGCCGCACGGTACTTTGCTAGCGGAACAGGGCGACCGCTCGATCTCGCCGTCTCCAGCCAAGCCTGTTTGGCTATTTCCACTTCGCGCAACGCTTCCGCAGGCGTATCGCCAAACGCCGAGCAAAACTTCAAGTCCGGAATGTCAGCGACCCAGCATCCATCCCGATCACTATAAAACAGGTTAATGCTGTAATGGTCATTCTGTTCCATCTTCGTCTTCTCCATCTTCAGCGCCCGTCTCATCTTGGGCCTCAACACCTAATCCATACGCTTCTATCAGTGCCAATAGCTGACGAACCTGGTAGTCTTTTGCTTTCCCCTTCACATTCTGCAAATTGAGCAATTCCGCAACGCCCTCGCACCTGAAGATGTGATGGCTCCCGCTCACACGCATCAGCACAAACCCAAACATCGTCGCCAGCAACGCCAACTCATCAAAACTGAGCGCTGCGCCACGTCGTGCCTTAGCGAATAGTTTTCTCTTGCGGGACATGTGCTGCCACCATGCATTACGCTGTGCCGTATAAAATAGCTAATCGCAAACAAGCGATATACGTCACTATAATAAACTAAATGACAACTCGTGAGACCCAGCCGGTGCGCATCCTGGCAATTGAGTCTTCCTGCGATGAAACAGCCGCCGCCATCATCGACGATGGGCATATCATCCGTTCAAACATCATCGCATCGCAGATCAAATTACATCAACAATATGGCGGTGTATTCCCCGAGATGGCCTCACGCGCGCACGTCGAAGCCATTGCGCCGGTGATCCAACGCGCGATCTCCGAGGCCGGTGCCACGTGGGATTCGATCAACGCCGTGGCTGTGACCAAAGGGCCGGGATTGCCAGGGTCGCTCGTGGTAGGCGTGAACGCCGCCAAGGGCATCTGCCTGGCGCGAGAATTACCGTTGATCGGGGTCAATCACCTGGAAGGCCATATCTATTCGCACTGGTTGGAGGATGCTCCCATCACCCGCCTGGGCGAGCGCCCCTTCCCGCTCCTGGCGCTGATCGTATCGGGCGGGCACACGGAACTGGTGCTGGTGCGCGATTTCGGCGTCTACGAATTGCTCGGTCACACGGTGGACGACGCCGCCGGCGAAGCTTTCGACAAGGTGGCGCGCATGCTGGGCCTGCCCTATCCCGGCGGCCCGGCGATTGAGCGCATCGCCAAGAACGGCAATGCACATCGCTTCAAGTTTTCGCGCCCGCGACTGGATAAGCCGCTGAACTTTTCCTTTAGCGGCGCCAAGACCGCCGTGCTGTATGCGATTCGAGATTTTGGCGGCAATACCGATGGCAAGCTCCCGGCGCGTGTGCCGGTGGCCGACATCGCCGCCAGTTTCCAGGAGTCGGTGGCAGATTGGCTGGCCGAGAAGACGATCCGCGCCGCCGAGCAGTATGACGTGAAGGGCATCGTGGTGGGAGGCGGCGTCTCAGCCAATCGCGCATTGCGCGAGCGCCTGAGCGCCCTGGCCGGCG
>DAOUFG010000054.1:0-63605 GCA_034430115.1 Thermoflexales bacterium | reverse complement strand
GCTGGAGACACATCCCATCTGGAAGGCTTACCCACGTTATAGCACCTACATCACCAGTGCAGGCGCCCTGAACACAGACTGGTTCCGCTTCCCAATTGCACCCGAGCTATGGGCTTCTTATAGCGCCACGCTCCGCCTGGCCGACAATGCCGTCTCTCCAGCACAACCAGCGCACATGACGACCAGTTCAGGCTGGCCACAGACGATGCCGGGCAGCATCTTCGCATCAGCGCTGATGGTAACGCTGAATGACACAACCACGTTGCTGGTGGGGGCCTCGCAAGACGGCCACGTAACCGCCTGGAACGCAGATGGATCCTCGCGCTGGAGCCAGGAAATCGGCTCGCTACTGCGCAGTTCGCCGGCGGCGGGGGACATCGATGTAGATGGGCGCACAGAGATCGTCATCGGCTCCGGCGACGGCAAGCTCTATGCCTGGCACGCCGACGATGGCACGCTCCTGACCAGTTTCCCAATCAGCGTGGCTAATACGATCAAATCGACGCCCGCACTCGCGCAATTGGATGCAACCCCAGGGCTGGAGATCATATTACAGGCTGGAGACGGCAAGATTTACATCTACAAGCCCGATGGCACACTTTACCCCGGCTGGCCGATCTCGACCGGCGGCGTCGTGAGCGAGACGAGCAACACAATCATCGCGTCTTCTCCGGCGGTAGGCGACCTGGACGGCGATGGTGTGCCGGAGATTGTCGCCGGATCCACCAGTGGGCGTGTGTACACCTGGCATGCGGATGGCACACCTCTCTCCGTGCTATGGCCACACCAGACGGGCGATTGGGTCTATGGCTCGCCCGTCTTGGTGGACCTGAACCAAGATGGTTATCGCGATGTCGTAGTCGCATCGGGTGACGGCAATCTCTACGCCTGGCGCGGCGACGGCCTCTCTCTGCCAGGCTTCCCGGTGCGCCTGGGCCAGGCCGTAGTAGGGTCGCCACTGGTCACAGACATCGACGGCGATGGCCAATATGAAGTGGTGGTCAGCACCCTCGCGGGCAAGGTGTTTGCGTTGCGCAACGATGGCACACCCGTCAGCGGCTGGCCCTATAACACCGGCGCAACCACCTACGCCTCGCCTGTGGCCGCAGACATCGATAGCGATGGCTACCCGGAGATCATCGTTGGAAATCACAGTGGCGCGATTGTCGCTCTAAAGCACGACGGCACGCCTGTCTCCGGTTGGCCGAAGCAGACCGGTGATTGGGTCGTGAGCACGCCGGCCATTGGCGACCTGGATAATGACGGCCTGGTGGATGTCGCAGTAGGGGCCTACAACGGGCTGATGTTCGTCTGGGAGACCGCCGGCACAGCGCATTCCACAGCCATCGCATGGGGCGGTTTCCACTTCGATGCGGCGCGCAGTGGGGCGATCCCTATGACCGGTACGCAGCAAACGCTGCCGGTATGGCGGCCCTATTACTTCCCGCTGATGTATCGCCATTAATAGCACAGGCAACGAATAGGAAGAGAGGCCAGCCTGGGTTGGCCTCTCTTTTACGGCGCGAAGTGTCCTGGGCCTAGGTTGGCATTCTCGAACAGGCGGCGCACTTGACGCCGCGCCCCGCACGACTCACGCACGACGAGTGACACCAACAGCGACACCTTTTCATTGCGGATCGTATCGCCGGCGATCTTATCCGCCAGCATGTGCCCGGCACGGAACCCGATGTCGTAGCGCGGCTGAATGATCGTGGTCAGCGGCACCGATAGGCTGCTGGCAAAGGGCAAATCGTCGAACCCGATGATGGCAAAATCCGCCGGTGGGTGCAGCCCCATCTGCGCGGCAGTGTTGACCATGCCTGCCGCCAGATAATCGTGCACGGCCACCAATGCCAGCGGACGATCCTTATCCACATGCGGGGTCATTAATAACCGGCGAATGGAATCTTGATCAGTTTTGTCCGCAATCAAGGGCGGGCGAGCATACGCCGTCAGGCCGTAATCGCGCAATGCCTGTGAGAAGCCGGCATAGCGATCTCGAATGGAGGTTGTGAGCAGTTGCTCACTAATTTCACCCTTCTCGGAATCGATGACGAACAACGGCTGGCGATAGCCCATCAAGATGAAATGCTCCGTGGCTGTGTAACTGCCGGCGTAGTTATCTGCAACCACGTAACTGGTATCCAAGTCGCTCAGATAACGGTCCACCAGCACCACCGGCACCTTATTCTCCACCAGCATGCGCACGCCGGCTGTACTTGTCTGGTTGGAGATTGTGAGGATCACAAAGCCCATCACGCCGATGCGATACAGGTTGTCAATCGCCCGCAACTCACCCGCTTCGTCCCAATCATCGGTGCGCCCGAATAACAGGTTATACCCGCGCGACTTGACGGCATGCTCGATGCCACGCAGGATGGCCGTTTGCATGATATCGACCTCACTAGAGTAGGAGAGCACCACGCCAATCGTGTTATTCGCCGCACGTATGGGAACCGGTTTAACGATCTCCTTTGCGTTTTGGGACGGGTCGGTCCGGCTTAAGAAAGTGCCGCTGCCTTGCACGCGCGTAACCACACCAGCCATTTCCAATAAATCGAGCGCATGACGCACCGTGCTGCGGCTCACGTTGAACAAGCGGCAAAACTCGGCTTCGGTTGGTAAGCGCGCCCCCTTCGCAAGCCGATTGCTGTCGATGTATTGGCGAATCCTCAGTTCAACATCTTTGTGGAGCTTGCGCCCTGGCAAAAACTCCAGTTTGGGATCAAGGTCATCATTCATACCAAATGTCACATACAAGTATAGGATATTCGTCCGCCAAATTCAATTAAAACAAGGACTAAACGCCAATTTGTTTCAGACCTATTGACATACAAGTCCAGGGCTCTATAATTTTCTACACGGCTAGGTCTTTCTTTGCGCGCAAGACAAGCACCTATCGCCGGCGACAAATGAGTTCACTCGCATAGAACAGCTCGCCCAAACCTATCTGCTGTTCCCAAGAGGAGTTAGGAGATTCAAGATGACCGCACCAAGACGTACTACGCTCGGTCGGCTTGCCACTATTGCGATCGTTTCGCTGACTGTTGCAGCCTGCGGAACAAACGCCACGCAAGCTCCCCAGGCCACAACTGCCTCTCAATCTGAAGCTCAGGCTGCTACCGCGCCGGCAGCAACCCCGGAGCCCGCTCAGCCCTCTTCCAATGGTGTTGAACTGACCATGTGGACGTGGAAGTTGGCACACGTTCCCGCCTTGCAGCAAATTGCCAAGGATTATGAAGCCAAGACGGGCGTCAAAGTAACAGTCAGTGCCTACAACCCCGACGAAGTGTATCGCACCAAGATCACGACAGCCGCCCAATCCGGCGACCTGCCCGACATTCTTTCCTACTGGTCCAACGGCCAATGGGACCTGGCTGCCACCGATCAACTCGTTGAATTGACCAGCGTTGTCGATAAAGACTGGCAGGCCAACTTCCTGGCCGGCACCTACGACAAAGTTTCCGTATATCCGCAGGACCAATACGATCAGTGCCAGAAGGACCCGAAGTGCACTCACAAGAACATCAATGTGGGTCAATCGTTCAGCGTGCCCTACGTCGCTGGTCAGGCCTACTTCGTATTCGCCAACAAGGAAATGCTAAAGGCCGCCGGCTTGGATCCTGAGAAGGCCCCCACCACCGCTGAAGAGTGGATGGACATGATGAAGGCCGTCAAGGAAAAGACCCAGAAAGCGGCTCTCGTCACCGGCGTCCAGAACCCCGACGTGCTGCACTTCTGGCTGTACAACCCACTGCTGATCGCCAGTTGCGGCACCGAGACCTATGACAAGATCTACAACGGCACCGACTCGTTTGGCAATGATTGCTCGCTGAAGGTGTTGAACTGGATCAACGACATCGCCGCGAACGACCTGTGGACAGCCGACATTCTGCAGACCAACATCGACCCGGCCGACGTCGCCTTCTCGCAGGGCAAGGCCGCGTTCGATATCGGCGGCACCTACACGCTCGGCTTCCTCATCTCGCAGGGCATGAGCCCAGACAACATCCTGTCCTTCGCCATTCCGCCGCTGCAAGGCTCCAAGTACAGTAAGTTGGACGTCAGCGCCTCGCCGTTGATCGACGCGATGGTGACGAAGAGCAGCAAGCACCAGCAGGAAGCGATTGACTTCTTGAAGTTCCTCACCTCGCCCGATGAGATGACGGTGTTTGCCAAGACCGCCAACGACCTGCCAGCCGTTAAGGTCTCTTCGGATCCCGACAAGGTCGGCTCCGTGATGGTGGGCTTGCTGAAGGCCCTCGCCGACAAGTCGCCCTTCACCGACAGCAAGGCTCAAATCCTTGACGAGCCTGCGAAGGTGCTGAAGGTCGGTTTGCAGCAATTCATCACCAAGGAAACAACTCCGGCTGACTTGGTAAAGAAGATCGACGATGCCAATAAGGCCGCCTGGGACGCGCGCGGTGGCCCCAAGCAGTAGTCCCTCTCCGCACTAGAATCGTACGATGTTACATGGCCGGCCATGATGGCCGGCCATGTTTGCTTGACGCCAATATTAAGGAGTACAGCATGGCACAAGCGCAGATCGAGGCAAAGCATCCGCCAATGACCTACCGGCGCCACAAGACCCTGTGGCAACACTTGAAAGATAACAGCGGTGTTCTGTTCGTGCTACCGGCAGTGATTATCTTTCTCATCTTCGGCCTATACACCGTCATCTATTCGGTCGTGCTCAGCTTCTTCCGCTGGAACGGCTTCGGCAACTTCTCCGTCATCCCATTCGTCTGCGCCCCACCTTCCTGCCAGTTTGCGGGATTGGACAACTTCGCCCAATTCTTATATGCAGAACCGACGCTTTCGAGCTTCTTCTGGCAGGCCCTGGAGCACAACGGGATCATGGCCGTCTTCGTGACGGCGGGCACCATCCTCATCGCGTTGCCGCTTTCCATCGCATTGAACCGGGCACGGCGCGGGCAATCGTTTTACCGCACGGCCATCATGCTGCCGATGGTCACGTCCGGTATCGCCGTCTATTACGTATGGACTTTTATCTTCCAGCCCGATGGGCTGCTGAACAGCGTGTTAGGCTCAATCGGCCTGGGGTTCCTGCAGGCCAAACAGGGCTGGCTGGGTCAGGCGAACCTGGCTTTGCCGTCGTTGATGGTCGTGATGATCTGGGGCGCGGTGCCTATGGCGACCATCCTCTACCTGGCCGGGCTGCAAACCATCGACCGCGAAATGTATGAAGCCGCCACCATCGACGGCGCAAATGCCTGGCACCTGATGTGGGATATCACCTGGCCCTTGCTCAACCCGGTGACGGTGATCATCGTCATCAACAGCATCAACGCCGTGCTGCAGGGCTACGAGATGGTCTACCTGATGACCTACGGCGGCCCGGCAGCCCACACCGAAGTGGTTGGGTTACAGATCTTCAAGTATGGGTTCGGTGACCAGCGCCAACTCGGCATGGCAAGCGCAATGTCGTGGATACTCTTCCTGCTGGTCTTCGTCGTCGCGCTGATCAACCTGCGCTTCTTCCGCGAGCGCACGGAGGCATGAGGAGACACCATGAACCTGGATAAGATACGCAATGCTATCTCCGCGGCCATTTCTTACATCGTCCTGACGGCCTATGCGCTGCTCAGCCTGTATCCGTTTCTCTGGATGGTGTCTTCTTCGTTAAAGTCAAACCAGGAAGTACTCTCCAGCCAGTCGTTGATTCCACACGAGTTCCACCCGGAAATCATCATCAACACCTGGGATCAGCTCAACTTCTTCCGCTATTTCTTCAATAGCATGATCATCACAGTGTTGGCGGTGGTGGGAATCATCCTGGTGTTCTCGATGGCCGGCTTTGGGTTTGCCAAGGCACGCTTCAAGGGCAGCAATGTTCTGTTCATCGGCTTCCTGGGCATGATGTTCGTGCCCGGCGTAACGGTGCTGGTGCCCCTGATCCAACTCTTGAAGGCACTCGGTCTCATCGGGCGTGATGTATCACAGGCGGTGACCTATGGGGGCCTCATCATGCCTATCATCAACGGCGCCGGACCGATGTCTATCTTCCTGTTCAGGAACTATTTCGCCTCGCTCCCCGGCGAACTGCACGATGCAGCCCGCGTGGACGGGGCCTCGCAATGGGGAATTTTCTTCCGCATTTTCTTCCCATTGGCGACCCCCATCATCGCCACGGTGGGCATTTTGAATTTCATCGGCACCTGGAACGCCTACATATGGCCCTCCATCGTGCTCAACAACCCCGACTGGTTCACCCTGCCGCTCAAATTGAAAGACCTTGACCTGCAAACGGTCATTCAATGGAACATCCGCATGGCCGGCTCGTTGATCACCGTCATCCCGGTGATTATTGTGTTCCTGTTCCTGCAACGCTACTATATTCGCGGCCTCACCGCCGGTGCGATCCGCGGTTAACCCTCAAATATCACCCTGGCAGGCGACGTAACCACCCGGAAATACGTCGCCTGCCAGCCGCAATTGGCATCAAATGACGCCGGTCACCCTCGAATGTGTCACCAGTCACTGGCGCAGCATGCCGGGTGGGGTTAAGATATTCTCTGCACGGAGGTAAAACCGGAACCATGATGAAACAGAAGTTAATTACGCTTGCCGCGCTGTTGGGATGCGCCGTGATGGCATTAGCACCCGTACAGCCGGCTCAGGCTGCAGGACGACGCCCCTCAGATGTGTTGGACCTGGCCCCACAACAGGCACAGGTGGTTAATGTGATCGACGGGCAGACCATCCAGGTCAGCATGAATGGTACGACCGCCACAGTACGCTACATCGGTATCACCGCGCCCGCACTGGACCAGTGCCTGGGCAGCGCAGCGCGCGATGCAAACGCGTCGCTCGTGATGGGCCAGACGGTACGATTGGAGAGCGATGCGCTGGACGCCACCTCTGATGGCACGCTCCTGCGTTATGTATATCTCCTGGACGGCAGGATGACCAGCGAGGAGTTGATCAAGAGCGGCTATGCTGTTGCGACGATCAGCGCGCCGAACATCAAGCATCAGGGCGACCTGAACGACCTGGAGGCCACAGCTCGCACCAGCAAGGTGGGCGGCTGGAGCACATGCGGCTGGAAGTCCAGCGTAGTCGTTGCGCCGGGAAGCTGCACCACCATCACCGCCGAGCGGCTAGCCGTGACCGGTGATCTGCCGGAGATCAGCATGCTACACGATGGTGACTGCGTCACGATCCTCAAGGCGGCCAACCCTGTGAGCGGCGAATGGTCCGGGAAGTTTATCTATCACCCTGTCGGGTCCGTCATTACACTGTCGGATATGTATGTGCGCTGGAAGGATGCCGTGGTGCTGATCACGGTTGATAACGGCGTGGCATCGGCAAACGTGGTGAAGGACATCTACCATCCCTATTACACGCCGAAGTGGGGTTGGGATTACAGCTCAGTCCAAGGCGCACGCACGACCAAGTTGCAAACGCTTGAGCACGATCCAGGGATGCCCCAGATGTTGCAGATTCCGAACCCGCGCACGTGGCTCTTCGAGGACTTGGGGAACGGCCAATACAAAACGCTGACCGACGTGTTCGTCTATCAATCCGGCGACTTGCGACCGATCTATTACGCCATCTCCGGTTATATGTACTGAGTGAGTAATTTCCGGCTTTGGTTTTACCAAAAGGCCTTCCTGTTTCACGCAGGAAGGCCTTTTGTTTTGGAACGGCCAACGCAATTCGTTATTCATTGACCCCGTTGGCCTGTTACAGGGGCGAGTTAACAACTCGCCCTACATTGCATCTATTCGTTGACACGTTGACCTACGCGAGGACTGCGCCGATGATTTGCTGCTGGCCGCGCATGAAGTCCGCTGCGGGCATGCTGCGTTTCCCTTCCAGTTGCACTTCCAACAATTCCAGCGCGCCCTCGCCACACTGTACTCCCAGCGCCTTAGCGCTGGAAAAGACGGCGCCGGGCACCTGCGCCACTGAAAGGGGCTGTGGCCACAGGCGCACCTGCTTCACCTGCAATTGTTTGCCTTGCCAGGTCGTCCAGGCCACCGGCCAGGGGATCATGGCTCGCACGTGCCGCTCAATCTGCGCCGCGCTGCGCGTCCAATCGATGCGCCCCTCTTCCTTCTTAAGCTGGCCACACTTGGTCACCAGCGCCTCATCCTGGCGTTGGGGCGTGATTTCACCGCCCAGCCAGCGCGGCAGCGTCTCCACCAGGAGTTGCGCGCCCAACGTGGACAGGCGTTCGGTGAGCGACGCCGTCGTATCGTCGGCGCGAATCGGCTCGCTGCGCTGTGAGAGGATGGGGCCCGAGTCCACCCCGGCTTCCATCAGCATGATCGTCACGCCGGTGGTCCGGTCGCCGGCGGCGATGGCGGCGCTGATCGGCGCAGCCCCACGCCAGCGCGGGAGTAATGATGCGTGGACGTTGACGCAACTGCGCGGCGGCAGCGTCAGCACATCTCGGCGCAGAATCTGCCCAAACGCCGCCACCACGATTGCATCGGGGGCATAATCGCGCAGTGCGGCCACCACTTCGGGCGGTTTCAGGCTGGGCGGTTGCAAAATGGGCAGGCCGCGTTGCAGCGCATACTGTTTGACGGGCGAAGCCAGCAGGCTGCGGCCACGACCGGCCGGCGCGTCGGGCTGCGTCACCACGGCCACCACGTCAAAGTGTTGCGCGAGCGCATCCAACACCGGCACGGCGAACTGCGGGGTGCCCATAAACAGAATTTTTGGTGTATTTCCCATTGTAAGTTAGCTTAAACCTCTTGCGAAAGCCGATTTATGGCTTAGAATAATAAACGTTCATTTCAGATTCATCCATTTGTCTATCTAGTTATCTAGCGAGGAGGATCTTTAACTATGTCCGAGCAGCCCCCGACCACTAGTGATTCGAGCAATGAAAAGCTACTATCCGCGCTCACTTACCCCATTCCAATCGTCGGTATCGTTATCCTGGTATCCGATACAATGAAGACCAACCCAGTCATGCGCAAGCACGCGGTTCAAAGCATTGCCCTGGGTGTCGTTCTGGCCGTCATCAGCATCATCCTGGGGCTCATCCCAGTCGTAGGGTGTTTGGTTCCTATCCTCTGGCTCGCAGTAACGATTTACTACGCTGTCCAGGCCTACAACGAAAAGGAATTCGTCATTCCCTTCATCACCGACTTCTGCAAGAATCAGAACTGGTTCTAGCTTCATGTGATTTCGGTTGGTAAGAAACTGAAACCCGCGCTCAGCTTGCCGGATGGCCTGAGCCGGGTTTTCTTTTTCGGCCAAATCAATTCTGCATGCCTTCTACACACCGCACCACCTGGGACATTGCGCCTTACGCCCCCATCCAATTCTTTAGCGCACCGGCGGAAATTCCGCCTCTGGTGGCACAGGTGCTATGGGCACGCGGGCTGACCAATTTCGAGAGCATGCAGCGCTTCTTGGCCGACGAGCCCGACACAGCCGATCCAATGTGCATGCAAGACATGCCCAAGGCCATCGAGCGCATCCTGCGCGCCATCCGCGCAGGCGAACAGATCGCCATCTACGGCGATTACGACTGCGATGGCGTGACGGCCTGTGCGCTGTTACATCAAGCCCTGGATCTGTTGGGAGCGCGCACGCAGGTCTACATTCCCAACCGCTTCGACGAGGGCTATGGCCTGCACGCCGAGGCGCTGGACCATTTGAAAGCCCAGGGCGCGGAACTGGTCGTCACGGTGGATTGCGGCGCGCGCGCAAAACAGGAAGCCGCGCACGCCCGCGACATCGGGCTGGACCTGATCGTGACCGACCATCATGAGGTGGGCGACGGCCTCCTGACAGGGGCTTACGCCGTGCTCAACCCGCATCGGGCCGATTGCGCCTACCCTTTCAAGTCGCTGGCGGGGGTGGGCGTGGCCTATCGGCTGGCGCAGGGGCTCTTTGACAGCAGCCCCGAACGGCTGCACGGCCAGAGCGTAACCGAGGCGCTGGAACCCTTGCTGGACCTGGTGGCGCTTGGCACTGTGGCCGATGTGGTGCCCCTGGTCGGCGAGAACCGCCAACTGGTGCGCGAGGGATTGATCCGCATCAACACGCAGCCGCGTCCGGGCGTGCGCTTCCTGGCGTTGGCCGCACGGGTCAAACTCGGCGCCGTCACCGCGCAGACGGTGGGGTTCACCCTGGCACCGCGCCTGAACGCCGCCGGGCGATTAGACACCGCGCGCGACGCCTATGAGCTGCTCAGCACGGATGACGAATCACTCGCCAGCCAGCTCGCGCTGCGGCTGAACGAACGCAACAGCGAGCGCCAAAAGGTCACCGCCACCGTCGCACAACTTGCCGAACAAACCGCCTTCGCCGATGGCGACGAAGAAGTGCCCTTGCTCTTCGCCTCAGACGGCGATTTCAACGCCGGGGTGATCGGGCTGGCCGCGTCACGCCTGGTGGAGCGCTTCTATAAGCCGGCGGTGGTCGTCAGCCTCGGCAAGGCTGACGCCGAAAGCGGCGAGGCGCGCGGCTCGTGCCGCAGCGTGGCCGAATTTAACATCACCGCGGCGCTCGACGAATGCCACGATCTATTGATGCGCTATGGTGGGCACGCCGCCGCGGCCGGGTTTACCATGCAGGCCAGCCACATAGACGAGCTACGCCGGCGGTTGGTGGAAATCGCGCGGCGCCGGCAGCCCGCCGGCGGCTGGACGCGCCCCTTGCGCATCGACAGCCGGGTGAACCTGCACAAACTCTCGTGGGACACTTATACTCAACTGGCCTGCCTGGAACCGCACGGCATGGCAAACCTCAAGCCCACCTTCGCCGCCTGCGACGTAACGGTGCAGAATATCCGGCGCGTGGGCCAGCCGTCCGATCAGCCGCCGCACCTGCAACTGCGCCTGAAGGATGCGCGCGGTGCGCTGTGGGAGGCAATCGGTTGGCGCATGGGCGAGCGCGCCAGGGAACTGAGCACGGGTGCTAAGATTGACGTAGCTTTCCAACTCGATATCAACGAGTGGAATGGCGAACGCAAATTGCAGTTGGCCATGCAGGACTTGCGCCCTGCAGAGCATTAATGGTCTCCGGGATGCCAGGCTTCTACGCTGAATATAGCCGCCGGTGCTCAACAAGCCGGGCATCCGAAGACGGACGCATTGTATTTTAAGTATGCCAATTCAGATATTACCCGACACCTTGGTGGCGCGCATTGCAGCCGGCGAAGTGGTGGAGCGGCCCGCCTCGGTGGTAAAGGAACTTGTGGAAAACGCGATCGACGCTGGGTCGCGCGACATCAAGATTGAATGCGCTGAAGGGGGGCGGCGACTGATCCGCATCAGCGACGACGGCAGCGGCATTCGCGCCGATGAGGTGACGCTGGCCTTCATGCACCACGCCACCAGCAAGCTGCGCTCGGTGGATGACCTATCGCACATCATGACGTTGGGCTTTCGCGGCGAAGCGTTGGCCAGCGTGGCCTCGGTCAGCTCGGTGACGTGCAGCACGCGCCACTTGGACGAGCAAACCGGCACGTTGATTCGCGTGGATAACGGGCAAATCATTAGCCAGGAGCGCATCGGGCGCACACCCGGTACCACGATGACTATCGAGCATCTCTTCGCGCGCGTGCCGGCACGGCTAAAGTTTTTGAAGTCCAACCAGACCGAGCGCGGGCACATCGATGCGATGGTCACGCGCTATGCGCTGGCCTACCCCCACGTGCGCTTCACACTGCTGCACGATAACCGGCGCGCCTTCCAATCGCTGGGCAACGGCAACCTGCGCGACGTGTTGATCGAGGTCTTCGGCGCCAGCGCCGTGGAGCAGATGATCCCAGTCGGCGAGATTCGAGATTCGAAATCAGAGATTGATGGAATTGACGATTTATCATTGACGATTGACGATTCATCACCGCAAACAAGCTCAGAATTGGCTGGGGAGGACGCGAGTGCACAATCTCCAATCTCAAATGCCTAATCGTCAATCGTCAATCCACAATCGCCAATCCTCGATCCACGTTCACGGATACGTGGCGTTGCCGGCGATGGATCACGCCAACCGCAGCAAGATCATTTTGTTCGTCAACGGCCGGCCCGTGCAAGATGCCAAGCTCTCATACGCGGTGATCCAGGCATATCACACGCTGCTGATGACCGGGCGCTACCCCGTGGCGGTGATCATGGTGCAGTTGCCCTCGGAGGACGTGGACGTGAACGTCCATCCGGCCAAGGCCGAGGTACGCTTCCGCGACGCCGAAGCCGTCTTCAGCGCCATCCAGCGCGCCGTGCGCCGCGCCTTGCTCGATCACCTGCCCGTGCCCGAGCCGCCCAGTATTTTTGTGGATCGAAGACAGGAGAGCGGGGATGTGAGATTAGAAATTGGCGATTCGAGACTGGAAGCTGGAGATGCACAATCTCCAATCTCCAATCTCCAACCCCCGCCTGCGCATCTCCAATCCCCCCTCGCCGGTTCCGAAACCTGGGACCGTGTGGGGATCGCCCGTAACGCCCCGCCACAATCTCCAATCCCCAATCTCGAGTCTCAAATCTCGGCAGCCAATCCAAGATTCCCCCAGTTGCCCGCGCTGCGCATCCTGGGCCAACTGGCGGCCAGCTACGTCATCGCCGAGGGGCCGGAAGGGCTGTACCTGATCGACCAGCACGCCGCCCACGAGCGCATCATGTATGAGCGCATGATGGCCGCGCGCGAGATGGGCAGCACCGTCGCACAAAACCTGCTGGACCCAGCCCCCGTGGACGTGCCGGCCGAGAGCGCGCATCTGCTGGAAGAAAACCTGGCTACGTTGCACGAACTCGGGTTTGAGATCGATCATTTCGGCGGCAACACCTTCCTGGTGCGCACGGTGCCGGCCGAGATGATCCAGGATGACATCGCCGCCGCGCTACGCGAAATCGTGGCCGACCTGGAAATGGGCGACGCGCCGCTGGCCAAAGACATCGAGGCGCGCGTGGTGCGCCGCGTATGCAAGCGCATGGCGATCAAGGCCGGTCGCGTTTTGACCTACGCCGAGATGGCCGCCCTGGTGCGCGACCTGGAAGCGTGCCATTCGCCACGCACCTGCCCGCATGGTCGCCCGACGATGATCCAGATCGGTGTGACACAACTGGAGCGTGAATTCGGCAGACTAGGGTGAGATTCGCGCGCACGCTGCGCGCTTCTTAGGTGAGTACAATGCCAAAGGATAAGCAGAAAAACAATAGAGCAAACGTGAACCCGGCTGATAACCGCCCCATCGTGCACCTGGTATGCCAGGCGCACATCGACCCGATCTGGATGTGGACATGGCAGGAAGGTGCGCGCGAAGGCATCTCCACCTTTCACACCGCCGCCGACCTGCTGGATGAGTTCCCGGAATTCATCTTCAACCACAACGAGAGCGTGCTATATGAGTGGATCGAAGAAAGCGACCCGGAACTGTTCAAGCGCATCCGCAAGCTGGTGAAGCGAGGCCGCTGGAACATCTCGGGCGGCTGGTATATCCAGCCCGATTTGAACATGCCCACCGGCGAGACGGTGATCCAGGTGATCCAGGAAGGCCGGCGCTACTTCAAGGAGAAGTTCGGCACAGCGCCCAAGGTGGCCTATAACTTCGACACGTTCGGGCACCCGGCTAGCCTGCCGCAAATCCTCTCCAAGGCCGGCTACGAGCTGTACATCCATTGCCGGCCCGTCGCCAGCCAGTTAGACTTGCCGGCGGCGCTATATCAATGGCAGGGCCACGACGGCACGCGCGTGTTTGGGCTGCGCCCCGATACGGGCTGGTATTGCACCGGGCGGGTGGATACACCCGTCTCATACGTGAAGACCTCGGTGGAGCAGGCGCAACAAGGCGTGACGCTCGCGCGTGAAACGGGCCACGACACGCTGGTGCTATGGGGCCTGGGCGACCACGGCGGCGGCCCTACCCGTGCCGACCTGTTGGGGTTGCGCACCTTAATAGCCGAGACATCCGACGTTCTGGTGCAACATAGCACCCCCGAAGCCTACCTGGCACGCATCAAGGAGCAGTTGCCGGTGCAGAGCATTCCCGTGCACGCCGGTGAATTGCAGCGCACCTTTGCCGGTTGCTATACGTCCGTAGCGCCCATCAAGCGCAGTATGCGCCAGGTTGAGGCGAAGCTGAGCGCGGCGGAGAAATGGGCGGCGATTGCCTGGTGGCGTGCCGGGCTGCCATACCCCGAAAAGCAATTACGCCGCGCCTGGAAGGCGGCGATCTTCAACACCTTCCACGACACGATGTGCGGCTCACTGGCCGAGGCGGCGCTACCCGGCGTGATGGATTACTTCGGCTACGCCATGCACATCGCGGACCAGATCATCTTCAAGTCACAGAACGCACTGTTGCCGGCCACGCCCCCCGAACTGGGCAGCGTGCCGCTGTACGTGTTCAACCCACACCCCTATCCGCTCAAGGTGGCAATGGGCGGGCATTTCTTGATCGACTATCGCCCCGAGACGGGCCGGCATCCCTTCGCCCTGTTCGACGACCAGGGCAACCCGGTGCCCTGCCAGACGGGCGGCGGCGCATTCGAACAGACGAACGGCGGCGGCCAGCCGCACATCCAGTTCATCGCCGAGATGCCGCCGATGGCGGTGCGGCGCTACGAGGTGCACCCCAACACCAAACCTGCTAAGCGCACCACTAAACCCGCGCCGCTGGAAGTGCGCCAGACGGCCAGACAAATCACGCTGGAAAACCGCTGGCTGCGCGCCACCTTCGAACATGAGACGGCCTGCCTGACTTCGCTGGTGGACAAAACCACCTCACGCGAGCTCTTGAGCGCCCCCCTGCACCTGGCGGCCATGCGCGACACGGGCGACGCCTGGGGCGGCGAGTCGAACGGTGACTTCAACACGCCGGCCGGCAAATTCACTGCGCTGACGCCCGAACAGGTGGGCGAGCAGTGGGCGGGCGAAGACGGCACCACCGGCGCAGCGTTGCGCGTGTTGCCGTCCAACGACCTGGTGACGGAAGGGATGACGCGCGAGCTGGCCTGCACGGTGGAGTGCTTGAGCGGGTGGCGAGCGTCCAAAGCGTCGATCCAGGTTACGCTGTATACCGACCTGCCGCAAATCGACATCAGCACGCGCCTGTTCTGGCAGGAACGCCGCAAGATGGCCAAACTGGTGCTGCCGTTCAACCTGCCCCAGCCCAAGGTGACCTGCGAAGTGCCTTATGGCATCGCCGAACGCGCCGCCGACGGCAGCGAACATTCACAGAATCGCTGGGTGCGCCTGGATGAAACCGAACAGCCCAAGTCGGCACGGCCATCGGCCCGCAAGGCGCGCACCCAGAAACTTTCCATCGGCGTGGTGAACAACGGGCAATATGGCTTCGCCGTGACGCCCGACGGCACGTTGGGCCTGAGCCTGACGCGCAGCGCCGTGCATACGCGCGGGGGCGACCAGCCCATCGAACCCAACGAGCATCACACCTTCATGGACCAGGGCCAGATCGACACCAGCTTCCGCCTGCTGGTTGGCACAAGCAAAGAGATCACCGAGGCGCTGGTGCCCGCCGCGGCAGAGTTGAACCAGCCGCCGGAGATGTTCGCCGTGTTCTATCCGGCCACGCCGCACCTGGACCCGCAGGAAGCCGCCCACCCCTTCCTGCAAATCACGCCCGCCACCGTGCAACTGGGCGCGCTGCGCAAGGCGGAAAACGACGATGCCCTCATCGCGCGCGTCGTCGAATCAGCCGGACAGGCCACTACCATGACGCTGAGCATGGATGGCGCCGCGCAAGACTTCACGCTGGACCTGAAGCCATTCGAGATCGTGACGCTGAAGATCGCCCGCGCCGGCAAGCGCGTGACGATTGCGCCGTGTGAGATGCTGGAAGAGTAGGGCGAACGGCTGTTCGCCTATCCTGAACATTGAGAAGTCTTCGGGGCTTGCGAGGTGAGTGCCAAGTGGGTCATGGCGGATGAGGTATACGGCATTTCGGCGCACACTGGAAGTGCGCCGAAATGCTTCCGTGGTGGTTGTCGCCAGTACCCAACGGCTATGGATTGATTTGGATCAATGGCTGGTTCGTGAGAGAGCTGCAGAAGCGTCTGCGAGTGCCTGGCTGCGGGTGCGCGTGAGAGTGGAACATGTCATCAAGTGTGCCTTACGACGGTGTCTTATTTCTTATAACGTCTAATGAGTGGGCACATACAGAATGATCATGACCATACCGAAGGCGATGCGATACCAGGCAAATGGCCTCAGTGTATGATTTGACACATAGCCTAAAAAGAAGCGGATTACTACCAGCGCCACCAGGAATGATGTCATTGCGCCAATGATGAAAGCTGGGAGTGTGTTGGCCGCAAGGCTATTTATGCTGTGGATGAGATCAAATGCCGATGCAGCAAACAAAGTTGGAATTGCCAGGTAGAACGAAAACCTCAGTGCTGTCGGGCGATCCAGGCTAACCAGCAACCCCCCTGCAATAGTTGGTGCGGAACGTGACATTCCTGGATAGAGCGCCAGCACTTGGGAAATGCCAATTGCCAGTGCCTGCAATGGGCCTACGCTCTCCAGACTCGTTACCAGTGGTTTCCGCCTTTGAACAATTTGTTCAACGATCAGCATGAGAATACCACCAACGATCAACGCAATCGCCACGTTTGATGGGCTGAACAAGTATTGCTTGATCATATTCCCAAGAAGCATGCCTACAAACGCTGCCGGCAGGAATGCGATTGCTATTGTCAGCAGGAATTGACGTGCACCTCGTTCAGTGCCTGCCCGCCGCAATAAAGTGATTAAATCGCGTGCGAAATGCAGTACCAATGCGATCAGCGCACCAACTTGCACAAAAACATCAAAGGTTGCCGCTATTTGGGTTGGGAAGTGCAACAGATACCCGAAGATGATGACGTGTCCGAGGGATGAAATAGGTAGGAATTCGGTCATGCCCTCAACGACACCCATGATGAGTGATTTTAATAATAGTATTAGATCCATATTAGCCCGTTATACTTTCACCGTGTTTAAATGGTGCATAATTGTTGAGAGCGGGAGTATAACCGTGAATGTGGTTCCAACACCTTTGATACTTGCTACATCAATACGCCCTCCGTATGCCTGTGCAATATCTTGTGCGATTGCCAGGCCCAGCCCTGAGCCAGAAGTCGTGCGTGAGGGATCAACTCGGTAAAACCGATCAAAAACGTACTGAAGATGCTCTGGGGCGATACCAAGTCCCGTGTCTTTGAAAGTCACACGTAGATAACTGGTATCCCTGTCTGCACGCACGACGATAGTGCCGTGTAAGGTGTACTTCAGGGCGTTGTCAAGGAGGTTTAAAAACAAACGCAGCAAGGTATCCGTATCGCCCTGGAGAGTCAAACCCGGTACGCAATCACAGACCAACGACAGTCCACGTTGTTCTGCCACCGGGCGAAGAGAGTCGCACAATGATTCCAGGAGGTCTGATATATACACCGTTTCCACTGACTTTGGTGCAGGCGTGCTGCCGCGTGCAAGCAGAAGGAGATCTTCGACCAGCACACGCATGCGATCCGTCTCATCTGACAGGTCGGCCAATGCCTGGTCATAATCCTCCGGGGTACGGCGTTTCTCGCGCATTACACCAAGTATGGCCTGCATCACTGTCAAGGGGGTGCGCAGTTCGTGAGAAGCGTCTGCGACAAACCGCCGTTCGCGCTTGAAAGACCCATCCAAACGCGCCAGCATGCTATCGAAAGTCTCAGCCAGGCGTCCGACTTCGTCATTTGCGGGTGGCAGGTTCAGCCTGGCAGATAGATCGTAAGCCGATATATCGCGCGCCATGCGCGTGATGCGGTCGATCGGGGCAATCGCGCGCGCCGCCAGAAAGTAACCGCCCGCCGCCGCCGCCACGCACAATGGCGGCGCGCTGAGCAGCAGAACCGCCAGCAGGCGAGCCAGCGTTTCCTGAATGCCGGCCAGGCTGTGGGCGACGCGGATCGTCCCGACTACCTGACCATCTTGAAGCAGCGGGGAATAATAAACACGCACCGAGATGCCGGCGGCCGGTTCAGGCTGTGTGTTGAAATAAGGTGTTGCGCGGACTGCACTTTTGTCGATGGATTGGTTGAAGTCATATGTACCGGTGGACTGCACGACCTGCCCGTCCTGATTCAGGACTTGGATCGAGATGCCTCGCTCACGCGATTCCACCGTCGCAGGGCTATCCGAGATGTTATCGGAACTGACGATGCGTCCGTTATCGTAATTGACGACCCTCATGACTTGCGCGGCGCTCAAACGCAACAGGTCATCCTCCACCTGATATAATCCGTTGCTCAAGCTGACATACTCCAACAGGCCGGACACGGCCAGCGTGATGAGCAAAAGACCGGCAGTCCAAATCGCAAAGCGCGCTCGCAGTGTTTTAAGTTGCTTCATCGCTGCCGCCGGCCTCCAGGCGATACCCTTGACCGCGGATGGTGTGTATCAGTTTCACCTCATGCGGATCGTCGATTTTACGCCGCAGATTGCGGATGTAGACATCCACCACATTAGACTGGTTGTATACGTCATAACTCCAGACATGCTCGGCGATCATCGTGCGCGTGACAACCCGCCCGGCGTCGCGCATGAGACATTCCAGCACAGCGTATTCTTTGGCCGCCAGTTCGATAGGCCGGTTCGCGCGTTCTACGCGGCGCGTCAGCGTATCCAATGTCAGATCTGCCACTTGCAGTTTGGTCGCCTTGGCCGGCCCATCCGCGCGTCTGGATAATGCCCGTAGCCGCGCCAGCAATTCCTTCAGCGCAAATGGCTTGACCAGATAATCATCCGCGCCAGCGTCCAGGCCGGCGACGCGGTCATCAATCGAGTCCCGCGCGGTAAGCATCAGGACTGGCGTGTTTACGCCGCGTTGGCGCAGCTCCTTGCACACCTCCAGCCCATTGAGTTCGGGCAGCAGAATATCCAGGATGATCAGGTCATACGGCGCGACGGCTGTCCAGTCGAGCGCCTCCTTGCCCGTGAAGACGGTATCCACCGCGTAGCCTTGTTCCTGCAACCCACGCTTCACATAAGCAGAAATCATAAGTTCGTCTTCGACAACAAGCGTTCTCATATGTTATGCACATGATTTTAGGGTGCGCAGTTGAAGCGAAGATGAAGCCTTCATTCCAATGCGTGCCTGAAGAGACCTTCACATGCGCTTCACGGGCGCTTCACCCCCTGTTCTTAAGCTGATGGTCATCGAATACGCAATCAGGCAGGTTCGAATTCAGAATAATAGGATGGAATACGATGAAAAAGTTAAATCTCAAATCAGCCGGAGCGCTTGCCGTAGTCAGTATGCTTACCCTCAGCGTGGTGGGTATGCAGGCATCCTCTGCTTTTGCGCAGGCGCAGACGCCGCCCGCGACGGCCCAGAGCGTCGTGACAGGCACGGAAGCTATTGAAACGCCGGCAGACGGCGAGCCGGTCGAGATGCCAACAACTGGTGAACCGGTTGAGAAAAAGAGCGCTGACCTGGACGCCATTCAGGCTGGCCCTGGTCAGCAGCTTGAGCAGCAGGGCGAAAGCACACTGGATGGCAACTTCTAAACGCTGCGTGAGAGGGGCGTTATTGCGTCGCCCCTCTCACTTCATAATCCATGCCCTCAAATGTGCCTTCAGATATTCGCGAAATGGCTGGGATCAACCTCTTCATGTTCGCTTCATGCGGGCTTCACGCCAAGTGCATAAGCTGGTATCCATCGAATGTGCACTCGGGCGATTCGAAATTGGGCTATGAGGACTTGGTAATATGAAGAAATTGAACCTAAAAACCGTCGGAGCGATTGGTGCAGCCGGCATGATTGCTCTCAGTGTGGCGGGTGTACAGGCTGCTGCTGTGTTCGCCCAGGCGCCAGCACCGCAGACGCCTTCAGCGGTTGTTACGGCGGCTGAGGATGTCTCGACCGGACCGGACACGGATACGATCGATGGCGTTGTTGACGCGGCTGTAACTACGGGTGCCGAGGTCAAGGACAGCGATACCGACAACTTGAATGTGGAAGAACAGGTTGGCGACCAGACCGGCGTGGACGCGCCGTCCACAGAAGCAGGCAACTAGCATTCGGGCACACGGTTGCCAAGGTTAGTGGCGCAGGCAAGAAGAGGCGTGCCTGCGCTGCCCTGAACTATCCCACATGGATGTCGCTGGGAAGCACGAAAAGTTGACAGGTAGCTATCCCCGCGGTGCGGGCAACCAGACGGTGAAGGTGCTGCCTCGGTTGGGTTCACTCTGAACAGAAATATGTCCACCATGCTGCTGCGCTATGGCCTGAGCAATGGAGAGGCCAAGGCCGGCCCCTCCAGTGTGGCGCGCCCGCGACGCATCGGCGCGATAGAAACGATCGAAGAGATGTGCCAGATGCTCGCGGGAGATGCCAATGCCACTGTCGGCAATGCGTATTGCCCAACCGTCCATCCTACTATCGATCGCGGGTGCTACCAGGACCCTGACACTCCCGCCCTCGGTGGAATACATGATGGCATTGTCCAGGAGGTTAAGAAACAGCCGTGCCAGTTGATCTGGATCGCCTACGACGACTACCTCAGGTTGTGCTGGACCCTCAAGCACAAGATGGATGTGCCGGTCTGCCGCGACAGACTGTAATTGTTGGATTACGGCGTTGAGTAGCGGTTTGAGGTCGATGGGATTACAGATATCGAGTGGCGCTTCAGTGCGCGCAAGCGCCAGCAGGCTCTGTACCAGCCGCGTCATGCGATCAACATCGTCATTCATCGCAGTCATCATTTGTGTTAGTGTATCGGCGTCGCGCGGGTGGCTGAGCGCAAGGCTGAGTTGCGCTTTCAGCAAACTCAATGGGGCTCGTAGCTCATGCGAGGCGTCGCCGGTAAAGCGGCGTTCGGCTTCAAAGCTGGCCTGCAGGCGATCCAACATCTCATCGAAGGTCTGTGCCAGGTCGTGCACCTCGTCGTGTGGGCCACTCAACGCAAGGCGCTCGGAAAGATTGTCACGATGAATGCGTTGCGCCTGTATTGTGATCGCTGATATCGGTGCCAGGGCGCGACCTGCCAGAAATAAGCCACCAGCGGCGGATAACATGAGCACCAGCAGTGCCGATATGCCAAGCACTAGGGCGAATGTCTGCGCCATTTGCGCCAGCGGTTGCAACGATATTCCGACAATCACGCTACCGCCATTTTCACCCAGTCGAGCGCAATACAGACGCGCCGAATCTCCAGGGGCAAATTGCCAGTCACGGATACTGCCAGGATCGATAGCGGGCGCAGGCAGGCTTGCGGCGCGCCCGATCGTAGCGTTGACCTGACTGGAAGTATCCAGCACCCATACCCATACGCCGCGCTCCCTCATCGCGACCGCATCAGAAGGTGGAACGCTCAGGCGGCCATTAGTCACATCCACAGCAGCGATCAACTGAGCTGCGCTGAGTTGCAGGGTGTCGTTAAGCTGATAGTTCTGGGATTGCCACAGCACGCCCCATACCAGTCCGCTCAACAAGGTTAGCATCACAGCGTTGATGAGCATCGTCCATAGTACCAGGCGCGCTCGCAATGATTTAAGTCGTACCATCGTCATCAATCTTGTAACCTAATCCACGCACAGTATGGATTAGCTTGACGCTGTGGCCATCATCCAGCTTGCGTCGCAGATGATAAATGTACACCTCTATAAGCTTGGAACCGGAATTAAAGTCGGCATTCCAGACGTGGTCGATGATTTGCTCGCGAGACAGTACCTGGCCCGGGTGACGCATCAAAAACTCCAGAACGGCATATTCTATGGCGGTCAATTCGACGGGCCGACCTATCCGCGTGACCCTCTTGGTCACTGTGTTCAGGGTGATATCTGCCACATGCAACTCACTGGTACGACTAGGGCCGTCACGCCTCGACAATGCTCTGAGTCGCGCGAGCAGCTCCGGCATACCAAAAGGCTTGACCAGGTAATCGTCTGCGCCCATGTCCAGACCGATCACACGATCTTTCAGCGTATCGCGCGCTGTCAGCATCAGGATGCGCGCCTGGCCACCCCGAGAACGATATTCACGGCACACCTCAAGACCATCGGTTCCCGGTAGCATGATGTCGAGGATGATTAAGTCATAATTAGATATGCGTAGCCATTGCAGCGCTTCTTTCCCGTCGTATACCACGTCCACGGCGTAAGCCTCTTCCTCAAGACCCTGACGGATCAGCCCCGCCATTCGCTCTTCATCTTCGATGACCAATACCCGCATTCCGAATTTTCCTTTTCCTTCTTCAACTGAGTTTAATTTTTGCTGATTAATGTGAGTTGAAGTGCGGTCATCGATTCGCGCTAATTACAAATTCTGCCCTTTTATCTGGAGAATCAAATGAAAATAAACGCATTTCTAACAACGAGCATCCTGGCGACGGTGCTCATACTAACAGCCTGTGGCAATTCTATCTCCCCGGCCACGACGGGGAAAACCAGGCTAACGCCGGCAGCCGGCGCAAAGCCGGGTGGTGCACCAGCATCGACTATCGTTGCCACATTGCCGGTGCAACCCACTGCGCAGGGAGCGACGTCGGCGGCTGGCAGTGAGGCAGCCGGGGGTGAAGCGGCTGGGGGTGAAGCGGCCCTGGTGGCTTACATCAATACCCAACAGGGTTTCTCCATTGATCGCCCCGCATCCTGGACACAGGATACCTCGGCAAAAGATGGCGTGAAGTTCGCTGGCGGAGATGGAGTCATGACACTGGTATTTGTAAAGCCCAACGTTAAGGATGTCCTGACCTATGCGACAAACGATGCCGGGCAGTTTGCGGCAAGCCAGCCGAATTACAAACAGGTTGGGCTGGCTCCCTCGACAGAAGTCGCGAACGCTGTGCTGTTGGGCTTCGAGACTGCTGGCACATCGCAGGTCACAGGCAAGGCGTATCCTGCTCGCGGCGACCGATATTATATCGCTCTCAAGGATGGCCGTATTGCCGTGTTGACAGTGGCCACTTCGGTCAGGAACTATGACGGCCAAGGCGTGCGCGATATAGCGTTGACGCTCAAGGTGGCGAAGTAATCACTACGAATTGCCGCAGGCGTGTTGACCATGAACTATCTTCAACTGTTCGATCTCTACAAGATATATAAAGAAGGCGCTATCGAGACGGTAGCTCTGCGGGGCGCGACGTTAAGCATCGCAGAAGGCGAGTTTGTTGCCATTACCGGTCGAAGTGGCGCTGGTAAAAGCACATTGATGAACCTGATCGGCGGCCTGGCGCTGCCCAGCGCCGGCAGGGTCGTTATCAATGGCACTGATATCGCTAAACTGAGCGAAACCGAGCGCGCTGCGTTTCGACGACAGACGATCGGTATCGTCTATCAGACGGATAACCTCATCCCGTTTCTAACTGCCGCGGAAAACGTGGCGTTGCCCATGGAACTGGCCGGCCGTAAAACAGCTAGCGCCGACGCGCGTTTGCTGCTGGCTGAAGTCGGCCTAGCCAATCGAATCAACCATAAGCTTGGCATGTTATCGGGCGGTGAACGCCAGCGTGTGGCAATCGCGCTGGCGCTTGCCAATGAGCCTAAGTTGCTGCTGGCCGACGAACTCACTGGCGAGTTAGACTCCGCTAGCGCCGATAAAGTGATGGTGTTTTTGCAGAAGCTGAATGCCGCGCGTCGACTGACCTTGATTGTGGTCACGCACAGCAAGGCCGTGGCGGTGTTCGCGCAACGGCAGGTGCGTATTCAAGACGGGCAACTAAGCGAGGTGACTCATGCCTGATATGACCGATATCGTATTGGAAACCACAGCCTTGCGACGGGAGTATCGGATCGGTCGAGATACCGTCACTGCCCTGGCCGGCGTGGACATTCGCATTAGGCGCGGTGAGTTTGTCGCCATCATGGGCCCAAGCGGTTGTGGAAAATCTACCTTGCTAAATCTGTTGGGTGGGTTGGATCAGCCATCATCCGGGCTTGTCATGTTGGATGGCAAAAATCTGCGCGACTACAACGAGGAACAACTGGCAAAACTGCGCCGGGAGAAACTGGGATTTGTTTTCCAGCGGCATGACCTGTTCCCCGTGCTCACGGCGCGCGAGAATATCGAGTTCCCCATGCTCTTGGATGATCAGGTTAGCAGTCTGCGGCGTGATCATGCCCTGAGTCTGTTGGAACTGGTAGGGCTGGCCGATAAAGCGGACCACTTGCCCGATGAGTTGTCCGGTGGGCAGCAACAACGCGTCGGCGTGGCGCGCTCGCTCGCCAATGACCCGCTGATACTGCTGGCCGATGAGCCGACTGGTAACCTGGATAGCGCTACCGCCGCCGAATTGATGACCATGCTGATCGGTCTCGTGCGCGGCATCGGACTGACGCTGGTTATGGTGACGCATGACGACGAAAGTGCTGCACAAGCCGACCGCATTCTGCGACTGAAAGATGGCCGTTTGGAGGATTGAGATGAAAAGTGCACTTGCTGTCTACGCTTGGAAACTTGTGACGCGCAATCCGCGCCGCACATTTACGTATCTGTTCGGTCTGGCGCTTGCCGTCGGCCTGTTCGCCGGCATCCTGTTCTTCATCGATGTCGTTACGCGCCAGATGACGACAACGGCGCTCACGCCCGTAAAACTTGACATGATCGCGTATGTAAACAAGACGGACTTGAATCTGAACAACATCGCGGCCGCATTGGCCAAAGTGCGCAATATTGCAGCCGCGGAACCCGTCGTCTCGGCGGATTTCTTGTCTGCGTCAAAGGTAGGCGACGCACAAACCACGGCTGCCGGACACCTGTTTGCCATCAATCCTTCCTATCTGCGCACTTTCTATGTGCTGAAGATCAGCGAGGGATCCTTTGATCCCAACAGCGTCATGGTCAGCGAAGCGATGGCGACGATGCAGAAACTAAAAATCGGCGATACATTGCAGATTAGCTTTGCCGGGATTACCGATTCGGTCAGGCTACCGATCAGCGGCATCGTGAATATGGACTCCGCCGACGCCATATTCGTGACGCCATCCGGTGCGGAAGGAGGGGTGTTTGCGAATGTGGTTCTGATGGATGCGAATTGGTTCCGTGACCACCTGCAGACGCCGCTGGCTGCAGTGGCGGCCAGTAGACCTGCCTCAATCCTGCCAACGACAACAGTGCTCGGTCAGCAGGTGCATGTCAAAATCAACCGCGCCGCATTTCCTGCCGATCCTTCCATCGCTGCACTACAGGCTGCGGCGCTGCAGCACGAGCTTGAACGGTCTCTGCCTGGTCAGATCAAAGTGCTGGATAACATCTCTGGTGCATTCAAGTCGGCCATGTCCGATGTGCTGACGGCCAAGGTCCTATTCATCTTCCTTGGACTGCCCGGCGTAGCGCTAGCCGCTTACCTGTCAAAATTCGCGGCGGAGCTGTTTGCCGATGCGCAGCGCCGTGAGATAGGATTGCTGCGCACACGCGGCGCCACTCCCGGCCAGATCACAGTTGTCATCGGCGTTACGTCTGCTCTATTGGCGATCATGGGATCGGTGCTAGGAGTGTGCGTCGGGCTGTTACTGCTGATCGTCAGCACCGGAAGCCAGGCACTCACTGCGCTTAACCCGTTCTCCCTTGGCTTCGAGTGGTCGGCTTTCGCGCTATCGGCGGGTTCGGCTTTTGTAGTGGGCATGTTGCTTACCTTCTTTGCTGCCTTCCTGCCCGTTTATGGCGCTCTACACAACGAAATCACTCAGGAGCGCCGACATGTGCGTCGGACTGACCGCGCGCCGCTCTGGAAGCGTGCCTATCTCGATCTCATATTCATCGGCGCGTCCATCGTTGTGGTCATCGTGACCCAGGCCAGCGGCGGTTTCTCGACTGGAGGTCCGGAGGGCGCGGTATTGTCCCTCTCGTTCTATGTTTTTCTGGGCCCGTTCTTTGCCTGGATCGGCTTGACGCTGTTGGTACTCCGTCTGGTGGAGCGTGGGTTATCATCTCTCGATAAGCATCTCGCAGCGCTTTACAAGAGGAGTTTTGGTGATATTGGCGAGGTGGCAGGCAAATCTATCGCACGCCGCGCAGCCAACATCAGCGCAGCGACGACGATCATCGCTTTAACCCTATCTTTTGGGCTCAGCCTGGCGCTGTTCCAGTACACCTATAACTTGGAGAAGCAGCGCGACGCCCGGTATGTGGCTGGCTCTGACATTCGCTTCACACCGTCGCTCAATACGCCACAGACGGCGGACTTTGCCCGGCAACTGCTGGTCCCAAGTGTGACCAGCGTGACCGGCGTGATGCGTGATACGCAGGCGCTAGTCGGCTCATCGAACCAGACCGTCTACGGTATCGATGTGCCGTCATTCCGCCAGGCGGCTTATGCCCCAGACCGCTTCTATGTAGATGGTGCAGCACAGCAGACCATTGATGCCATCAACAGCCAGGTGCGCAACGCCGCGCCTGGCAATTACGCGCCCGGCACAGCCGATATGGTGCTGGGTGCATTGGAACGCACGCCGAATGGGGTCATCCTTGCGGTGGATCAGGCGCAGAAGTTCAACATTCTCGTCGGAGACCTTGTGCTGTTGCGCCTGTTCAACCCAAACACGCGGCAGTACATTGATGTGAAAACCGTCGCTGTGGGCATGTACCTGCAATCTTCGACCTCATCGCAGGATTCCGACTTTATATTGAACCGGGATTTCATGGCAAAAAACATTGGAAGCGATGCAATGTCATTCTTCCTCATCAAGACGGATGGGCAACCCGACGTTGTCGCACAAGCAACGGCGGCGCTGCAAGTCCGTTTCAAGAACGCAATGCCTTTCCATATCGACAGCATCAATACAGTGGTCAATGCAGACGCCAGTACGTTGACTGCCCTGAACCTGTCTGGACTGGGAACCATGGAGCGCATCTATACCCTGCTGATCGTCTCTGTCGGTCTGGCGATTTTCCTGATGGCGATGATCAATGAGCGCCGCCGAGAATTCGGCGCCATGCGTGCATTGGGGGCGAACCTGCGCCATTTACGGCGTTTCCTGTTTGCCGAAGCGAGCACTATTGGCGTGCTCAGCATGATTATTGGAGCCGTGATCGGTTTCGGGCTGGCGCGTATGCTCGTGCTGCTGCTGGGCACCATATTTATGACGCCGACGACGGCGCTGGAAGTGCCCTGGCTGGAACTGGCGACGCTGCTTTTACTGGTTGCCGTGGGTATGATCGTCAGTACGTACATCAGCAGCCGAAGGCTGGCGACGTTGAAAGTGGTCGAGGCGCTGAGAGAGCTTTAGCACAGTGGCATTTCAACCGGCGTTCAACTGCCGAGAGTAATCTCTTGCTGTAGCGCTGCGCCCGTAGGCGCAGCAGGAGATTACTTGATATGTCGGACAGAATAAATCTGAAACACAATCTGGTCAGACCCGCTCATCTTAGACGCGCCAATGTAAGCCTGCGCATCAGGGTGGTTTTAACGGTGGGGCTGGTCTTTGCGGTTATTAGCGCAATTATGTTATCTGCTATATCCTCCGCGGCGGGTGCGTACATCGCCGATTCATTGCGAGCTATGTTTGGGCCTCAACCAGTAGCCGTGCTGGAGAGCGTGGTATTCCAGTTACAAGATACCATCAATCAGGCGCGCTATGGCGTCACCCGAGATGGCGGTCAGGTCGCTTGGACAAACTCCGGTGTGGTGACGCAGACGATCGTTTACTACGATCAACCGACGCCGGTTCCAATGAAAGTCGAGGCGCGGTCTGCCGCGTTGGCGCCTACGTCGGGGCAGCACGTCACTATTACGCCAACAATTACGGCGAAACCCATACCGCCTGAAGCGTCGCCCGCCGCAGTTGCACTCGGCGTCGTGGACGCGCTACCGGTGGTGGGGCCAGGATGGCAGCCATTTGGCATTGCGTCGCCAGATCGGATGCCCATCATGGCGCGCACAGCCCTCAAGCCGGATGCATCTCGACCCTATGCCAATGCCGCCGTTATACGTATTGACCTGCATCGGGTGCGCCTTCACCTCGTGCCAGGTACGCTTGAACCGAGTTTTGCGCCTGGCCTGCCTACATTCAGCCGCCCAGGTGCCATCCCGTCCGGCGATGCCCTGCGCAACGTGCTTGTGGCCGCATTCAATGGCGGCTTCAAAGCGGAGCATGGCAAATACGGCATGATGGTGGATGGTATGGTCATCCGGCCGCCCATCGTCGGGATCGCAACTCTTGGGTTCTACCGCGATGGAAGTGTGCGGCTCGGTACGTGGGGTCAGGAGATCAGCCAGACTCAGGATTTGGTGGCGTATCGACAGAATTGTCCGCTGTTGGTTGATCAAGGTCTTGTTAAGCAGAACATTAATATCACGGACGTATTGTCTTGGGGTTACACGGGCCATAACCCGACTACGACCTGGCGCTCCGGACTGGGTCTCAGTCAGGATGGGCGATTCCTGATCTATGTAGTGGGAAACTCTCTCACTGCGCAATCGCTGGGCGATGCCTTACAGCAGGCAGGTGCTTACTATGGCATGCAGTTGGATATTAATAGCTTCTACACCCGCTTTTTTACGTATGAGCCGGCGGACGCCGCCAACGGCGCTAGTTCGTTAAAAGCGATTCCGTTGTTGCAAGCCATGTCCGGCAACGTGACGCAGTATCTTGTCCCATATAGCCGCGACTTTTTCTATGTCACTGCCCTCGCAACTACCAATTTGAACACTGCGCCGGACTCGGGGATAGCCCAACATAAAAGCCAATGAGGTGCCGCTCAGCAGGTGAAGAGTCTAACCTTTGGCTGGCATTCGCCAATAGATTAACTTTATAAAAACCTCCGAGGTTTTCTTGTTAGCCACAATGAGCGCGCTGTATCAGCGCAAAGAGCGCTATTCTTCCACGACTGTAACTCGGGCGCTTAGAAAAAACCTGACAGGTCTTGTACTGGACTTTAGATAAACGGCGGTAGCTGCAAGAGGTTGCAGCTACCGCCGAACGGGTGCAAGCTTTGGGTGTGAAAGACCAAACGAGCACCCACCCGGGGCTTAACCGATTACGCGACTTTCGACAAGCGGTCTATACGCACGGCTACACGCGCCAGAAAGATGCGCAGTGGGAGTTGTGCGATGCGTTGCTAACCCTTGGCAGTCAACCAAGTCCGGCCTATCTGAGTCAAGCGCCCTGCTTTCGACGCCAATGGAGTAGCGTGTACAGCGCGATCGAAGATGGGCGGCAAGATACCGACTGGGTGTTTGCGTACCTGGTCGGGCTGGTGGAAGCGGGAGCGACGGGGGTGCAGTACTTCGCGCTCGATACCAGCAGTTGGGTTCGCAAAGCGGCGCGCACGTTGGCGGAGCGCGGCTATGTGCATCAAGCCACCAACGCCGTGAAAGGGGGAGAAGTGAGTGTGGGGTATGCCTACTCGTTTCTGACGTGGATCAGTACCCCGCGCAGCAGTTGGGCGCTGCCGGTGCATGAGCGGCGCGTGCTGCCCGCGGAGAATATCTTGAGCGTGGGGGTTCAGCAAGTACAGTGGCTAAGTCAGCAGCGTCACAACTGTCCAGGGCTGGACGTCGTGGTGGCCGATGGGACCTACGGCACATGCCACTTTCTGGGGCCCTTGCGCGACCAGGCGCGGGTAGGGTTGCTCGTGCGGCTGGCCAAACATCGCGTGTTGAAGCAAGCCCCGCCCCCACGCCAGCCCGGACAACGGGGACGCATGGCGCGGCATGGGGCGGACTTCGCCTTTAAGCGTCCGGAGACATGGCCGCCGCCCGTGGAGCACTTGCGCTGGACAGATCCGCTGTGGGGACAGGTCGAGTTGCAGCGCTGGAATCACTTGCACGACGAGCATGACTGGCAAACGCCCTTCGATGTGCTGCGCGCGCAAGTGCACCTGGAACAGACCACCCATCCCGACCCGCTCTGGTTGGCCTAGCGTGCGCCTCATGCGCTCCCCGCTGGGCTGAGCGTGGATGCCCGCTTCCTCTGGCAAGCCTTTCAGATGCGCTGGCCCATCGAGCCGCACTTCCGTTTCCGCAAACAGACGCTGATGTGGACGCGCCCGCGTTGGCTCACCCCTGCGGCATGTGATCGCTGGGGCGTCCTCGTCGATCTGGCCTGCTGGCAACTCTTCCTCGCCCGCCCCGGCATGACCGATTGTCCCTTGCCCTGGCAGCCGCCCCAAACCCACCTCACGCCGCTGCGCGTGCAGCAAGGCTTCGCGCACTATTTCCCCCTGCTGGGCTCTCCCGCTCAACCACCCCAACCGCGGGGAAATTCGCCCGGCTGGCCGACAGGCCGGCCCCGCGCGCACCGCCCACGCTGTCCCGCCCTACTCAAGGGCTAAACGCACCACGGTTCAGCCCTTTCAGCTTCGTTCCTGACAGCCTCCGCTCCCCGGAGGGGACTCTTGCTTGTCTAAAGTCCAGTACCAGACCTGTCAGGTTTTTTTAGTTACCCCACCACCAGCCGCACGAAGCGGCGCTTGCCCACCTGCAGCACCGTGCCCTCCGCCGCCGGCGTAACGGCCTCAAAGAAGTCGCTCACCTTGCGACCATCCAGCGACACACCGCCACCGGCGATCAACCGGCGCGCCTCGTTCTTTGACGGCGCGAGCTTGGTTGCCACCATCACGTCGGCGATGGTGGGCGTGCCGGTCACCGGGTAAGTGTCCATCTCGGTGGGCAGCTCGCGCTGCTGGAACACGGCGCGGAATTGCTCCTCCGCCCGCTGCGCGGCAGACGCATCGTGGAAGATGGCGACGATCTCGCGTGCGAGTTCCATCTTCACGTCGCGCGGGTGCATGGAGCCATCCGCCAGGCCTTTCTCGATCACCGCAATCTGCGCCGGCGTGTAGCGCGTGGCCAGCTTGTAGTAGGTCAACATGGCCGCATCGGGGATGCTCATCACCTTGCCGTACATGTCCTCGGGCTCCGCTGTGATTGGGATGTGGTTGCCCAGCGACTTGGACATGCGCACCACGCCATCCGTCCCAGGCAAAATGCCCACCAGCACGCCGATCTGCGGTTTCTGGCCGTGTATTTCCTGCAGCTTGCGCCCGGCGGTGATGATGTTGAATAGTTGCTCGCTGCCCCCAACCTGCACATCCGTCTCCATCGCAACGGCGTCGTAGCCCTGCATCAGGCTGTAGAACGTCTCATGCAGGTAGATCGCATCGCCCTTCTCGAAACGCTTGGCGAAGTTATCGCGGGTCAGGAATTGCTGCACCGTGAAGTTTTGCGCCATCTGGATCAGGTCGAGGAAGGTCAGCTTTGAGAGCCACTCGGCGTTGTATCGAATGCGCGTTTTCTCGCGGTCGAGAATTCTGTACGCCTGTTCCGCATACGTCCGGCCATTCTCGGCGATCTGTTCCGCCGTCAGTAATGGACGCAGCTTGTCCTTATCGGAGGGGTCGCCGATCAGGCTGGTGTAGTTGCCAATCAGGAAGGTGACATCGTGCCCCAGTTCCTGAAACTGGCGCATCTTGCGCATGGTGATGGTGTGACCCAGGTGCAGATCGGAACGGGTCGGGTCATATCCGCAATAGACGCGCAGTGGCCGGCCTTCGGCCAATCGGGCACGCAGTTCAGCGGCCATATTGCGGGCTAATTGATCGTCGCCATATTCGGTGCCCTGCATCAGCAGAGCCACTTGCTCGTCTAAGGACATGGATGTCGCATTCATGGAAGCGATTATATTCTTCAAGAGAGAGGGGCGCGCATAAGGAGAATTGTGGGTACTTGGGAAGATAATAAAATTAAAATGGCCGAATTCAAAAAAAACTGATAAGGAGTAGCATCCGAGATGAGTCCAACCCCAGAAGAGAACGTTCGCACCAATTCCCGCCCGAGTGATCTGCGCATCACCGACTTGCGCACCGTGACGACCAAAATTCCAATTGGCCGTTGCCCGCTCATTCGCATCGACACCAACCAGGGCATCTATGGGTTGGGCGAAGTGCGCGACGGCGCGAGCAAGAACTACGCACTGGCGCTTAAGTCACGCCTGATCGGCGAGAACCCCTGCAACGTGGACAAGATCTTCCGCAAGATCAAGCAGTTCGGTGGCCACGCGCGCCAGGGCGGCGGCGTGTGCGGCGTGGAAATGGCGCTGATGGATCTGGCCGGCAAGGCCTACGGCGTGCCGGCCTACCAACTGGCGGGCGGCAAGTTCCGCGACAAGATCCGCCTGTATTGCGACACGCCCAACGAGCCCACCGGCGAGGCGATGGGCAAGAAGCTGAAGGGGCGCATGGAGCGCGGCTTCACCATGCTGAAGATGGACGTGGGCATCGAGCCGCTGGTGGACATCCCCGGCGCGCTGTGCTCACCCAAGGGCATGCTGGACACGCACCAGGTGATGCACCCCTTCACCCACATTCGCCTGACGGAGAAAGGCATCCAATGGCTGAGCGACTACGTCGCCGCCGTGCGCCAGGAAGTGGGCTACGAAATCCCCATCGCCGCCGACCATTTCGGTCACATCGGCGTGGAAGACTGCATCCGCCTGGGACAGGCGATGGAACCCTATAACCTGGCCTGGCTGGAAGACATGGTGCCCTGGCAGCTCGTCTCACAGTGGGTGATGATGCGCCAAACGTTGCGCACGCCCGTGTGCACCGGCGAAGACATCTACCTGAAGGAAGACTTCTTGAAGCTGTTCCAGGCGGGGGCCATCTCGGTATGTCACCCCGACATCGCCACCTCCGGCGGCATCCTGGAGACGAAGAAGATCGGTGACCTGGCGCAGGAATATGGCGTGAGCATGGCACTGCACATGGCCGGCACGCCCGTCTCGACGATGGCCGCCGTGCACTGCGCCGCCGCCACGGAGAACTTCATCGCGCTGGAACACCACTTCGCCGATACGCCCTACTGGCAAGACTTGATCACCGGCGTGGAGAAGCCGCTCATCGAGAACGGCTACATCAAGGTGCCCGAGAAGCCGGGGCTGGGCATCGAGCTAAACGAAGAGGTGATCAAGCAACACCTGCACCCCGATGACACGGGTTACTTCGAACCCACCCCCGAGTGGGACGCCCTGGATTCGTGGGATCGTTTGTGGTCGTAAGACTCTCTAACACGAAGAAACAAAGACTCTAAGGACACAAAGGTTTTATACAAAAAGAAGCCCGATTCCTCCAGTGCCGTACTCGGCGCAGAAATCGGGCTTCTGATGGCGTTTCTACATTTCTAATTCTTCGTGCTCTTTGTTTCTTTGTTTCTTTGTGTTACTTCTTCTACAATGAGCACGATCACCTCACCAATCGTTGGGCGAAGATGCGCGCCACCGGGTTCACCAACCGCCCGGCCAGCTTGACCTGGCAGATGCGATAGGCCCCCGCGCCGTGTTGCAGTTCCACCGCCGCAGGCGTGGCGTGCCAGTCGATCTCCCAGCCGCCGTTGCCGCTCATCAGAACAGGCTTCCAGCCGGTCACCTCCAGCACACTGTCCAGCAGCGGCGCGGGCCGATCAACCGCCGGGTCGTACCAGAACTTGAAGTCGTAGGGGCCGAAACCTTCCACCAGGGGGTGAGCCGTATCGCGCGAGACGAAGTGCCGCCCGTCCATGCCGCACGGGTCCACCTTCACTTTTTGCCCGCCAATTTCATATTCGCCGGGGGCCAACTCTACAAACAGCGCCGTTGCGCCCGCCTGCACCGCGCGAGCCACCTCATCGGCGCGCGCGGCATAGCGCGCCACGTCGTCCACCACGATCACGGCACCCGGCCTAATCGCGCCGGAGAAGGCCGTGGATAGCCCCAGTTCGCGGGCCAGTTGGGCCGCCTTGCCGTTGCGCCCGCCCAGCACATAAGCTGTGCGCGCACGGCCATCGGCCGGCTCAAACTGCGCCGGGTCAAACACGTCAATCTCGATTGCCGTGTCGTGCAGCAGGGAGCCGTCGGCTCGTGCCAGCGCCAGGCGCAAGGTGGCCTTCGCGCGGTCGGCACCGCCGGTGGGCGGCGCCTTCAACTTCAAAAAGCCCTGGAATGTGCTGGTGCAGGCTTCGACGTGTGCCCTGGCCTGCTGCGCAAAGACGACCTTGCCCCCCATCTCCAACTGGTAGCGCAATTGCGCGCCGGGAGGAATGTCGTGCGTGTCGTTGCACATCCAGCACTCGAACTGCATCTCCTCGCCGGCAAAGTAGGCTTGCCGGTCGGCACGCAGGTTTGCCATGAGCGGCGTGAGCGCCTCACGATAGGCGAAGTAGGCAGGCTTGGGCTGGCGGTCCACGTCCATGATGACCTTCATCCAGCCGTCGGGGAAGGCGTCGATGAACAGGTGAATGGCAAAAGAGTTCATGCGCCGATCTCGGCGAAAGGCTTCGGTCATCAGGCGCGTCGCCCACACCTGGTGCCGGCGGCTTTCGCGCGCCCAATCCTCCAGCGTGTGAGGCGTCTCGAAGAACATATAGTGATAGCGGCCCGTCTGCGCGCTGGTGATGCGGTTGGGCGTCCAGGCGGCTTCTTCTTCCGCCGTGTGGGGCAACCACTGCGGCGGGTAGTATTTGCGCATCAGGCTCACCTCATCCAGCCCTTCCGCGCCAAACTCGCCGCAGCCATACATCCAGCCCGGCTTCACGCGCTGCCAAAAGCCCTTGTGCAGTTTGCCCATCTCGATGCCATGCCCGTTGTACCAACAGGTGTAGCAGTGGTTATCGGGCAGGCCGGGGCCGGGCGGGTCGTAATCGCCGTCCACCGCCTTGATCACCCGGTCGGGGTTGGCCAGGTGAACCGCCTCGTTCGCCGCGCGGAAGAAGCGCTCCAACTCGGGTCGCGAAAGATGCCGGTGCGTCTTGCCCTGCGCGTTGGGGAACGGCTCGTTGATGTAGCTGACGACGACGTTGCATGGGTGATTGCGCACCAGGCGCTCCATCTCCTCGGCCTGGCGGATCGCTTCGGCAAACTGGTTGCGCCGCAACTGGCCGAACAGCGGCAAGTCCGTCTGTGTCAAGAAGCCCAAACGGTCGCACATCTCATATACTTCGTCTTGCACCGGGCGCTGCGTGATGCGCCAGTAATTCATGTGGCAGATTTTGGCCAGCAAAATATCGTCGCGCAACTGATCCCAGTCTTTGCGCATCACATCTCGCTGCTCAAAGCCCATCGTGTTCGCGCCGCGCAGGCGAATCTCCCGCTCGTTCAGGTACATGCGGCCAAGCCGCTTCTCTGAAACTTCGGAGGTTCTATTCGGCGGAGCGATTTGCTCTGTGTCCATGCTAAACGAGCGCATGCCAAACTGGCGCACCGCCGTGTCGTATAGCTCGCCATTAGGGCCGGACAGCTTCACCTGCAATTGATACAGCCACGGTGCCTCCACATCCCACACGTGGGGCGAGGGCAACTCGAACGAGTAGCGGTAGTAGTTCACGCCCGGCCCGGCCGCGGGCAAATCGGGGATCATCCGGTCGCGGAAGGCCGTCTGCAAAAAGTTCTGCCCAAAGACGGAGAGCGACAGCGTGACAGGTTGATATAGCGCATGGGTGCTCTTCAGTTCGATCCACGCTTCGGCGCGCTGCTCGTTGAGCAGAGGCCGCACGAAAATGTTGTGAATGTGGATCGGCGCGCGCACTTCCACGCGCACGCCCTGGTAGATGCCCATCCCCGGCGGGCAGTGATGCCAGCCCACCTGCGGGTCATCCCACCCTGGGCCGGTGGCGGCATACAGCTTGTCGCCGTCGTGGAAGCCGTCGTCACCCATCAGTTTGTCCCACGTGTCATTGCCCATCATGATGGCGTCGTTTTCCACCACCACCAGCAGCGTGTTCAGGCCCGCCTGGGCCACGCGCGTAAAGTCAAACTCAAACGGCGCGAAAAAGCCCTCGTGCGACCCGATGTAGACGCCGTTGACAAACACATGCGCCTTATAGTCCACGCCGTCGAAGTGAATGAAGAAGACGCGCGCCTCCCCCCCGTGGTCTCCCACACCAGGAAGGTCTTTATCCAATTCAAACGTGGTGCGGTAATAGGCTGTGGCTTTGCCGATAGGCCCGCCAAAGTGGGGGAGATGAACCGTCTGCCATTCGCCCTGCCCGCCTGACGCGGCGGCAAAATCATCCGCGTCGCCGGCGCCCTGCATGCGCCAGTCGAACGTCTCCAGGGCGATGACGCTGCGCGGCGAGGCCAGCGCCGGAGCAAGGTTGCGCATGAATTTGGCGTAACGCTTGCGCTGGCGCGCCAGCTCGCGCTGCAACTTGCGCGGCGTATCCAATTTATCGAGCGGCTTGAAGGCCGCTGCCGGGTTGGACTTCGTCGCAGGGAGGAAGTGACGCGCCAGTTCGGGCGGCTGAGGCTCTTGCAAAAGCTGATCTTGTTCGGCGACGCGTTGAGATGCAATGCGGGCGAATAGGTCATCAATTTGGTTCATAAGCTCCTATTATGAGCCCGAGACCAAAATACCGACGTGCAGAAAGATCATGGTTCGACAGGCTCACGATGAAACCCTGAGCCTGTCGAAGGGCGACATGCTCACCACGATTTCTCAAGCCGGCCGTGATGAGATAGGGCCCTGGCGCTGGGCGCTAGACGGGGATCAGCCCAAGCTCCTTGGCATGTTGTTCCAGCTTTGCAATGCTTGGCTCCACCAACATCGAACCGTCGGCAAACACAATCGTGGGGATGCTGCGGAAGCCCTGGTTCACGGATTTGACAAACGCCTCGGCTTCCTTGTCTTTGTCAACATCGATCCACTCGTAGGGCAGGTGGTGGCTATCGAGCCAGCTACGCGCACGGCGCGTATCCCCGCACCACATGGCGCCATACATCTTAATCGTTGGTTGTACAGTCTCAGACATTTTCTCATCTCTCTGCTGTGACGAATTCATCTATCGTGCACGCCAGTAATTGTAACTGTACGCCCCTACTTCAACTCGTTCTTCACAGCGGTATAGAGCGACTCGGCGTGCAGTTCACGCAACGAGAGGCAGGCCGCATCCAAATTCTCCGCTAATTTGCGGGCCAGGCCCTGGTCAAAGGCGACATGCTCCATGTTGATCACCACCGCGCGGACGTGCTCATCACGGATCATGTTGGCGATGCGATAGGCCTCCACCTGGGGCGGCAGATTCCCCAGGCTAACGTTCCCCGCCCCATCCGTCAGGATGATGAGCAGCGGCATCACCTCTGGGTGCAGGCGCTTCTCACGCATCACCACGGTATAGGCCAGCGTCAAACCGGCGGCCAGCGGCGTCTTGCCGCCGACAGGGATATCTCCGAGCGCCTTTTGCGCCAGTTCCACCGACGAGGTGGGCGGCAACACCAGCGTGGCGGTGCTCTTTTGGAACACGATCAGGCCCACGCGGTCGCGGCGCTGATAGGCATCGGTGAGCAGCGACATGATTGCGCCCTTGGTGGCGGCCATCCGCTCGGCCACCGCCATGCTCCACGAAGCATCCACCACGAACACCACCAGGTTCGCCGTGCGGCGCACGCGCACCTTGTTCTGATAGTCGCTCCGGCGCACCAGGAATTTTGGGCTTTGGGTTGCCGATTCCGGGCTCTGCGCCTGATTTTCTGCGGCCAGTTGCTCACGGCGCTGCTTCTGATGCACCGCCGCGGCGCGCAAGGTAGCATCGAAGGCCAGGTCGGTGACGCGCCCCGAACCCACCGGGCGCGCGCTGATGTAATGCCCGCGTTTGCGTTGCGTGCGGGTGGTGCTGCGCCGGCCGGCCTTGTTGCGCGTGATGCGGTCCAGTGGCGTGTTCAACTTGCGCACACGGAACTGGTCACCCACATTGATGCGTTGGCCGCCCTTTGTCTCGCTGGCGGTCTGTGGCGCGCTGGGCACCGTCTGAAACATTGGCTCCGCGGGGCCTTGCGAAGCATCGGGATTTTCGTCTAGCCCCGCCTCACTTTTTTTGCAATCTGCTCCGGGGTTTTGCCCTGCTGGCCCTGGTTTTCCTGCTGCTGCGGCGGCGTGTTGTTCGCCATCTGCTCTTCGATCTGTTGCAGCTTGTCGCCCAGGGCCGCCATCGCCTGCTCGGTATCCTGGAACGGATGGCGCTTCAGACGATGCGGCAACGCCAACTCGGCAGCCATCAAAATATCTTGCTCGGTCACAAAATCGCGCCCGGCCAATGCCGCGTGCGCACGGGCCGTCTTCAAGATCACGATGTCCGCGCGGTGACCGTCCACGCCCAGGTTCGCCACCAGGTTGGCGATGGTCGCCAGGTTATGCTGAGTGTGCTTCACGTGGGGCAGCCGTTCGCGCGCAGCAATGATCTCGTTGCGCAGTTGCTGCTCTTTGGGTTGCCACTCGGCCACGAACCCGGCCGGGTCGGCCTCGAAGGCCAGGTTGCGCTCCAAAATCGCCATGCGGGCGGCCGGATCGTGAATGCCAAGGATATCGACGGCCAGCGCGAAGCGGTCCAGCAGTTGCGGGCGCAGGTCGCCTTCTTCGGGGTTCATGGAGCCGATCAGCACGAAGCGCGCGGCGTGCGAGAAGCTCACCCCCTCGCGCTCCACCACGTTCACGCCCATCGCCGCGACGTCGAGCAACAGGTCCACCACGTGGTCGTCGAGCAGGTTCACCTCGTCCACATAAAGCACACCGCGGTTGGCGGCTGCCAAAATGCCCGGCTCGAAGCGGCGCTCACCTTTTTGAATCGCCTTTTCAATGTCCAGCGTGCCCACCACGCGATCTTCCGTCGCGCTGACGGGCAGGTTCACGAAGGGCGTCTTCTTCTGGATGATCTTCAGGGTCTCGCCGGTGTTGATGCGCGCCCGCACGTCTTCGGTAAAGCCGGCCGGGTTATGCGGGTCACACTGAAACGGGTCCCCTTCAAAAACGTCGATTTGTGGCAGCAATGCTGCCAGCGCACGTGCGGCCGTGCTCTTGGCAGTGCCGCGTTCACCGCGAATCAGCACACCACCGATTTGTGGGTAAATTGCGTTCAAGACCAGGGCGCGGCGCATGCGATCCTGGCCCACGATTGCCGTAAATGGGAAAATAATAGCCATCGTTGCGATGATAACACTTCACGCGATTTCTTTGCGGAAGTACGCTATCGTCAGTTTCAGACCTTCTTCTAAGGATACTTTTGGCTCCCAACCCAGGATCGTGCGCGCGCGGGTGATATCGGGCCGGCGGCGCTGCGGGTCATCGGACACACGTTCAGCCTTCGGTTGGAAGAAGACGATCTCGCTGTTGCACTCGGGTTGGCCGGCCGCCTTTACGGCCTGCGCAAATTCCAGCACCGTCATTTCATTGGGGTTGCCCACATTCACCGGCAGCGGCTCTTCGGACCACAACAGGCGCAACATGCCGTCCACCAGGTCGGTGACGTAACAGAACGCGCGCGTGGCCGTGCCGTCGCCATAGACGGTGATCGGTTCGTTGCGCACCGCCTGCGCGACAAAGTTCGGCACCACGCGGCCATCGTTCAACGCCATGCGCGGGCCATAAGTGTTGAAGATGCGGATGATGCGCGTCTTCATACCATAGGTGCGATAGAAGGCCATCGTCAACGCTTCGGCATAACGCTTGGCTTCATCGTAGACCGAGCGAATGCCGATGCAATTCACGTTGCCCCAGTAGGTTTCCGTCTGCGGGTGTTCCAATGGGTCACCATAGACTTCGCTGGTGGAGGCCATCAAGAAGCGCGCGCCTTTCTGGCGCGCCAGTTCCAGCGCATTATAGGTGCCATGCGAGCCAACCTTCATGGTGGCAATCGGGTTTTCCAGGTAGCCGACCGGGCTGGCCGGCGAAGCAAGGTTCATCACTGCGTCCAGCGGGCCATCCACGTAGCAGCGCTCGCTGACGTCCGCCTCGATCAAATGAAAATGCGCGTTGCCCTGTAGATGCGCGATGTTCCTCGGCGAGCCTGTGATGAAATTATCAACTGCGACGACGTCATGCCCCTCGCCAAGCAACCTGTCACACAAATGCGAACCGATAAATCCAGCGCCACCCGCAATTAGAATACGCACAGCGATTGCCCCCTGTTGAAAAAGTAGAACGTATGTGATTATCGACCCAACCCGGACGGTGCTGCGGTTCAGGGTTCCTTTGGTTTGGCTTCCTTGCTGCCAATCTTCACCAACTGAACCTGTGCCTGGTACCCTTTCAGCGCATCGTCATTCAGGCTGATCTTACCCTGCCCATAAAACCCGGTACTGCCCGTCTTAAAGTCCTTCGCGGTCAAGAGAATGGTGCCGACTTCGTTGCCGTCGATCAAAAACTTCACAGTGATGGTGGGTTTAACTTCTGCCATAAAACAGATGATACCAAGAGATTTTTAATTCTAGATTGTGGATTTGCGTTTTTGCTTGACGACTGGCGATTCAGGAAAACACAAAGGCACAAAGAAACGAAGAACACAAAGGGGAAAAGTATCTGAGAGCGATGTGCAATCGTTTCTCCCTCGCTCCCCTGCTCCTTTTCACCACGCTCGCTCACCCGCGTTTCATCAAGACCGCCGACATCGGTCCGTCATCCTGCGCGCGCAGGGCGACTTGCAATTCTTCGGGTGTGCAGCCGATCAAAATTTTCATCTCCGCGTCGCGCTTCATGCGATCCACCGTGAACAAGATGCCCGTCACGTCGCGCCCTGGCAGGCTGCCCACCCATACGTCGATGCCGCCGCCATCCGCGGCCGAGGTACCCTCCAGGTAGCCATAGTCCAGCGGGTAGATGAAGTCGGGGAAGCGCGGGTGGGCCGTGCCCCTGGGCCGGTCGATGCACAGCCTCGACGTGCGCACCAGTTCGTCGAGCGCATCCCAAAATGCCAGATGTTCCATGATTATTTGGGTAGGGGCGAAGCATTGCCGCAAGGTCTCAGTTTACTTGGATTCACTGGCAATGCTTCGCCCCTACGCGGTCCATGTTTACCAAATCCCAGGAATATTCATGTGGCAATGCGGGCAAGCCCCCTGGGGCGTCAGGTGGTTGGCGCGCACGCGAAAGCCGGATCGCTCGATGAGCGTGGCGTGGCAAGAGGGGCAGAAGGTGTTCTCAAACGAAGCCGTGCGGCCGGGCAGGTTGCCCGCATACACATAGTGCAACCCCTCGGCGTAACCGATCTCGGCGGCGCGCACCAGTAGCGACGCGCCGGTGTTGCGCGTGCTGTTCATCTTATAGTCGGCGTGAAAAGCCGTCACGTGCCAGGGGACATCCGGCGAGACGGATTTGATGAAGCGAGCCGCATCGCGCAGTTCATCCTCCGAATCGTTGAACCCCGGCACAATTAAGGTGACGATCTCCGTCCAGAAGCCCATCTGATGCACCATGCGAATGCTATCGAGGATGTGCTCTAACACGGCGCCGAGCGTGCGATAGTTCGCATCGCGCATCGTCTTCAGGTCGATCTTGTAAGCGTCGGTATAGGGGCGGATATATTCCAGCACCTCGCGCGTAGCGTTGCCATTGGACACATACATGCACGCCAGCCCGGCCTGCTTGCCCAGCTTGAAAATATCCCGCGCCCATTCGGAAGTAATCAGCGGCTCATTATAGGAACTGGCGATGCCGCGTGCCCCGCACTGGCGCGCGAGTTGCACCAGCTTCTGCGCCGTCACGCGCGCCGGCGTGCCGCCGGCGTCCGCATCGCGCAACGCCTGGGAGATGTCCCAATTTTGGCAGTAAGCGCAATGAATGTCACAGCCCAGCATGCCAAACGTGAGCACGTCGGTGCCGGGATGGACGTGATAGAAGGGCTTCTTCTCAATCGGGTCACAGTTGACGGCGGAGGCATAGCCATATGGCACATAGAGCGTGCCGCCCACGTTATAGCGCACCTGGCAGATGCCGCGCGCGCCGGGCTTGATCTTGCAATGGTGGGCGCAGGCATAACAGTGCACAACCCCGTCGGGCAACTTCTCATAGAGTTCGCCCTCTTTCACCAATGGGTCGATCACTTTCGACAGCGGCACGTCACCGGCAATAGGCCGGCGCACGCCCGCGACATTCTGCTCGCTCATACTACACCTTCGAACGATTTCGCCACAGAGACACGGGGGACACAGAGAAATTAGAGATTTGAGAATGAACGTAAACCAGTGTTGCCGCTGATCAATTACTCATCCGTCGTCTCCAATCTCTCATCACAAAATCCTCTGTGCCAAGTTCTTACACATCCCTGCGGCACAAAAATCGGGAATCGTCAATCCACAATCGTAAGTCATCAGGCGTTGATCGCCTTGCGCGCGGCGAAGCGGCCCAGTTTGATCGCCACGTTCGCGCCGGGGATGATGGTGCCGATCGCATCTGCGCCAATATCAAAGAGGGTATCGTTATCCAATACCTTGACGACCTGCTTCTTCAACTCGCCGGATACGGCCCGGGAACTGCCCGATAGCGCGTCGAACACCAGCACCTGGCGTTTCTGCTTGGCCGCCCAGTTGTACTCCACGGCATACGTAGGCCGGAAGCACAGGGTAATCGTCTCCACGTTGATCGTCTCCTCCAGCACCTGGTCGGCCTGGAACGTCTTCATCAGCATGGGGATGACACGCCGCACCACGAACGAACTGCGCACCTCGGGCAGCACCACCACCGCATCGCTCTGTTGCAGCGTGGCGACGTCGGGCAACACAAGCTGCGGCGACGTCAGATAACGCCGGAAGTCCACTTCCTCGCCGCTTTGCGCATCCAGCGTCAGGTCACGCCGCAATGATTCCTCACAGCGTTCCACGGTATCCAGGTCAATGCCGCGCGTGCGCCCCTGCGCCACCGGATATTCCTTATCATGGATGATGAGCGTCTGCACTTCCGGGGCGGGCACGTCCACACGATAGACGCGCTTGCGCTCATAAATGTAGTGTGCCACTGCGGCAATGTGCCAGAATGGCTCATATTGCTTCTGCAATGCCGCGATCTCAATATCTTCGGGTCGCGGGCGTTGCAACAACTTCGCCACCTGGCCGAAGGCGTCGACCCGCTTGCTCAGAGCCATGCCCTGTATCTGTTCGGAAGAATAGGTCGCCTGCAGTTCCACAATTTGTGTCTCACCGAGGTTGACTTCCATACGAGTTATCGCCTCCCGCATCTGGTCCGCGTTCTCAATAATTATAGGTGCTTGCTTATGCGCTTGATGGATGTAAAAAAGCGACGGCACGTTTCACACAAGTGGCGACCAATCGATAGGTTGAGAAATGCCAGACCTCTCGCAGCACTTTAACGAGCAAGAAAACTGCAATGTCTCCAAACCAGGATACACCCGAAAGGTGAGTAAACCATTGCGTCGCCTTAGGCGTAGTCGCCCAACATGAACTGGATCACCCTGAGCTTATCACAAGATCATCCTGAGCTTGCCGAAAGATGCATCACACCCGTATGAGGTGCGCTAAATCACGGTTGGAGGTTCATACTCACCAAACGTCTTGCGCAACACTTTGCCGATTTCGCCCACCGTCAACCCATTTTCCACGCAGGCGATCAGGCAGGGCATCAGGTTATCGCTCCCGCGCGCTGCTTGCTCCAGGTGCGCCATCAGTTCGGCAGCTTTCGTCCCGTCACGCCCGGCGCGCCAGTCTGCCAGGCGAGCCCGCTGGCACGCTTCCACCGTCGGGTCGGCCTTGAACTTGGTGATCTGCCGGTCGCCTTCGCCTTTTTCGCCGCCGGTCTTGAATTCGTTCAGGCCCACGATGATGCGATCCTTGGACTCGATGCTCTTTTGATATTGATACGAGGCCTCTGAAATCTGCGATTGCATCCAGCCGCTTTCGATGCTTTGCACGGCGCCGCCCATCCGGTCGATCTCGTCGATCAACGCTTTGGCGCGCCGCTCAATCTCGTCGGTCAGATATTCCACCACATACGAGCCGCCCAACGGATCCGCCGTATTTGCCACGCCGCTTTCATAGGCGATGATCTGTTGCGTGCGCAGCGCCGTGCGCACCGATTCCTCGGTAGGCAGCCACAGCGCCTCATCCATGCTATTGGTGTGCAAGCTCTGCGCGCCGCCCAGCACGGCCGCCAGGGCCTGGATCGTCACGCGCGCGACGTTGTTCATCGGCTGCTGCGCGGTGAGCGTGCTGCCGCCCGTTTGGGCGTGGAAGCGCAACATGCAACTGCGCGAATCCTTGGCCTCAAAACGCTCGCGCATGATCTTGGCCCATAGCCGGCGCGCGGCGCGGAACTTGGCGATCTCTTCCAGAAAGTCGTTATGCGCGTTGAAGAAGAACGCCAGTTGCCCGGCGAAATCATCCACGTTCAACCCGGCCTTCAGCGCCGCCTCCACATAAGCGATTGCGTTCGCCAGCGTAAAGGCTACTTCTTGCACGGCGGTGCTGCCCGCCTCGCGGATGTGATAGCCGCTGATGCTGATGGTGTTCCAGTGCGGGACGTGGTCTTTGCAATAGGCGAAGATGTCGGTCACCAGGCGCATGGACGGGCGCGGCGGGAATACATACAGCCCGCGCGCGGCATATTCCTTCAAAATATCGTTCTGCACCGTGCCGCGCAGCTTATTTTCGGCCACGCCCTGCTCTTTGGCGACGGCGATGTAGAGCGCCAGCAAAATCGCCGCCGGCGCGTTGATCGTCATGGAGGTGCTGATCTTATCCAGCGGGATCTGGTCGAACAACTCGCGCGCATCGTCCAGCGTGGAGATGCTCACGCCCACCTTGCCCACCTCGCCCACAGCCAGCGGGTCATCGGCATCCATCGCCAACTGGGTGGGCAGGTCGAAGGCGACCGAGATACCGGTCTGGCCTTGCTGTAAAAGATAGCGATAGCGCCGGTTCGATTCCTCAGCGCTGGCATAACCGGCATACTGGCGCATCGTCCACAGACGCGAACGGTACATCGTGGGGTGCACCCCGCGCGTGAACGGATATTCGCCGGGGAACTCGGCATCGCCATACACAATATCAAACGAAATGCCGGAAGGAGTCTCAAAATGAGCACGACGCTCCGGCGCACGCTTTAACGAAGGTTTTAGGGTCTCGTTCTCCCAATCTTGTCTGGTTCTCATATTAGCGACTTGGGCTGCCTCTCTGAAGTTGCGAACGCGCTTCAATAATACTATGGGGACCAGAGATGCGAGGGAGGGCTTTCCTAAAGCCAACGCCGGGTTTGCTGTTGATAGGCCTGGAACGCCGGCCCAAACTTACGCGCCAGCATCTGCTCTTCTACACAGATGAAACAACGATCCATCAGGACGATAAAAACGATCACCACGCCGAAAGGGGTTAGTGAGCCGAGGAACACCCCAAGCCCGGCAAGGATGAACGCAAAGCCGACATACATCGGGTTCCTGCTCAAACGAAACAGCCCATCCGTCACCAAGATACGAGACTCCTCAAAAGGCTTTACAGTAGTTTGAGCGCGCTGAAACATGCCGTCGGCGACGAGGTTGAAGCCGATCCCAATCGAAATTGGGATGCCCCCCAACAAGACCCACGGGAATGAGATGATCGTCATGATGGGCAACAGAAAATGGAGCGCCAGCATGGCGCCGATCGAAATGATGAAGTAAGTGGGTGGCAATATTTTTGAACCCTGCATAAATCCTCCTGGCAAATCGGTCGCTGATGGACTTGAGCGACCGTCGCCAGGATACAGGGGAATTGTGTAGGTTTTGTGAAGCAAAGATGAACGATCTTGGGCGTGCGCCGGTGTTCTTCTATGCACTCCATTGACTTAAACCCAAACCCAAACTATCCTACCCGCCATGAAAAGAACGGATATGACAGAGCCTGATATTGCACAGCAGGCACAGAATTATTTCCCTCCGCTCCCTTTCACCGCTCTCCATCTCACCCCCACCTCGACTGCTGATTGCAACGAACTGATCGTTACGGACGAAGAAATTTTCACGCTAGAGCACATCCAGGAACGTTTGTTGTGGCTCTCCACGCTCATCATCGACTATGCCAACCACGTGCGGCCCAACCCCGACGGCAGCAAAGTCGGCGGGCACCAGGCCTCCTCGGCCTCTGTCGTCAGCATCCTGACGGCGCTCTATTTCCACTTCATGAAGGCGAGCGACCGCATCGCGATCAAACCGCATGCCTCCCCCGTTTTTCACGCAGCCATGTATTTGCTGGGGCTGATCCCCAAAAGCTATTTGAAGACGCTGCGCGATTTTGGCGGCCTGCAAGCCTACCCCAGCCGCACCAAAGACGTGGACCCGGTGGACTTTTCCACGGGGTCGGTGGGCCTGGGCGCAGTGGCCCCGGCCTTCGCCGCGCTCACCCAGCGCTACGCCCACGCGCATTTCGGCGATACGACGGCCAATCGCTTCATCGCCCTCAGCGGCGACGCCGAACTGGACGAGGGCAACATCTGGGAAGCAATCATCGAAGAGTCGTTGCAGGGTCTGAGCAACACCCTGTGGATCATCGACCTGAACCGCCAGAGCCTGGACCGCGTGGTGCCCGGCGTGCGCGCGGCGCGTCTGAAGGCCATCTTTGCTGCGTGCGGCTGGCAGGTGCTGGAAGCGAAGTATGGCACCGCGCTGCAAGCAGCCTTCGCCCGCGAGGGCGGCGATGCACTGCGCCAGTGCATCGACGACATGAGCAACGAGGCTTATCAGAGCCTGATCCGCGATTCGGGCGCGACCATCCGCGCGGTGCTGAGCCAGCACGAGCGCGGCGCGGAAGTCATCCGCAGCATCGCGCAGGTGCCGGACGACGAGTTGCCGGCGCTGCTGGCAAACCTGGGTGGACACGACCTGCGCGAGTTATTGCGCGTGCTGCACTGCGCCGAGGTGGAGACCACCCGCCCCACCGTGATCTTTGCCTACACCATCAAAGGCTGGGGCCTGCCCATCGCCGGCGACCCGCTGAATCACTCCGCGCTGCTCAGCCCCGAACGCCTGAACACCTTCCGTAAGGCGTTGGGCATCCGCGAAGAAGCGCAGTGGGATGCCTTTGCGCCCGGCACACCAGAGGCCAAGTGGTGCCGCCAGAGGGCGACACAATTGGGGTTAGCCCCTTCGCCGCATTTGCCCAATAAGCGGCCCACCCTGCCCGTCCCAGTATCAGCGGAGAAAATCCCGCATGAATTAAACGCCAGCGCGATGGCCGTCTCCTCGACACAAGAGGCTTTTGGGCGCGCGCTGCTGCGCCTGGCCGAGACGCCCGGCGTGGGCGAACGGCTGGTGACCTCTTCGCCCGACGTCTCCGTCTCCACCAACCTGGCCGGCTGGATCAACAAGGTGGGTTCATTCTCGCTGCGCGACGTGACGGATTACGAGGCAGGCCGCAACCGTGCCCTGCACTGGCAGGCTGCCCCGTTGGGACGGCACATCGAGTTGGGCATCTCCGAGATGAACTTGTTCATGCTGCTGGGCCAATTGGGCCTGTCGCACGAGATGAACGGCCAGTTGCTCTTCCCGGTCGGCACGGTGTATGACCCCTTCGTCTGCCGAGGGTTGGACGCGCTGATTTACGGCCTCTACAACGGCTCAAAGTTCATCTTCGCCGGCACACCCAGCGGCGTATCGCTGTCGCCCGAAGGCGGCGCGCACCAGTCGGCCGTCACGGCTTCGCTGGGCATGGAATTGCCGCACCTGGACTATTACGAGCCCTGCTTCGCCCTGGAAGTGGAGTGGGCGTTGCTGGAAGGCTTGCGCCAGTGCACCGACCGGGTCAATGGCCGCAGCACCTACCTGCGCCTTTCCACCAAGCCGGTGAACCAGGCATTGCTGAAGCCCGCGCTGGACCGGCTGGGCGGCAAAGAATTGCAGCGCCAGGCATTGCAGGGCGGTTACGTGTTGCATACCCCCGGCGTGAAAGGGCCGCTACTGAACCTGGTGACCTGCGGAACGATGGTGCCCGAAGCCGTGCAAGCAACCGAGTACCTGGAACGCGAGGGCGTGGCGGTGAACTTGATTCACCTGTTCAGCCCGCGCCGCGCCTACGAAGATTGGCAGCAACACCGCCAGGATGGAGCCTCGCACCTGGCAGGCCTGATCGCACCTGAGCAGCGCCGCGCGCCGATCGTGACGTTGCTCGACGGCGCTTCGCATTCCCTGGCCTGGGTGGGCAGTGTCTTCGGCCAACCCACCTTCTCGCTGGGCGTGGACAAATTTGGCCAATCGGGCACGCGCCAGGACGTATATCGCTATATGCACATCGACGTCGATAGCATCCTCGCAACGGCCTTCGCGGCGGTGGATGAAGAATAGAGATTTGAGGTTAGAGATTCAATTAGCCACGGATGGCACGGATTAGAAGGTTCTACATCTGCATCACCCGTGGTTAGTTCAGTCAATCATTAACCGCCGATGGACACCGATATCTGTATCTGCGTTCATCCGCGTCCATCGGCGGTTTCAATTGCTCTGCCTCTGAGTCAACCGCAGATGACGCAGATTGAAATTCCACATCCGTGAAATCTGGCGTCGAAAAGACACCCGGTCTCTCAAGCGCCCTACTCGGCGCCGAACCCGCTTGCTTGCAAACGCCGGCACATGTGGAACGAACGCGCTGACCGACGCCGCTTGGCAGGGAGCTTTTTCTAGCGCACCGCGCCCTCAATCAGCAGATGGAGTGCAGCTTTGTGCAGTTTATGCAAAGATACAGCGCCGATGATCTGTGTTTCGTCGTGCGCCTGCTCCAAGACGTCGCCGAAGCATCATTCTTAGCGGAGGCGAAGGATGAAACGTGAAAGGAGTGCGTGAGCCAACCCCTGACGTCTCATTCTTCACGTTTCAATCAACCCAAGCGAAAATCTAAAATCGGCAATCCAAAATCGAAAATCCCTTGACCTGCGCCCCTCAGGTGTGTTCTAATGACAGGTCTATATGCAAAACTACAGGCCGGAAAATCCCCTGGTTGTCCAAAGCGACAAAACCGTGCTATTGGAGGTGGATAGCCCCCAGTATGCCGAAGCGCGCGATGCTCTGGCCCGCTTTGCTGAATTGGAGAAAAGCCCCGAATACGTACACACCTATCGTATCTCGGTGCTGTCATTATGGAACGCAGCCGCGGCAGGCCTGACGGCGCAAAGTATCCTGGAGGACCTGGAGCGCTTCTCCAAGTATCCCCTCCCGGATAATATTCGTGTCGATATTGCGGACTCGATCAGCCGTTATGGACGGATCAAGCTCGTGATTGAAGACGGGCACATGCTGGTCATCTCGGACGATGCCAGCCTGATGGAAGAAATCTCCCGTCATAAGTTATTTGCGCCCCTGGTGAAGGCGCGCCTGAACGCCACCACCTTCGAGATCGACCCGGCGCAACGCGGGCACGTGAAGCGCGTGCTGGTACAAATCGGCTTCCCCGCCGAAGACCTGGCCGGCTACGTGGATGGCGCCCCGCTGCCCTTCGAACTGCGCGAGTTGGGCGCGCTCTCTGGCACGCCCTTTGCGTTGCGCGCCTACCAGGAAGACGCCGCCGAAGTCTATTGGGCGCAAGGGTCCGCCGCCGGCGGCAGCGGCGTGATCGTGCTGCCCTGTGGCGCGGGCAAGACGATTGTGGGCATGGCCGCCATGCAACGCACGCAGTGCGCCACCTTGATCTTGTGCCCCAACACCGTCGCGGTGCGGCAATGGATCCGCGAACTGCTGGATAAGACCACGCTCACCGAAGATCAGGTGGGCGAATATACCGGGCTGAAGAAGGAAGTCCGCCCGGTGACGGTGACGACCTACCAGGTGCTGACCTACCGCCCGCGACGGAAGAAGGCGAACGCCGGAGATGGGGAGAATGGGAGCACGGGAGCCGAGGAGCGGGGGAACGGTGCTTCTCCCCTGCCTACAGATTCCCCTACGCCAATGAATGGGCGCATGGCGGCCAAACTGGGTGTGCTGGACGAATACCCGCACATGCAACTCTTCACCACGCTGGATTGGGGCCTGATCATCTACGACGAAGTGCACCTGCTGCCTGCGCCGGTGTTTCGCATCACCGCCGAAATCCAGGCCCGCCGGCGTCTGGGCCTGACGGCCACCCTGGTGCGCGAAGACGGCCGCGAGGGTGAAGTGTTCTCGCTGGTGGGGCCCAAGAAGTACGACGTACCATGGAAAGACCTGGAACGCCAGGGTTGGATCGCCACCGCCGAGTGTCACGAAATTCGCGTGGCGCTGGACGAAGACGACCGCATGGAATATGCGGTGACGGACCAGGACGGCAAATATCGCTTCGCTGCCACCAACCGCAAGAAGCTGGACGTCATCTCCATGCTGGCGCAAAAGCATCGCGAAGATTCGGTGCTCATCATCGGCCAGTTTTTGGATCAGCTTGGCAAAATTGCCGAGCGCATCAACGCGCCACTCATCACCGGCGAGACGCCCGTGCGCCAGCGCGAAAAGCTCTATGCGCAGTTCCGCGACGGCGAGATCAACCAACTGGTGCTCTCAAAGGTGGGCAACTTCTCGGTGGATCTGCCCGACGCCAACGTGCTGGTCCAGGTAAGCGGCATGTTCGGCTCGCGCCAGGAGGAAGCACAACGCCTGGGCCGCGTGTTGCGTCCCAAGCAAAATGGCTTGCTGGCGCACTTTTATTCCATCGTCACGCGCGACACCCTGGACCAGGAGTTTGCAGCCAAACGGCAATTGTTCCTGACCGAACAAGGCTATCACTATGACATCTTCTACGAGGAGGAAGTGCCGTCGTTCCAGCCCGCGGTGATTGCGACCAACGCCGCACCCGTGCGCCGCAGCACCAGGGGCTTTTTAAGCTGATATGGCCGGCCAAGAGAAAACACTTTCACCCACTTCTGCACAATTCCACGTAGACCCTGACGCGCTGGATCGGTTGGAAGAACATGTACTGGGGAACAGCGACTCCTTCGCGTCCGACCCCGGCGACCACGGCGCAGCGATGCAGGCATTTAGCGAGCTGGGCAAGAATGCCTTCCTGCTCTCCAAACCCATCATTAACGACCTCGTTCCAAATGCAGCCTTGAGCAAGGGCCGCAGGCTGCTCGGTTCGGGCAACGTCGATCACTACACCTGCGACGGCAACCTGCTCAGCGCGAACGTAAAGGACGCCGGCGCCATCTACTACCCGGCGCTCAACGTCGCGGTGAACTCGGCCAGTTGCGGCTGCGCGGAAATCCGCTCGCGTCGCATGTGCAGCCACGTCGCGGCGCTCATGCTGGCCTGGAACGAAAACTTCACCCGCTTCGTGCCCCCGCCCAATGCACCGGCCACCGAGGGCCAGCAATTCATGAGTTCGCCACTGGGCCAATTTCTGTGCCGGACGACGGGGGAAGCCTCATACCCGGCGGCTATGGCTGCCTGGTGCAATACGCTTTCGCCGAATCATAACGATGCCACCTTGCCTGGGGCTCCCACCCTGAGCACGGGCGTGGGGTTCTGGCCTGTGGTGCCCGACATCAAGGGCTATCAATCGCCGTTGCATCAGATCATCGACCAGGAATACTCCGCCACCCAGCTCCGCGAATTGGGACGCTGGCTGAACTTGAAGCTGAAGGGCACCTCCAAATCAAACCTGATCGACCAGGTGCTGGATGCATTAAACGCGCGCGTGATGAAGATGCGCCAGAACCCCGCCGCGCTGCTGGAAGGCCTGAGCGAGGAATATGCCGCCTTCACACGCCGATTGTTGACGGCGCGCGATTATCAGTTGCCCGTGCCGCGCACCGTCGCGCGAGCAATTTGGGCCGTGCCGACCACTGAGCAAGATAAGGCCTTCGGCGCCGCGCTGGACGAACTGCGCAGGCGGGCTATCCTGTTCCCCTCGCTGCGCCAATATGACTACCGCGACGTCTACTACCAGTGGCTGCCCCTGGAAGCAAGCCGAGGGAACATCCCGCTGATCGGTTGGCCGGTGAACGCCATCACGCTGCACGAGACAGGTGCCCCCGACACAGATGCGCCTTCCTTCCTCGACAAGCTGAACCTGTTCATCAACGCAGTGCTCACCACCGGCACGCATGCGCGCGTCACATTTTCCCCACATCACAAAGCCGTAACGACGGACTGGCTGCGTGGCTGGGAACATGACGCCGACGAGGCCGAGCAACTCTTACACTCGCGCCCCGGCTGGGTGCCCAACCCGCAAAGCGGCATCAGCGTGCCGCTTTCCCCGTGGCTTTCGACGGAAGGCGGCGCACAATTGGAAAACCAGACCGGCCTGCCCGGCCCCGAGTGTGCCTTCCTCTTTGAAGTTGCCGCCACATTGCAACTGATCGACGCGCCCGACCCGTACCGACAACTGGCCAGCCTGCCGGATCGCTTCATTCCTTTGGGCAAGCCCTGGCACCTGAATGCGCGCATCAGCGCCGTGGAAGTGTGGCTGGCCCGCACCGGCAAGGACAGGTTCGTGCAAGCTTTCAACGCCTGGCAGCGCCAAATGCTCTTTGGCTACGAGGCCTGGCGCGTGATGCAAGATGCACCCAAGGCGCCGTTCAAAATCGCGCGTTCCATCGGCGTGCGCGACTTTTTGCCCGCCAGCCTGGGCATTGAGTGGTGCGCACTACGCCGTTTCATCCTGCGCGCACTGCGCGGGCTGCCCGCCAACACGTGGATCGATTGGCCCGCCTTCCGCCGCCAGTTGTTCCAGGCCTTCCCCGGCAACGCCTGGCGCGTCTATAACGACGACACATGGTGGTTCAGCCGCGAAAAAACGCACCTGGATATGAGCCGCGAAGCCGACTGGCAACGCAGCGTGGGCGCTATCGTAGAAGTGATGCTCAGCGAGCCGCTGTACTGGTTCGGCATCGTGGAGACAGTGACCGACGCAAAGCACGGCCTGCGCGCCTTCCGGGTAACGGAAATGCTCGACTGGCTTGGGCAAGCCGAACGGGCTGATAGCATCGCCGCGACGCCCGCGCTACCCACACGCCAGGCGCCACGCCCGCAGAAGGCCGAGCCGATCACCTGGTTGAGCGACACGCAGTGGCGCCTGCCTCCCGCGCCCGACCGGGCCGAGATGATCGCCTTTGCGCACAAGATTGCCGAGCCGGGCGGCACACGCTTCACCTATCAACTCACGCCAGCCAGCATCGAGCGCGCGCTCACCCAGGGCGTAAGCGTGGATGACGCCATCCGGTTGTTCGAGAGCTTCCATGCGCCGATGCCCCCCGCCGCCCAGGCGCTGTTTAAGACGATTGCCGAGCGCTTCGGGCGGGTGAGAATTTACGAATCGCTGAGCGTGCTGGAATTGGCCGACGACTACGCGTTGCGCGAACTCATCTCCAATACGTCGCTCGGGCAATACATCGTGCACCAAATTTCCCCGCGTGCCGCGGTGGTGGCAACGGACGCTATCGACAAACTGATGGATGAGATGGTTGCGCACGGATACACCCCCGGAGAGACTTAAACGATGGCATCAATGCGCAACCCCCGCTCACGTCCGACCGCCAATTTCAACTGGACTGCCGTGCTGGGCCCTTACGATAGGAATATCCTGACCCAGATGCTCTCCGAGGCCGGGATCAATCAAAAGCCCAGCCTAAGCACAACGTATGGCGAACAGGATCACTACCGCACCTTGCTGGGCCAGGCGCTGGAAGCCCCCGAACACGTGTGCGAAAAATTGAACGCCTGCGGGCCGGCAGAGCTGGGCATCTTGAATGCCGTTCTGCACGCAGGCGGGCAGGCGCGCCCTTCGCAGATTTACAAAGAGGTGCGTCACCTGGTGCGCCCGCTGGACACACAGCCCGTCGACGCATACTACACGGGCACGCCTACCTTCGATGACGCCTGTTTGCGCCTGCTCATCTATGGGCTGCTCTTCACCAACAATACCTATCAACTTGCCACACAGCGCTTCAAACAGCGTCTGTATATCGTCGCGCCGGTGTTGCAGCTACTGACCAGGGACCCGCGCTGCAAAGAGGCCCTGGCGCGGCGTTTCCCGCAGCCGGCCACCCCCACCGAGCCGGAACAGGTTGCGACCAGTTCGGCGGAAGATTTTCAACGCGACCTGAGCCGCTACCTGCGCCACGTGCGTAAACAAGGCAACGTGCCGCTCACCACACAAGAATGGATCTATAAGACCAACTTCAAATCATTCCTGGCGGCGCTCAACGTCACGCCGGAACCGCCCGGCGACGAAGAATCCAACCCACGGCTGTGGTTCATGCGCCGACTGTTGAGCGTGATGGGCGAACTGACCGCCAGCAATTCCGGCTTTGCCACCAGCAACAAAAGCCAGTTGCTCACCATCCCGATGGCCGAACGCATCAAGCAGACTTTTGACGTGTGGACCAACACCGGCGTATGGGATGAATTGATGCGCGTGCCTCACCCGCACAGCGGCTATTCCAAACACGCGCCTGCGCCGGCAGGCGTCAACCGGGCGCATAGCACCATCCTGCGCGGCATCGTCAAACTGGTCACCAGCGGAGCGAGCCTGACCAGTGCGCCGGCCCCAGTAACCCGCTGGATCAGCCTGACGCAGATGATCGACCAGATATGGCGCAACGATTACGAGTTTCTAATCAAACGCCCCAAGGAAAGCCGCCTCAGCACATACGACGACCCCTATGGCAACGAGTACACCTTCATCGACGCGGAACGCTCACTGTATTTCGAGGACATCCCCAACGAAGCGCAGGGCTGGGACGTAGTCGAGCGCCAGTTTATTGTGAATGTGATCAAAGAACCGCTGTATTGGATGGGCCTGGTGGAACTGGGCTATTCGAAGGACCAACCGGCGACGCCGAGCGCTTTCCGGCTCACGCCTGCTGGGGGCTGGCTACTGGGCATAGGCCAGCAACCCGAGTTCATCGAAAGCGGCGGGCGCGTGCTGGTGCAGCCAAACTTCACCATCCTTGCGATGGAGCCGATCAGCGACAAGGTGCTGCTGGCGCTGGATGACTTTGCCGAATCCCAGGGTGGCGACCGCGCCATCACCTATCATTTGACGCGCCAATCCGTCTACCAGGGACAAAAGAAGGGCTGGACGGTGCAGAAGATCAGTGATTTTCTGGTCAAGTACCAGGGAGGGCCGCTCCCCACCAACGTGCAGCGCACGCTGGAAGAATGGCAAACCCTGCACGAGCGCATCACGTTCCACCGCAACGCCACCGTGTTGCACTACGCCGATGAAACGGCGCGTGAAAGCGCCCGCCAGGTGCTGGAAGAGGCCGACGTGCCGTTACGCACGCTTGGGCCCACTATCGACATCGCCCTGCCCGGCGAAGACAGGCCCCACCCCTACGAACAGATCAGCATGACGCTAAGCAACGCCGGCTGGACGCCACTGCTCACCTCCAGCGCAGAAGCGCCCAAAGCCGAGGGCAGCCTGCACATCGATGCGGCAGGGACGGTGACCTTTAAACACAGCGTGCCCAACATCTACGCGCTGAACAAGCTGGAGCCTTTTGTCGAGCGAATCGGCGGGCATCCTCACATCACAGCGCACAAAGTGCGCCAGCAACTCGCCCTGGGCAAGGTGGTGGACGAACTGCTGGCGACCCTGGCCTCGATCAACGATGGGCCGCTCGCACCGGCGCTGGAAGCACGCATCCGCGAATGGGCGATCTACTTCGGCGACGCGGCACTGTCAAACGTGTGCCTGCTGGAGCTTTCCAGCCACCAGGTACTGGAACGCCTGCTGGACGACGACGAAATCGGCGACTTTTTGCAGGAAGTGAAGGGCAGTCTGACGCCGCTGGCAATCGTCCAGGCCGATCGGGTGGACGAGGTGCGCGCGGCGCTCGCCGAGCGCGGGTTGAACCTGCGCGAAGGGGCATAGCCGGGCAGAGGACTGGAAGTCCCCCGCTCAGGATACCATGCCCGCCACGCGGGCTAACGGCTTCATTGCCTGCGCACCGTTCCGCTACGCACGCCACGCCGGGTCGTGCATGAAAGCCGCGACCATCTCCTGCTTCCGCTCGGTGCTCAACCAGGATGATTGCACCGCCTGCAAGATGAGCGCGCGCAGTTCATCTTGCGAGAAGCCCAGCTTCTCGTGCAACAGGCGATATTCCTCCGCCAGCGAGTTGTTGAACATCTTGGGGTCGTCGGTATTGACCGTGACGACGAGGCCGCGCTCGTAGAAGGCGCGGATGGGATGCCGCTCAATGGACGGCACAGCGGCGGTGCGCACGTTAGAGAGGGGACACATCTCGATTGGGATGCGCTGTGCGGCCAGGTAATCCACCAGCGCCGCATCCTGGATGGCGCTGGTGCCATGACCGATGCGCTCCACCTTCAATGCGCCAATCGCGCCCCAGATGCTTACCGGGCCGGCGGCTTCACCGGCGTGCGCGCTGGTGTGGAAGCCCATCTCGCGCGCCCGCTCATAGACCGCCGCGAACGGCCCGGGAGGGAACTGATGCTCCGAACCGCCGATGCCGATGCCCACCACGCCCAGCGAGCGCACCTCATTCACCTTCGCCAGCGTGCGTGCGCCCTGCTGCGGGCCGTCGTCGCGCACCAGGTCGATCACCAGCGCCACTTCCACGCCCGGCTCTTTGGATAGCCCGGCGCGGATCGCCTCAGTAATGCGCTGCACTTCCAACCCATATTGGGCGAAGTCGATGGGCGAATAGAACGCCTCGGCATAGCGGATGTTCTGCCGCGCCAGGTCGTGCGCAATCGCCGAAGCGATGAACGCGAAGTCCTCATATTCACGCAGGAAGGTGTTCTTCCAGCACCACGCCCGGATGAACTGCGGGAAATCACGGTAGGTGAACTTGTCTTGCAGGGCGGCAAAATCGGGCACAGTGGGGTCGCCGCCATACTTCTGCACCAGTTGCCACAGCGCATCCAGCGGGATCGCCCCTTCCAGGTGCAGGTGTAGTTCGGCTTTCGGCACACGGTCGAACCAGGTTGCGTCAATCATGTTGTGTATCACCTCTGGTATTTAACTACAAAGAAGCCAAGGAATAGAAAGACTCTGTGCCCTTCATGGTTAAGAAACTCTCACAGCAAAGGAGCGAAGAAGCAAAGGAACATCAAGCCTTTGTGTCCTTCGTGTTTCGTGCCTTGGTGGTTCACACGCCTTTGCGCCCTTATAGTTGGCAAATCTACTCGCCGATGATCCCGCTGAGCGGCAGGGCCACCAGGCCGCCGATCATCTTTGGATAAAAGTCGGTGGACTTTTGCGGCATCTTCTCGCCCACCTGCGTGCAGGCATTCACCTGATCCATGCGCGTGGGGTTCAACACGAACAGGAAGTTCGCCTCGCCCTGCGATACGGCGGCATAACCGGCGTTCGCGTCGCGCAGGTAGGTGATCGTGTCGTCGTCGTGGCCGGCGCCGGTGCCCAGGCCGCAGATGTGCTCCAGCAACAGCTTGTGCAACACCGCCACATCCAGCCCGCGCCAGGCCGGCGCGTGATCGGGGGCGAGCGCATCCATCACTTCCAGTGAACGCAGCGTGAGCAACGTATAGCCGCCATCGAAGAACCCAAAGCGCGGATGGCCCGGCATGGCCTGGCGCAACGCCGCTTCCAGTTCGGCCCGCGCGCCCAGGAGCTGCACGTCAAAATACTGCTGCGCGGCGGCCAGCACCTGCGCGCTGGTTTGCCGTGTGTAGCCGCGCACCAGCCGGTGCGTGGGCAAAATCACCAGGCCGGGGTCGCTCATACTGACGAAGGTCACCAGCGCGTAGTTAAACGCCGCGTCCGCCGGCGCGGAGGGATTCTGCGCGCGCATCTCCTCGCGATAGGCCAGCGCCGTCTCATAGCGGTGGTGCCCGTCGGCGATCACCAGGTTGCGCTTGGGCGCCATCTCCGCCGTGATCTGCGCGATGAGCGCCGGGTCATCCAACACCCGGAAGCGCTGCGTCACGGCCGGCTCGATCACCAGTTCGTGCGCCGTTTGCGCAGGCGCGTGATCCAGGAAGGGTTGCAACAGCGCGTTGATGCGATTGGCGTCGTCTGGGTAAAGGATGAAAATCTGGCCCCAGGCGGTCTGTGTGGCGCGGGTCAAGTTCAGCCGGTCCGACTTAGGCGCGCTGAAGGTGCGCTCGTGCGGCAGGATGATGCCCTCTTCGAAGGGGGTCAATTCCAGGGCCGCCGTAAAGCCGAGACGTGTGCGCGTCTGGCCGTCGGGCGTGGTGTAGGTCTGTTCCAGCACATACAGGGCCGGCTTCCGTTCGCGCTGCAACACGCCGTCGAGCAGCCAGGTCGTGGCATAGTCGTTGGCGCGCGTGTAGACGTTATCGCTGGGTAGGTCGGGGGTGGTCTGGCCGTAGTCGATGCGCACGAAGTTATAGGGGCTTTGCGCGTAATAGGCTGCCTGCTGCGTCTTGTTGATGCGGTCGTAGGGCTGGGTGATCACCTGCGACAGGTCGTCGATCTTCGCGGTGTTGTAGCGAATCCCACGGAAAGGTCGTATGGTTGCCATTGCGGGGTATTGTAACTGGGGCGGCGAATTTGCTTTGCGGCACAGATAGAAGACCGCCTGAGAAAAGCAAAATGCACCTCGGTGCATTAAACGTGCTTACGATCTTTGAGAAATTAAACAGTGCGCAAAGCCGACAGGCCGAGAGGGTGCACGAAGAAATCGTCTACGACCTGGAACTGGACATGTTGGCGATGATGCCCGAAGAGGTAGCATAGCGCGTTTTCCCCACGACGAAGCCGCTTGACAGGCGGCATTCCGATGTATAGAATATGGGTGGTTGGTCACCCATATTATTGGATACATACGATGCCTCGCTATAAAAGCTCAAATCGTGAAGCTGCATTGACGGAAACCCGCCGGAGATTGCTCGATGCCGCGGCGGAGGAATTCGCCCAGCATGGGTACGATGGCGCGAACGTGAACAATATCTCCCTTGCCGCCGGGTTTGCCAAAGGAACCATCTACAACTACTTTCCAAGCAAGCAGGCTTTGATGCTCGCCTTGATCGACCATATCGCCCGGCTGCACTTTGACTTCATCGCAGAGCAGGTGCGCCTGGAACAAGAGCCGCGCCGCCGGTTGGAGCGCTTCTGTCAGGCGGGCATTGACTTTGTAGGTCAGTACCCTGCTCAGGCTCGGCTCATCACCACGACCCTTTATGGGCCGGATGAGGCGTTCAAACAACATATCTACCAAAACTACAGGCCTTTCTTTGAACTGGTCGCCGCTGAGATTCTCCAGCCCGGGGTTGCCCAGGATATTTTCGAAGTGACGAACCTTCCAATGACGGCGAGTTTGATCATGGTGACGTACCTGGGATGTTGTGCCCAGATGAACGATCAGAATCAGGTCTGGCTCGATGCCGGGCAGGTGGCCGATTTTGTTTTGCGTGCGCTTCGCCCGGCGAAGCCGACTCGCTCATAGGGAGAACGTGATGAAGATCCTCGTCTGTATTGGCAGCTATCGTACCAACGGCAACACGGCGCGCGTCCTGAGCCTGATCGAAGAACAGATGCACCACGAGGCGGATCGAGCAGGCGAGCGGCTCGAGTTTGAGACGGTATACCTGGGCCACCTGAACATCCAGATGTGCCGGGGATGCCGGATTTGTTTCGACCGGGGTGAGGACCACTGCCCCCTGAAGGATGATCTGCTGGCGGTCAAGGCGAAGATGCAAGCAGCGGATGGCGTGATTGTCGCCAGCCCGGTGTATGTCGATGACGTGAGCGGCATTACCAAGAACTGGATCGACCGCCTGGCGCACGTCTGCCACCGTCCCGAGTTTCAGGGCAAATATGCCTACCTGATCGCCACCACGGCCTCAAGCTCTACAAGTCATACGTTGCGGACCATGAATGCGTTGATGTATTGGGGCTTTCAAGTCGTCGGCCGGGCGGGGTTCAAGACGGGCGCGCTGTCGAAGCGAGATGAGATCGATGCGCGTTACCGGGCAAAGATCGAGCAAATCGCGCGGTCGATGTTCCGCGCCGTCCAGCAGCAGGCTGCTCCTTCTTTCCTCTCCTACATGGTTTTCAAAATCCAGCAGATGGGCTGGCGAAAGCACAACCCCGACTCGCTGGACTACCGTTACTGGGACGGTAACGGCTGGCTTGACCCTCGCCGGACCTTCTATACGAGCCAATGCACAAATCGGTTCAAAGCGACCCTGGCGCGGCTGGTCGGGTCCCTTCTTGCCCTGTTCTTCATTTAGGGCGATCAATCTTGCCTCACGTCCAAGAATGCAGATACCCTTTGGTGAATGGTGCCCTCTGCTATGCTTCCCTTCACACATGCCATACCAGATCATCTACCTGAACGGCCCCTCCAGCGCCGGCAAAACCACATTGGGCCGGGCGCTTCAAAGAGCGCTGCCCGCCTTCCAGCGGTGCAGCAGGTCCTGACGGCCCAAGAATCATGAACGAAACATATTGACAGGGGCGCACCAGTGTGTATAATGCGCATTATGCGCATGAGGTATATACGTGGCACGTATTAACTTAACAATCCCGGATTCGCTGTATGAACGCCTGGAGCTTGTGCGTGACCGAGTGAACGTCTCAAAGGTCTGCGCGACGGCTCTGGCTAAGGAGCTTGATATGCTTGACACGACGACGAGCGCACCCGAAGACCAACGAGTACAACGGTTGGTTCAACGCGTACTTCGCCAACGCGAGAATAGGGATCGTTGGTATCTACGGGGTAAACAAGATGGGGCCGACTGGGCCGCAGACCGTGCTTCGGTCGATGAGCTTGGCATGATGGATGAGCAGTGGAGTGATGAGAGCATTGCGGAGTGTAGCGAACTGGACGAGATCGACGAAGACGAATACCCAACGCTCAATGCCCAGGAATTACTCGACAAATGGATCGCCACGGATCGCAAAGACAGCATTCATGTGCGTGATGCCGACGTAGATTGGCATGCTTATCTGCAAGGGTGGTTTCACGGCGCGCGGGATCTTTGGCGCAATGCAAAACCTGCGTTGAGTATGTAACTGAATGAGAACCCCGATTTTTGCGCCGGGTACGGCGCTTAAAAATCGGGGTTCTGTTTAACCTCGTGCGGGGCGTTTACTCGTCCAGCTTGCCGTATTCCAGGCCCACCGGCAGCGGCGAGGGGCGATAGCCGCTGGTCAGCTCGATGTGCCTGCCTTCGCGCGAGGCATCGTGGAAGGCGTGCATGATGTCCAGCACGTGATAGGCCAGTTGGCCACAGGCGCGATGCGGGCGCCCGCTGCGCAAGCCATAGGCCATGTCGGCCACGCCCAGGCCGCGGCTGTTTTCGCTGTAGATGTGCGTGAGCGGCGATTCCGTCCACTCCTTCTCGTCGGCACGGCGCACCAGCACCGGCCCGCCGAAGCCGTTCGGGTCGGGCACGCTCATCGAGCCCTCGGTGCCGTAGATTTCGATGAAGGGCATGTGATGCGACCACACGTCAAAGCTGGTGATGATGGTGCCGATGGCGCCATTTTCAAAGTCCATCACGCCCGCCACGTGCGTCGGCACGTCCACAGTGATCTTGGTGCCGTTCTTGGGTTGGCTGGTGATGGTGCGCTCGGGGAAGGTGATGCGCGCCGAACCGGTCACGCGCTTCACCGGGCCGATCAGCGACACGAGCGCCGTCAGGTAGTAGGGGCCCATGTCGAACATCGGGCCGCCGCCCACTTTGTAATAGAACGCCGGGTCTGGGTGCCAGCTCTCGTGGCCGTGACCCATCATGAACGCAGTGGCAGCGATAGGCGTGCCAATGGCGCCGTCTTCGATCAGCTTGCGGCAGGTTTGCAGGCCGGCGCCCAGGAAGGTATCGGGCGCGCCGCCGACGCGCAGGCCCTTCGCTTTGGCCAGGTCCAGCATCTTGCGCGCGTCCTCGCGCTTGATGGCGAGCGGCTTCTCGTTATACACGCTCTTGCCCGCTTCCAACGCGGCCAGGGCCACTTCGGCATGCGCGATTGGGATGGTCAGGTTCAGCACGATGTCGATCTCGGGGTCGGCCAGCAGTTCCTGCACCGTGCAAGCGCGCGGCACGTCAAACTCCGCCGCGCGCGCCTGCGCCCGCTCGGGGATCAGGTCGGCACAGGCGACGATGTCGATCGCTTCCAGCCATTTGCCGTTCTTGAAATAGATGCCGCTGATGTTGCCGCATCCCACGATGCCTACTTTCGCTTTCTTGATGGTCATAGTTCTCCTTTGTAGTCGCTGAGGCCCATTGTATCCACGGCGAGGAATTTCGGATTCAACGAGGCGGAAGCCTTCAGCGGCCCGGCGCGCGCGTGAGGCGCACGGCGACGCGCTGCGAACCGTCGCTGGCGATGATGAACCAACCTTCGCGCGCCTGGCGCGGCAAGGCCACCAGGATGCTGAATTGCCCCTGGTCATTGGCCTTGAGCGTGCTGAGCACAACCGCGCCGTCGCCATCCTCGCGCCTGCTCAACATCAACTGCACCTGTGCGCCGGACGGCCAACCCTCGCCATACACATTCAACCGGTTGGCATTCCACACTGCCTGCAACACCGGCTGCGCAGCGGGTTTATCGGCCTTCGAGAGCGCTACAGGTGCAGAAGTGGACGTCGCTGTTGGCATAGGGGGTTCGGTCGGCACAGGCGTATCCGTAGGTAGGACAAGTTCAGTCGGCGAAGGCGTCTCGGTGGGCACGGGCGTAGGCGTCACCGGCGTGGAAGTGGTTGCCGCCGTCGCCGGGCCGTCTTCCACGGTGAAGAACGCCGAGGCACTCTGATCCACATCGCCCTGCACGATGATCGACCACACGCCCGGCTGCGCCGCCTGGGGCACGACGGCCACAAACGTGAACTTGCCCTGCGCATCCGAGACGGTGCTGCCCAGGCGCGTGGCGTCATTGCTTTGCTGGCTGGTCAGGCTGAACGCCAGCGTGATCTTGCTGTTGGGGTGCCACGCCTGCCCGCTCAGGGTGATCACTTCGCCACGCCTGGCATGCGTTGGGGTGACCGTCAGTGTGACGCCGCCACTGGTAGTCGTCTGGCCGCTGGGGGCATTACACCCGATCAACAGTAGCGCCAGAGCCACTAGGCCCAGCAGACTTAATCTTTGGCGCACCTTTGCGTGCCATTTCGATCCGTTCATAAAATCCAATCATGACACAATGTGCGCCAAAGATGCTTGACGATTAGCGCGCTAGATACCACTCCTTGACCCACGACCGATCTAAAGCGTCCGCCATTTCGATGGGCACGCGCACCGTGCGGGCGGTGCTGGCAACGATCACGTAGGGCGCTTCGCCGTAATCCCTTGTAAGCCGCACGGTGAAGGTAAACGCGCCCGTGCGATCCACAATCGCCGCGCCCAGCCGCACCACGCTGCGGGTGCTCGCAGTAGAACTAATGTAGATCGTCACGCGCTGGCGGGCGACCCAGTTCGTGCCGCTCACGCTGAGTTGCATGCCACGCAGCGTGGCCGTCACGACCATCACGTTGGCCTTCAGGCCCAGTTCGGGCGTCAGCGTCTCGGTCGGCGTCAACGTGGGCGTGTGCGTCGGTGTCGCCGTCGGCGTATTCGTTGGCGTTGGCGTATTCGTTGATGTTGGCAGCTCCGTCGGCAACAGCACCGGCGTGGGCGGCAGGCCGGTCGGCACCTCCGTTGGCGTCTCAGTCGGTGTTGACGTTTCAGTCGGCCGTTCTATCGGCACCGGCGTCGGGGTATTTCCTGGGGTGGGAGTGTTCGTTGGCGTCGGCGTCCTGGTCGATGTAGCCGTGGGCGTATTCGTTGACGTTGATGTTGACGTCGATACTGCCGTCTTAGTCGGCGTTGGGGTGTTCGTTGGCGTATTTGTCACCGTTGGCGTCGGCGTCTTAGTTGGCGTAGCCGTCGCTGTTGGCGTGCTGGTCGATGTGCTAACTGCCCCTGGCGACTTCGTCGGCGTGCTTGTCGGCGTCGGCGTGCGCGTAAGCGTTGGGGTTGGCGTCCTGGTTGGTTCCGTCGGCAGCGGCACCGGCGTCGGCGTGCGCACGGGCGTATTCGTTGACGTCGGCGTGGATGTCTTGGTCGACGTGGCAGTTGGCGCAGGCGCCTGCGTCGGCAACGACGTATTGGTGGCCGTCGGGGTGGCGGTGGCCGGCGTGAAGCGCGTC
>DAOUFG010000053.1:0-61463 GCA_034430115.1 Thermoflexales bacterium | reverse complement strand
ATCATCGACCACGCCATGGCCTATCAACCTGACCTGGTGATCTGGCTGGTGACGCTTGAATCGTTCCCCGCCGATAAACAACTGTTTCACCCGCTCTTGCAACACAACCCCGACCTCGAACGTAGCCTGATCGCCCGCTATGGGCTGAAGCTGGACCCCAACGACCCGCAGTTCGTGAACCCCAGCCTGTGGGATCGCACGATTGTGGGCAGCCGGCGTGACCTTGCGGATTTGCTGCGCCTGCAACTGTATGGCGTGTTGTGGGCCGCGACGGGCATCGATCAGGATTACCCCGCCCAATATGAGCCGGCCGCCATCGACCTGCAAGCCGATAACACCTTCCACGACTTGCAGCCGCCCACCTTGCGTTCAAGCGACCTGGCATTCGACGAATTGCAGGCCGGCGTACAACGCATCGGCAAGACGCCGCTGCTGATCGTGAACGAGCCGATCCTGATTTCCAATGGCAAGAACAGCGACATTCGCTACGACTACTTCTACCCGCGTTGGGCCTATGACCAATATCGCACGATGTTGGCGAGCGAGGCGCAGGCCGGTGGCTGGCACTACGTGGATATGTGGAACCTGTTGCCGATGCAGCAATTCACCAACAGTGCCGTGCACTACACGCCCGCCGGTGCGCAGATATTGGCCGATCAGTTGCTGCCCTACATCGCACAGTTGAGTAGAATCAGTGCACAATGACAACTGAAATTACGACCAAGTTGGCCCAATACATCGCCACGCAGATTTTGCAACAGCCGAAAAAGGTCATCGCCCCCGATGCCCCGCTCATCTCCAGCGGCCTGATCGATTCATTTCACCTAGTGGACCTGTCGCTGTATGTGGAAGATCAGTTTGGCGTGCGCATCGACGACTCGGAACTGAACAAGGACACCTTCGATACGCTCGCGCAACTCGCGCAACTGATCCAGGATAGGCAAAGTTGAGATGAGGGTTAGGGATTAGAGATTCGATATTCAAACAACCATGGATGTCACGGATGACACAGATTTATCTGTCCTTTGTTTATCCGTGTCATCTGTGAAATCTGTGGTTAAGTCCATCTCCATTCTCTATTCTCCAATCCCTAATCTCGAATGTCGATGCAAGTGAACACATTCAGCCAGGTATTACAGCAATCGTATCTTGAGTGCCCGGAGCGGGTGAGCGTGATCTTGATGCAGAACCGCCAGCCCGACCAGCTGATTGACTATCGAGCGCTGGTGCGGGGCGCGGCGGGTTATGCGCAGGCGCTGGCGCGGGCCGGCGTGAACGCGGGCGACGTGGTCATCGTCATTTTGCAGCATGGCGCCGACCTGATCAGCGGCTTTTGGGGCGCGGTGTTGCACGGCGCGGTGCCGTCCATCATGCCGTTCCTCACCGAGAAGCTGGCCCCGGAACGCTATCGCCAGGACTTGGCCGCGCTGATTCAGACCACGCGCCCGGCAGCCATCATCACCTATCCCGAATTTGTCGCGGAAGTGCAGGGGGCGATGCCTAACGCCGATGTGCAGCCGCGCCTATTGGTCTCGGCTGACGTACAGCCCTGCGAGCCCGACTTCAACACGCTGGCGGGCCTGCGCCGCTCCCCCAACGACGTCGTGCTGTTGCAACATTCCTCGGGCACCACCGGCCTGCAAAAAGGCGTGGCGCTCTCACACCGGGCCGTGTTCAATCAGTTAGTGTGTTATGCCGAGGCGCTGCACCTGACGCAGCAAGATACCATCGTGAGCTGGTTGCCGCTGTATCACGATATGGGGCTGATCGCCTCGTTCCTGATGCCCATCCTGTTGCGCGTGCCGCTGGTGCTCATGTCGCCGTTCGATTGGGTGCGTGCGCCCTATAAGTTGATGCAGGCCATCTCGCAGTATGGCGGCACGCTCACCTGGCTGCCGAACTTCGCGTATAACTTTTGCGCGCAAAAGACGCGCGAGCGCGACCTGGCCGGCATCTCGCTTGTTTCACTGCGCGCGGTGATCAACTGCTCCGAGCCGACCTACTATTCCAGCCACCAGGCATTTGCGCAGCGCTTCGAAAAATATGGCCTGCGCGCCGAGGCGCTCTCCACCTGTTATGCCATGGCCGAGAACGTCTTCGCCGTCACCCTGGCGGGGATTGACGCGCCGGTGACGGTGGATGAAGTGGATCAGCGCGCGTTGTTGGTGAGCCGCCATGCGCTGCCCGCAATGGGCGAAGGCACGGTTAAGCTGCTCTCGGCGGGCAAGCCGCTCCCCAACGTGCAGGTGCGCGTGCTGGAAACCACCCCCAGCGGCGATTATCGCGACCTGCCCGAGCGCCACATTGGTGAGATCGCCCTGCGCAGCGACTGTATGCTCAGCGGTTACTACAACCGTCCCGACCTGACGGAGAAGGCTTTTTACGAAGGCTGGTATCTCACCGGCGACCTGGGCTACCTGGCGGATGGCGAACTCTACGTCACCGGGCGCAAGAAGGACCTGATCATCGTCGGCGGTAAGAACGTCTACCCGCAAGACCTGGAGCGCTTGGCGAGCGATGTGCCGGGGGTGCATCCTGGGCGTGTGGTGGCCTTTGGCGTGTTGAATGCCGGCGCCGGCACCGAGGATGTGGTGATGGTGGCCGAGGTGGACACCGGCGACCTCGATGAGCGCCAGGCGATTGCCGATGCCATCCGCCAGCACGTCACGCGTGGGTCCGACGTTGCGTTGCGGCAGGTCTATATCGTCGGCGCGCGCTGGCTATTGAAGACCAGCTCCGGCAAGACCGCGCGCGCCGCCAACCGCGACAAATATCTGGCCGAAATTGCGCTGGCCGAATCTGCGGGCGAATAAATTCGCACACTTTGGCGCGCCTCGCATCTGCGGGCGAATTTATTCGCCCGCACGGGATACGAAACCGACGGAGGTCGGTTTTAATACCGCGCCTCCAAAATCGGCCTTGCGCCGATTTGGTTCTCCAAGCGTGAGAGTTCTATTCTCACGCTTCGACGCATCCAAAGTTCACTCACTTATTCCATTGGAACGTGCCGGTGTAGGTGTGCGTATGCAGGCAGCCTGGGTCAGCCGTGGCGACGAACTCGCGCAGCATCTCCAGGGATTGATCGCTGGTGAACTTCAGTGTCATGGTGACGGTGCCGTCGTTGATGGCGGTCGGCCCGGCATATTGATACTCATTCGTCTGCATCTTATGGAAGGTGTAGGGCTTGGGCTCCTGGTTCTTCCAGGTCAGTTCATCCCCCTGGGGGGTGATTTGCACTAACCCATACACCGGCAACATGGACCCATTCGCGCAGGTGCCTTTCATCTGATCCAACCCCACCGCCGTGTTCCACACCGAGCGCTCCTTGGGCGTAAAGTCCTGCCCGTCCTCGGCCGTCGTTGTCGTGGTCGTCGTTTCGGTAGCGGCGAGGGTGGCGCTGATTTCTTGCATTGGGGTTGGGCTGGCCGCCTCCGTCGGCGTGGGGTTGGGCGTGGCGCTTGCCGGCACGGCGGTTGGGGCGGATGTGGGGCTGGGGGTGGCGCCACAACTCGCGCACACCATCACCAGGCCGGTCACCAGGAATGCTCTCCATTTCAACATAGCGATTGTCTCTCCTATCCTCAATATAGTTCGTGTGTTATTTATACGTTATGGTTGCGGGCATAATCGTTTTCTTGACGCCTGATACCCATTTCAGTAACATACTCAAATATAGCGTGTAAGTGTGTACCAGTTTTGATTCGCAGTAAACTCGTATGGTATCTGTGCGCTTACTCGGCTATACAAACAGGAGCGTGAATGAACAGAGTGAATCTTCGACATAGCTTATTGGTGGTGGCACTGGTGGCGACCACGGTAATGAGCGCCGGCCCGGCGGCTGCCGGGGGCGTGTCGCGCGTACAGCGCACTTCGGCCGTGACCACCACATCGCTCGCGCTGCCGATGAATTGCCCGGCCCTGGACGATCCTACTGGCGTCCAGGTGATGGTGAACCTTGATAGTGTGTATCTCTACAAAGCCGCGAACTGGACCTCGCCGGTGGTGGGGCGCGCGGTGAAGTTCGATTGTTTCAACCCGGTGGGCCGCAACACCGATGGCGCGTGGCTGCTGGTTCCTTTTGGCAAGACGCAGGCCTGGCTGTATGCCGGCTCGGTCCAGTTCAAAGGCGAGCGTTCCTCGCTGCCGGATATGAACGACGTAGTCTCCAAATCAACGATTCCAACGACGTTGCCCAAGGGCTTGCCGGCGGCGTCGTGGCGTGTGCGCCAGATGTACCTGGCGGCGGTCAAGGCGGGCAAGAGCCCCAACATCTTCACCGTCATCGGCGACTGTAACTCCGAATCGGCGGTCTACCTGGGCCGTTTCGCGCAGGGCGGCTTCGACCTGACCAGCTTCCCCACGTTGAAGTCCACGGCGCTCTACTTCACGGAGTCCTTCTCGCGCACCAGCTTGGCCACGCGCGGCAGCTTCAACGCGGCGATGGCCTTCGACGCCACCTGGTCCGACCCGGATGTATGCAATGCCAACGAAGGGCCGCTGGCGTGCGAGCTGCGCGTGTCCAATGCCAGCATCCTGGTAATCGCGCTGGGCACGGGCGATCAGCACGATTGGACGAACTTCGCGACGAACTATCGCGCAGTGGTGGATTACGCCGTCAAGGCCGGTGTATTGCCGGTGCTGATGACCAAGGCGGATGCGCTGGACTCGCTAGAAGGCGGCGCACCGAGTGACTACATCAATAACGTGATTCGCGGCATCGGCCGCGAATATAACGTGCCGGTGATCGATTTCTGGTTGGCGACCCGCTCGTTGACCAACAATGGGTTGGCCGAAGAGCGCAACAGCGAGCAGCAGTTGACCAACCCCTTCCACCTGAACGAGGAAGGCATGGATATGCGTATCCTGATGACGCTCTGGACGCTCAAATCCATCAGCTATCGCTGAAGCATGATTCTCCCCGCCCGCTGGGGCAAAACCAGGCGGGCGGTTCCCTTTTCCAGGTAGGTGTGTGTAAATGAACGATCGACGAACTTCGTTACTTCAACGACTTGGGCTGAGTGTCATCAGCCTGGGACTGGCAGGGTTGCTGATGGGCGTATTGCCGCCCCAGTATGCCGCTGCTGAGGATCCGGTGCGTTTCACCATTACGACCCCGGTAGTGAACTTGCGCAGCCAGCCCAGCTTGCTGGCCGCCAATACCGTGCAGGTGCATAAGGGCGAGTTCTATACTGCCCTGGCGCGCACCGCCGACGACGCATGGCTGAAGCTGGATGCCGATGCGGACGGCACCTGGATCCTCTCCGACCTGGGCGCGCTCGTCTCGGGCAAGCTGAGCAGCCTGCCGGTGCTAACCTCAACGCTGAGCGCTCCCGCCAGCCGCGCGGTAACTTATCCAAAGTGGGTCCCCACCATCACGCCGCAAATGAAGCAGGTCTATCGCCAAAGCGTGAAGTATGGCAAAGACCTGGGCATATTCACCGTGGTGGGCGACTGCAACTCGCTGCCGCCGGTCTATTTGCAGCGCGTTGCGACGGGCGAATTCGACCTGAGCAAAGCCGCCGGCCTGTTGGCGACGGTGGCACGTTTTTCAGGCTCCTTCTCGCGCGTCAGCCAGGCCGTCAACGGCGGCTTTAATGCCGAGTCGATGATGGACCCCGATTGGGCCAACCACGCCGTGTGCGACAAGGACGCCGGGCCGTTTGGCTGCGAGATATGGATTTCCCGCGCCAGCGTGGTGTTCATCGAGGTGGGCACCGGCGATCAATATACCTGGCAGGATTTTGAGGCGAACTATCGCCCGATGATCGAACTGGCGCAAAAGAAGGGCGTGCTGCCGGTGCTGGTGACCAAGGCCGACGACCTGGAGGCGCGTTCCGGCGCTCCCAGCGGCTACATCAACGACGTCATCCGCCGGCTGGCGAGTGAATACAACGTGCCGCTGCTGGATTTCTGGCAGGCCACCCGCACGCTGCCGAATAACGGCCTGATCGACGAAGGTGGCTTGAACTTCCACCTCAGCCCGGCCGGGCGCGATTTGCACATGATCGCGACGTTGCAAACGCTGAATGCGATCTCACGTTGATTAGTCTGGAGGGCGAGTGAAATACTCGCCCTTCGTGTGGAATAGGACCTGACGATGAAATACAAGATTCGAGTGCAGGTAGCCGCCATCCTCGTGTTGCTGTTCTTTGCGGCGGCGCTGCCGGCCCCGGCGCGCGCGGCTGATACGCTCAACTTCACGATCACCATCGGCGGCGCTTATCTGCGCGCCGAACCCAGCCTGGCGGCGACCACGACGCAGCCCGTTTTCGCGAAGGAGGTCTACCCTCTCGTAGGCCGCAGCGCCGACAATGTTTGGGTGCTCCTGAGTGCACCAAAAGCCGGTGCAGGCGCGTGGCTGCTGGCTTCATTTGGCAACGCCAGCGGAGACTTGAGTGTTGTGCCGGTCGTGACAGTGACCACGACGGTGGCGCATGCGGCGATGGGCGCGCTCACGCGCGGCGTTCCATCCATCACGGCGCGCCAGAAGCTGCTCTATCAGCAAGCCGTCCGGCAGGGCCGGGACGCGAATTTCTTCACCGTGGTGGGCGATTGCAACTCCGAAAGCACGGCCTACCTGGGCCGCCTGGCTGCCGGCACGTTCCAACTGCCGAAAGGTCAGGCGTACCTACAGCCGACCATCGTGCGCTTCTCATCGTCCTTTATGCGCAGCAGCATGGCGACGCACGGCAGCTTCGGCAGCCTGGCGATGTTCGACACGGACTGGGCCGACCCAAGCCAATGCGCCGTGGGCGAAGGGCCATTGGCCTGCGAGTTGCGCGTGTCGAACGCCAGCGTGGTCTTCATCGCGCTGGGCACGGGCGATCAGTATGAATGGCAGGACTTCGAGGCCAACTACCGCCTGGTGGTGAGCTATACCCTGCAGGCCGGCGTGCTGCCCGTGTTGGTGACCAAGGCCGACGACCTGGAAACGCACTCCGGCGCGACGAGTGGCTACATCAATAACGTGATCCGCAGTGTTGGCCGCGATTACGGCGTGCCGGTGATGGATTTCTGGCAGGCGACCCGCACGTTGCCCGGCTACGGCCTGCGCAACGAGGGCAACGACAATTTCCACATGACTCCCGCCGGCAGCGACCTGCGCGTCTTGATGACGCTCCAGACGCTCGAGGCGATTACGCGCAAGTAAAACGAAAAGCCTCACAGGTCTTTAAGACCTGTGAGACCTATCTTGTATCTCACAAACCGTTAGGGTCTGCGAGGCCCTAACGGTTTTTTTATTGTTCGGACTACCGATTCGCAGGAGTGATCTTCACGTCATCGACGTAGAAAGTGGCTCTTGCATTGGCATCGCCAGTCCATAAGCCTACTCTGGTATCCAGGTTGCTGGCAGTTATTAGGCGAACTGCATCGTTAGGCGTGTAGGTATCAAATAACGAGCCATTCAAGTAGTATTTGAATTGTGCGGTATTAGGATTTGCTGCGATAGTGATGGTGTACCATGTATTGAAGTTGATTGGAATGCCCGCGATGACTGTTCCCCCGACTGCGTGTTCCGAGGTATACACATCGTCGTTGTAGATATGCACATCACAACCAAGGCTTGGCTGTGTAGCACCATATCCAGCACCTAGAGAGCATTGTGTCCACCAGCCGTGGCCACCAATGTTTGTAGAGGCGACAAACGGGTAGACCGAAGTCCATCCGCCTGCATGGTCACTGCTCATTTTCATGCGGACCTCAAACGTTTGTATCTGATTCAATGTGCGTTGCGGTGGCTGGATCATGTTCATGTAGTAACCCATATTTGCTGGAGTGTTTAATGTATTGGTGAAGACGAGTGTGCCATTCTGCTGGGTAGCAGTGAAGTATGATGACCAATAGGTTTGCCACTTTAGCGGATTGTAGTAACCATTGAAACTTGTATCGCTAAAGTCGTCATACAGGGCGATTGATGGGTTATAGTTGCGCATGACGACGGGGAGGAAAGCATGATAACCAACTTGGATGTAACTCGTTTGAGTCATGGTGTTGGTGTCGGTGCCGTCATCTACTGTGAGGGTGACGGTGTACATGCCGGAAGTGGCGTAGACGTGATTCACAGTGGATGTAATCGGGCTGCTCAGGAGAGGTAAACTCTGAGATTGAGTCAACGTGCTTCCATCGCCGAAGTGCCACGTGCTGGTGATGTAGTCGCCTGCCGATGTGTTCGTGAAAGTGATTAATTTGCCGGGCTGGATACTGATAACGCTCGATGCAAAGTCCGCAGTGACTGTGCGCTTCCATATTTGCCCGCCGTAAGCACTCCCGGAGCCGATATACAGGTGGTTGTTGAAGGATGTGAGTGAGTTGCTCCATATCGAGTAGCTGTCGTTGTAGGTGCCGAAGCCCATCTCGGCGATGCGCTCCCAGTTGGTGCCGTTGGCACTGCGGAACACGGTTTCTCCGCGATCCGGCTCTGGGATGGCCCAGTACAGCCAGGGGCCGTCGGCAAAAAGAGCTTCTGCCCAAGAGCTAAATCCACTCTCGTTCACTTTCAACCAATCGGTGCCATCACATATCTGGCAGCGGTAGATGGAAGCCATGGAGGCGTCATTCGCAAGGGCTGCATAGAGGCTACCATTGAATACGGCAAGTGCCGATACTTCATAGTTATGGGGCATACCAAAACCGTCTGTGCTGACCTTCTCCCACGTATCACCATCGGCAGTGCGCCAAACGGCGCCTCCGACATAGGCCGATGGTTCTGATGTCCAGTGATAGTTGTAGGTGCCTGCATAGAGATGCCCATTAAAAGCTGTCAGTGCTGGAATGTCTTCTGTGTCAGGGGTTCCAAATCCGTTGGAGATAGTCCGTGTCCAATTGAGCCCATCTGTGCTGCGCCATATCTCAGCTCCATGAGTACTGGTGTAGCTCCATGTACTGGCGTAGAGCGTATTGCTGAATACGGCGAGTTGGAACACCTCGCCGTTAGTTGGGTCGCCAAAGCCTTGACTGACGACGCGAGTCCAGTTCAGCCCATCATTGGAGCGCCATATCTCGCCTCCACTCGTCGCATTTGCCCAGGTGCCCGCGTAGAGGTTCCCGTTAAAGGTTGTCAGGCGATCAATGCCAACATTGTTTGTACTACCAAAGCCATCGCTCATGACGAGTGTCCACGTGATTCCACTAGCCGTCCGTAATAGCTGTGCGCCACTGCTCCGGTTGATTGTTCCGGCGTATAAATTCCCGTTGAATGAGGCCAGGGCTGGCACCCCCGTGTTGGCCGGTATCCCAAACCCGCTGCTATTGACTTGTTGCCAGCCTGGCACACCGAGCGCGTATTTTTGTACGCGATGGTTGGTTTGATCCGCTATAAAGACATTCCCAGCACTATCTACTGCGATTCCCTCGGGGTTGCGTAATTGTCCGTTAAGAGGGCCCCAACTGCCGGCAATGTTATTTAGAAAAGCACCGTCCGCATCAAACACCAGCACCCGATTATTCCATTCATCGCTCACGTATACCCGGCCATTTGCATCAATTGCGACCGCAAATGGATGTGAGAAGTGGCCGAAGTCACTGCCTTGTACGCCGGTCACCCCGACAAAGGTGCTGCACGTGCCGGAACTGCCGCTAACCGTGCAACGTTGCACGCGATGATTGTCGCTATCTGCTATATAGATCCTTCCACTGCTATCGATGGCTATCATCCAGGGATTGTTGAAGTGTGTGTTATCGGCTCCGCTCTCACTGGTTATGCCAAGCGTCGCCTTGTAGAGATAGTCTTTGGTATACACCTGTATTCGCTGGTTGCAGCGGTCCACCACAGCAATGTCGCCATTTGTGGGGTTCGCCGCGATGCCGGCTGGACAATTGAATTGATATTGTCCTTGCCCATATTGGCCGAAGATGCTGTAGATCGAGCCGTCAGCGGTGAATAACTTCAGACGGTTGTTCCCCGTGTCAGCGACGACAATGCGCCCTGCTTTGTCGATTGCGATACCCCCGCCCCAGGAGTTCAAATGGGTCGAATCATCTCCCCATACGCCGGGGGTGCCTACGGCCCATTGTTGCGTGCCATCTGGAGCGAGCTTAATCAATCGATTGCCATTTGCTTCAACGATATAGAGACTGCCATCTTGGGCTACGGCGACGCCGCGGGGTTGATTGAGTAGAGATGCGGTGGTCAAGTAAGGGGTATATGACACGCCCTTGAATATTCCCGAGGCGATGCCAGCGGCGGTATATTTACGTACCACAGCCCCGGCCTGCATTGCCACATAGATATTACCGGCGGAATCTGTAGTAACGTCCTGGGGCCATCCATCGATATTGCTTATCAGTGTGCTGCATGTGCCTGCGGAGGTGCATTTGCGTACACGACCATTGCCTGAATCAGCGATGAATACATTCCCCGCCGTATCAACGCTAACACCATAAGGTTGGTTCAGGCTACTGTCCAACGTAGCACAGGCCCAGGCGCTGGTGAATGTGCAACGTTGTACTCGATTATTGCCATTGTCTACGATGTAGACGCGCCCCGTACTATCAAGGGCCAGCCCGGCAGGTTGATTGAGGTGGCTGTTATCTGATGCAGGGATTCCGGTCACACCGATGGTAGTGCTATAGGTCGGCGTCTCCGTGGAAATGTCGTAAATTTGAACGCGGTGGTTGTTCCAGTCCGCCACAAAAAGATGTGTGGCATCTGTAGCGATGCCCTCGACGTCGGAAAAGTGTGTCGAGTCGTTGCCGGATTCCCAGGAATAACTCGCGGGTAACGTTTGCGAGAATGTGCCACTGGAACTGTATTCGACCACGCGATTCCCATCTGCAACCCATATATTCCCGTGGGAATCTATAGTCACATCTTGAGGCTGGCAAAAGATGCTGTTATCGGTGTAGCAAAGGCCGGCGGTGCCAAGAGATAACGTGTTATTGCCGCTGGCGTCGTATTTCAATATACGACTCCCTCGATTCTCTGCGATATAGACGTTATTGCTCGCGTCGATGTAAAGACCGCGTGGGCCGTTCAGGTGCTGTGTATCCACCAGGTAGGCCTGGGCGGTGGTGCCGAAGGTGTGCTCATATCGAAAGCTAATTCCTGGCTGGCCCGTAGTGATAGCAGTGTTGGCGGAAGCTGAAGAGGCCATCTCACGCGCTTTTTGTGCGCCAGGTATCTTGATGGCATTTTGCTGTGTTGAAGGCTGGCCCAATGATCCAGTGGGTAATGATAGTGGAGGAGGTGTTTGTATCTGCGTAGAAAACTCTGTTGTAGAAGATGGGATGGGCGCAGGTGCCTGTGCACCGATGCCGACGGGGAATGCAACACTCAAACTGACGACGAGTATCAACCGAGACAATATGCGACGTGTCATAATGTCCTCCCAACAGGTGTGGCGAACCGATCTATATAAATTAATTACTTTTGACCAGATACAGAAGAAGGCTTCGACAGCACCACTGGTGAAAGTGGGCTTTTCAGGGGCGGGCATGCTCATCACGCCACACGGTACAGTGGCGTTTGAGAAATCACATCATTCTGCGCAAATTACTCGCCTTGGCCGTGCACAATAAATTCAGCCCCCTTGTGTTCTTGATACTAAAACATTATTATGCGATGACGCTCTTGGCTCTGTCAAGTTAGGGATGTTGCATAGCGCAACATGCGGCGGGGAAAATGTCCACGGGAGGAAGAGGGGGGGTAGAAGTCTCAACCTATCCTTGGCCCACCACCTGCCGGCGCAGGGCATCCAGCATTTGAAGCGCCGTCAGGTTGCGCATGGTGTAGCCATATTTCAGGTGTTCGGCGTCGAAATAGCACGATTCGCCGTCCGACGGCGTGTTGTAGTGGAAGCCGTCGGAGTTGAACCCAAGATTGGGCAACCCGCTGATGGCCTGGCGCAGGTCCAGCAGCGGCACGTCGTATTCGCGGCTGAGCCGGCGGATGATGTCGTTGATATAGCCGGAGGAGGCGGTATTATCGCGATGTTCCAGGTCATCGCCCTTGGTGATGAGCACCGGGATGATGCCCTGGCTGATGGTGTATTCGATGATGGTGCGGTAGCGCCCTTCAAAGCCTTGCCAGGTATGCTGGTCGCCCGTGCCCATCAAGATCAGCGCGATGCTGGGCTTGGTGATGCGATATTCACAGGCGAGCGGCGTTTCGCCCTTGTTGCAGTAAGAAGGCGAGTTGGCAGGGTCCAGCACCTTGGTGGTGTTGAAGCCGCCCACCGCCGCCGGGCTGCTCTGGCTGCGCCCAAACGAGCCTTTAAAGAACTGCACCGTATCTTCCAGGTAGGCATACTCGCCCAGGTTGTAGTTGCCCTGGTCCAGGGGCTGGAAGAAGGCCGGGTTATCGGTGTTGCTATCGCCTACCAGCGCGAAGGCGTTGGCCCGGTTGCCCAGCGCCTGCCCGGCCTGGAAAATCGCGGTTGATTTTGAGCTGATGCCGGAGATGTAGGGCTCGTCCCTGGGCTGCAAGTTGGCCGTGCTGCTTCCGCTGGCGCCACCCGTTTGCTGCGCCTGTGTTTGTTCGCCGCTCGTGACCGAGACCTGTGCCAGGTCGCCGGTGACGTCCACGTATTGCGCCATCACCCAGCCGCTGGTGCCGTCGGAGAGGGTCACTTGCAGCCAGGCGTTGTCGGCGGTGCGGCCCACCGGGGTCAGTTCGGTCAGCGCCGGCAGGCGCGTGACCACGTTATCGCCCACCACCGGCTCTTTGCGCAGGCGCAGCCCGTCGCCATCGGCCTTCACGCGCACGGTGACGCCGGTGGCCGGCTCAGCCGCCGGGGCGGTGGGTTGTCTGGTGACCTGTGAGACATCTATCGAGCCGGGGGCCGGCACGTTGATCACGTCGCCGGGATAGACCCGGTCGGGGTTCAGGCCGGGGTTCGCGGCGATGATTTCATCCAACGAGAGGCCGTAGTCTACGGCGATGCCCCACAGCGTATCGCCTTCCACCACCGTGTAAGCCTGCGTGGCTTGCACAGTTGGCGCGACGGTGACCGTGGAGGTGAGCGCCGCCAGGGCGGGCGCGACGGCGCTCCCGGTCGGTCTTGCGCCGTTTTGTGCCGTTGGCGAAGCTTCGGCGATGGGCGTGGCGGCGGGGCCGTTGGCCGCCTGGGGAACGCGGAAGAGAAAGTAGAGCACAACCAGCAGGAGCACACCTGCCAGCTCCGCGACGATCAAGGCAATCAAAGTGTTGCGCCGGCGCATCATTGGTCAGTTATTCAACCGTTATGAGTTTAGCTGGTTAGAATCAAACGCCTCACCGCGTCGAGCATTTGCAGCGCCGTAAGGTTGCGAATTGTATACCCGTAATTCATGTGGTCGCCCGTAAAAAAGGCCGTGCGACCATCAGGCGGGACGTTGAAGTGAAACCCGTCGGAGCCAAAGCCGCCATTGGGCAGTTTCACCGTTACCTGGTGCAGGTCTAGCAGCGGCACGTTATATTCCCGGCTCAGTCGCTTGATGATGTCATTCATATAGCCGGCTGGCGCCTGGTATTTGGTCGATTCCAGGTCATCGCCTTTGGTGAAGAGCACCGGCACGATGCCCTGCGCGATGGTCGCTTCGATGATCGGGCGCAGGTTGGCCTCAAAATGCTGCCAGTTCATTGTGTCGTTGGTGCCGATCAATATCAGCGCCACGGCAGGGCGCTTGCGCCGGTATTCGCACAGGAGGGGCGATTCCCCGGCTTCGCATTTGCTCGCGTCGGCGCGCGCCGGGTCCATCAGTTTGAGCGTGTCGAAGCCGACAATGGCGGCCACGCTGGTGTAGGTGAAGGAGCCCTTGAAATAAGTAATCGTATCTTGCAGGTAGCCATAGTTGCCCAGGTCATAGTAGCCATCGTCGAATGGCCCCAGGTACAGGTTGCTGGCGCTGTTGCTATCGCCGATCACGGCAAAGACGTTGGCATGGTTGCCCATCGACTGGCCCAGCCGGAAAATCTCCTGGGCGCGGCTGGTGAAGCCGCCCAGGTAGGGTTCGGGCATAGGCAAGGCATCTGCCGAAAGGGAAGTCGTGTCGCCTATCGTGACGTATTGGGCCATCACCCAACCGCGTGTGCCATCGGTCAATGACACTTCCAGCCAGGCGTTGTCGGCGCTGTGTTGCAAAATGGTCAAAGGCGTGAGCGCCGCCAGGTGCGCGAGGATGGTGTCGTCGGTGCTGGGGCCCGCCCGCAGGCGCAGCCGGTCGGCATCGGCGGCTACGTGTGCGTTGGCGGTGCTGGTGGTCGGCACGTTGGCGACGAGCGGCGTAGGAGATGCCATTGCCTGTTCGCGCGTGGGCTGTGGCGTGGGCGTTGGGCCACCTGCGGGTAAGTTGATGACGTCGCCGGGGTGCAATAGGTCGGGCGAGATATTGGGGTTTGCCAGGATCATTTCATCCAGCGAAGCGCCGATGCGCACGGCGATGTCCCACAGCGTATCGCCCGCGACGATGGTGTATTGCGTTTCCGGTGGCGTCGGGCTGGGTTGTGGCGTTATGGTCGCCGGCACTGCTGAGGGCACTTCTGTCGCGCTGGCGCTGGGCGTTGGGGCGACGAATGTCGGCGTGGCAGGCACGGATGTGGGTGCCGGGTCGGCACCACAAGCAGTTAATAGAACCCCCACGAGCAAGATGACGCGATATCTAGGCATACTGAATAGGCGAGCTGTCGTTGAATGCCTGTTGATTGTACTCGCATATACCTCCCAACTCGCTGATCGCTCTACAATAGCCCCTCGGAGGAGCGTTCATGAAACGGACCGTGATAAATGTCGTCTTTATCGCGCTATGCGCGGTGACGTTGCTGGCCTGCTCGAATGGGAATGCCGCGAGTGGCGGAAGCGCCGCCCAGACGGTGCAGGATTATTTGCAGGCGCGGGTGCAAGGGGACTTGGACAAGATGATCAACCTGTCCTGCGCGGATTGGGAGGCCCAGGCCCGCGTGGAGGCGGCGTCGTTCAAGTCGATGAAAGCCAGCTTGGACGGCGTCGCGTGCCAGGATGCCGGCACGTCGGGCCAATACGCCCTCGTGTCATGCACGGGCAAGATCGTCACCTCGTATAACGGCGAGTCTCGCGACTGGAGCGTGTCGGATCACCCGTACCGCGTCTTGAAGGATGGCGGCGACTGGCGCATGTGCGGCTACCAGCAGTGAGATTGAATCCACCACAGAGCCACAGAGGACACGGAGAAATTGAGGAATGAAACGTGAGAATCCGTCACCGTTCACGTCTCATTCTTCACGTTCCCTTTCATTTGCCAATCTCCAATCTCTCTGTGTCCCCCGTGATGCAATTCACTTCACCGCCTTCAGCACTGCGTCGAGCGCCTGGAGCGTGACCAGGTTGCGCACCGTGAAGCCGGTTTGCAGGTTGGCCGGGCTGAACATATCCACGCGCCCATCCGCCGGCGTGCTCAGGTGGGTGGTGTCTTGGGGGTTCACGCCGTGATTGGGCAATTCCTCCAGCGCGCGGTTCAGATTCACCAATGGGATGCCATAGTCCTGCGCCACTTTCACCACGATTTGGTTCAGCAATAGCGATTTTTGCGGGTCTTCGGGCCGGGTGGGAAAGGTGTTCAAAATCGGCACGATGTTTTGATCCAGCGTTTCGCTGATGATGGTGCGCAGATAGTAGTTGTAAGTCGCCGCGTCGGTGTAATTCACGTCGTTAGTGCCGAACATGATGATGGCGATGCTTGGTTTGCTGACGCGATATTCGCACGTCAGCGGCGATTCGCCGCCCTGGCACCAGTCGGGGTCGGACCAGGTGGCGTCAAGCGGCGCGGCCACGTTGAACCCACCTGCCGATGCCAGCCCAACCGTGGCGAAAGAATCCTTCTGCCAGCCGTTCCCGCGCGTGGGGTAGCCATAGAACTGATCGATGGTTGGCTTTAAGGACTGATACGCCCCCAGGTCATACTGGCCTGTTGCAAAGGGCCTCAGGAAATAGGGGTTCTCGGTCATGCAGTCGCCCAACTTGGCGAAGACATGCGGGTCGTTGCCCTGTTTCAGGCCCGCCTGGTAGACCTCGCGCATCGCCGGGCTGACCGGCCCGACCACCGGCACGTCGGCCAGCTTGATAGTGCTGACGCTGGCGGCGTCAAACTGGCCCAGGGTGGGCAATGTGGGGCGCGCGGCGGCGCCGGTGGATGTGGGCGCGGGCACCGCTTGCGCGGCGCACGCTCCCAAGATGCAGAGGAGTGACAGGACGCTGATGTGAATGATGGCGGAGGCGAGTCGGCGGGGCATGGGCAAAAATACTCCAAGGGTTGCGAAACACCTCACAGGTCTCGCAGACCTGTGAGGTGTCATCTACAACTTACCGTAGTGGCGTGACGCCACCGGTCAATTCATCGATGCGCTTCAATTCTTCGTCGCTGAAGCTCATGTTCTTCAGCGCGGCGACGTTTTCTTCCACTTGCTTCACGCTGGACGCGCCGATTAGCGCGCTGGTGATGCCCGGCAGGCGCAACACCCATACAAGCGCCATCTGGGCCAGCGTCTGGCCGCGCGCTTTGGCCGTCTCGTTGAGCGCGCGCAGTGCGGCGCGGCGTTCCTCGTTCAGGTTGCGTTCCACCCATTCCTTGCCCCACTTCAGGGCGGCGCGGCTCTCGGCGGGGATGTCGCCGCCGAGGTATTTGTCGCTCAGCAGGCCGTTCGCCAATGGGCTGAAGGGTATCACGCCCGTGCCGGCGGCTTGTGTCTGCGGCAGCAGGTCCCACTCGACGCGCCGGCCCAGCATGTTGTAGTAGGGCTGATGGATGGTGATGGGGGTCAACCCCAGGCGCTGCACCACGCGCGTCGCTTCGGCGAATTGCGCGCCGCTGTAGTTGCTCACGCCCACGTAGAGCACCTTGCCCTGCTTCACCAGCAGGTCCAGCGCAGAGAGCGTCTCTTCCAGCGGGGTGTCGGGGTCGGGCCGGTGATGGTAGAAGATATCGAAATATTCCAGGCCCATGCGCTTCAACGATTGGTCGCAACTGGCGACGATATACTTCTTCGAGCCCCATTCGCCATACGGCCCCGGCCACATGTAATAACCGGCCTTGCTGGAGATGATCAGCTCGTCGCGCGGCATTTCTTTGATGACCTTGCCGCACACAATCTCAGAGTTTCCGGGCGGCGTGCCATAGTTATTGGCGAAGTCGAAGTGGGTGATGCCGAGGTCAAATGCGCGGAACAGGCATTCGCGCGCCACGTCTGCGCCACGATAGCCGCCGAATGTCTCCCATCCGCCCAGTGAAATGGCGGGTAACTTCAGCCCGCTGCGCCCGCAGCGGCGATATTGCATCTGGTCGTAGCGATCTTTTGCAAATTCAATTGCCATGTATCTCTCCTTGATTCAATCATAGCGCGATATTGAGTGCCCTCGCCGGCGCGAGCATTTTCGGGCGAGCTTTCTCCGCATTTCACTTGACAAACGCTCGTGAATGCGATATATATTAGATATATCTCGATATATCGTTATCAGTAAATCGAGTGGAGGTTTATAAAATGAGAAATATTCCTGAAATGGACCGTCCCGCGATGGGGCGTCGTGGTATGGGCGTTGAGCGTGGTTCCGAGATGCATCATCATGAGCATCGGCGTGAGCATGATTGGGCCATGGGTGAGCATGGACATGGGTTCTTCGAAGGCGGTCACTTCGGCGGGCGTGCCCGGCGCGGTGAGATGCGTTACGTGTTGATGGACGCGCTGCGCAGTGGCCCCAAGCATGGCTATGAGATCGTCAAGGCGTTGGAAGAGCGATCGGGGGGGCAGTACGTTCCCAGCCCGGGCACCGTCTATCCGACGATGCAGGCGCTGCAAGAGGAAGGGTTCGTGAGCGCCGAGCAAGACGGCGACCGGCGCGTGTTCAGCCTGACGGACGCCGGGAAGGTCGAACTGGAAGCGCATGCCACCGAGGTGGAAGGCTTTTGGGCGCGCTTTGAGGTGCACAGCGTTGCGCAGGCCAGCCGGCATGAGATGGCCTTCCTGGAAGACGAAATGGAGAGCCTGCGCCGCACCATCTGGGGCGGCCTGGGTGATGCCATCAGCCGGGGCGACCAGGAAACCATCCGTCGTGTGCGAGAGGCGGTGGTGCGTTGCCGTGATGAGGTGCGCAACATCGTCAGCAACAGCGCGGCGTGACCGTTAAGAAAGTGTTTTGAAAGGGCGGCCTTCTCTCGCATGGCGTGGTCATTCCGAGAGTTAGATCGTTGGTATAAGAGGTGCCCCATGACCCGCAGCCCCGTCATTCCGCAGCGCGCGCCAACGAATGAAATCATGCAGGGGGTTCATAGCGCGTGAGGAATCTGAGCGTTGTGCGAGCGGGCACCTTACACAACCAAGATTCCTCTTCGCTGCGCTCGTCGGAATGACAGCTCAAGCCATGTCTCTCTGTGCAATGAATCACATGTCATGAGCCACATATCAACGGATCAACGAATGACAACACGCGCCGGCCAAGCGCGACATCGGCTCGAAGCCGACGTCTGGGAAAGAAAACCCGCTGCGTAGGTTGGGTCGCCATTGACCCCCGCATGGCATGATAGATAGGGGGTTTGTGAAACGCTCTTTATGAGCGTTTGCACCCCTGTCTGGCGACTGAAAGTCGCGGGGGTTTGCGCAGTGCGTTAGCCTGTCCTCCCTCGTCTGCTGCATCTTTTCGGCTTAGGCTTATACTTGGTGTGGTTAATCTACGTTGTCGCAACAGAAGTGGTCAGCTGGATGGTGATTATCTTCCGAGGCCCCGCGCAACGGTGAGCACATCGTGTTTCACAATCATCTCAATAGCATTTAGGGATCACTGTCTCTGAAGGCTATCACATAGAGGCTGTTCCATGAGAACTGTGAAGTTTGTTCTGGCGTACTTGAAGAGCTACAGCAAGGAGATGGTCTGGACGATCATCAGCATGGTGCTGTTGGTGGGCGTGCAGTTGCTCACGCCCTGGATCGTCAAGACCATGATCGCGGCCATTAATGACCCGTTGACAGCGTCCAACCCTCAGCCGGCTTTCGAACTGATCTCGCAACTGGCTGTGCTGGCGCTGGTGGCTTTTATTGCGCGTGCTTTCTTGCGTTTTGTGCGCTCCTACGAGGCGCACGTGGCCGGCTGGGGTGTGGTGGCCGATACGCGCCGGCACATCTATGAGCACCTGCAAAAGCTCTCGTTGCGCTTCTACTCTGATAAGCAGACGGGCCAACTCATGTCGCGCACGGTGAACGACTCAGACATGTTCGAGGCATTGATCGCGCACGCCATCCCCGACGTGCTGGTGAACACGATGACGTTCGTGGGCGTCAGCATCATGCTGCTCATGATCAACGGGCAACTGATGCTGCTAAGCCTGTTGCCGATCCCGCTGGTGGTGCTTTCCATGCGCATGTACGCCAAATATGTGCGCCCGGCCATGCGCGCGCGACAGCAGGAATTGGCCAGCCTGAACGCGACGTTGAACGACAACCTATCGGGCATCCGCGAGATCAAGGCTTTCACCCGTGAGGACCTGGAGGCCCAACGCGTGGGCAAGCACATCGATCACTATCGCGATTCGTTGCTGCATGCCCTGCGCCTGATGGCGGCCTTCGATCCGTTCGTGGAGTTCACTTCGTCGTTGGGCACCATCGTGGTGATCTACTTCGGCGGGCGGCTGGCGCTGCAAGGCACGCTTAACGTGGGCGACCTGGTGGCCTTCTACCTCTACCTGGATATGTTCTATGCGCCTGTGCGCGCACTGAGCGGCTCGTGGGATTCGGTGCAGCAGGCGCTGGCCGGCGGCGACCGCGTGGGCGAGCTGCTTAGCGAGCCTTACGAAGTACACGACAAGCCAAACGCTGTGGTGTTGAAGGGACGCGCGCAAGGAGCCTTGACGTTCAAAGACGTTTCCTTCCATTACGAGCGCGGCGGCGACGTGTTGGAACATATTGATCTCGACATTCCAGCCAACTCGGTGGTGGCGCTGGTAGGGCCAACCGGCGTCGGCAAGACGACCCTGGCCAGCCTGATCCCGCGTTTCTACGACGTGACGCAAGGGGCGATCGCGCTGGACGGCATCGACATTCGTGAGATGACGCTGAAGTCGTTGCGCGAACAGGTGAGCATGGTGTTGCAAGACGTGTTTCTTTTCCACGGCAGCGTGCGCGAGAACATCCTGTTTGGGCGCACCGATGCCAGCGAGCAAGAGATGATCATGGCGGCCCAGGTTGCCAATGCGCACGAGTTCATCATGAATTTGCCCGACGGCTATGACACGCTGATCGGCGAGCGCGGCGTGAAGCTATCGGGCGGGCAGAAGCAGCGCCTGGCGATTGCGCGCGCCGTGTTGAAGGATGCGCCCGTGCTGATCCTGGACGAGGCGACGTCGTCGGTGGATACCGAGACGGAGTTGCTCATCCAGCAGGCGCTGGAACGCTTGATGGTGGGCCGCACTACGCTCATCATCGCGCACCGCTTGTCCACGATTCGCAATGCCGACCGGATTGTGGTGTTGGAAGGCCGGCACATCGTGGAGATGGGTACGCACGAAGAACTGATGCAGCACGAGGGCGGGCTCTATCGGCACTTGAACGAGGTGCAACTGAATATCGAGCCGCGCCTGACGGCGCTTCGGCAGGAACGGCAATATACCGCAACGGCGAATTGAGAGGCCATATCACGCGGCTTGGCGATGAGTCACAGATGCCGCAAGCTATTTGTTGCTATGTGAGAAATTCCTATCGCACTAGATGGTTTGATTGTGGTAGCACCATGGTATCCTAGTGGTATGATTGTGAAAGTAGACACCGAAAGGCCGTCACTTTTTGCGGGTAAGCTAGAGTTCTCTAGAGTAGGTGTCATCAGAAGGCCACCCATTGGGTGGCCTTTCGTTTTAAAGTTCGATGATGATTCCATCGCGTTGGCCGCGTTGGGCCAGTTGCACTGCTGCAGGATGTGAATCCTCAATGGCGTCTCGGAGGAGCCCTGCCAGGGCATCAGCCAGTCGGATCAAGACCTCACTATCTTCATCACGTACTCGGTGGAGATGAATGTTCCGCAACCCCTTGCTTCGAAGGTTGTTTGCGTACTCAGTACGTTTGGCCTTTGACAATCCGTCGATCCATGCCTCGACCATGTAACGGCTACCATTAAGCTTGCAATTGACCGCCTTGGCCAGGGTGTCTATAGTGAAGGCATCAAAATCGGGTCGCTCTCGATCTTGGAATTTAGCAAAGCACAACGTGCCATGGAATCGTTTGTCTTCAATTACTTGACGCATAAATTCCAGGCGTGGCTGAGGATTTGTGCCATGCCATTTACGATAGCCTTTCCCACTAGTCCGTTCGTAGGTCTCACAGAGGGCAGCTAATTGCAGGTGATTCTCCCCGGAAACAATCACTGTAACCACAAAAATTCTGCCTTTTGTGTCTTGGCCACTTTCGTCCACATAAGTGTAGAGTTTCTGGATTGGCATGGATGAAGTGATTTTAGGCGGGCTCTGAAACCGTTGCAATTCAGCCAATGTATATCAACGCCCCATGCCTAACAGTGCCAAATAACATAAACGTGAGGCAGGCGGTTGTTCCAGCGTGGCGTAGTCTCGCTCGGTATCGGGGAGAGTCGCAACGCAGCACGTGCCGGGTTGCGCACGCCAGGAAATCAGTCTGACTCGGCGCACGTGCGATGCACAGGCTGAACGGTGAGCCGACCGGCGCTCCTACCACTGCAGGGTGATAGAGATCGACTGCCGGCTCGATGATGACCACGGTATCTACGCCGACGCCGTCGGCAACGCGCAACGTGACGCCCAGATTGCCCAGCCCACATGATTCGTCCAGCACTACACACAATGGATCATCTCGGCCGAATCGTTGTGCGCCGTCAATCGGTGTGCCCAAGCTTAAGGCTTCTTGAATGGGATCAGCCGATCGACCTTCATCAGGTAGTCTTCATACTGCTTGCCAAAGGCTTGCCTCAGTTGCTTCTCCTCCGTGCCGATGAAGATCATCACGCCGACATATAGGAAGACCGAAGCGCCGAGATAGACCCAGGTGAAGGTCATCAACGCGACGGCGGGAAGGATGAAGAACGTCACACTGGAATAGATGGGATTGCGGACGACGCCATATGCGCCGGTGGTGAGTAGTTCGCCTTTGGGAAAGCCTATCAACAGTTGGATCAGCGCAGTTCCCCACAGAATAAGCCCAGGGATAAGTAGTGCGTATCCCACGGGTTGGATAAAGCGAATGGCTTCGGGCAAGGCCGCTACGTAGGGGAAAGATGTATGCACTGCCATAGCGGCAATCAAAGACGGCATCATAAAGAGGATGATTTTCCCACCCTCCCCGACGATATTCATGTCATGTTGTTTTTTGAGGATGCTTGTCATGGTTTGTCTCTTTTCAGGTTCGCAAGTCGTGGCTCAACGGCGTTGCCCGCGCCCGTCCTGGCGGTTACACAAAGGTTAGCAGCGTTATCAGGCGAGACCACCGCCATATTGCCCCCATCGGCATCCGCCGAAAGACTGGCGATGGGCATGCCGGTCAACGTTGAGCCAAGTGTCCCCTTGCCCGAATCGTTTCTCCCATACAGATACCCCAGTGAAATGTCTTAAGATCGTCAAGATACTATAGACATGTCTTCTAATCCTCCGGCTCGTGGCGCGGTTGCTCGAACCCCGGCGGGACGCGCGTGTGCTGCGGCGTGGCGTAACGGGCGCGCCCGCGTTTGCGCACCATGTCACACAGGATCACCGCGGCGGCGCTGGCCGTGTTGAGCGAGTCGGCGCGTCCCAACATCTGGATGCCAATCTCGACGTGCGCGCGCCGGCGCAGCGCAGGGGCCAACCCGCGCTCCTCATTGCCAAACAACACAAACGTGGGGCAGGCGCGTTGTTCCAGCGTGGCGTAGTCCCGTTTGGCGTCGGGGAGGGTCGCAATGCAGCACGTGTCGGGGTGTGTGCCCCAGGTGGCGTCGTACCATGCCAGGAAGGCGGCCTGGCTCGGTGCACGCGCGATGCATAGGCCGAACAGCGAGCCGACCGTCGCCCCCACCACTGCGGGGTGATAAAGATCGACTGCCGGTTCGATGATGATGACGGCATCCACACCGACGCCGTCGGCAACGCGCAACGTGACGCCCAGGTTGCCCGGCCCGCGCGGCTCGTCCAGCACCACGCATAGCGGGTCGTCCGGCAGGCGCAATTGTGCGAGCGGCACATCCACCCTTCGACAGACAGCGAACATCTCGGCCGGGTCGTTGCGCGCCGTCAATCGGCGCATGATCTCCGCGCTCACCCGGTACAGCAGGTGTGCGGGCGCCGTCTGCACCAGGTAACGCGCGCGCGCCGTGCGCAGTGATTCTTCGCTATAGAGGATGGCTTCTAGCGTCCGCTGGGTGAGCAACGCTTCAGCGACAGCCCGCGTACCCTCTATCAGGAAGAGGCCGGTGACCTGGCGATATTTTGCCTGTTTCAAGCTTACCCAGCGCTTGACCAGGGGATTGTGCGGACTGGTGATTTCTTTCACGGGATGACTCGACTTTCTCCACATCCGGAGAACTAGGGGAGCGGCGATACATAAGTCGTGTCATGCGGCAATGAGGAAGCACACAAAGTCCAGGAGTTACATTTTGAAGCGGGGAAAAGCACCCTTCACAGCAGGCATAGCACGACTTGGCCCAGAGATAAGCGAGAAGGCCCCCACTTATGCATTGGGTTGAGCGTCGTTATATCAATTCGCCTACAGGGCTATTTGGTTAACCTGTTAGTGAAGTTGGCTTTATTGTACCGGCGGATGGCAAAAGGGTCAATCTCTTGCCAATATGAAATGTCAGACTTCGGCGCCGAGTACGGCGCTTGAGAAGTCCGACATTTCCGCGTTCGGTAAAGGGGAGGCGACTAGACCGCGAACCCGCAGCGGGCAAAATAAGCGGCGCCGCGCTTAACCTTTTGGGGCGAGGTCGTCTCGATGACCAGGCGCGGGCTTTGCTTCAGCGCACTTAGGGCCTCGAACAGCGCGTACCAGTTGAGGTTGCCATCACCGGGTGCCCAGTGCCGGTCAGTGTGGCCATCGGTGTCCTGGATGTGCATGTGCTGCAACATCTCGCCCATCTCGCGGATCCACTGGTCCGGCGTGGGGCCACCGACGCGCTGATTGATGAACGCGTGCCCCGTGTCGATGCTGGATCGCACGTATTCGCTGTTGAAGGAGCGTAGCAGATCGACGAGCAGCACCGGGTTCGTGTCGAAAATGTTCTCAATCACCAGCATGATGTGGTGTTGCTGCGCCAGTTGCACCAGCGGGTCCAGTGCCTCATGCGCCGCCTGAACCAGCTCTACGCGCGGGTACGCCGGATGGTTGGGGATGAACGGGCTGCCGAAGAACTGGAACGGGCTGTGCACCACCATGTGCGTAGCGCCAAGCTCTGCGGCGAATTCCAATCCCTGGGTCAGACGCGCCTGTGCCAGTTCACGCACTTTGGCGTCGCGCGTGAGGATTGTCAGGCCGTCGAACGGGCCGTGAATGCCCATGCGGCCAGTGTACGTGCCCAACGTGTCACGCGCCTGGCGAACCAGGGCGTGCCAGTCGCCATCGAGCACTTCTGGCACACAAGCGTCCTGGATTTCGAGATCGCGCCCGCCCTCGATCAACCAATCGGCCAGCTCGTTCAACTGTCCCACCATTGTTGCTGCGCCGATCGTTGGACACGGGAGCGGCGTATTTGTAAAAATGCTAGAGGTCATTCGTATATCCTTACATCTTTTGTGATTTGTACTCTGAAAACCATGTGTGACTATACCGATTGCCTGTTAAGGTTAAATGAAGTGGGGAAATACGCCAAGTGGGGGCGTCACATCTGTCTGCGCGTAGTTGTAATTGCGAATGATCGCGCGCTTTTTCGCTTGCCCGGTTTGGCAACTTCGGCCACAATGGCGAAAGCACAAATCAACAGGAGAAAAAATGGCATTTACTTTACCCCAACGACAGGTGCACCTGGACTTTCACACCAGCCCACACATCCCCGGCATCGGCGTGGATTTTGATGCGCGTGAATTTGCGCAGACGATGAAGCGAGCGCACGTGAACTCGGTAACGGTGTTTGCGAAGTGCCATCACGGCCAACTGTATTACGCCACCGAGCATCCCGCCCGTCACCCCGGTTTGCCCGCCGGCCTGGACCTGACCGGCGAGCAGGTGGCCGCCTTGCACGCTGAGGGCATCCGCGCGCCGGTCTATATCTCGGTGCTGCTGGACGAGTTCGCCGCCAATGCGCACCCCGAGTGGATTGCGCGCAACATAGACGGCAGTAACGTGGGCGCTCAGCCGTTGCAGGCCGGCTGGCGCATCATGGATATGATGTCGCCTTACCAGGACTACCTGGTCGAACAGGTGGAAGAAGTGCTGGCGCACTTCGAGCCAGTGGATGGCATCTTTTTCGACATCTGCATGGACGTCCAATCGTTTAGCAAGTATGCGCTCGGCGCGATGTTGAAAGGCGGAGATGACCCGGAAGACCCGGCCAGCCGCAAGGCGTTTGCGCACCGGGTGACGTTGGACTACATGAAGCGCTTCTACGAGATGGTGAAGGCGAGCGCTCCTCAGGCCAGCGTCTACTTTAACTCGCGCCCGCTGGCCGGCCTGCCCGACGACCTGCCCACCCTGACGCACGTGGAAATCGAAGCCTTGCCCACCGGCGGCTGGGGGTATATGTACTTCCTGAAGAACGTGCGCTACGCGCGCACCTTCGGCAAGCCCTACATGGGCATGACGGCGCGCTTCCACAAGAGCTGGGCCGATTTCGGCGGCTTGAAGCCCTATGCCGCGCTGAAATACGAGGTGTGCCAGATGTTGGCCTATGGCGCGCAATGCTCCATCGGCGATCAACTGCACCCTTGTGGCAAGCTGGACCCGGCCGTGTATGACCTGGTTGGCAGCGTGTATGAATATGCCGAAAGCTGCGAACCCTGGACGGATGATGCAAAGCCCGTATCGCAAATCGGCCTGTTCATGGCCGATGCCGACCCGACCGTGTATCGCGAGGAGCCCGGCAATACGAACGACGGCGCCACGCGCATGTTGACCCAGTTGAAGTTGCAGTTCGACGTGCTCACCGCGCAGAGCGACTTGAGCGGGTATGAGTTGCTCATCCTGCCCGACTCGATCTGTGTGGATGCGGCGCTGGCCGAAAAGCTGCGCGCGTTCCTCAGACAAGGCGGCAAGTTGTTGCTCTCCGGCACCAGCGGGTTGGATACCGAGCTGCAACCTGTGCTCTCTGAAATGGGCGTGCAGACGCAGGGCGACAGCCCCTATCAGACGACCTATCTCCGCTTTGGCAACGCGGTGGGCGCCGGTGTGCCCAAGACGGATCACGTGATGTATGAGCGCGGCATTCGCATGCTGCCGGCAACGGGCGCTGAGGTGCTGGCGAAGGTGGTGGAGCCCTACTTTGATCGCAACTATCAACACTTCAGTTCACATGCTCAAACGCCCCCGCTGAAGGACGCCAGCAAGTTCGCCGCGGCGATCCGCAATGGCCAGGTGATCAGCATCGCCTATCCGATCTTTAGGGCGTATGGCATGCACGCCAACATCCCCTATCGCCAGTTGGTGCAAGGTTGCATCGATCTGTTATTGCCAAACAAACTGGTGGAAGTGAGTGGCCCAAGCACGTTGGAAGTGTCGCTGATGCACAAGGGCGGGCGCAAACCTGCAACTGTCGTGCATCTATTGCAATTCGTGGCCGAGCGGCGCGCGCCTGCGCTTGACGTGGTGGAAGACATCATCCCCATCTTTAACGTTCCGCTCTCGGTGCGAGTGGAAACGGCGCCCAAGCAGGTTTACCTTGCGCCTTCGCAAGAGTCGATTCCTTTTGAATATGCCGATGGGCGTGTTGCCGTGACGGTGCCCGTGGTGGAAGGGCACCAAATGGTCGTAATTGAATCCTGACGAAGTGTTGCCTCACAGTCCATCGTGGACTGTGAGGTTTTTCCTCTGTTTTGCCTCAACATAAAAATCCACCCACCTCAGGTGGATTTTTAGCCTTTTTTGAATCTCTTTTTAGGATTTTTAGAGTGAAGGGTTGCTATCGTGTTTAGGACGAAAGGTAAGGTAATAACTCATAGGAGGTTTTTATTATGGGTATATTAGCCTGGATTGTCGTCGGTCTCATTGCTGGTTGGCTGGCAAACCTGGTCATGCGCGGACACGGTACTGGTATTCTGGGTGACCTGATCCTGGGGATCGTGGGGGCGTTAGTCGGGGGCTTCCTCGCATCCAGTATCTTTAATGTTGTGGACCCAATTTCCGGCCTTAACCTGGCCACAGTGTTGACTTCGTTTATTGGGGCGGTGATCGTCGTAGCCATCGTGCGTGCATTGAGTGGACGTCGTATGACTGTATGAGTGATCGCGCGGCATAGCGACAACGATAACGACACTTGGGGGGGAGTGCCTCGGAAAACTTCCGGGGCACTTTTTGTTTTCCGTCGCCCTTTACGCCTGCGAGGTTAGGCGTTAAGCTTGAAAGATGTCTGTACTCGATACGTTGACTGCCTTGCGCGCAAATGCCGAGTTCATGCGCGATGTCACCGCTTGGGAACGTGCGCCGGCGCAGCCCGCACGTCATGCAGCTTATCCCGTTCGTCTGCACCCCACTATCCGTGAGGTGTTGAAGCGGCGCGGTATCGAGCTGCTCTATACGCACCAGGTTCAGACGGTTGAAGCCGTGCTGGATCGGCAAAACGTGGTGGTGGTGGCCAGCGCGGCAGGCGGCAAGTCACTGTGTTTTCATGTGCCGATTGCGCAAGCTCTGCTAAATGACCCTTCCGCCCGCTCACTATGTCTATTTCCCACCAAGGCACTTTCGCAAGATCAATATGCGCATTTACACAGCTTGCTGAGCGCCCTGGAAAAGCAAAATGAACTCTCCAACGTCCAGTCCCTCATTTCGATCTACGACGGTGACACGCCCCAGGCCCGCCGGGCGGACATCCGGCGCGACGCGCGCGTGGTGATCAGCAATGCCGACATGTTGCACCTGGGCATTTTGCCGCATCATACCCGCTGGGCGGCCTTCTTTAAGAATTTGCGTTACGTGGTCATCGATGAGCTGCATGCCTACCGGGGCATCTTTGGCAGCCACCTGGCGAACGTGATCCGCCGCCTGAAGCGGCTGTGCGCGTTCTATGGCTCGAACCCGGTCTTCATCCTGGCCTCGGCTACGATTGCCAACCCACGCGAACATGCCGAGCGTTTGATCGAAGAGCCTGTGACGCTGGTGAACGACGACGGCAGCCCACATGGCGAACGGCACGTGATCGTGGTGAACCCGCCGCTGGTGGATGCGGAACTGGGCATCCGGCGCAGCAGCCTGTTCGTGGCGCGCGATATTGCGGCGCGCTTTGTCGAGGATGGCGCACAAACGATCTGCTTTGCGCGCTCGCGCCAGGACACGGAAGTGTTGCTCACCTATCTGCGCGGAGCGATGGAAGAGGATGAGCCGCAGAGAGACGAGGAAGGCCAAAGGATGAAAGGCGGAAGACGCCGAAGGTCCACCGCTGATTCCCAATCTGCAATCTCTCATCAACAGTCCAAGATCGTGGGCTATCGCGGCGGTTATTTACCTGAGGAACGGCGCGCCATCGAAGCGAGCCTGCGTAGCGGCGTGTCGCGCGGCGTGGTATCCACCAATGCATTGGAATTGGGCATCGACGTGGGTGAACTGGATGCCTGCGTGATGCTGGGCTACCCTGGCAGCATTGCCAGCTTTTGGCAGCAGGCCGGGCGCGCGGGCCGGCGGCGCAATGCCTCCGCGGCGGTGATGGTTTCCAGCGCCACTGCGTTGGATCAATACCTGGCCGTTCACCCCGAATATCTCTTTCAGCAATCCCCCGAGCACGCGCGCATCGCGCCCGATAACCTGGGTGTGCTGGCGGCGCACGTGGCCTGCGCGACGTTCGAGTTGCCCTTCATGCGCGGTGAGCCGCTCGGCCGGACGAACGTGGATGAATTGCTGGACGTGCTAGCGGAAGAGGGCGACGTTCATGCCAGCGACGCCAGTGCCACGCCGCTCTTCAGGCACGCGCCCGGCGGCGGGGGAGCGTCAACCGCCAACGCTCAATCGTCAATCCCAAAGACGCGTTACACCTGGGTGGGCGACAGCTACCCGGCTGATCGCGTCAGCCTGCGCGGGGTGGGCGAGCGCGTGATCGTGGTGGATGGCGATGATGCCGAAGGGGATCGCCTGATCGGCGAGACGGAGCGCGCCACGGCCCCTGGGCGCGTGTTCCCCGGCGCCATCTATATGCACCAGGGCGAACTCTATCAGATCACACACCTGGATTGGGACGAAGGGCGCGCCACGGCGCATCGCGTGGATGCGGATTACTTCACCCAACCAAGCATTCATTCCGAAGTGCTGGTGTTGCAGGAATACACCGCTCGCCAGATGGGTGTGCAACGCGCCGCCCCCGGTGACGAGCCGGAGCCGATCAGCATTGCGCTGGGGGAATTGGAAGTGACCACCCAGGCGCGCCGCTATCGCCAGGTGCAGTTCAACACGCACCGCACGCTGGCGTGGGGCGAGATCGACCTGCCCGCCCAACATCTCTACACCACCGGTTACTGGTTTGTCATCCCAGAGGGCATCACCGCGCAACTGGCGCGCGAAGGCGTGTTGAAGTTGCCCAACGACTACGGCCCCAACTGGCAACGCCAGCGCGATGCCGCCCGTGCGAGAGATCACTATCGCTGCACGGTTTGCGGCGCGCCGGAGCCGCCCGACCGCCAGCACGACGTGCACCACAAGAAGCCTTTCCGCGACTTTGGCTACATCCGTGGCGAGAACGAGCGTTACTTGCAGGCTAACGACCTGAGTAACCTGGTCACGGTGTGTTCCAATTGTCACAAAGCTATCGAGACGGCTGAAGCGACGCGCACCGCCCTGGAAGGGCTTTCGTATGTGGCGGGGAACCTGGCTTCGCTGTTCGTGATGTGCGACCCAGGCGACCTGGCGACCGTGGCCGACATCCGCAGCGCGCACACGCACTTGCCCACCATCACCGTGTATGAGTTGACGCCCGGCGGCACCGGCCTGACGGACGAATTATTCGAGCATCATACCGAACTGCTGAAGATGGCGGCACAGCGCATTCATGAGTGCCCATGCGAGCACGGTTGCCCGGCCTGTGTCGGGCCGATTGACGAAACGGTGCAATCGCGCGACCTGAAGGCCGACACATTGCGCTTGATCAGCATGTTACTCCCCGCGACCTGAGTAAACACCTTTCTCATACAGAAAAAAGGTTCGTGCGCTAAGCTGTCGGCTGGCTATTGTGCTGGGGGCACACGCCATTGCCGGCTTGTCGTGCTCGTCTGCATAAAGCTCACTGATGTAGACAAATCATGCGCACGGGCTCGTCTTCTGCACACAACGATAATCGTTCTGTTCGGCTCATCGTCCTACTCACGTTGATCGCCTTCGTGTTGCGCATCTGGCAATTTGGCGCTTATCCGCCTGGGCTGAACCCGGACGAGGCTTCCATCGGCTATGAGAGTTACGCGATTCTGCACGCTGGCATCGACCGCAATGGCACACCCTACCCCGTGCATCTGATCGCCTGGGGCAGCGGACAGAACGTCCTCTATGCTTACGCCGCGATGCCGTTCATCGGCGCGCTGGGGTTGACTGCTTTTAGCACCCGCCTGCCGATGCTGTTCGTCGGCGTGCTGAGCATCCCGCTGCTGTGGTATGTGGCACGTGCTACGTTTGGTAAGCGCGTAGCGGAGATGGCGGCGTTGTTTCTGTGTCTCAGCCCGTGGCACATCATGCTGTCGCGTTGGGCGCTGGAGTCGAACCTGCTGGTATTCACCTTCCTCCTGGCGTATGCGATGTTGCTGCGTGCGTTACGCCGGCCGGGTTGGTTGATCGGCGCATGTGGCATGTTTGCACTGAGCCTGTATGCCTATGGTACGGCCTATCTGGCGATTGCGGTATTCGCGCTTGGCGCGCTGTTCATCTTGTGGAAAACCCTACGCCCGACGCTCAGAGTGCTGCTCATCAGCGGCTCGTTGTTTGCCCTGCTGGCCGCCCCGATTGCCGTGTTTGTATTGCTCAACACCTTCAAGCTCGTCCCCAACACGGTGATGCTCGGGCCGATTGGCATCCCGCGTATGCCCTCCGCACCGCGCTACGAGACGATCACGTTGTTCTTCCACGCGGACGGTTGGGCGCAGATCAAAGCCAACGCCGGGCGCCTGGCGACGCTACTCTGGGCACAGGATGACACGTTGATTTGGAATGCGTTGCCTGGCATCGGGTTTGCTTATGGGCCCATCTCGCTCATGTTGGCCGGTGTGGGCCTGATCTTTGGCCTGCGACAACGCCATAAGCATGCGGTGCAGTTGTTATTCTTGTGGACGTTGATCGGTTTGTTGGTGGGCGTTGTGCAAGAGCCGAACATCAACCGCATCAACATCTTGCTGCTGCCACTCCACCTGTGGGCGGCCGTGACGGTGGGCACATTATTGGCCTGGCTGTGGAGCCGCTGGGTGGTGGCCCTGGCGCTGACGACAGCCTGTGCCGTGTTCTTGAATGCTTATTTCGTTGAGGACCAGGCGAAGATAGCGGAGCAATTTTTCGATGGCCTGCCGCAGAGCCTGGCGCTGGCCACGCAATTGCCCGGCGAGCGTGTCTGCGTCACCGATCAGGCCAACATGCCCTATATCTACGTCCTGTTTGCCGAGCGCACCGACCCGCACGTGTTCGTTCAGACGGTGAAATATGCAGACCCTTCCGTGGCGTTCCGCAACGTCAACGCGTTTGGGCGCTATACCTTCGGCGTGCAGAATTGCGACAGCTCCTACGCCGTGTTCGTGTTGCGTCATCGCGAGGCATTGCCCGCCGGCGCGCACGTGCAGACCATCGCCAGCTATGCCGACTTCGCCGTGTACCGCTCGCAATGACGCTCTTGGCCTCATCTTCTGCCACCTCCTATAGTTCGCTAACATGGTGCTAACGTTATTCTGTCGGCAAGCTCGCAGGATTGGTAGCATTGAGTTGAATTGAGGAGGGGTGGCAGCATGAATCTAAACCAATATACGGAAAAAGCGCAGGAAGCCCTGCTCAGCGCGCAGACGGTTGCCGAGGAATATGGCAACTCGCAGATCGAGCCGGAGCATCTCTTGCAGGCATTGTTGGTGCAGGAAGGGGGCATCGTCCCTCAGATCATCACCAAAGCCGGCGCTCGCCCCGACGTGATCGGTAACCTGGTGGAGCGCGAGATACAGCGCAAGCCGAAGGTGGGTGGCGCGGTGTCTGCGCCGACGCTGGCGCGCGAGTTGACGCAGATCACTCAGCGCGCGGAATCGGAAGCCAAGCAGATGAAGGACGAGTACGTCAGCACCGAGCATTTGCTGTTGGCGATGACCGACGCGGGCGGCAATGGGTCTTACCCGGCCGCCGCGACGCGCATCTTGCGCGAGAACGGCGTCACGCACGATACGGTGCTGAAGGCGCTGATGCAGGTGCGCGGCAACCAGCGCGTTACGTCGCAGCAGCCCGAAGTGACCTACCAGGCACTGGAAAAGTATGGGCGCGACCTGACTCAGATGGCCCAGCAGGGCAAGCTGGACCCGGTGATCGGGCGCGACGAAGAGGTGCGCCGCGTGATTCAGATCCTTTCGCGCCGCACGAAGAACAACCCGGTGTTGATCGGTGAGCCCGGCGTGGGCAAGACGGCCATCGTGGAGGGCCTGGCGCAGCGCATCGTGCGCCGCGACGTGCCCGAAGGGTTGAAGGATAAGCGCATCGTGGCGCTGGATATGGGCGCGCTGATTGCCGGTGCTAAGTACCGCGGCGAGTTTGAAGAGCGCCTGAAGTCCGTCTTGAAGGAAGTGACTTCCAGCAACGGCAAGGTGATTCTTTTCATCGACGAGTTGCACACGGTGGTGGGCGCGGGCAAGGCCGAGGGCGCTATGGATGCCGGCAACCTGCTGAAGCCGATGTTGGCGCGTGGTGAGCTGCATTGCATCGGCGCGACAACCATCGACGAGTATCGCAAGAACATCGAGAAGGATGCCGCACTGGAGCGGCGCTTCCAGCCGGTGCTGGTGGACGAACCCAGCGTGGAAGATACGATCAGCATTTTGCGCGGCCTGAAGGAGCGCTACGAAATCCATCACGGCGTGCGCATCCAGGACGCGGCGGTCATTGCGGCTGCTACGCTGAGCGCGCGTTACATCACCGACCGGCAATTGCCCGATAAGGCGATTGACCTGATCGACGAGGCCGCTTCGCGGGTGAAGATGGAGATCGATTCCAAGCCGACTGCGTTGGACGAGATCGACCGGCGCGTGTTGCAACTGGAGATCGAGCGCGAGGCGCTGAAGCGCGAAAAGGACGACGCATCCAAGGAGCGCTTGCAGAAAATCGTGGCCGAAATCGCCAGCGAGAAAGAGAAGGGCAATGCCCTGCGCACGCAGTGGGAGATGGAAAAGCAGGCCATCCAGGGTGTGCGCGCGGTGCGTGAGCAGATCGACCAGGTGAACGTGAAGATCGAGCAGGCCGAGCGTTCGGCCAGCCTGGAAGAGGCGGCCAAGCTGCGCTATGGCACCTTGCGCGAACTTGAGGATAAGCTGCGCGCCAGCCAACAGAAGTTGAGTGAACTGCAAAAGGGGAACCCGCTCTTGAAAGAGGAAGTGGGGCCCGACGACATCGCCGGCGTCGTCTCGCGCTGGACGGGCGTGCCGGTGGATCGGCTGGTGGAAGGCGAAGTGGAGAAGTTGATGCACATGGAGGACCGCCTGCGCCTGCGCGTGGTGGGGCAGGACGATGCCATCACCGCCGTCTCGAACTCGGTGCGCCGCGCGCGCGCCGGCTTGCAAGACCCGAACCGCCCACTGGGGTCATTCTTGTTCCTTGGGCCGACGGGCGTGGGCAAGACGGAGACCGCCAAGGCGCTGGCCGAGTTCTTGTTCGACGACGAGCAGGCCATGATCCGCATCGACATGAGCGAATATCAAGAGCGGCATACCGTCTCGCGTTTGATTGGTGCGCCGCCGGGCTACGTGGGTTACGAGGAAGGCGGCCAACTGACCGAGGCCGTGCGCCGCAAGCCATACTCGGTGATTCTGCTGGACGAGATCGAGAAGGCGCATGCGGAGGTGTTCAATGTGCTGTTGCAGGTGTTGGACGATGGCCGCATGACCGACGGGCAGGGCCGCACGGTGGACTTTAAGAACACGGTCATCATCATGACCAGCAACTTGCTCACCGGCGCGCAGTTCGAGGGTTTCGACGTGACGCAAGCTTCGCGCGACGAAATCGTGCGCCAGTTGCAGCGTTACTTCCGGCCCGAGTTCTTGAACCGCATCGACGAAATCGTGGTGTTCCACAACCTGACGGAGGATCATCTGTCGAGGATCGTGGATATCCAATTGGAGCGGCTGAGCCAGTTGCTGGCCGACCGCAAGATTACCTTGCAGGTGAGCGAACGGGCCAAGAGCCATTTGGCGCAGGCCGGCTATGATCCGTCGTTTGGCGCGCGCCCGTTGAAGCGCGTGATCCAGCACGAGTTGCAGGACCCGCTCTCGGTGGCGATCCTGAGCGGCAAGTATCGCGAGGGCAGCACCGTCCACGTGGACGAGCGGGATGGCGGGCTGGTGCTGGCGTAGGAAAGCGAGTGATAGACCTCACAGGTCTCGCAGACCTGTGAGGTTTCTTTCAGGCCCTCCCAACATTTCTCCAATCTCTTTAACGCCTATACCAAGTCCATCAACAAGGCCTACGGTCGGACTGGAAGCTTGTTTCAAGAACGCTTTGGCCGCATCAAGGTCACCTCTGAGCGCTACTACACGCACCTGGTGTTCTATATCCACGCGAACCCGCAAAAGCACGCCTCGTGGGCGACTTTCGCACCTGGCCGTGGTCATCGTATGGCGCGCTCATCGCAGATGAGCCGACGCACCTGTGCCGGGAGGCGGTATTGAGTTGGTTCGGCGGGAGGGCGCACATGGATACGTTTCGCCAGGGCGCGGTGGATGAGCAAATGATCGCCGGAACGTTCGCGTAAGCGGCCGCGCCCACCAGCGCTAATACCCTTCCTCAACCACGTTCAGCAAAGGCTCGCCGCGTGCGAAGCGTTCCAGTTGCGCGCGCACCAGCGCATAGGTGGGCACTTGCCAGTCTGGCGCGTATCCGGCAATGTGCGGCGTGATCAACACCCCTGGCGCTTGCCACAACGGATGATCGGCTGGCAACGGCTCCGGGTCGGTGACGTCCAGCACGGCGCGCACATGCTGCGCGCGCAACGCATCGAGCAGTGCTGCTGTGTTCACCAGCGTCCCGCGCGCCGCGTTGACCAGCAGTGCCCCGTGGCGCATGCGGCCCAGGAATTCGGCATCGACGACCCCGCGCGTCTGGTCGGTGAGTGGCAGCAAGATCACCACTACGTCGGCCTGCGGCAACAGGTGCGCCAGGGCGTCCATGCTCAGCACACCTTCCCTGGCATGCCGCGCCACGCGCCAGAAGCGCGGCCCAAATGGTGCCAGGCGACGTTCCACCTCATGCGCAATCGAGCCGTAGCCCAGGAACAGCACCCCCGCGCCTGCAAGCTGGCCGGTTGGCCCAGGCGCCCAACGGCCATGCCGCTGGTTTTCAAGCGCGCCGGGGAAACCTTTCAGCCCGGCCAGGATCGCCCCAACCACCCATTCGGCCACTGGCACGTCATGCGCGCCACGGGCCGAGCACAATGTGACGCCTGCGGGGATCAACTCGGTCGTCCCATCCACGCCTGCGGAGAGCAACTGCACCAGCCGGAGCGACGGCATGCGCTTGAGCAAGTTCCCCAGTGCAACCCCACCTCTCCCGCCGACGGGCATCGGCGGCACCAGCACTGCCACGTCGGCGACGCACGGGGCATTCGGCGGGTCGTCTGGAATTTCGATGATCTCCAGCCCCTCAATCGCGCCGCCCAGGAATTCGAGGCTTCCCTGTGGCACCCAAACCAGGTGTGTCGTCATATGCAAGTAGGCGTAGCGTTTACTTAGCCAGCCTTGTTCTTAGCGCGGCCCAGGAGCAAGTTCAGCAGGCCGATCACCAGCCCAGCGCAAACGCCGGCCACCAGCCCGGCGCGCATATCGATCAACAGCTTGGGTTGGACGTCGCCACTGACATTTAGCGCGATCACCGACCCGACGGATGGCGCGTTTATGGTTACCTCTTTCGCCATCACGGAGCCGACGCCGCCGTTCGAGACGTCGATGTGGCTCTTGGCGCCCAACAACGCGCCGATGCCGCCATTCTTCATATCGACATCGACGTCATCGCCTTGTAGCACGCCCACTTGGCCGCCGTCGATGGTTACATTCTCGGCATGCACGATGGATGCTTTGCCCTTGATGATCACGCTTTCCGCTTTCACCTCGCCCTCATCCTGCGCTTCCGGCGCAGCGGGGTTCACGGGCATTTCGCTCTCGCTCTTTGGGGTCTCGGGTTCACTTTGCATATCTCACCTCTACTGATAAATACGCAATACTTGCCTGCGAAGTGTCATTATTCTTCCCAGGCGCGGGCCTTCTCCACGGCGCGTTGCCAGCCGTGATAACCGGCCTCGCGTTGCGCGGCGGACCAGGACGGCTCGAATACGCTATCCGCGCGCCATTGCTGTTTCAATTCGTCCAGGCTGCCCCATACGCCGGCGGCCAGCCCGGCGGCGTATGCAGCGCCCAGGGCGGTCGTCTCGTTTACCACAGGCCGCACGACAGGCAGCCCCAGGATGTCGGCCTGCAACTGCATCAAAAAGGCGTTCACCGTCGCGCCGCCGTCCACCTTGAGGTTGGCGATGCGCGATTGCAGACTGTGTTGCGAGGCTGCGTCCAGCTTCATCGCATCCAGCACGTCGCGCGTCTGATAGCAAATGGCTTCCAGCGTGGCGCGCACCAGGTGTGCGCGGGTGACGTAGCGGGTCAACCCGACGATCACCCCTCGCGCAGAAGAATCCCAATAGGGCGCAAAAAGGCCGCTGAAGGCGGGCACGAAATAGGCGCCGCCGGTGTCGGCCACGCTGGCGGCGATTGACTCGGTCTCGGCAGCGCGCTGGATCAGGCCCAGGTTATCGCGCAGCCACTGCACCGCCGCGCCGGCGATGGCGATGCTGCCTTCCAGCGCATAAGTGGCGGGGGCATTGCCGATCTTATAGGCCGGCGTGGTGAGCAAGCCATGTTGCGAGGTCACCGCCTCCGCCCCGGTGTTCAAGAGCATGAAACAACCGGTGCCATAGGTGTTCTTCACGTCGCCCGGCGCATAGCAGGCCTGGCCGAAGAGTGCCGCCTGCTGATCGCCCAGCACGCCGCAAATGGGCACTCCCTCCAGCACGCCGCGCGCCACGCCATAGGCCAGCGCATCGGAAGAGGATACGATTTCGGGCAATATCTGGCGCGGGATGTTGAACAGCTTCAATAGTTCATCGTCCCATACAAGCGTGCGCAGGTTCATCAACTGCGTGCGTGAGGCATTCGTCACGTCGGTGACGTGCCGGCCGGTCAGGTTCCAGGTCAGCCACGTGTCGATGGTGCCGCATAGCAGTTCGCCGTGCTCCGCCCGCCGGCGCGCGCCGGGCACGTTATCCAGCATCCAGGCCAGCTTGGTCGCCGCAAAGTAGGTGGCAACCGGCAACCCTGTCAGTGCGCGCAGCGTGGGTTCCACCCCCTGTGCCGATAGGCGGGCACAGGCCGGGGCGGTGCGCGTATCTTGCCAGACGAGCGCGTGATAGATCGGACGCCCCGTAGCGCGATCCCACAATACGATTGTCTCGCGCTGGTTGGTGATGCCGGCGGCGCGCAGGTCGCGCGGGGTCAGGCGCGCCTTCGCCAGCGCAGCGCCAATCACGCCGCGCGTGCGGGTCCAGATTTCTTCCGCATCATGTTCAACATGGCCTGGTTGAGGGTAAATCTGGCGATGTTCCTCGTAGGCCGATTCCACGATGCGTGCCGCTGCATCGAAGATGATGCAACGCGTGCCGGTGGTGCCGGAGTCGATTGCCGCAATTAGGGTTGGGGTTGGCATACGCTTAGTGTAATGCGTCTGGCGTGGGCGTACAATGCAACCTTAAGAGAGGCTTTCTGTTTGAAACCTGGATACGCTGCGCCCCCCTACAAAGAAAATCTAAAATGGCCGCGCCGAGTTCTCTGAAGGCGTGGTAGATTGATCACTACAGCAAAATTATGGACAACACAAACGATCGCCCTTTGCGCATTATCAACAGCGTCGCGCCGATTCGCATTTGCGATAACGGCGGCTGGACCGACACCTGGTTCGCCGAACATGGCAAAATCTTCAACGTCGGCGTTTACCCCTATGCCGAAGTGCAGGTGGAGGTGTATCCGCTGGGCAGCCAGGAAGAACGCATCGTCATCTATGCCGAAAACTACGGCGAACGCTTTGCTGTGCACGATGGCAAGAACGGCTATGATCGTCACCCGCTGTTGGAAGCCGCCATCGAGCGCATGAAGATCCCCAGCGATATTTCGCTCAAGGTCACCATCTTCTCCGAAGCTCCTGCCGGGGCCTCCACCGGCACGTCGGCGGCGGTGGCGGTGGCGCTGGTGGGCGCGCTGGATCACCTGACGCCCGGGCGCATGACGCCGCACGAGGTGGCCTATGCAGCCCAATCCATCGAGACGGACATGCTGCACCTGCAATGCGGCATCCAGGATCAGTTGTGCTCCGCCTATGGCGGCATCAACTACATCGAAATGTTCAAATATCCCTATGCCACCGTCTCGCAACTTCAGATCCCCAACTCCGACTGGTGGGAACTGGAGCGCCGCCTGGTGCTGATCTTCTTGGGCAAGTCGCACAGTTCCTCCCAGGTGCACGAGAAGGTGATCCACCAATTGGAAAACGCCGGCCCGCGCTGCAAACAATTGCAAGACCTGCGCGAGACGGCGGAGCGCTCGCGCGATGCCATCTACGCGGGCGATTTTGAGGCGCTGGGCCGGGCGATGACCGAGAACACCGAGGCGCAAGCGCGCATGCACCCCGACCTGGTTTGCCCCGACGCGCGGAAAATCATCGAGATTGCCAGGTCGTATGGCGCGCTAGGCTGGAAGGTGAACGGCGCGGGCGGCGATGGCGGTTCCGTCACGATCCTGTGCGACGCCCTGACGCACGTCAAACGCGCCATGATCCGCGAGATCGAGCAGGAGAACGCGCTGTTTAGGAACATCCCGATTTACCTCAGCCGCAACGGCCTGCGCGTGTGGGACAGGCAGTGCTGCTGAAGAGAGAAAGAGAGATTGGAGATTGCGTTAACCCGGATTGCACAGACGATATGGGGATTGAAGAATGAAACGTGAGCGTGAGTGATGCGTCTCCCCACATCTCACGTTTCATTCTCTGTGCTCTCTGTGTCTCAGTGGTGCAATTCTTCTAATGCAACCTATCTGAACTGCGGCAGGTGATGCGCATGGACGCGCAGAAGCTCGTCCAGCATATATTTGGCCTGCGCGTAGGAATGGACGGTGGGGTCCAGCAGCAGCGCTTGCAAGGCCGCCTGGCGATCGCCCTTCATGCCGGCTTCCACCACCAGCATTTGAATGTCGATTTGCTGGCGCAGCATGGCGGCCAGCCCTTCGGGCAGCGCGCCGATGTGGATGCCGTGCACGCCGCGCCCATTCACCAGGGCGGGCAGTTCCACGACTGCGTCGTCCGGCAGGTTGGAGATGCAGCCATCGTTGGGCAGGTTCACCGCCAATTCGTGCCGGCTCAGGTCGTGCGTGATCGCGTCGATGATCTGAACGGCGCGTTCACCCGACAGGCTCAGCTTCGCAGGCGCGCGCCCGTCAGCCACGTCGCGCACGCGCGCGCGTTGTGCCGCGGCGTCGCGTTCGTAGGCGTCGAAATCGTAACCGGTGAGCGGGATCGTCTCGGAGGCGAAGCCGACGTATTCGCCCGCATGCCCATCGCCCGTGGCGCAGAACAGGCCGAAGGTGTCCAGCAGGCGGCGCGACATCAACTCGAAATCGGCCGGCATATCCTTCACCAGTGCGCGGAAGCGCGGATACAGGTCTTCACCGGTTTGGCGGTCGCGCATGTCCAGGATGAAGGTGAAGTGATTCAGCCCAGCGGCGGTCAGGTGAATGCGCTCTTCCAGGCGGCGGCGGAATTCGGGGTCGCTGTCGCCGTCGCGGCGTTGCACCAGGTGTAGCACCTCGTTCACCAGGTGATAGCCTTTGCCGATCTGGTGGCATAGTCCCACGAAGCGCACCTTGCTGTATTTGTGCAGCGCCAGGCATAGCCGGCTCATCGGGTTGGAGAAGTTGAGCAATAGCGCGTTGGGCGCAAGCTCCTCCACGTCGCGCGCAATTGCCATCAGGATGGGTATGTTGCGAAGCGCGTGCGATAGCCCACCGGGGCCGCCGTTCTCGCCCAGCACGTGCCGCACGCCGTGCTTCAGCGGGATTTGCCAATCTTGCCGCCAGGTGGGGATGCGATCCACCGCCACCGAGACGATCACGAAGTCCGCCCCCGGCAGCGCTGTGCGCCGGTCGGTGCTGCACTGAATGTCAAAAGCCTGCTTAGCGTCTTCGTTCAAGCGGGCGGCATAGCGCGTCATCAAATCCAACGCTTCGGCGTTGATGTCGACAAACCATACCTGGCTGCCGCGCAATTGATCCGCATGCGAGAAGAGGTCGCCAAGAATGGCGGGGCCGAACGAGGTGCTGCCCACACCAATGATCACGATTTTGCTCATAGCGATAATTGTAGCCAACTGCGTGTGGGGTACACTTCCGAGCATGATGCAATTTTCGGTCCTCTACCTGTGTCCATTGGGCCAGCAACACCAGGAGTGGCGTCTGGCGGCCGCGCCGGGCGAGCTTAAGGTGACGATGCGCCGCTCCCCGTCCCGCGACGAGCTGCGCCGTCTCATCGCGCAGGCGGATGCGCTGATCACCGAACGCAGCGGCACCATCGACCGCGAGATCATTGCCGCCGGCGCAAACCTGAAGCTGATCCAGAGGATCGGTTCGCTCTATCACGATATCGACCTGGACGCCGCGCGTATGCGTAGCATCCCGGTTGCCGTGCGGCCCATCCGCAGCGTCATCGCCGTCGCCGAGCACGTGATGATGCAAATGCTGGCCGTCTTGCGGCGCGCTATGCCTTTGCAACAGGTGTCGCGCACGCCGCCCGAGACGTTCTGGTATAGCGCGCCGGTCGGCCCCGGTGAGGTGCCTGCCAAAATTCCTTATATCCCGCGCCGCACCAACGAGGACGTGTTTGCCTTCAACTGGAGCCGCCAGGCGGGCATTGGGCTGCTCTATCACAAGACGGTGGGCATTCTGGGCTTTGGCGAAGTGGGGACGGAACTGGCGCGCCGGTTGGCGCCGTGGGGCTGCCGCATCCTCTATTCCAAGCGCACCCGCCTGCCCGTGCAAACCGAGCAGGCGCTGCACATCGAATATCGTGCCCAAGAGGCGCTGCTACGCGAAAGCGACGTCGTGGTGTGCCTGTTGCCCTACTTCCCAGAGACCGATCAGTGGCTGAATACCCAGCGCATTGGGATGATGAAAGAAGGCGCTATTCTGTGCGAAGCGGGCAGCGGCAGCGTGGTGGATGAACAGGCCGTGGCCGATGCGCTGCGCAACGGTCATCTGGATGGCGTTGCTTTCGACACGTATGAGTGGGAGCCGTTGCGACAGGACAACCCGTTGCTGGTGCTGGCGGATAACGACCCAACGGCGAACATCTTCCTCACCCCGCACATCGGCTCGTGTAACGATATCCCTTCCAGCGAATTCCCGGAGTTCTATACCGATGTGCTGCGCGTGATGAATGGGCAGCCGCCTGAGATGAGGGTGGCGTAGGATATTTCGGGGATTGGAGATTAGAAATTGAGGAATGAGATGAAACGTGAATGGAGATCAATTCTCACGTTTCACGCATCATTCTTCAATTTTCAGGTCCCAATCCCCAATCTCCCTCTCATCGTCCATACGTCTCAGTCATCTCACAGAGTTGTTCGGCGATGGCGGGCATGAGCATTTCGGGCGTGAAGCGCCAGCCCCAGTTGCCGCCGGGCTGGCCGGGCATGTTCATGCGTGCCTCTTCGCCCAGGCCCATCAAGTCTTGCATGGTCACCACGATCAGGTCGGCCACCGACATCATCAACAGGCGCATCATGTCCCAGTGAATTTGGCTGCCGTCGGTGCCGGTGTAACGCAATACCTGGGTGCGCGGCGCGGGTTCCAGGCTCTTGAACCACCCGATGGTGGTGTTGTTATCGTGCGTGCCGCTATAGGCCACGCAATTTTGGATGTAGTTGTGCGGCAGGTAGGTGGACTTGGTATCGGCGACGAAGGCGAATTGCAGCACGCGCATACCGGGGAACCCGAACATGTCGCGCAGGGCTTCCACCTCGGGCGTGATGATGCCCAGGTCCTCGGCGATGATGGGCAACTTGCCCAGCGCGCGTTCGATGGCGCGGAACAGTTCTTGACCCGGCGCCTGCACCCAGCGCCCCTGAATGGCGGTCGGCTCGCTGGCCGGCACTTCCCAGTACGCCTCAAAACCGCGGAAGTGATCGATGCGCAGGAAGTCGTACATGCTGAAAGCGGCGCGGCAACGTTCGATCCACCAGCTAAAGCCCTGCTGTTGCATCACGTCCCAGCGGTAGAGCGGGTTGCCCCAGCGCTGGCCGGTGGGGCTGAAGTAATCGGGGGGAACGCCGGCGATGAAAGTCGGGTTCAACGCATCGTCGAAGTAGAATAGCTCACGATGTGCCCAGGCGTCGGCGCTGTCGCTGGCGACGAAGATCGGAATGTCGCCCACGATACGGACGCCGTGTTGGTTGGCGTAGTCCTTCAATGCGTCCCACTGCTTGAAGAATTGATATTGCAGGTACTGATAGGTCTCGACCTCGGTCGCCAGGGCCATGCGCCACTGCGTGAGCGCCCACGGGTCGTGGCGGGCAATGTCGTCCTCCCAGCTATTCCACACCCGGCCGCCGTGTGCGTCTTTCAGCGCCATGAACAGCGCGTAGTCGTCCAGCCACGTCGCGTTGCGCTCACAGAAGGCCCGGAAGTTCGCTTGCTGTTCTGGTGCGGCGTGTTGTAGAAAATGCGCGTAGGACTTGCGCAACACGCGGAACTTGAACTCGATCACCGGCCCGTAGTCCACCCGTTCGGCGGGGAAGGCCGGCGCGTCGGTCAGGTCTTCGGGGGCGAGCGCGTCTTCTTGCACCAGTGTGTCCAGGCTGATTAGCAGCGGGTTCCCCGCGAATGCCGAGAAGCACTGATAGGGCGAGTCGCCATAGCCTGTGGGGCCAAGCGGCAGCACCTGCCAACGCTTCTGCTTTGTGGCGACCAGGAAATCGACAAACTTGTAGGCATGTTCGTTCAATTCACCGATGCCATACCGGCCGGGCAACGACGTGGGATGCAACAACACACCGCTTGATCTATCCATAGTTGAGTTTGGTGAAAATAGATTCGAGATTCGTTAAACCGTGTTACACCCTGAATTGTACGCCGTGCCTCGATCACGTTCCTTTCGCCAATCTCCGATCTCTGTTCTCCACCGTTATAATCCCTCAAAGATGGACAGTACAGTGAGTCAAGAGCTAAGCGTCGAACCTGTCGATAGCGATCCCGAGCAACCACAAGCGACGAGCGCGCCGGGCCCTCGGCCTTTCTGGCGCAGCCTGGCCGAGGTCGTGGTGATGTTGCTGATTCTGATCGGCCTGCTGAACCTTTTGACGGTGAGCGCGGGAATGAACGGCAGCAGTATGACGCCCAGCCTGAGCGATGGCCAGCACGTGCTCGCCAGCCGCTTCACCTATGCGCTCTTCCCGCCTCAACGCGGCGACGTAGTTGTTTTGACGGACCCCTTGAACCCCGATGGGACGCTGGTGCGGCGCGTGATCGGTCTGCCGGGTGAGCGCGTGGAACTGCGCGGCCAGCAGGTGTTGATCAATAATCAGCCGCTCACCGAGGACTACCTGGGGAATATGCTTGTTTCCGGCGCGAACCTGACGGGCACCGTACAACTGGTGTTGCAGACGGATCAATACTACTTGCTGGGGGATAACCGCCTCTCCGTCAACGACAGCCGCTCGTGGGGGCCCGTCCCGGCTGATAGCATCCTGGGGCGCGTTTGGGCGTCCTACTGGCCGCCCGATGCCATCACCATCGTGCATCCTGCCAGCTATGACATGACAACCGAGAGATAAAAATGGAACTAAATCGATACATTGACCATACCCTGCTCAAACCCGAAACGACGCGTGCACAGATTGAGAAGGTGTGCGCCGAATCGCTGCAATATCATTTCGCGGCGTTGTGCATCAACCTGAGTTGGGCCAAGCTCGCCAGCGACCTGATCGGCAAATCCGACACCAAAGTTTGCGTGCCGGTGGGCTTCCCGCTGGGTGCCACGACCACGCTGGCGAAGATGTTTGAAGCCGACCAGGCTATCCAGGCCGGGGCGGGCGAGATCGACATGGTGCTCAACATCGGCGCGCTGAAGAGCGGCCTGTATGACTACGTGCGCGACGACATCGCCGGGGTGTTATCCTCCTGCCGCCAGAACAAGCGCAAGCCCGCATTGCTCAAGGTGATCCTGGAGACGTGCCTCTTGACCGACGATGAAAAGCGCCGCGCGTGTGAGATCGCCAAGCAGGTGGGCGCGGACTTCGTGAAGACGTCCACCGGGTTTTCCACCGGCGGCGCGACTGTGGCCGACATCAAGCTGATGCGCGAGGTGGTGGGGCCGGAGATGGGCGTGAAGGCGGCCGGTGGCGTGCGCACGCGCGCGGACGCGCTGGTGATGATCGATGCCGGCGCAACTCGCATCGGCACCAGCGCCGGTGTGCTCATCGTCACCGACGTCGCGACCACCGAGAAGGGCTACTAAGCGTTTAGCCCAAATAACACAAAGCAACAAAGAAACAAAGAAACCCAAGATTCTTAGTGTACTTCGTTGCTTTGTGCTCAATTTTCTTCTGCAAATAGCGGGATAAGCTCGGGCTGGATGATCTCGTTGATGGTTGGGGTTAGGGTGCCCTTCAACACCAGTTCCACCGTCTGCCCCAGGCACTCCCCCAGGAGCGATTGCAACGCCAGGAACTCGTCGTAACTCAGCGCGCGATCCAGTTCGGCCAGCAAATCCACCGGCACGCCGGGCATCGCCTCTCCGCGAGCGTAGGGGCCAAAGAGCCACAGCCGCCGCACGCCATAGAGGGCATTTTGCGCAGGCAGGCGCGCACGGAGTAACGTCTTCCAATCCTCCACCACATCCTCCTCCAACATCAGCACCGCCGGCTATTATCCGGTACTTTTACATTGCAAACGAGATACCTGATTTCTGCGCGGCGTACCGCGCTAGAGAAATCGGGTGTCTTCTCTAAGTCGCTGGCCGCGTCATCAAGGAGCTTATACGTTCTGTGCATTGCAGCGATATGTCAGCTTTTCTATCTCTGCAACGGCATTAGGGCGAGCGAGCTGCCGGTACAACTGGGCTGCTTCTATCAGGACGTGTAGGGCGCTACCATATTGGCCGGATGCTAAATAGTACAGGCCTTGTACCTCGTGGAAGCGTGCTTGCTGAGTTTTATCGCCCACCTCAAAAACACGCTGCTCAGCATATTCCAATAACTTGCCGGCTTCCAAATACTTGATAGGGTCAATAGCGAATTGATTGCCTCCACCCAGAAGTAGTTTGGCAAGAAGCAGACGGGTGCTTGTTGCAGTACGGTGATCCTCGTATTGTTCAGCAAGCTGAATTGCCCCGGTGAGGAATTCTCGCGCCGTGTCCATCGCGTCGGGTTTCTTACAGTAACAGTACCCAAGACGATAGGTGGCAATCAACACCTTTGGCGAGTGGATCGACTTCGCCAACTCGATTGATTGCTTCAAAAGACGCTCGGCTTTTTCATACGCTTGGGTCCCTTCGATGAGGTAGTAGGCCAAGGTGTTTAAATAGACGATGCGGGAGACCGGAGCAATATTCGAAGCTGTATTCAGATTAGCTAATCGTTCCAGGTACTGATGATTTTTGATCTCCGTAAAATTCCCACGCTTTGTTAACCACTCCACCTCATATGACAGATGATAAATTTGCGCATTTACATCGCCTAACTTCTGTGCTGCCCTCACTGCAACCATATGTGGGCTTTGCATCGTAGACCAATACCCACGCACGTAGTAGTAATAAGTGCATTCTGCCAGCCGCAGCGCCTGTCGCTCAAAACCGCTATGTGAGTCGACGTAACTAATCACAAGTGGTAGGACTTTCATCTCTGGATCGAGGGTTCGTAACTTCGCATGATCGTTGGGGCAATAGCCCACACTCTCCACTATGCTGCAATATGCTTCGATCCATCGCCGATAAATTGCTTCTTGTAAATGTTTCTCTTTCGAGATGAGATCTTTTGCCACTTCTCGTACAACACCGTTCCAGTAAAGTGAATCAGAAGCCTGCCATTCCACCAGCCTAAGATTTAGGAGTTCGTCAATTGCTGCGCGGAAAGTTGGGCGATCCATACCGGCAACACTTCTGAGTGGCTCAAGATTGGTTTGTTCCGGAAATGGCATTAATGCATACAGAACCTTTCGCCCATTTTCAGTGAGCACGTCGCAGCTTAGTCGCACAGCGTCCTCTAAGCTCAACTTTATCCCTTGCCAATTACTTGTGGCCACTTCACCTCGGCGTGTCCTCATATAGGCAAGCATCATCCTCATTGCAAGCGGATTGCCGTCTACGTCCCTTATGACCTGTTCAATCTCTCCCCCAGACATCTCCGGATAGTCCCGGCGCATTTCCTCCAAGAATGGCCGATAGGTATATGGCCAATCTTCCGGGTTGAGCGGGTTCAGCCTGCACTCAGTGAATGATTCATGAAGTGGCAAGGCGCGCCTTGCAGAAACAAGAATTTTTGAAGGGTGAGGGATATGTTGCACCCATTCATACAACCGGCTATCTGCCACGGCGTCAATGCTGTCAATGATGATAAGGGTTGGTTTTGAGGCCATGATATTGATCACTTCCGAGCACTTACGATCAGTGTCCAGCCCTGTTGCATCAAGATTCCCCGACGTGCTTAATACTGCGTCCAACACCGTATTAAAAGGGTCTTTGGTTGAGCGGCCTAAATCTTCGATGAAGACGATGATCTGAAAGGAGGGTTGGCCCAGGAAGTAATTGCTCACCTCATATAACACGCGTGTTTTCCCCATGCCATTTTTCCCTACCAGGGCAACGACAGACACCTGGTGTTGCAATCCTTTGAGTATGACTTGCAAGGCGGATTGCAATCGCAGATCAAGCGGCTCCATGGAGATGCGACGAGGTACATTCGTCAATGGGCGAGGCGATAGGCTTGCATCTTCCTTGGCAAACATCGATGCCAGCAGGCTTATGCGTTCTGAAGGCGTGTTTCCATAGTTCGTGGCTGTGAGCCATCGCTCGGTCCACTCCCTGCCCAACAGCGCCTCTCTTACTGCGACTATTGCAAAGTCGGCAATCTGGCTATCGCTTAAAGGTACTCGATGGTGGCGCAACTCTTCTGCTGCCACTCCAATTTTGCTTGCGAAGTAAGACCAACTTTTCCCAACGGACTTGCCATTTAATGCGGCATATGCATAAATTGCGGCATTAGCAAGGTATTGCATATCTCCTTCATTGCTCTCAAATTGTTCCTTGCTAGTACGATACTTACTATGATACGCGTTCATGTGAGACGGCACTCCCCATATTTGGGGGATGCAATTCCCCCAAATGGCTGGTTGATCTTTCCCCCCAATATGTTTACTATGACACAAGAAGCTAAAAGACGGTACTCAATCAGTCAAACTTAAGAGTGGACAAATTACTGTTTGTCCGGCAAATCATAAGGAGCAAATATGATACAGGTCGATTTCATGATACTCCTGGTTATCGGACTTGCTGGCGTCATTGTGGGTTTGATTGTGGGTGTCTCACTTAGCCACCCCACCTATCCCCCCTATCGCTAAAGTGTGTTGGACTGAGCATTGAGGTATCCGATTTCCCCGCGCTGAAGAAATCGGGTGCCTTCCATTCATGCAGATTCGCGGATAGAAAAATAAAAAAGAGCGGCACCTTGTTGGGTGCCGCTCTTTCATTTACGCTTCCTTACTCACCACGTCCATGATCTGCACCGGGTGCAGGGGCTTGCGCCCGCCCAGTTGCTCGATCTGCTGCCGGCACGACGTGCCCGGCGCGACGATCAGCGTATCCGCATCGGCGGCGCGCACCGCCGGCAGGAGCGATAGCTCGCCCACGCGCTTAGAGACCTCAAAGTGCTCGGTCTCATAACCGAACGCCCCGGCCATGCCGCAGCACGACGAATCCACTTCCGTCACGCGGTAGCCGGCCATGCTCATCATCTTCTTGCTGCCGATGGTGCTCCATACGGCCTTCTGGTGGCAGTGCCCGTGGAACAGCACGTTGCCGTTCGCGGCGAAGCGCGGCTTCAGCACCACGTTGTGTGTGCCGTCGGCCAGTTGTGCCACCAGGAAGTCCTCCACCGAGAGGGTGGCCTTGCCCACCACTTCGGCATCCTCGCCGGGCAGGATATCCAGGTAGTCGTCTTTGAGCATGGCGATGCAGCTTGGCTCCAGCCCCAGAATGGGGATGCCCTGCCTGGCCAGCGGCGCGAGCACCGCCAGGTTATGCTTGGCCAGCGGCACCACGGCCTTGGGCTGACCCTGCGAGACGAGCGTGCGCCCGCAGCATTTCGTCTTGGGCACGATCACGCGATACCCGGCCCGCTCCAGCAGTTCCACCGCCGCCACGCCGATTTCGGGGTGGTTATATTGGGTGAAGGTATCCACGAATAGGGCCACCGTGCGTTGCGGGTCGATGAGTGGCGTTTGCAAGTTCAGCGCTTTCACGTGGCGCCTCCACCAGCGGCTGAAGGTGACCGGCGCGAAGGCGGGCATCTCGCGCTTGGGGGTGATGCCGATCAAGCTGAGCAGCCAGCGCGTGAGGGGCAGCTTGAAGATCAAGTTTGCCAGCGGCGCAAAAGGTGCACCCAACGCGTCGAACATGGCGATGTTGCCAAAGAGGTAGGCGCGCAGCGGCAGACCTTTGAGCGCGTAATATTTTGCCATGAAGTCGCTCTTCAGCTTGGCCATATCCACGCTGGAGGGGCACTCGGCTTCGCAAGCCTTGCACGACAGGCACAACGAGAGCGCGTCGTAGACCATCTCTTTGGTCACCGGCGGCGGGGCGCCCGTCTCGCCCGTGTTGGCGATCCGCTCCGGCGCGAGCAACGCCGTCTGGTCGGTGATGTAGTGGCGCAGCAGGTTGGCCCGCCCGCGCGTGGAGTGCTTCTCCTCGCGCGTGGCGCGGAAGGAGGGGCACATCACCCCGCCGTCCAATTTGCGGCACATGCCGTTGCCGTTGCACTGCTCCACCAGCCCGGCGTAGTTTTTGTCTTTGCGATAGGCGAACACGCTGCTGAAGGGCATCACCTTGAAATTCGGGCTGATGCGCATCGAGTTTGCCGGGCCGACGGCGTCCAGGTCCTTGCCGCGCACCTTCTTATTAGGGTTCAGCAAGTCGTGCGGGTCGAAGGCGTCTTTGATCTGGCAGAACGACTCGTACACTTCCGAGCCGTATAGCGCTTCGTTCCAGCGCGTGCGCTCGTAGCCGTCGCCATGTTCGCCGCTCATCGAGCCGCCCATCTCTTTGCACAGCTCCAGCGCGGCGCGGCCGATGTCGTGCATGGCCTCGACGCCGTCCACCGACTTCAAATTGACCAGCGGGCGCACGTGCAACACGCCGGCGGAGGCGTGCGCATAAAACGCGCCGTCGGTGTTGTGGCGCGCGAAGACTTTGCGCATTTCGCGCACGTATTCGGCCAGCCTGTCCACCGGCACAGCCACGTCCTCGATCACCGAAATGGGCTTGTATTCGCTGCGGATGCTGAGCAAAATCCCCAGCCCGATCTTGCGCACGGCCCACACGTCGGCCTGTGCCTGGGCGTCGAACATCGTCGTCAGCTCGCACGGCATGTGCTCGCTCTCCACCAGGTGTTGCAGGCGCTCCATGCCGGCCAGCACTTCGGCGTCGCTCTCGCCGTCGAACTCCACGATCAACACGGCCTCGGGCGTGCCGCTCAGCCAGGTCATCTTGCGCGCATACTCGGGCAAATCGCGCGCCAGGCGGATCATAAGCTCGCCCATCAGTTCCACCGCGGCAGGGTCGGTGGTGAGCAGCGCGGGCGTGGCGCGCATCGCCTCGTCCAGCGTCTTGAACGAAAGCACCCCCAGCCCGGTGCGCGCAGGCTTGGGCACCAGGTTCAGCGTAGCGTCCAGCACGATTGCCAACGTTCCTTCGGCGCCGACGATCAGCGGCGCCAGGTTGAACTGGCTGACCTGGTTCAGGTGCGTCTGTAGGTTCAGCGATTGGCGGTTTAGGCTGGCGTCCAGCAGCGCTTTGTGCGGGTCGGCAGGGTCGTAGGTGAGCATCTCGGCCAGGTAGTCCACGTTGTAGCCGCTGGCGCGCCGCCATACGCGAGGGAAATCCCGTCGGATGGCGCTATCATGCGCGCGCACGATGCCGGCAACCTGTGCCTGCAAGCTCGTGGGGGTTGCCAGTTGCGCGGCATCGGTGGGCCCCAGGGTGACGACGCGCCCGTCGGCCAGCACGCAACGCAGCGAGACGACGTGATCCGACGTCATGCCGTGCCGGATGGAATGCGCGCCAGTGCCATTGGTGCCGATCACGCCGCCGATGGTGGCGCGCTCGCCGCTGGCCGGGTCGGGGCCATATTGCAGTTTATAGGGCGCGAGCTGTTTATTCAGCAGGCTAAGCACCACCCCTGGCTGCACGCGCACCTTGTGCCCGGCAGCGTCTACGTCGAGCACACGGGCCATGTACTTTGACAGATCCAGCACCAGTCCTGGGCCGATGGCCTGGCCGCACAAACCACTGCCGCCGCCGCGCGCGATGACCGGCACGCCGTGTTCGGCGCACAGCTTCAGCGCGACGACGACGTCTTCATCTGTCTTTGGAAGCGCCACGCCCAGCGGGAAGACCTGGTAATTGCTGGCATCGGTGCTATATAGGACGCGCGTGGCATCATCAAAACGCACTTCGCCGGAAAAATCCCTGGCCAGTGCCTTTGCGATTGGATGGTTGATCGTGGATTGGGTCTGGGTATATGTCTGGGTTGTCATACGTAACCTGCCAAATGCTGATCAAATTGTATGCCAAAGAGGTCGCGAGAGCGAACGGAGAAGGCGAGAGAGGAAGAATGGGAGCGGGGATGCCCAGGCAACAGAGAAAACAGGAGGCTCAAGTTGCACCCAACCTGCGCAACAGGTTTTGGCTCATACAGGCGTCGGCCTCTGGCCGATGCTGGCTCTCCAGGCGGCTCCCCCTCTCCGAAACTTCCGTCAGCCCATATAGTCGCGGATGTTGTGCGCGGCGGCATAGGCGGCCGCCTCGGCGCGGTTGTTCACGTGCAGTTTTGAGAAGACGGAGCTGACGTAGTTGCGCACGGTGCCTTCGCCCAGCGAGAGGACGTCGGCAATCTCGCGGTTGGTCTTCCCTTCGGCCAGGTAGGCCAGCACCTTTAGTTCCTGTTCGGTCAGGTCGGAGAAAGCGCTTTCTTCCTTCTTGCGGGCCTGTTCGCGCATGCGCGCAAAGACGCGCGAGGTGGTGGTTGGGTCAAGGGTGGATTCGCCCCGCCCCACCGTTTCGATGGATTTGATCAGGTCGTTGCTGCCGATTTGTTTCAGCACGTAGCCCGATGCGCCGGCGGCGATGGCCTCGAAGAGGGTGTCGTCGTCGCCGTATGAAGTGAGCATGATTACCTTCACGTCGGGCGCGGCCTGTGTGATCTCGCGGCATGCTTCAATTCCGCTCATGCCGTTCAGCCGCACATCCATCACGACGATCTCGGGCCGGTGCAGCAGCGCCTTGCGCACCGCCTCTTGCCCGCTGGATGCTTCGTCAATCACTTCAAAATCGGGATGACGACCCAGCAATGCGCGCAATCCTACCCGCACCACTTCGTGATCATCGACCAGCAGTAATCTGATTTTCGACATCTCTAATTACAAGTGTCACGACAGTCCCTTTTCCAACCGACCCATCAATCTCGAGTGTTCCGCCCAAGAGTTGGGCACGTTCGCGCATATTGCGCAACCCTCGCCCCACCTGGCCCTGGGTAGGCACCTTACCGGAGCCATTATCACTGATCCGCAGACAAATTGCACATTCTCCACCATCGCATCCATCATAACGCAAGTCCACAGAAACCTGTGTCGCACTGGCGTGGCGTGCGATATTGCTGAGCGCCTCGCGCACGATCTGATAGACCTGCTGGCGCTTTTCGGCGCTGAGCTTCAGGGTCGGCGTCCCCTCGGTATGCCAGTGCGTTTCCAGCCCGGTGCGGTTGCGGAATTCGCCCACGATTTGCACCAGCCCGCGCGCCATATCTTCGTCGGCGGTGGACGTGCGCAGGTCATAGATGTAACTGCGGATGCCCTGGATGGTTTTGTTCAGCGCCGTCATCACCTGGTCCAGTTGCACGCGCGCCTGGCCCAGCAACTCGCTATCCTGCTCGTCCAGGTGTTGCGAAGTAACCGTGTCGATGGACTGCCGCACGCCGTCCAGCACCAGCCCGGCGGCGTAGATAGATTGGATCGTGCCGTCGTGCAGGTCGCGGCTGATGCGTTCGCGCTCCGCGCTCAGCGATTGTTCGCGCTCAAGCGCCTGCGCCAGCCGGTCGGCTTCGATGCGAAACACCTCCATCGCGCGCAGGAAGAAGAGCGTGATGATTGCGCCCACAACAGCGCGCACGATGCCCACCGGCAGGCCGATTGCGTTATAGATTGTCTGGCTGTTGAGCAAGTTGGCGGGGAAAACGTTGAGCGGCGGCACCAAAATGCCCTCCACCAGCGCGTAGAGCAAAAAGCCGATCCCGGCGATGCGCAGCGCGCTGATGACGCGTTCGATCTTCAACGGCCCGACCAGGCGCGTCGCTTGCTGGCGCAAGCCATAGGCCACCAACAGCGCGGCAGGCGTGCATAGAAAGTAGCGCATCAGCGCTTCAATGGTGGCGTTGCGCGCGGCGTCGCCCGGCGCAACGATTTGCTGCGCCGTCAACGCCGCGCTCAGCCCCAAGAAGCCCGCCGACGGCACGTAGAGCGTTACGCGTTGCGAGATGGCCGGCTCGATCAACTTCAGCCCAAAGCCCAGCAGCGCCATAAACGTAGCCAGGTAAACCAGCAGTTGCATGAAGCGCAGGTTTTCGATGACCGGCGCCGAGAAGATGGTGGCCTGCACGGGGATGAAGCTATTGCCCCACGTCGCAATCGCCTCCAACAAACCTACGCCAGCCAGCCAGGGCAGTGCGCGTGCCAGTTCGAGCCGGCTGGGCTGGCGCCATTGCAATGCCATTGTCACGCCCAGGATGAGAAATACCTGGCCGTGGATAAACTGCACAATGACGTCATTGACGGCGAAAAGTAGCTTGATCTGCTCAACCATTACGGCTTTGTCCAATATGTATGAATGTGGAAGACAGTAAAACGCCCCTTAATAGTGCACACGTATAATGTTATGCGTGATCACGACGGCTGAGTTTCTGCGCATCGCTGCACTTATCCTCGGAATAACCGCTGCGCTGTTATTCATCCGTGCTCTCATCGATGCACGGCGGGCACAACGGGCTGCGTATTATTCCACTCGCCGCCTCGCGCGCGACGTGGCGGCGCGGTTCTTCGTCTTGTCTGTACTCGGCGTCCTCATCGCAGGCGGGTTATTTACCTTCAGCCTCTTTGTGCCTTCGCAAACATCCGACGTTGAGCCGGCTACCATCATTGTCGTGACGGTTACGCCCGTGACCCAACCGACAGTGTATATCGTACCAACAACCACGCCAACCTCCGCGCCAGCCACGCCGACGCCGGCCCGCACGTCAACGCCGTATGTGATGTTGACGCGCATGATCACGCAAACGCAAATGCCTGCCGCCAGCGGCAAATACCTGGCGCTACATGCCATTAGCAGCGCCATTGATGCCGGTGGCCAGCCGATCAGCCCCTCCGTGGAATTCACTAAGGGCGTGTCCACCATCTACGTCTTCTATGACTACAACAGTGCCCCCCAGGGCGCACTGATGCGCGAAACCTGGTTCTTGAACGGCGGGAGCGTCCACTTCGATTCGGGGTCCTGGTCGCGCGTCGGGCAAGGCACCACCTATATCTCCTGGTCGCCGAGTCAGGGCTTCGAGGCGGGGCTTTATGAAGTACGTGTGTTCTTGGGTGATACGCGCCAGTTTTCTGCCAACTTCGAAGTGCGTTAAGCGCACACATTAAAAGAGGGGTTCATGTTAAGTCGCGCGCACGTGACCCAGATGGCGTTGGACCTGGGGTTCGACCTGGTTGGGTTTGCGCCGGCTGGGCGCAGCCCGCGCGGTCAGGCGTTCCTGGATTGGCTCAGCGCCGGTTTCCACGGTGAGATGCACTACCTGGCCCGCGAACCCGCCCGGCGATTGGACCCCCAACTGGTGTTGCCCGGCGTGCGCACCATCATGGTGGTGGGCGCCAGCTATGATACGTTGCATGTGCCTGACGAAGTTTTGCGCGATCCCTCGCGCGGGCGCATCGCGCGCTATGCCTGGGGCGCGGACTATCACGACGTGCTGACGCCCCGCCTACGTGCGTTGGGCGAGCAACTGTCGCTTGTTTCGCACGCCTACGTGGACACGGGGCCGGTGTTGGAGCGCGCCTGGGCGGAAGCCGCCGGGCTGGGCTTCATCGGGCGCAACACGTGCCTCATCAACTGGTCGCGCGGCTCTTATCTATTTCTGGGCGCGGTGTTGCTTGCAGAAGAAATTGAAGATTTAGGGGTGGAGATTAGAGAACAGAGATTAGAGATTGTGGGTTCGTCAAGTGCGCAATCTCTAATCTCCAATTTCCAATCTCCTTTCATAAATCTAAAATCTAAAACCCAAAATCTAAAATCGCCGTGCGGCAATTGCACCCGCTGCCTGAACGCTTGCCCGACGCAGGCGTTTCATGGGCCGGGTGTGCTGGATGCGCGGCGTTGCATCTCGTATCTGACCATCGAGTTGAAAGGGCCGATCCCTATGGCGCTCCGCCCCCAGATGGGCAACTGGCTCTTTGGCTGCGACGTGTGCCAGGAAGTGTGCCCCTACGTGCGGCGCTTCACCAAACCGGCGCGCCTGGCCGAGTTCTACCCGCGCGATGCCGAGCGCGCCGCGCCGCCGTTGGTGGATATCCTCGGCCTGGATAGGGCCGCCTTCAACGCGCGCTTCAAGGGCACCCCGCTTTCGCGCCCCAAACGGCGTGGCCTATTGCGCAACGCCTGTGTCGCAGCGGGCAACTGGGGCAGCCCGCAGACTTTGCCGTTATTAGAAAAGCTCCTCCATGATGAGGAGCCCCTCCTTCACGAGCATGCGGCCTGGGCCATCGCTCGCATTGCAGCGCAACAGAGGAATGCTGAATCATGAAATACGCACACGCATCGCGCAGTCTCATCGGCTTGATGGTTTGCCTGGGCATCGTTTTTGCCGCACTGCCCAAGCCCACCGCGTTGGCCGCCCCTGTGCGCGAAGCCATTTCGCCGGGGTTGCAACAGGCGTTGGACGCGGCGCAGCCGGCCGACCTCGTGCGCGTTATCGTGCGCTTCAGACAGCAGGCCGACCTTGCCGCGCTGCAACCTCCTGCGGCCAACCGGCGCTCCAGCGCTTCGCGTGCCCTGCTGGTGAGCGCTCTGCAAGCCCAGGCGGACCGATCACAAAGCGTATTCAACGCCTACCTGAACGGTGTGGGGCTGGCGGGGCAGGTGGAGACGTTGCAGCACTTCTGGATTTTCAACGGGCTGGCGCTACGCGGCACACCCAAAGCCATCCTGGCGATTGCCGCGCAGAACGACGTCGCGTCGGTCACGTTGGATGAATGGCGCAAGCGGATCGACACGGATAGCGTCCAGCCCACCATACCCTTCAGCCGCACCAACCTGTATGCCTTTCAACTTGCCGGCGCGCAAGCGTCACTGCCGTGGGGCATCCAGCAAATCCGGGCCGACCAGGTGTGGAATGGCTTGGGGATCACGGGGACGGGCGTCAGCGTGGGAACCATCGACACCGGCGTGGACTGGCAGCATCCTGCCTTGCAGTCCAATTACCGGGGTTGGAATGATCGCCTCCCAGCGGATCACCTGCACAACTGGTACGATGCCACCGACGAAGCCGCGCTATACCCCACCGACATGAACGGGCATGGCACGCACACCATGGGCACGCTGGTGGGTCAGGGCGGCATCGGCGTGGCTCCCGGCGCGCGCTGGCTGGCTGCCAAGGGGTTGGATGGCCAGGGCTATGGCTATGATAGCTGGCTACATGCAGCCTTCCAATTCATGCTGGCCCCCGGCGGCGACGCCGGTGACGCCCCCGACATCGTCAGCAACTCGTGGGGCAATGACGATGGCAGCAACACGGAATTCCAGGCCGACGTCGCGGCGCTGAACGCAGCGGGCATCTTCGTCGTATTTGCCAACGGCAACAATGGGCCGGGCGCGGGCACCGTTGGCTCGCCGGCCAGCCTGCCAGGTGCGATTGGCATCGGCGCGACCGACCCCGACGACGAGGTGACCAGCTTCTCCAGCCGCGGGCCTTCGCCCTTTGGCCCGCACAAACCCGAGTTGAGCGCGCCTGGGTTGAACGTCTATTCCAGTTATCCCGGCGGGCGCTACGCCATTGCCAGCGGCACTTCCATGGCCACGCCGCACGTCGCGGGCGTGGCGGCGTTGTTGCTCAGCGCGCAACCCACGCTGAGCATCACCGGCACGCTCTATGTGCTCACCAGCACCGCTGTGCCGCTAGCGGCAAGCCTGCCCAGCAACGACACCGGCTGGGGCCGCGTCGATGCCTATCGTGCTGTGCTCGCGGTGTTCAGCGCCGCCGGCGTCATCACCGGCACAGTGCTGGACGGTGCCCAACCGATCAGCGCCGCCGTGGTGACGGCCTTCAACGCCGCGCGCTGGATCAGCGCCACCACCCAAAGCGACGGCCAATATTCGCTCCTGGTTCCGGAGGGCATCTATACGCTCACTGCCGGCGCGTATGGCTATTACGAAAGCGCCCCTTCTGCGCCCCTGTTGATCTCGGCCGGGCAAGCGCGCACGCAAGACTTTCACCTGAGCTATCTGCCGGCGGGCGTGGTGCGCGGCACCGTGCGTGACGTTTCCAGTGGCGCCTACCTGACGAACACGCTCGTCAGCGCCCTGGGCACCCCGCGCACGTCCCTGGCGGGGAACGGCTCTTACCCGCCCTATCGTTATTCGTTGGATCTGCCGGCAGGCACCTATGCGTTGGAGGCGCGCCTGCTGGGGTATCGCGTGCAGACCTTCAGCGTGACCGTCAGTGCGGGCGCAGTGGTGGATGCCGACATCTTGCTCACGCCCACGCAACGCATCGCGCTGGTGGATACGGGTGCCTGGTATTACCAGAGCACCGCCGATTACTATCACGCAGCATTGGACGCGATCGCGTACCCCTACGACGACTATCGCGTGAAACACATCCCCGCGGATACGCCCACGCTCAAGCAGTTGCTGCAATATGACACGGTAATCTGGTCCGCGCCGTTCGATTCGCCTGCCTTCATCGGCGCGCAAGATGTGATTTCGGGCCTGTTGCAGAACGGCGTGAACGTACTGATGAGCGGGCAAGACATCGGCTATTACGACGGCGGTGGTTACAATGGCCCCTTCGCCTATTTCAACATGCTCAATGCGCGCTACGTGGCCGACGACGTCGCCTCGCGCGTGGTAATGGGCGCGCCCGGCACGTTGCTGGCCGGCGAGGTGCTCACGCTCACCGGCGGCGATGGCGCGAACAATCAACAACTGGACGACGTGGTGACCACGCTCACCCCCGACTACGGCGCGGAAGTAGGCCAGTATACCGCCAGCCAGAACGGCTATTCCGGCGCGGGCGTGTATACGCAGTTGTGTCGCGATTACCGCGCCGCCTATTTCTCGTTCGGCCTGGAAGCCATCTCTTCTACGTCCGAACGGGCCACCGTGTTACAACGCGCGCTGGATGCCTTCGACGTGCCGCGCCGCAGCGCCGGGGTGGAATTACTCTCGCGCGATCAATTCGCTACCGGCGTACCCATCGGCCTGCCGGGCCAGGTGCTCACGCACGTGCTTCGCTTACGCAACACCGGCGAAGCGGGCATCACCGACACGTTTTCGCTCTCGCTCGGCAGCAATCAGTGGCAAACCAACCAGAGCGCCGCGCAGGTGACGCTGGCGCCCTGCCAGAGCAGCCTGGTCACGCTCACGGTGAGCATCCCAGCCACGGCGACATGGAATCTTTCTGACGTCGTCACGCTCACGGCCAGTTCAACAAATTCGCCCTCCGTCAGCAGCGATATTTCGTTCACCACCAAAACGCCTGCTGGCCTCTTGCTGGTGGACGACGACCGTTTCTACAACCGCGAGCAAGATTACCTGGATGCGCTCGCCGCCAATGCCAACACGACCGACCGCTTCGACACCGGCAATAACAATGGCTTTAGCGCCTCACCTCCGCTCGCGCTTTTGCGCATGTACCCGGCCGTCATCTGGTTCAACGCCTACGATTGGTATAGCCCCATCTCGGCGGCGGAAGAAGAGACGCTGCGCCAATACCTGGACGGCGGCGGGCGATTATTCTTCACGTCGCAAGCTGCGCTGCATTACACTGAGTTGAGCAACTTCAATCAGAACTACCTGGGCGTGGCCGCTATTGATTTCAACGACGTCACGTCGAACGTGGTGGGTTCGCCGGGGAACGTGATCGGCGATCACTTCGCCGGCGGTAGCCTGTTGCCCTTCCCCTACGGCTGGAATCTGAGCAGCGCGGTGCAGCCGCTCAACGGCACACAGGTGATCTTGCGCGGCGACTCGGGCCAGCCCTTTGGCCTGGCGCGCGAATGTCCCGCTTGCCCGGCCGCCTGGCGCACGGTGTTCATGCCGTTCGCCTTTGAAACGCTGCCGAACGGTGCCAGGGCCGACCTGATGAATCGCATCACCGATTGGCAGAGCTGGCTGGGGCATTCCTCGTTTAGCGCGAGCCGCGCGTCGGTCGCGGCGGGGGAGGCGGTCAGCTATAGCTTGCAATTGCGCATGGACGACGCAACTGCGCCCGGCCTGCGCAGCCTGATGCAATCCCCCGGCGCAGTCACAACCACGCTCGCCTTTTCCGTGCCGCTGGACGCGAACCTGAACGTGATCTCGTCCACGTTGGAGCATGCCTCGGCGCACAATGCGGGCGAGTGGCGTGGCGCGCTGCACTTCGGTGACGTGTTCAGCTTCACCTTTGTCGCCAGCAGCACCCCCGGCCTGAGCGACCTGACGCCCCTGACGGCGACGCTGCTGGCGTCGCTGGAGGAACCGGGGATTCACTTCTCGCGCCAGAGCCTGGTCTATGTGAATGCGCCGGTGCTCATCAGCACGCTCACGACGCAGCCGCCGGAGCCGCGTTGGGGCGACTCGCTCACCTTCACGTTGCGCGTCACGAACAGCGGCCCCATCGGTGCACCCGCGGTCTCGGTGACGAACGCCGTCCCCCCCAGCCTGACGCTACTCATGCCTACGCTGGCGCTTGCGGGGCCGGGCGATCTTACGCTCAGCGGGCAACGCATCGGCTGGCAGGGCGCGCTTGGGGTTGGAGAGTCCATCACGTTGAGTTATGCCGTCAGCACACCAGCCTTTACGAAGGGAGCGTTGATGGCGTTCTATAACGCCGGCGTGGTGGATAACGGCGCAGGGAGCGTGAGCCAGAGCGCGTTATGGGTGACGCCGCACACGGCGGTGTATTACTTGCCGATGTTGCGGCGTTGAGTTGATGCGCGCCCAGCCAGAAAGGTGCGCGTTTCATCTGCGCTGAGTTCCCGCCACTGGCCGGGTAATAACCCGCTGATCGTCACCGGCCCGATGGCGATGCGCACCAGGCGCAAGGTAGGCAGGCCCACGTGCGCAGTCATGTGGCGCACCTGGCGCTTTTTGCCTTCGTGCAGCGCCAATTCCAGCCAGGCCGTCGGCCCGTGCGGCGTGATGGGCTTCTCCCTGGGCGGCAGCGCCGGTTCGTCCGCCAACTGGCGCACCTGGCAGGGCAAGCTGGTGTAGCCCTGGATCATCACGCCATGCCGCAGTTTATCCAATGCCTGTTCGGTCGGCATGCCTTCCACCAGCGCGGCATAGATCTTGGGCAGCTTGTAGCGCGGGTCGGTCAATCGATGGATGAACGCGCCGTCGTCGCTGAGGATCAGCAGCCCTTCGCTGTCGTAATCCAACCGTCCGGCGGCGTAAACGCCGGGCGGCAAACCAAATTCGCTCAGCGTGCGCTTGCCGGCGTCGCTGGCGGATTGCACCTCGTGGGTGAACGAAGACAGCACCCCATACGGCTTGAAGAAGGCGATGTTCATGTTACACACTATATAATGATTGAAAGTGTCTGAATTAGTTGCTCTACTGGACCGTCTGTCACAACTGGCCGCAACGCCATTGCTGGCCGCTTTGGCAGGCTCGACATTACTCATTTTGCTCGTGCGCAACTGGCGCATCGCGTTGCCGGTGCTCATCGTGCAATACGTGATCGTGGGCATCATGCTGGCGCGGGTCATCCAGCCGGGCGTGGCGTTAATTACGCCATTGGCCGGGGCGCTGGTAGCCCTGACGCTGAGCATCGTGGCGCAGCGTGCCGACGATCAACGCGCCCGGCGCGGCGAATCGATCGCCGCCGAGCGCATTCGTCACGTGGCCTGGCATAGCGTGCCGGCCCAGGTGCTGTTGCGCGCAATCTCGGCGGCGCTGGTGCTCACGGCGGCCTTCGGCGCGACGGTGCGTTTCCCGTTGCCCGGCTCCGCCCGTGAGCTAGGGCTGGGCGCTTATATGTTGGTGGCAAGCGGCATCCTGCTCATCGCCACCGCCCCCGAAGCGCTCAATACCGGCGTCGGCATCCTCATGTTCGTCTCGGGCGTGGAACTGGGCTATACGCCGCTCGAACCCAGCATCAGTGTGAGCGTTTTGCTGGGCTTTATGACGTTGCTGGTGGGCGTCGCCATTGCCTATCTGGCCCTGGCCGATGGTGGCGTGTTGCTGGAGCAAAACAAACCGGTTGCCGCTACCCAAAGCATGGCGCTCAATGTGCCAGAATCTCAATCTCATGAGTGAGCCAATGCTACCTGACATCGAACAAGACTTATGATTCCGGCCTCACTCCTCATCATCTTCATCCCCGTCGTGGCGGTAGCCCCAGCCTTTGTCTTGCGGCGCTGGCGGTTGCTCGAAGCGCTAGCGGCGGCCATTGCCTGCGTGCTGGTCATCCTGATCCTGGCGCGCCCAGCCGGCAACGTGCTGACGATTGCCGGGTTCACCCTCGACGCAAATAGCAGTGTGAATGTGCTCGGGCGCACGCTTGCCATTCGCACGTCCGATCAGATGCCGCTGATCCTGTTGTTTGGTGTTGCGGCCATCTTGTTCCTGCTTGGCTGGGCGGTGGCGGAAGGCTGGACCTACGTAC
>DAOUFG010000052.1:0-21600 GCA_034430115.1 Thermoflexales bacterium | reverse complement strand
CCCGCCGCTGCCACGGCCATATCGACGAGCTTCAACATCTGATCATGTTCGCGCTCCGAGGCAGTGTAATTGAACGCATCTTTGTGGTGGTCGCCGCCGTCCAGGTCGATCTTGAAAGCGGTGAAGCCGCGCGCCAACACGTCATCCACCACGCGCTTCACGTCGCCGAAATCCATGCCCGGCTCCACTTCGCAATCGGCATACACACGAATCTTGTCGCGGAATTTGCCGCCCAGCAACTCATAAACCGGCACGCCCAGCGCCTTGCCCTTCAAATCCCACAGGGCCAGCTCGATGCCCGTGAGCGCCGTAATAAGCGCACCGGCGAACCCACCGTCGAACACATGCGAGCGGCGCATCTCTTCAAAGAGCGCGTCGATCCGAAATGGATCTCGACCGATGAAGCCGGCACGAATCTCCTGGATGATGGCGATCGCTTGCACGCCGCCATGTACACACTCCCCAATACCTGTGATGTTGGCATCCGTCTCGATTCTCACCCACAGATGCATCCCATGACCGCTGGTAGCGGCAGTCTTAATCGCGGTGATCTTCATGCGTTTTCATCTCCTGTTGATTAACCCAATCAGATTGTAGGACGAGCTATTAAATCGGCAATAGGGGCACCACTTCTGAATATACCCGGTGTATGATTGTTACATTGCGCATTCATGATGTTGCTAAACATATGGCTACGCAAATAAGCTAATCATAACTATCAAAGATACCAACTCAACATCTCAACCATCGGCTAAAGTAACACGGAAACAGCCTCTCGAGATGTTGAAGCGCCTGTTATATTGACCATAGGACTATGCTTCAGGAAGTTACTCCTTACGCGGCTCTCTATGTCATCACAGCCATCATCGCGACAATCGTTGCTATCCTCGCATGGGATAGACGGACAGTGCCAGGTGGCCTTCCGCTTGCGCTGGCAATGGTGGGCGTCACAGTATGGGCATTGGGCTCAGCGGCAGAAATACTCGCCACGGATATTCCGTCCAAGATATCCTGGTCAAAGATATGTTACCTGGGCACGGTCAGCACGCCGGTGCTTTTTCTCATCCTGGCAGCCCAATACAATCACTTGAGCAAGTTCCTGACCCGCCGCAATATCCTGCTGGCATTTGTGGTGCCTGCTATCACTCTGGCACTGGCAATGACCAATGAATGGCATGGCCTTATTTGGAACAGCTACACGCCCAGCCCCGTGGTCAAGAATATGATTATCTATGGACACGGGCCATGGTTCTGGGTCGGCGCAGTTGGATATTCCTACCTGGTCACCTTTCTTGCTGTGGCACTGTTGGTTTGGGCGACGATACGTTTCCCAAAGGCCTATCGGCGACAGGCAATCTCACTGGTTATCGGAGGGTTAGTAGCATGGAGTGGCAACCTGATCTACATCCTGCAACTGTCCCCCTTGCCAGGGCTCGAACTGACGCCAATAGCCTTCACCCTCACCGGCATCATCTGCGCCTTCTCCATCTTTCACCTGCGCCTGCTCGACCTGGTGCCCGTTGCACGCGATGTGCTCATCGACACGATGCGCGATGCCGTGCTCGTCATCGATGCACAACATCGCATCGTAGACGTCAACCCGGCTGCTTGCAAGCTGTTCAAGATCAATCACAGGGCGAAGGTGGGGGCCCAGGCCGAAGATACGCTGTCCATCTGGCCCCAACTGGCTTCTATGATTGATCAATCTGTTGAGGGACATACTGAAATCACACTGAACAGCCAGCCTCAAAAAGTGTACGAGTTGAGCGTGCTGCCCATCTTCATCCGGCACAATTACTTGACCGGGCACTTGATCGTGCTGCAAGACATCACAGAACACAAAACGGCGGAATATAAACTGCAACAAATGAACCAGCGCCTGCGCACACACCTGGCTGAGATCGAATCCCTACAGATCATTCTGCGCGAGCAAGCCATCCGCGACCCACTCACCGAACTCTATAACAGGCGTTACCTGGTGGAGGCGTTGGACCGTGAAGTGCAGGCCGCGCAAGACACGATTTCACCCCTCAGCGTCGTCATGCTTGATATGGACGAATTCAAGCAATTCAACGACACCAATGGCCACCGCGCGGCTGATGAAATGCTGCACGCACTAGGGACGCTCCTGCTCCTGGAGACACAAGCCACAAACAACGTCGCCTGCCGCTATGGCGGAGAAGAATTTGTGATAGTGATGCCGGGAACTGCATTAGAAACAGCCTATTGCCAGGCGGAAAAGTGGCGCCTGACATTTGAGGACACCACGGTCACTTATGCTGGCAGGGCCTATCGATCGACGTTTTCGGGCGGCGTAGCCGCTTACCCCATCCATGGCCGCACGGGCGACGAATTGTTACGTGCCGTTGATAAAACGCTCTACTTCGCCAAAGCCATGGGACGCAACCGTGTATCGTGCGCACCGCTTCCAGCACATTAGCGAGACGCCCCATCTACACATCACCCGTTCTTCAAACAGGTTTAGCATAATACTTGGGCCAGATCACTGGTCAGGAGTAGCGCTTGAGTCAGGTAATTTGGCTTTGTGTATCATAGACTTACATCGTTCGTGACAGATCGAACAAGCGGTCTGATCTATCTGCTTATATTTCGTAGTAATGCAAGCAAACCAATTGATCAAAATGCGCCAGCATCGGCGCAATAAAAACAAGAACAGCGTCGCCAAACGCGCTCTGCAACTCTTCGTCATCCTGGCCGTCATCGGCGCTGTGATCTCCATCACCCTCCCTCTGACAGCTTTTGCAGCCGCCAGCGCAACGTATTCCTATTTCACCAAAGACCTGCCCGACCCGAATCAGATCGTGAAGGTGCAGAACTCGTTTCAAACTACCAAGCTCTACGACCGCAACGGCACCCTGCTGTACGAAATCATCGACCCCACCGGCGGCGACCGTCAATGGGTGAAGTTCAGCGACATTTCACCCTATTTGCGCTGTGCGACTGTAGCCAATGAAGATCGCCGCTTCTATGAAAACCAGGGCATCGACATACGCGGCACCCTGCGTGCGCTGGTGAACAACTTGCAAGGCAACCAAACCCAGGGCGCGTCGAACATCGCCCAACAGCTTGTGAAGAACGTCATCACCCCGGTAGAAGAACGCTCAGGCCCCAAGCGCACCCTCACCGTCAAAATCCGCGAAGCCCTGCTTGCAATGGAGGTGACGCGCCGCTATGACAAGCAAGAACTATTGGAATGGTACTTAAACACCAACTTCTATGGCAATCTGGCCTATGGCATCGAAGCCGCCTCGCGCGTTTACTTTGGCAAGAGCGCTAAAGATTTGACGCTTGCAGAAGCGGCCATGTTAGCGCCCATTCCACAGTACCCCAAACAAAACCCGTTCGATAATCCGGTGCCGGCAAAGGACCGCCAGTCGCTCACGCTAGATGCGATGGTGCAAGCCAGCGCAGACAACGTCCCGGATTGTCAAGTCACCTCTCAGATGGCCGCCGAAGCAAAACGCGAGACGCTCAAACTGGTCACCAAGCAAGAGCGCTTCAACATCCTTGCGCCACACTTCTCGGTGTATGCCAAAGATCGCGTGATCGAACTCCTGGCCGACCAGCGCGGCATCGGCACCGACGCTGCGACGCAACTGGTGGACCGGGGTGGTTTGAAAATCTATACCACGCTGGACCTGAGCCTCAACGACGAGGTCAACCGGATCGCCAACGAGAAGATCGCCGCCTTACAAGCACAAAACAAAGATGCCAACAACGCTTCCGTGGTCGTCTTAAAGCCCAACACCGGCGAGATTCTGGCCATGGTGGGCAGCCTGGACTACTTTAACGACGCCATCGACGGCAAGTTCAACGTCGCGACGGGCCTGCGCCAACCCGGGTCTTCGTTCAAGCCAATCACCTACCTGGAGTTGTTAAGCCAGGGGGCATCGCCGGCCACTATGTTTTGGGATGTGCGCACGGCCTTCGACGTCGGCGGAATTACCCCCTACACGCCCGAAGACTACGACCGTAAATATCACGGCCCTGTCCGCATGCGCCAGGCGCTCGCGCGCTCGTATAACATCCCGGCGGTAGACGCGTTGAGTCGGGCCGGCATTGGCAATGTGCTCCGGCTGGCGCACAAGATGGGCATCAACGACCTGGATAAGGGCTTGCAATATTACGGGCTGGCGCTCACCCTCGGCGGCGGCGAAGTGAAGCTGCTCGACATGACCTACGTCTATAGCGTGATCGCCAACGGCGGCTCGATGATCGGCGTGCCACGCCCTGCCAGCCAGAAGCGCCCCGGCTATCGCGACCTGGACCCGGTGGCCATCCTGCGCGTGGAAGATTCAAAGGGCAATATCCTGTACGACTATCAACCGGCGACTAACCCGAACCTGCTGGGCTCCAACAGTAAACAACTCACCTACTTGATGACCAGCATCCTCTCCGACGCCAATGCGCGCGCGGCAGCTATGGGCTACCCCAGCGTGCTGGACTTGAGCAACGACCGGCCGGCCGCGGTGAAGACGGGCACCACCAACGACAACAAGGACAACTGGACGTTGGGCTTCACGCCCGATTACGTGGTGGGCGTGTGGGTGGGCAATACCGACAACCACCCGATGGCTCAATCCGTAACGGGTCTCACAGGCGCGGCCCCCATCTGGCACGACGTGATGGAATATCTAAATCAGGACAAACCGATCCGCGAGTTTGAGCGGCCCGACGGGCTGGTGGAACGCGCCGTGTGCCAGGTGGACGGCCTGTTGCCCAACGGCGTGTGCCCATCTGTCACCGAGTTGTTCCTGCCCGATACGGTGCCCACGCAACAAGACACCATCGTGCAAAAGTTCCCGATCGACAAAGAGACGGGCAAGATCGCCGTCGCCGGCACCCCCGCAGATAAGATCGAAGAAAAGGTGATGTACGTCTTCCCGCCGCAGGCGCAAGACTGGTACAACGCGCTCAGCGACGAGGAGAAGGCACAACTGCCCCAGGCGCCGTCCGAATTCGACACGCAGTATGGCGGTGTGGTTGCTTCGGGCGACGTCGCCATCACCTCGCCGGCGAACGGCGGCTATGTCAGCCCGTTGCTCAACAACGGGACGGTGGAAATCCGCGGCAACGCCAAGGGCGGCAACTGGGCCGCCTACAAGCTGTATTTTGGCGCGGGGTTCGACGTGGCCGCCGACAAATGGCAACAAAACGGCCCCGACCACAACGAACAGGTGGATAACAACCTCCTGGAGAACTGGAACCTGGCGGGGCTGGCGTCGGGCATGTATTCACTGAAGCTTTCGCGCATCGAAAGCGACGGCAAGGTGACCGACTCGATCATCCGCGTCACGCTGGATGGCATCTCTCCCACCGTGAAGATGTCTCAGCCATTGGACAATGAGACCTTCGACACCGCCACAGACGAATGGGTGGACGTAGGCGCGCAGGTGCAGGACGACTACTCGATCAGCAAGGTGGAGTTCTATTCCAGCGCCGACCCCAGCACGCCATTCGCCACCAAGACGGTGGCTCCCTTCAACGTCAAATGGACGATTCACAGCGGCGGCACGGTGGAGTTCTGGGCCGTGGCCTATGACGGCGCAGGCAACAAGACCGAAAGCCCGCACGTGCACGCACTCATCGGGAGATCGTCGCAGTAGCGGCATTTGCTTTCGAGGTTCTATTGAAACATAAACATCGGGGGTCTGCGAGCCCCCGATGTTTTGCCGTCCCTTTAGTTACTTGCAAACCGCACTAAACGGCCTTGGAGACAAGAGGGGTGAAACGCGAGCAATGGTTACCGCACTAAAAAAGATGAGCGCGAGTGCGAGCAACACCAACAACACCGCCAGGATGACCAGCGCGCGTGAAGCCCACACCGCCCGGCCATGCCGCCGGTGCGCAGCCTCGCCCTCGGCCAGTTCACGCGTGTTGGCGGACGGCACACCCTGTATGCCACTCAGCCACCACGCCCGCGCACAAAAGCGATATTGCCCTATCTCGCTGGCGCGAATCACGCGCCGGGAAGATTTATCCACGCATCCTCACGAATCACGCGAAGCACACACGGTTTTGAAACCACGAGGACACTAAAACACGAAGGCCACGAAGTCTACTTGTCTCTTGGTTGCTTGGCATCCTGGCAGTAAACGTATTCATGAAAGCTGGTCGTACGTCAATCTAAAATCCGGTTATCCCACCAGCTTATATCCGCGCCCGCGCAGGGTGATCAGGTACTTCGGCTCCGGGGTGTTCGGCTCCAGTTTGGCGCGCAAGCGGCTGACCAGTTTCTCGATGCGCGCGTCGTCCACCTGGTCAAGGTAATTCTCGCCCCACACCTGCGTGACGATGGCATATTTATCCACTACCTTATTCAGCCGCCCATAAAGCAACAGCGCCAGCTTATACTCCAGTTCGGTCAACTGCTCCACGCGACGCCCATCCACGAACACCTCACCGGCATCCACGTCCACGCGGATGCCGCGCTCGCGGCTGGAATGGGCCAACGCCTGGCGCCGGATGAACGAACGCCACACCTCCCCCACGACGGGGCTGGAGGCAGGGGGATCGTCATCTCGCGGCAACAGGTGCTTCACCTTCAAGCGCTCCAGCGCATCGGCCTTCGCGCGTTCACCATTCACCAGCGCCATCAGGGCCTGGTGTTCAGGGTCCGTCAACTGGGCCCACAATTGCAAACACTCGCGCCGGATGGTTGGGTCATCGTCAAAAGCCTGCTGCGCCACCGAAAGGGCTTGTCGGCGCGCGCTATTGGGCGCGCCCGCCGCGACACGCAAAAATGACTCCAGCACGCCCTGCAACAGCCCAGGGTGCCCGCCCGCCTGCGCTACCACGAAGTCGATCTCATCTTCCTGCCAGGCCGGGCCATTCTCCGCTACAAATTGGAGCACCACACTTCGCGCATCGGCGCTATTCAGAAACCCCAACCACTGCGAACGCAAAGCAAATAGCTCGATGAACTCCGTCGCCTCGCGGTCTGAGCGCACATCGGCCAGCGGCTGCTCGGTGGCGGTGAGGTAGGTGAGCGCGTTCGCCAGGCGATCTTTCATCGCGCGCAGGTTCAAAAACGTGCGACCGTCGAGTTTACCGAAGGGATCATCAAACTCGTCAAACAGCAGCACAAGCGAATGGCCCGAATCTTCACACAGCACGTTGATCGCGTCGTTGAACGCAAGCGGGCTGCGGATCGGCGTAGGCGGCTGGACAATTTGCTCATACAGCTTGTCCAACCGCGATAAAACGGAGTCAGCGGCGCCAATGCGGCGAAGCGATTCCAGGCAATTGCGCAAAATCACCTCGTGCAGGGCTTGTTCGCTGCGTTCCGGCATCAGGTTGCAATCCACGTAGACGAATAGCCAGTCGTCACTGCGCTCGTGCAGGAAAGCTTGCCGGGTGAGTGGGTTGCACAATTCACGCATCAGCGTGGACTTGCCCATGTTGCTCAGGCCCATGGTGGATGCACATTCTGCCGCACGCACGGCGTTCATTAAGTACTCAATTTCTTGATAGCGAATCATGGTTGGCGTCAGTGTCCGATTGTAACAGTTACAATTTTAGCTATGCTCCAATTTCTGGTAACTATTGTCGCCGTGGCAATCCCGACCTATCTATACATGCGCATCATCAATGGCATCGATCGCTATGAAAAAGAGCCCACACGCTACCTGCTGGGCGCTTTTCTATGGGGCGCTATCCCTGCCATCATCGTCGGCATTCTGATCGAGCTAGTCTTGGATATTCCTGTTGCGCTGGTCCTGGGTGAAAACACGCTGGGCGGGCAGATGATCACCACCGCGCTGATCCCGCCCGTCGTGGAAGAGATATTGAAAGCCGGGGCGGTGGCGATCATCTATCTGTGGCGACGGCACGAATTCGATGGCTGGGTGGATGGCCTGGTCTACGGCGCGATGGCGGGCTTTGGGTTTGCGTATGTGGAGAACGTCTTCTACCTCCTCGGAACCGGCAATTGGAGCGAGTGGTTGTCGTTGTTCCTCCTGCGCGTGATCGTCTTTGGGTTGATGCACGGCTTCTGGACATCGCTGACGGGCATCGGGTTCGGCGTAGCGCGCAACAGCACCAGCCGGGTGTACAAATTCCTGGCCGTTACAATCGGCTTGTCGGGCGCTATCGCTTCGCACATGGGGCACAACGGCGCGCTGGTCCTCTCAAGCCAGAGCGACGGCGGCACGATTCTGGTGGCACTCTTGAACTATGGCGCGCTGGTTGTGTTGCTGATCTGCCTGCGCCTGGTCGCGGCACGCAGAGACCGCAACACATTACGCACCTACCTGCGCGACGAGGTGCCGGGCATCCTCTCGCCCGAAGCCTACGCCGACCTGTGCAGCACAAAAACGCATGCGCTCGCCAGGCTACAACTATCGCCGCGCCAGCAACGCAACTTCGTCCAGATCGCCGCAGAACTGGCCCAGAAGAAGCGCCAGTTGGTGCGCCTGGGAGACGAAGGGTATAACAGCGCCGAGATCGACCGCCTGCGCGCGCAACTGGCGACTTTCGGGAAATAGAAATTGGGGATTGGCGAACCTCAAATCTCCAACGCCCAGTCTCCTTTATGCCCACAAATTATTCGGAGCCGTCATCTCGCCGCCGGCATCGCCGGTGTTGACGGTTCCGGCCGGCTCCACCAGCAGCACCTTACATTCCTGCTCAGCATGCGGCCTGTGTTCCACGCCACGCGGCACCACCACCATCTCACCGGGACGTAGCGTCGCCACGCCGTCGCGGAACTCAATCGTCAGTTCGCCTTCCAACACGATGAACACCTCGTCGGTTTCGGCATGCCGGTGCCACACGAATTCGCCTTGCAGTTTCGCCAGTTTGAAGTGGTAATCATTCATCTGCGCAACAATGCGCGGCGACCAGTGCTCGCTAAACTGTGCCAACTTAGCCTGAAAGTTTATAACTGGGACCATTTTATTTACGATTCACAACCCACATCCACGAATCTCCGCCAATCGCACGAATCACGCAATCTAAAATCAAGAATCCAAAATCTGTTTGATTGCTTCGCGCATGGCAACCCGGTCATCCCAGGGGGTTTCGGTGGTGCCAAAGCACATCGATTGTTCGTGCCCTTTGCCGCACGAGACCACCGTGTCGCCGGGCTGCGCCTGCGAACATGCCAGGCGAATGGCCTCCGCACGGTCGGGCGCGCGCTGCACCACCGCACGCGACGCCGTGATGCCGGCTTCGATCTGATCGAGGATCGTCTCCAGCTTCTCGCGGCGCGGATCTTCGGCGGTCAGCACCACCACATCGGCGGTCTCACCCGCCACGCGCCCCATCATCGGGCGCTTTTGCACGTCACGCTCACCGGCGCAACCAAACACCACGATCAGCTTACCCGGCGTGATCGGGCGCAACGCGCGCAACAATTGATCCAGCGCGTTAGGTGTGTGCGCAAAATCCACGATGGCCGTAAATGGCTGCCCCAGGTCGATGCGTTCCATGCGCCCCGGCACGCCCTGGAAAGTGCGGACGCCGTTGCATATAGCTTCGCCGGGCACATCCAGCGCAATCGCCGCGGAGACGGCGGCCAGGATGTTGGAGATGTTGTAGTTGCCGATCAACTTGCTCCACAATTCCAGTTCGCCGCGCGGCGTGCCCACCCACAGACGCATCCCGGCCGGCTCGTGCGTCACGCGCAAGAGGCGCACCGACTGATCGTGGCGTTCCCGTGTCACCGGCTCCAGACGATAAATCAAGCGACGCTCGGCGGGGATGCTGCGCAAGTAATCAAACGAGAACACGTCATCCCCATTCAGCACTGAGGTGCGCGCCAGGCGCGGCTTGTGCCGCTCGGCCGCCACCGGCTGTGACAACATCTCAAACAGGCGCCCCTTCGCCGCGCGATAAGCTTCGTAGGAACCATGCAAATCCAGGTGCTCGTGCGTCACATTGGTCACCACCGCCACGTCCACGTCGATGCCATCCACGCGATACTGTGCCAGGCTGTGCGATGTGACCTCCAGGATGCAATGCGTCATCCCGGCGTCGCGCATCTGGGCCAGGTAATGTTGCACTTCGTCGGCGTCGGGCGTGGTGGTGTGCAGGCCCGTATCCAGCGTTTGTTCGCCGATCACGGCATTCACCGTGCTAATCATGCCGGTGTGGATGCCGGCACTTCTAAGGATGCTATAGAGCAAGTTGGTCGTCGTGGTCTTGCCATCCGTGCCGGTGATACCAACTAATGTCAGGCTGCGCGTGGGGAACCCATACCAGGCGGCGCATAGATAGGCCAGCGCCTGGCGGCCATTGGGCACGATTATCTGCGGCACATTCAGCCCTGCCTGCGGATGTTCCACTACCGCCGCCACCGCGCCGCGCCGGATGGCATCGGAGATGAATTTGTGGCCATCCACTGCCACGCCTGGATAGGCAACGAAGATATAACCGGCCTGTACTTTGCGGTTATCGTCGATGACGCCACTGACCGGCACGTCCTCCACATCAGCCGGTAGCCATTGACAGTTGAACGGCAACGCGTTTACCAATTGCTTCAGGGTGCTACTCATTTTGTCATTAATTTCCTGGGCGGAGATTATGGCATCCTCACCATGCTACAAATAATCTTACGCCAAACGCCACTATCCATATAATTCAGCCTGATGAAAGAAGCCACTGTTGTCATCCTCGCGCGCCTTGCCGTAGGCCTTATCTTCAGCGCCTGTATTGGTTGGTTGGCCTATCGGCGCAAATCGCTGACGCCCAACGGCGTCGTGGGCGCTATATTGACGGGCACGTTGATCTTTGGGATGGGCGGCATGGTCAGTGGCCTCTTGCTGATCGCTTTCTTTGTCACTTCTTCTGCACTGAGCCACTACAAAGCCGGGCGCAAGCAACGCGTGGCCGAGCAATTCGATAAGGGCAGCCGGCGCGACCTGGGCCAGGCCCTGGCGAATGGCGGGGCCGCCGCCTGCTTTGCCGTGTGTAGCGGGCTTGCCTGGCTCTTGGATGGTTCTTCCACGTTCATCGTCATCTGCTCCGCCGCATTGGTGGGCGCATTAGCCAGCGCCAACGCCGACACCTGGGCCACCGAGTTGGGTGTGCTCAGCAAGGCCCCTCCGCGCCTGATTACCCATCTTGCCCAAATCGTAGAACCCGGCACCTCCGGCGGCGTCACCCGCAATGGCACACTGGCGGCCGCAGCGGGCGCGCTATTGATCGGCCTGGTGAACCTGCTGTGCGTCCTATTGGGCAATCTGTTGCCGCCCGAAAGCGTGCTCCGGCAGGCGCTATATAACCAGCCGGCGCTTGGCAACGCTGGAATCGGGCTGCTGTTCGTGGTGGCTGCGCTCGTCGGCGGCCTTGCCGGCGCGTTCACCGATAGTCTGCTGGGCGCAACGGTGCAGGCCATGTATTTCAGCGCGCAGCGCAACAAGCCGACCGAGCGCCGCCTCGAACGGGATGGCACGCCGAATCGTCTGCTAAAAGGGTGGTCATGGTTGAATAATGATTGGGTGAACTTCATCGCATCGCTGGCAGGAGCCGCCGGCGCAGGGCTCCTCGCGCTCGCTGTGCTCACGGTCTGACCCAGAATATCAAAATGGCGCTATGATGCAGCACTCAGTGAAACCAGGTTGTTTTAATTGATTTGACAGACAAGCTATGAAACAGATTCCCGATTGGGTCAAAGACGCAATTTTCTACCAAATATTCCCTGATCGCTTTGCCAGCTCCACACGTGTTGCAAAACCAAACAACCTCGAAACATGGGACTCGCGGCCAACGGTTTATGGGTTCAAGGGGGGCGACCTGCTGGGCGTCGTGGAGCACCTGGATTACTTGCAAGAACTTGGCATCACGGCTATCTACTTCACGCCTATTTTCCAATCCACCGCCAATCATCGCTACCACACGCACGACTACTATCGCGTAGACCCAATCCTCGGCGGCGACGCGGCTTTTCACGAGATGCTCAACGCCGCTCACGCGCGCAACATCCGCGTCATCATCGACGGGGTGTTCAACCACGCCAGCCGTGGGTTTTACCAGTTCAACCACATCCTTGAAAACGGCGCGGCCTCCCCCTATATCGACTGGTTCAACATCAAGGGCTTTCCACTACATGCTTACGAGGGGAAGCCCGTCAACTATGACTCATGGTGGGGCATCCCGGCTTTGCCGAAGTTGAACACCGCGCTGCCGGCGGTGCGCGAGTTTATTTTCTGCGTGGCGGAACATTGGATTCGCCAGGGCGTCGATGGCTGGCGCTTAGACGTGCCCGCCGAAATCAACGACGACTCCTTCTGGCAAGAATTTCGCCGCCGCGTCAAAGCCATCAACCCCGATGCCTACATCGTGGGCGAAATCTGGCACGAGGCACAACGCTGGCTACAGGGCGATCAATTCGACGCGGTGATGAACTATCAATTCACCAGGGCTTGCATCGGCTTCTTCATCGGCCCAAACATCGATGCAACGCTGGTCGCCAACGTCGGCTACCAGGACTACCCCGCGTTGGACGCCTCGGGATTTGCCTACACCATCAATCACCTGCTGGGCATCTATGACCGCGCGATCAGCAACGTGCAGTTGAACCTGCTGGACAGCCACGACACAGCTCGCTTCGTGTCCATCGCCAAGGGAGATCAGTCGGCGCTGCGCATCGCCACCCTGTTCCAGATGACCTACCCCGGCGCGCCATCGGTCTATTATGGGGATGAAATCGGCATTTTGGGCGCCAAAGACCCGGATTGCCGGCGCGCGTTCCCTTGGGGAACCCCAGCCAAGTGGGATAAGACGCTGCTGCAATACTTCAAGGACTGCATCGCGCTGCGCAAGAAATATGCGGCACTGCGCGACGGAGATTTCCGCTTCATTTTCGCCGAAAAGAACGCCATCGCCTATCTGCGCTGGCAGGGCGAGCAAAAGTTCATCGTGGCCATCAACGCCGGGGCCGAGGCGAACATCAACATCATCATTCACCCGGAGTTTGGTCTGCCCGAAGGCGCCACCCTGAAGACGGTGTTCGGGCCACCGGCCACCTATCAGGTGCGGAATGGCCTGCTGTGCGACGTGCACCTGGGCAAACGAGAAGGGATCGTATTGAGTATGGGAAACTAGAAAAGTAGAGATTGGAGATTTTAACCACAGATTGCACGGATTTCACGGATGGTCGGGAAGTATATCCGTGCAATCTGTGAAATCCGTGGTGTAATCCATATTCTCCAATCTCTAATCTCTCTTTCGCCAGAGGGGGCGCATGCAGAACAGGACTCAACCCAATATCGACGAAACGCTTGAGAAAATTCGAGACGCCCTGGATCAAGGGAGCGTCAACGACGCGATCCTGATCCTCGATCAGCTCAAACAAGACGATAAGGTTGATGTATTCGACGAGCTGGACCTGCAAGATCAGGCCGATCTGTTGCCCCACTTGCCCCCTGAAGAGTCAGCCGATCTGTTAGTGGAACTGGACCAGGAAGATCAGGCCGACATCGCCGAACGAATTGACGACCGCTCGCTCTCGCTCATCCTGGACGAGATGGAGCCGGACGACGCCGCCGACGTGATCGGCGACCTTCCCGAACAACGCCAGCAACGCGTGTTGTCCAGCATGAGCGAAGCCGACGACGTGCGCCCACTGCTGATCCACCCCGACGAGAGCGCCGGCGGCCTGATGACCACCAGCTTCATCACCCTGCGCCCTGCAATGACCGCCCAGGCCGCTATCGAAGCGCTGCGCAGTTGGAACCCCGACACGGAGGTCACCTATTACCTCTTCGTCGTGGATCGCGACCGCAGACTGGTGGGCGTCATCTCGTTGCGCCAGTTGATCACCGCACCACCCGACAAGCTCATCAGTGAGATCATGGACCCCGACGTCATCTCAGTGCCGGCCGGCACCGACCAGGAGGAATGCGCCCACCTGCTACAGGAGCATGGCCTGTTGGCGTTGCCGGTTGTCGATAGCAACCAAGTTCTGTTGGGCGTCATCACCGTGGACGACCTGGTGGACGTGATCGAGGAAGAAGCCACCGAAGACGTGTACCGCCTGGGCGGTGTGCCCGACGAGGACTACCCGCTCAGCCCTGTACCGTTCTCGCTGCGCCGGCGCTTGCCCTGGCTATATATCAACCTGGGGACGGCCTTCCTGGCCGCCTGGGTGGTCAGCCTGTTTGAAAACACCATCGCGCAGGTAGCCATCCTGGCTGCCTTACAGAGCATCGTTGCCGGCCAGGGCGGCAACGCGGCCACACAAACGATCACGATCATGGTACGCGGCATCGCGTTGGGCGAGATCAACCGCAATAACGCGTTCAAAGCACTGGGCAAGGAGGCACTGCAAGGGCTGTTGCAAGGGCTGGCGGTGGCGTTGATCGTAGGCTTGGGCGTAGCGCTGTGGCAGCACAACCCAGTGCTGGGCGGAGTGATTGGGCTGGCGATGATCGGCAACCTCATCGTGGCAGGCGTGGTGGGCGCATTTGTCCCGCTGGTGCTCAAAGCCCTGCGCATCGACCCGGCCCTGGCATCTTCCGTCATCGTGACCACCTTCACCGACTGTGCCGGGTTTGCTTTTTCGCTTGGTCTGGCCACGCTCCTGATTCAATATCTGCGTTAGCGAGAAAACACCTCACTGGTCTGGTTGACCAGTGAGGTGTCCTGCTTCACATATAATCTGCGGGCGAAGAGAGCGCAGTCAGGAACCAGGTCTCTGGGCTGAAAAATCTCCTATCTCGATTCTCTAATCTCTTGATACAAATGGCAGTAAAAGAACGCAATCAAGACATGCGCATGGTGCTGGAACTGGTGCGCATCCATCTTCCTAAAAATCTCAACGATAGTGACCTGTGCAAGGATATTTGCGCCGTGGTAGCGGTGAACCTGCGGCGCATCGCCGCCGATAGCGAAAAATCGGCTGAGGCGTGGGATAAACGGGCCTATCACAGCAAGGCCGACGAGTTACGCCGCGAGATGGGCTGGGCCTTGCCCGCCGCGCAAATTGCCGAGTCGCTGGCCTACGTCCCGCGCAAGTTCACGCGCGCCGATTGGGAGCGCCTGCAAAGCCTGGTGCCGGAGGACACGGAGATGGGCACCCGGCCGCGCTTCAAAGACATCGAAGCCTTGCGCGGCGCGGCGGCAGCGGCGCGACAGACGTTGTTGAAGAAGAAGTAAGCGTAGCAACACACCTCACAGGTCTCGGAGACTTGTCAGGTTTTCTTATTCGCATATCCGCACGGGGACCTTTCGTCATGGTAAAATATAACGCTACATATCAGCCTGCGCGGGTACTCTGCACCTTGGAGCGGAGCCGCGCATAATCAAAGGAAAAGAAAGATGGCATTGTCCAAAGGTGAAAAAAAGGAAATTATCGAGAAGTTTGCTGTGAAGCCTGGTGACACAGGCTCGTCGGAAGTACAGATCGCAATTCTGACGGAGCGCATCAACCAACTCAACGAGCACCTGAAGGTGCATAAGCACGACCAGAGCACGCGTCACGGGTTGCTCACCCTGGTCGGCCGCCGTCGTGCCCACCTGAAGTACTTGATGGCCAAAGACCCGGCCAGCTACCGGGAATTGTTGGTCAAACTGGGATTGCGCAAGTAAGCATAGCTGCAACAAAGAGAAAGGGCGATTCAAAAGATTCGCCCTTTCGTGTGCTAAAGGATAGGGTCAGCAGCGGCACTTTATTGATACACGAATAGACGTCGGCGTTAGGTGTTTGTGAGCGCGGGGGAGGTGGTAGATGTTAGAGATTAGCCACCCAGTCAAGATTTTTGGTGTTGGATGTTTGATCTCTAACCTCTATCCTCCCACCTGCGCGAATGACGCGCAATAGACCCCAATCGGTATATTGCCCATTTCCAACCGGTTGACGCAAAAGCCGGTGTTATTAGTTTGCTTTTTGGGAGCAATATGTCTACGAACAACGAAACAATGGTTCTGCCTGCCGAGAAGCCGGTGAATCATATCTATACGGCCATGATCGGCGATAAAGAGATCACGGTCGAAACAGGCCGGCTGGCCCGTTTCGCAGGCGGTGCCGTCACCGTTCGCATGGGCGAAACGATGACCCTGGCTACCGCCACCATGGCCTCCGAGGTACGCACCGGGATCGACTTCTTCCCGCTCAGCGTGGAATATGAAGAGCGGCTCTATGCCGCCGGGCGCATCCCGGGCTCATTCTTCCGCCGCGAAGGGCGCCCCGCCGAGGCGGGCATCCTGATCTGCCGCCTGGTGGATCGCCCCTTGCGCCCGCTCTTCCCCGATGACCTGCGCAATGACGTGCAGATCATCATCACAGCCCTTTCGCACGACCAGATCAACGACATCGACGTGCTGGCCGTGAATGCCGCATCGGCGGCGCTAATCATCTCCGACGTGCCGTTTACGACGCCCGTCGGCGCGGTGCGCGTCGGCCTGATCGGCGGCGAATTCGTCCTGAACCCCACCATCCCCGAGATGGAATATAGCGACCTGGACCTGCGCATCGCGGGCACCAAGGAAGCCATCGTGATGGTGGAATGTGGCGCGAATGAAGTGGACGAAGCCACCATGGTCAAGGCGTTGCGCCTGGGGCATGAATCGATCCAGGAGTTCATCGCGCTGCAAGAGCGCATGCGCGCCGAAATCGGCAAAGCCAAGGCCGATTATCCGAAGTTCGGCACGAACAAGGAATTCAACCAGCAGGTGCGCGACGCGGTCGGCAACCGGATTCATAACGTCATCGATACGACGGTCGACAAGGCCGAGCGCTCCACCTTCCTCGATGCAATCGAGGGCGAAGTGATGGCGCAAATGCAGGCCATCGGCGACGTGGTGGCCGACGAACTGCACGAGGTCATCAAGGACGTGACCAGCGAGGCCGTGCGCACGCGCATTCTACGCGACGGCGTGCGTCCCGACGGGCGCACCCCCAAGCAGATCCGCCCTATCTGGTGCGAGGTCGGCGATCAACTCTCGCCCCGCGCACACGGCGCCGGGCTCTTCACACGCGGCGAAACACAGGTGCTCAGCATCGTCACCCTGGGCAGTAAAGACGATGCCCAGAAGCTGGACGGCCTGTATCCGGTGGAAGAGAAGCGCTATATGCACAACTACAACTTCCCGCCCTACTCCACCGGCGAGGCTAAGGTGCTGCGCGGCAGCAGCCGGCGTGAAGTAGGCCATGGTGCACTGGCTGAACGCGCGCTCATCCCGGTGATCCCCGACGAAGACGTCTTCCCCTACACCATCCGCGTGGTCAGCGAAGTGCTCTCGTCGAACGGCAGCACCTCACAGGCCAGCGTGTGCGGCAGCACCCTCTCACTGATGGACGCCGGCGTGCCCATCAAGGCGCCGGTGGCTGGCATCGCCATGGGCCTGATTACCGACGGCCAGGGGGCCTACACCATCCTGAGCGACATCCAGGGCCTGGAAGACCATATCGGCGATATGGACTTCAAAGTGGCCGGCACCACCAAGGGCATCACTGCCCTGCAAATGGACATCAAGATCAAGGGCCTGACCGCCGAAATCCTGGACAAAGCCCTGGCACAGGCACACGAAGGCCGCCTGGCGATCCTGGATCGCATGCTCGAAGTATTGCCGGAACCGCGCACGACCATCAAGCCGCACGCACCGCGCATGTTGGTGGTGCAGGTGGACCCGGAGAAGCTTGGCGCGGTGATCGGCCCCGGTGGCAAGATGGTGCGCAGCATCCAAGAACAAACCGGCGCGCGCATCGACATCGAGGACGATGGACGCGTGTTCATCTCCTCCGCCGACGGCCCCTCTGCCGAGCGTGCTCGCGAGCTGGTGGAATCGCTGGCCACCCCGGTGAAGGTAGGCAATATCTACACCGGCAAAGTGGTGCGCATCACCGACTTCGGCGCATTTGTAGAACTTGCGCCCAAGACAGATGGCATGGTGCACGTCTCACAACTGGCCGATCACCCAGTCCAGAGCGTCGCCGATGAGGTTTCGCTGGGCCAGGAAATCAGCGTGATGGTGACCGCCATCGACGACGGCGGCAAGATCCGCCTGAGCCGCAAGGCCGTGCTGGAAGGCATGACCCTGGAAGAGGCAATCGAATCCGACAGCCGCACCGGTGGCCGGCGCAGCGGCGGAGATCGCGGCCCACGCCGTGACGGCGACCGCGGTGGCTCGCGCGGCCCGCGCCGCGACGGTGGTGATCGTGGCCCACGCCGCGACCGTGATTCGCGCAGAGAGTAAGCCAATGTTGATGGGGCAAGTTCAGTGAACTTGCCCCATTCGTTTACCCGATGAACGTCGCCCATTTTCGCTTCTATGCCGAGCTGAACGACTTTCTTCCCCCGCAGCATAGACAGGTGGACTTCGCCCACACTTTCGACGCCCGCACGTCGGTGAAAGACATGATCGAATCCCTGGGCGTGCCACACACCGAAATCGAGCTCATCCTGGTAAACGGTACGCCGGTGGACTTCTCTTATATCGTACAAAATGGCGATCGCTTGAGCGTTTACCCCATCTTCGAGACGTTCGACGCCACGCCGGTGGTCCACTTGCGCCCGGAACCTCTGCGCGAACCGCGCTTCGTGTTGGATGCCCACTTGGGCAAGCTGGCCGGCTATTTGCGCCTGCTGGGGTTCGACACACTCTATCGCAATGACTACGACGACGCGACACTGGCACTCATCTCCAGCAGCGAACGCCGCATCTTGCTCACGCGTGATCGCGGGCTACTGAAGCGCAGCATGGTCACGCATGGCTATTTTGTGCGCCAGACCAACCCCCAGCGGCAGATCGCAGAGGTGTTGCACCGGTTTGACCTGCATCGCCAGATCACACCCTTCCGCCGTTGCATTCGCTGTAATGGGCTATTGCAAACGGTGAGCAAGGAAGCCATCGCAAATCGGCTGCCCTTGCACACGTTGCAGTTCTATCAAGAATTCCGTGTGTGTGACCAATGCGGCAAGGTGTATTGGAAGGGCTCACACTACCAACACCTGGTGAACTTCATCACCTCGCTGGCCCCAAACAGCGGGTGACGATATAGGCGAAGGGCGCGTTCTCCGCCTTTCGCTGGCCGTCTGCTCAAAACAAGACGCTTTACAATGGAAGTCGCATGGATGAACCGGCATTGATTCGGTCCGCACAGCGCGGCGACATAGATGCGTTTAACACGTTGGTGCTCACCTACCAGATACAGGTGTACAACGTGGCATTTCGCATTATGGATGACCCTGCCGCTGCATCCGATGCCACACAGGAGGCCTTTATCTCGGCCTACAAAGGGCTGCGCAGCTTTCGGGGCGGCTCCTTCAAAAGCTGGCTCTTGCGCACAGTCACCAATGCCTGTTACGACGCATTGCGTTACGCCAAGCGCCGGCCATCCACCTCGCTCGACGCCCTGGGCGAAGCCCAGGATGGCGCGGAAGAGCCAAACGGGGCTGGATTTGACGAATTTGTCGCCTCCGACGCCGAAAGCCCCGCCGCAGCCGCCGAACGGGCCGAATTACGGCGCGCCATCAATGCCGGCCTGAGGCAACTTCCCCCCGACCAGCGCATCGTGTTTGTTCTTTCGGATATTCAGGGGATGAGTTACGAGGAAGTGGCCGACGCGACGCAAACGTCGCTGGGCACGGTCAAGTCACGCCTGAGCAGGGCACGCGCCAAATTGCGTGATTATCTACTCACCCAAACGGAACTGTTACATGAAGCCTAGCGTCTTACTGATTGGGTATGTTTAGTCTCAAATTGTGGTTAAACAGGCAGCGCTCGCCGGGCGACGACGAGTTGATCTCCGCCTATATCGACGGAGCGCTAGATCGTGCTGCCCAGAAGGCATTTGAAACGCGCATGGCTTCTGAACCCGATCTGAGACGCAAGGTGGATGCCACGCGCCAGTTGGTGCAGGCAGCCGCACAGTTGCCACCTGCCGGGTTGCCGCACAACTTTACGCTGCCGGCATCGACGGGCAAACCCAGCACTTCGCCGGCTCTGTGGTGGCGCGTCGGGTCGGCGGTCGCCACCGCCGTCTTCGTATGCGCCGTCGGGCTGGATGTCAGCGGCGCATTAGCCCCTCGCGCGATGGCGCCAGTGGCTGCCCCACAAGCGGCCTACTCGTTCGCGGCGAGACCCGCCAGCGCCCCGGCGGCAACCGGCCAGCCGGAAAACGAAAATGCCACTACTCCTGAGGCTGCCGCCGACACAGGCGCGACGGGCTCCACTGCACTCGCCACCCCAACGCCAGAGGGCACGTCTGCACCGGCGCCGCTGATGATGGGCATGGCTGCCGTCACGGAGACGGAGCAGGCCAGCGGCGCAGGGGCGAGCGCCGAATCGACCAGCATACCGCCAGCACCACGCGCCAAACAACCCGCCAGCGACACGATGGAAATATCCGCCGCGCAGGCGGCAGCTCAACCCTCATACGCGGGTGGCATGACAGCAACCAGCCTCCCGACAGCAGAGGAAGTGGCCCCCGCAACTGCACCTGCGCCTATTGAGCAACCTGCGCCGCCCGGCTCGCAAGGAATTCCGTGGCTGCACATCGTCGCCGGGCTGGCACTCCTGGTCGCCATCGGGGCGGGCTTCATCGGGTGGGCACGGCGATAAAGCCAAGCACATTTGCCTTTTAGGGCTACAATTTCACGCAAATCACTCGTCCATATAGGAGTTAGTAATGTCGGCAAACGAAGACCTCCACAAGCTAATGGCCTCTAAAGAAGTCCGCAAGCTGGACATCACCGATTTGGAACGCATCGCACGCTTCCGCCACGCCGGGTACGGCGGCGCTGTGTCCGATTCAATGTCCAGCCTGGGTGTGCGCAACACAGTTCTCTCCGACCGGTTCAAGCCATTGCGCCAGGGGATGCAACTGGTAGGGCGTGCGCTTCCCATCAAGCTGCACTCGCTGGTGGAAGATCGTTCACCGGAATGGCAGAAAGAGATGGAAGCCCGTTGGGAGGCTGAAGGCGGTCACCCTCAGAAGCGTATGATGCGCGAAGTGGCGACCCAACCCCCAGGCAGCGTCTTGTGCTTCGACTGCGGCGGCGATATGCAGCCCGCGCAATTCGGCGAAATGAGCTGCCAGCTTGCCTACGCGCATGGTTGCCGTGGCATGCTGCTGGCTGGCAACTGCCGCGATACGCAATACGTGCTGAAGATGCCCGACTTCCCGATGTTCTCCTTCGGCACCCGCCCGAATGCCTTTGGCGGCTGGATCATCATCGACGTAAACCACCCCATCTACCTGCCCGGCCACGTGACGCACTATGTGAAAGTGGAGCCGGGTGACTTCATCTTCGCAGATAACGACGGCGCACAGGTCATCCCACACGACATCGTGGACGAAGTGCTGCTGCGCGTGGAAGCCATCTTCGAGGTGGAAAACAAGGAACGCGAGCAACTGGCCGCCGGCATGCCGATCGACGAAGTATACAAAGTGTTCGGCGTCCTGTAGACCGCTCTGGACAAAGGAGTAGTGATGATTAAGATCGCCGAAGTGCTCCCTGCCAACCCCACCCCGCTGTGGCGGATGGTGAAGCAGGCAGGCGTGAATTACGTCGTCGCACCGTTGCCAAACACCGTGGGCAACGAAAAGCCGTGGGATTTCATGCCGCTCCTGCGCATGAAGCAAGCCTTCAATGACGGCGGGTTCGAGGTGGCCGTCATCGAGAGCCCCCCGCC
>DAOUFG010000051.1:0-2209 GCA_034430115.1 Thermoflexales bacterium | reverse complement strand
CAGGTAAAAGCCCGTCTTCTGGCCTTTGCTCACGTCCACCAGGAAGCGCAAGCCATTCTCTGAGATTTCCACCGGCCCTTCGGGCAACGCCCCATACAGCACCCCGGCGGCATCGCGCAGATGCTCGTGCTTCATGCGCTCTTCGTCGTTGCGCTCCAGGATGCTGTGCGGGGCCGCCGATTGGATCAACCCGTCGCGGATGCTCTCACGCGCATTCGAAGCAGCCAACGTGGAAAGTTGCAACACGATATGCCCGGCATACTCATCGGCGATCACGCCGGGCAACCCATCGCTCTCGCCAAAGATGAGCCGGCACGCGTCGGTGCCTTGCAGCAGCGGGTCATGCCGGCGGCGTTGCACGGCCTGTTCCACGCGTTTTTGCCAGAAGGCGGGGTCCACCGTCTCATGCTCGTCCCAGGTCAACAGGCGCACCGCGATTTGGGCCTGCTGATTAATGATGCCGCGCGCCAGCCACTCGCCGGTATTGGCGCACACGTCCACCACGTTGCCGTCTTTGGGCCGCCCGTGGATTTCTTTGATCGCGCCGGAAAACAGGCGCGGATGCCGGGCACGCACCGCCTTGTCCCGCCCCGATTTCAACACCACTACCGGCAAAGCCCCGGCCGAAACTGTCTCAGGCAATTCAGAAGCAACCATACAGGTTGCATTCTAATTCTGTTTGACACCGTCGCCCATAGGCGTATAATTCGAAGGCTCTTTGCGGGGCGTTATTTTTTGCGCCTACGCCAGGGAGCTTGTGCAAAACGATTCCATTTTGACACACATCACTCACCCGTAGGGTGTTGCTCTGTTCGCTCGCCTGTGAAGGCGCAACACGGCCGATCGGTGTGTCCAAGAGGTGAAGTAAATGTACGCTATCGTCGAAGTGGGCGGGCGCCAATATCGCGTATCGCCCGGTGAGAAGTTCCTGGTCGAAAGGCTGGCTCAGGCGGCCGGCAGTTCGGTGGAATTGCCTGTGATGCTCCTGTCGGATGAGACGGGCGTCAGCGTGGGCAAGCCCTACGTGGAAGGCAAGACGCTTACGGCCAACGTGCTGGGCGAAACGAAAGGCGAGAAATTGATCGCCTTCAAGTATCAGCCCAAGAAGCGCTATCGCCGCAAGACGGGTCACCGCCAGATCTATACCGTCCTGCAGATTGCGAATGAAGCAGCCCCGGCCCAGGCCATGGAAGCACCCGCAACGCAGGCCGAGCCCGCAGCAGAAGCCGGCGACACTGCCGCAGCATAAGGAGAGTTTGAAATGGCGCATAAGAAAGGTGGAAGTTCAACGACCAATGGTCGCGACAGCCAGTCTCAACGACTGGGGGTCAAGCGCTACGGTGGGCAGTTTGTGCTGTCGGGCAACATCATCGTTCGCCAGCACGGCACGCACGTGAAGCCGGGCGAGAATATCGGCGTCGGGAAGGATCACACCCTGTTCGCCACAGCCGATGGCATTGTCAAATTTGAAACACTGCCGACGGGTCGCAAGCGCGTCAGCATCGTGGTGGCGGAAGAAGCCGCCGTGCCGGAAGCTGCGCCCGAAGCACCCGCTGCGGAGGCATCAGCATGAAGAAGGATATTCATCCCAAGTATTACCCCGACGCCAAGGTGTACATTGGCGGCGAGTTGGTGACCACCTGCGGTTCCACCCGCCCCGAGTTGCACCTGGACGTTTGGTCCGGCACACACCCGTTCTTCACCGGCCAGCAACGCATCATCGACACGGAAGGTCAGGTGGATCGCTTCCAGAAGCGTCTGGAGCGTCGCAGCACGACCGCCGCCGCCGATAAGGCCGAGAAGCAGCGCCGCCGCCGCGAGCGCCGCGCCATCGCCGAATTGGTGGACGATGAGGGCACAACTGGCGAGACTACCGCCAGCAATAAGTAAGCAGGCTTCACCTCCAGCTTATTCCGGAAGATGGCTCGATCCACATGTGGATCGAGCCATCTTCGTTTTTCAGCCAGCACCTATACTTTCCCTTAATGGCTGACCTCGCTCTCATCGGCGGCGCGTTGCTCGGGGCACTGGCGGGGGCGATCCTGGCGCTGGCACCGGGGTTGCACATCTACAACGTGGCCGGCGGAATTTTGTTGCTCGCCACCGGCGGGAGCAGCTTCGGCCCGCAGTATCTGGCGCTCTTCTGGGTGGGGCTAGTGGTTGGTTGGGCGATGGTGAACACCATCCCCAGCGTGTTCCTCTTTGCCCC
>DAOUFG010000050.1:0-49259 GCA_034430115.1 Thermoflexales bacterium | reverse complement strand
CCCACGCCGTGAATGCCGCGATTCTTGGGCGTGTACCAGTGCTGGATGGTGACGCGCAATTGCCCGCCGTTGGAAAGGGTCTGCGGCAGTTGCACCGAGCCTTTGCCAAAGGTCGTTTCACCAAATAGTTTGGCCCGCCCGTAATCTTGCAGCGCGCCTGCCACAATCTCCGCCGCGCTGGCCGAGCCGCCGTTCACCAGCACCACCATCGGGATATCGGTGGCAATGCCGCCGCTCTTGGTGTTATCGCGGCGCTCATTGCCCTGCGAATCGCGCTCAATCACAAACAGGCCCGGCTTCAAGAAAATGCTGCCCACGTCAATCGCCTGGTTCAAATAGCCGCCCGGGTTATCGCGCAGGTCCAGGATCAGCGCCTTGGGCTTTGGGTTTTGCGCCAGCAACGCCTTCACCTTCACGTTGAGTTGCGCGCTCGCCTCCGCGCTGAAGTCATATAGGCCCACATAACCGATCTGGCCGTCGCCCAGCATCTTACTCGTCACCAATGGGATATCGATCTCCGCACGAACGAGCGCCAGGTCAAACGCTTTGGCGACGCCGGCTCGCCGGAGCGTGAGCGTCACGGTGGTGCCCTTGGTGCCGCGCACCATGGCAGCCACCTCAGTCGTGCTCAGCCCGGTCACCTTGGTGCCATCCACCGCATCGATCACATCGCCGGCCAGAACCCCGCCCTTGCGGGCAGGCGAATCGTCAAAGGTGCTCACAATCTGAATCGCACCATCGGTGGTCTGCTTCAACGTCGCGCCGATGCCTTCAAACTTGCTGCTCATGTCCTGGGTCAGGATGGCCGCATATTTGGGCTCCACATACGCCGTGTAGGGGTCACCCAGCGAGCTGACCATCCCCCGGATAGCACCATCTGTCAGTTGATCGCCGGTCGGCATATCGCCATACCACTGTGACTTCAGGCGCTGCAGCACATCGTTCATCAGCGCGACGTTCAAACCGCTGTTGGTGGGGCTGACCACAGAGGAGGCGCTGACACCATTATTGCTGAACAATGTAGAGCCGATGCCGTTCAGAGGAAGTTCTCGCGCAGCCACCAGGCCCACCGCAAGGCCGGCGACGAAAACGAGCACAGCAACAGCCGCGCCGACCAGGCCGAACTTGATGTTCTTGAATGAGTCGCCTTTCGTATTTTCGGAAGCTGGTTCCATTCCTATCCTCACACCTTTCCAGAGATGTATCCAACAGCGAACGCATCAATGCGCCAGAGAACTACGTAACTCGGACAAAGCACGCTCAATCTGGGGATCCGACCCCTGCGCCACGTCGCTTTCCGAGCGCTGCACGGTAATATCAGGCGCCAGGCCCACACCGTCAATGGTGCGCTGGTTGGGCGTCAGCCACTTTGCGGAGGTAATATGCACTGAAGACCCGTCACTTAGATCGAAGATGGATTGTACCGATCCTTTGCCATACGTTTTCACGCCGACCAGTGGCCCACGTTGATGGTCCTGGATTGCCCCCGCCACAATCTCGGCGGCGCTCGCGGTATTCCCATTCACCAGCACAGCAATCGGCTCATCATATACGCCTGTCGCCTCATCCTTATTGGCAGGGAAGCTGACGTCCGGCTGGCCGCGCCGGCGCTGAATCAACACCGTGCCTTTGTCCAGGAAGGCGCTGGCTACATCCACTGCCGAATTGAGCAAACCGCCGCCATTGTCGCGCAGGTCGATGAGATAAGCCTGAGAGCCCTTCTGGCGCAATTCGCGCACGGCCTGCTTCACCTCGCTGCCTGTGCGCTCCGTGAATTGATGAATCGCAATATAGCCGACCGTGCCGCTCAGTGGGCTGGTGCCGGTGATGAGCTTCGATTCTACGGAAGGCACTTCGATGACGGTGCGCGTGATCGTGAAGCTCATTTCCTTGTCCGCACGCAATATCGTGATGCGCACGTTGCTGCCCGCATCACCGCGCACCATCGCCAACACGTCGTTGAAATCAGGCTTATCGGGCAACCGGGTGCCATCCACGCCGACCAGGACATCACCCTCACGCACACCTGCTCTCTCGGCTGGGGAACCCTGTTGGGGTGAAAGCACAATTTTGCCCTCCCCATTCATAGAAACCGTCACGCCAATGCCACCAAACTGGCCGCTCAGTTGCTGGCGTTCCATGGAATGCGGTTGCGGCTCCACCAACACCGTCCAGCGGTCATTCAGCGTGGATAACTCACCGCGTATCGCGCCGTAATTGCGCAGGGTATCCGTGGGGACTGCACCGACGAAGTTCTCGCGCACGTGTGTCCATACCTCGTCCAATAGTGCATAGTCGCCGGCAGGTTGCGCAACGAATGGATCTGGCGCCAGGGCCGGCGCCACCCACGCATGCACCAGCCAGCCCAACCCAAACAACGTAACGCTCCATAGGAGTATAAGAACGACCTTCCCCACGCGCTTTTTCATTGATAACCTACAACTTACTCCGGCAGATAATAACTGATCACCAGCCCGGCCCCGGGATAGGATGCCGATTGTACAAGCCGGTAGCCATCCACTTGTCCAAACTGCCTGACCAGGGTTTGCCGCCAATCGTTCTTGTTCTGCATATCTGCCGTGTTATACAGCGGGCTATTCACGTCCAATTGGATCAGCGTCACCTGTGTGCCGGGGTTGGCCTGCAACCAATGTTGCACGCGCTCGATCTCGCTGCCGTCTCCGGGTGGCGCATCATATTGGATGTTGCCGTTCGCAAAAGCGCCCTGGGTGCGCAGACGCCACTCAAAGAGCGGTGGGCTCAGCTCGCCAAACGTGCCGATGATCAGCACCGGGCGCTCCGGCTGTTGCCAATCGACGATCTGATGACTGGCTTCGCGCAAGCCATCGGCGGCCTGGCCGGCCCAAATGGGTTGCTGGCGCGGGAACCACGCCAACCAGCTTGCGACGGCAATGGCGAAGGCAATCAGGAGCAGCGCCACTTTGCCGATCAACGACGAGCGCCGCATGGCGGGTACCGGCGCTGTGCCAGTGAATCTACGCGTAACCAGCGCCAGCACGTCGGCCGCGCCCAGGCCGGAGAGCGCCCACAAAGCGGGGAACACCGGCGCGACGTAACGATCGGACTTCAGTGGGTGTATGGTAGCAAGCACAAACCCCAACACAAAAAACAGCGCCAGCAGCGTCACGCCCTGGTGCCGGATACGCGCCACCGCCCACGCCGCCAGCAGCAGCGCCAACGCCGCCAGGGCGGGATGCGGCATGAGCCAGTCCGCGGTGGCTCGCACATAAAACAGCAAGTTCTGCGCGCTCCAGAAGGCGTAGCCCGAATTTTCGTTGGTGACGAAGAACTGAAAATCGCGCCACTTGGTCGCGGTGGGCACAATATCCGTCCCGCCAAAGAACCAAAAGATCAGCCCCAGCACCATCGGCAGATAGAGCGCGATGAGTCTGCCAACTTCAAGCGGCGCAAACAAACGCCTCAGCCCCTGGCGGAAGGGGGCATGCTGCCCATACGCGCGGCGCAGGCGCTCACCAGCGTCTACCAGCATGATGGACGCAAGCGCAAATGCGGCGTAGTTGAACTTGGTAAGAAATAGGAAGAACCAGGCAGCCCCCGTGAGCACGTACCAGCGCATGCGTTGCGTGCGCAAGGCGCGCAGATAACACCAGAAGACGACGAACGCCACCAGCGCCACCGGCGCCTCTTGTAGCGCCAGCCCGCCGATGGATAACCACCCCGGCGCGCTGAGCGCAATCAACCCGCTCACCATCACCGCGATGGGCGCATCCTCCGTGCGGATACTCCAGATCACGGGGATGCTCATCAGCGTCACCAGCACCAGCGCGATATAGGAGAACAGCCGGGCCGCCTCGTCGGTGCGCCCCAGCGCAAACAACACCGGCGCTTGTAAATAGGAAAAGCCGGGCGGCCAAAGCGTTTGGATGTGCGTATCTCCCCAGAAGGCACGCGCGTCGAGATGCAGCACGTCGCGCATGATGTAGTAGCCTTCCAGGCTATGCGCGGCTTCGTCGAAGTTCAAGGGGGGGGCCGGCACGATCAGGCGCTGATAGACCTCGCGCCCGACCAAAATGGCGATCACCAGCAACACCGCGCCGGCCAACCAGGTCAGCCGGCGTTGATAGGCAGTCCGTTCAGCAGTTGCATTTAGCGATTGTTGATCCACAGTGACTCATGGAAATAGCAGAATGATGCTTCAGGATGGCGCAGAAACGAGCGCCATTCATAACCCCGTCGGCAGATCGATGAAGAAGGTGTCCAGCTTGAACTCCGTCGTCAATCTGCGCTGCAGCGCCTGCGGGCCGACCTTCTCCGTGTTGTAATGGCCTCCATAAATCACGTTCAACCCATGTTCCAAAACTGGGTGATACCAGGTGTGGCTGGTCTCCCCGGTGATGAGCGTATCGGCGCCGGCGGCAACCGCCTGGGCCGCATAATCCACCCCAAAGCCGCTCAACACCGCCACGCGCCGCGCAAGCCCGCGGCCCGTTTGCACGCGGTTGCCCTTGCCGATGTGCGCCTCCAGGCGCGCGTTCAATTCGGCCACCGGCATCGCCTGCGGCAAATCGCCCATGCAGCCGATCACGTCCCCCTGGTGTTTGCCCCAGGGTTGGATGTTTTGTAAACCCGCCAGTTGCGCAAGCTGGATGTTGTTGCCCACTTCGGGATGCGCATCGAGAGGAATATGCGCTGCATAGAGCCCGCAGCCGGCGCAGAGCAGTGTTTTCAGGCGTTCGTAGTGCGTGCCGGTGACCTGGATATGTTCGGACCAGAACAACCCGTGATGCACGATCAATAGCTGCGCCGATTTCGCCACAGCAGCCTGGAACGCGGCCAGGCAGGCATCCACCGCAAAAGCCACGCGGGTTACGTCGAAGTCCCCCTGTACCTGCAACCCGTTATTACTTCGATCCTGGTAGTCATGTAGATGGAGGAAATGATCAAGATAAGTCGTAAGCTCGGTCAGTTGCATAGCACCATTGTAGCGTGAACCCCTACGGGTAGATCACTGGTTGGCCTTCGCTTACGCTGGCAACGATGCGCGCAATATCCAGGGCCGAATCGGGGCGCGCCAGCCGCGCCGACGCCTGCCGCATATGCTGCACTTGCATGGGATTGAACAATAGCTCGCTCAATTTCTTCACCACGGCGCGCGGCGAGCGACACCATGCGCCGGCACCTTCCTTCACCACGTAAGCGACATTTCCCTCCTCCTGCCCGGGCACCATGTCGTAGATCAGCATCGGCAATTGCGCAATGAACGCCTCGCCCACGGTCGCAGCGCCCGCCTTTGTTACGAGGATGTCGGCCGCGCCCATCAACTCCGGCACGTTCTTCACAAACCCAAGCGTCTTCATCGGCACACGTGTCTCCAGGCGATCCAACTCATCTTTCACCATCTGGTTGCGCCCGCACACCACCACCAGTTGCAGTGGCAGGCCACTCAACGCTATCGCGCGCGCGGTGGGCAACAACTTGCCCATGCCGTCCCCGCCGCCAATGAGCAATACGGTGGTCAAGTTGCGCGTCAAGCCCAATTCGGCGCGCGCCACCCCGGCATTCGCCATGCGCCGCCGCAAGTCCGGCCAAACAGGCTGGCCCACGACCAAAGTTCGCTCGGCAGGGACACCAAACTGAATCGCCTCCTGGCGCGCATGCTCGGTTGGAACCAGGCAATAGTCGGCTTCCGCCGCATAATTCGTGGCATGCCCGGAAACCATGTCGGTGGCCACCACCACCAGGTGCGAGTGATAGGCCATGCGGGGCATGTAGTGCGGCAATACCTGGCTATAGATCGGCGAACAAGCCACATACACGTCGGCGGGGTGCTCTTGTAAGACGACCGAGGCAAACTTGCGCCCCCCCATACGCAAAGGCGCACGGCTGAACCATGAGCGATGCCGGCCATTGGTCGCATAAAACGACAGGGTGTGCAACACGCGCGTATGATTGACCACGAGTGGGTAGCTCTTCTCCATTTGGTTGAATGGGTATGCCAGGTAGGAAATAGCGTTCAGCAAACTGACGTCATACCGGTCAGCATAAAGCATTTCAAAACCACGCGCCACTGCTTCGGCAGCACTACGATGTCCCCCGCCTGTGTCGGCATAAAGTAACACGATCCGCCTCATGCCCGACTCTCCTGGCTACATTGCAAACAGCTTACCGGGGGCTGCCTTAATGAATCAGCATTTACCATTAACAAGAGATTGTAAGTCAAGTCTGAACTTGATTGGTCATAAATCGCAGTATGATTGTGATATACGTCAGGGTGCAACACTGTGGTATTTGTAGTAGTAACGCACCTGAATGATCGGCTGGGTACTGACCGTAGTGTTAATTTTGCGCAATATTGGAGTAATAAAGACGTTATGAGGAACAAAATTTCGATCATAGGCGCCGGATTTGTAGGTTCAACCACTGCACATTGGTTGGCAGAGAAAGAATTGGGTGACGTTGTTTTGCTTGATATTCCCGCGACTGAAACAATGCCTAAGGGGAAGGCATTGGACCTAATGGAGGCAGGCCCTGTGCTTGGCTTCGACACGCACATCACCGGCACGAATGATTATGCCGACACCGCCGGATCGGAGATCGTCGTCATCACAGCCGGCCTGCCGCGCAAACCGGGGATGACGCGCGAAGACCTGGTCAGTAAAAATCAGGCCATCATCACCAATGTGGTCAGCAACATCACTAAGACGTCTCCGAATGCGATCCTCATCGTCGTCACCAACCCGCTTGACACGATGGCCTACCTGGCTTATCGTGTTTCCGGGTTCCCCAAGCAACGTGTCATCGGGCAAGCTGGCGTATTGGATTCCGCGCGTATGCGCGCGTTCATCGCCCAGGAACTGAACGTGAGCGTCCAAAACACGCACGCATTTGTTCTGGGCGGGCACGGCGATGAGATGGTACCATTAGTCCGCTATTCTACGGTTGCGGGCATTCCCATTACAGAATTGCTCTCCGCCGAGAAGGTAGATGCAATCGTCAAGCGCACCCGCAACGGCGGCGGGGAGATTGTGAACCTGCTCAAAACGGGCAGCGCCTATTTCGCACCGGGCGCCGCAGTGGCCGAAATGGTAGAGGCTATCCTGAAAGATCGCAAGATGATTCTGCCCTGCTCGGCCTATTTGGAAGGTGAATACGGGCTGACGGGAATGTATTTTGGTGTTCCAGCGAAACTTGGACGTGATGGCATAGAAGAAATCGTACAGATCAAACTACAACCAGAAGAACAGGAAATGCTTAATAAGAGCGCTGCACTGGTTCAGAGCACCATGAGCGCCCTAAATATCTGACAATCCTGATGGCGCGCCTGTCGAGTCTCAACGCGCCCGTTTCGTTTAGCAAGTAACACATGCGGACATTGAAAAGCTGTTTACTGGATGAGCCATTGCCGCGACTGACGGCCATAGCAGACACATGGGACATTAGCTTGGAAGCTGCGTCAGCGAGCGAAATGGCAGAGGCGTTGGCAACACACATGTTGGCCCCCGATGCTGCAATCAGCGGGCGCGAAGCGTTGCCCGTTGGCGCACGCAAAGCGCTGGACGCGCTGATTGCGGGGAACGGTCGTATACCGGCAGCGGTGTTTGAACGCCGCTTTGGCACCTTGCGCCCCATGGGCCCAGGGCGGCTCGAACGCGAACGCCCCTGGCTTTCGCCAGCCAACCCAACGGAAGTGCTGTGGTATCGCGGTTTTCTCTTCCGCGCCTTCGACAAAACACCCACCACACCAGTGGAGGTGATGTTCGTCCCAACGGACTTGCTCGCCATCCTGCCGGCGCCCGAATCTGCCGTAGGTGAGAGCGCCACCGGTGATGCGGCGCCGGCCCTACATACTGCGCACTCGGCCCTGGGCACGCCGGATCCGTTCCTAGACGACATAACCACTATTCTTGCCTACATCCAAAACTACGAAGTACGTGCCCGCGCAGACGGCGGGTGGAACAGCGAAGCGCGCACTTCCATCCAGCCAATGTTACGAGATTCCGATGGGGTGGAAAGCGAACTCCCCAACGGGCGGTTCGGCTTCTTGCTAAACTTAATCGCCCGGCTGCGCTGGCTGCGACCCAAGGACAAAGACCTTCGCCTGGTGCCACAGCCTGTCAGCCAGTGGCTACAAAGTAACCATCTGATCCAGCGCAAGATATTTCTAAACGCCTGGCGCACCGACCCGCGCTGGAATGACCTGGCGCACGTCCAGGGGATTGCCTTCGAGATGCCACATGCCTGGGCTAATGATCCGCTCCGCGAACGAACGGCGATCCTGGAAATGCTGGTGCGTTTTATGGCCGCTGCCGATGATGCCTGGCAAGACATCGATGCGTTTGTGGACTATGTCAAGCGCACCAATCCCGATTTCGCGCGCGCCGATGGCCGTTACGACACGTGGCACATCCGCGATGTGCGCACCAATGAATATCTCACCAGTTTCGAGCAATGGGGCCGCGTGGAAGGAGCGCTCATTCGCTATATCGTGACCGGGCCACTCACCTGGTTGAACATCGTGAACGTTCAAAGTGGGCGAATGATGCTGACCGATTCCGCCCAGTTGCTGACGGAGCCTCCAACCGAGGTGGCCGAAAAGGCTGACACCGCCGCGACCCAAAGGAACGACGTGTTCCGCCTGGAACCAGATGGGGACGTGATCGTGCATACCACCGCACACTTCGAGCGCTTCCAACTCGCGCGGGTCGCGAACTGGGTTGCAACCCGCAGCGAGGATTATGTATATCGGCTGGCGCCCGAATCGGTCAACGCCGCCATGAAACAGGGCATCCCAGCACCGCGCATCCTGGAGTTCTTGGAACAACACTCCAGCAAGCCAGTGCCGCCCAACCTGGTCAAAGCCGTCAAGCGATTGGAACAATATGGAGCGGAGGCGCGCCTGGAGCAGGCCTATATGTTGCGCACCAAAGATGCCGATACGATGAACCTGTTGTTGAACACGCACGCCGTGCGCAAAGCGATGATCGAGCGCATCTCGCCCACTTGCGTGTTGATGCGCCAACGGGAAGTGCGCGCCGTGGCATCGGCCATCATTCGCACCGGGTTACTGGTCGATCTCTAATTCAAGACAGCCCTGTCTACAGGCAGAACCCTCTGCTCACGCAAGTGGAGGCTGCCGCGGCGATTATTTCGCCTGCACCGATGTGATGATGTTGGCCGGGATGTCGTCCCCCATGTAGGCATCTACCCGTATGCGCCAATTTCCCGCCTGCGGGAAGAACATGCCGGTCGCGACGTAACTGCCATCCTGCTGGCGGGGCATGCTATATTCCTGCCCATCAGACTCGCCGGCATCCGCAACCCTCAAACTAGGGGCCACGTCGCCCACTAGCTTCCCGGCCTGGTCCATGGCGACAAGCACCAGCGTGGTTGTGACCCCCGCGCGCGCAGGATAGGGTTGCAGCCGGAAGGAGAGTGTGATGTTACTCATGACCTGCGTGCCAGCGCCGTTCGCATCCAGCGGCATTTCCATGCCGGCCACGAATGCCTCATACGAAATGCTACGCGGCGTCGCGGCAGGCGCCTGTGCATGCCACGTGGAGAGCAACATCGCCAGCGCCACCAATATGGCGGCACATGCCAACCCTATCGCCGTCCAGCGCAAAGCAAAGCGCGCATCAATCATTCACACAATATATAGCACGAGAAAAACCGCCAACCATACGACGGCGATGAAATACCAGTACAACGCACAAGCCTGCACAGCCACCCGGCGATGCGCCGTGAACTGCCCCATTAGTGCGCGGATAAGCACGATGACCATGAAAGTGACACCCGCGAAGACGCGCAATACGTGAAATACCAGCAGCGCAAAGAAGGTGGACCCAAAGGAACTGCTGACGGGCGTGAAGCCGAGTTGCATCAAGTCGGCGAACTCGATGGACTGCACCGCCATGAATACCAGCCCCAGCGCTGCAGCGGCGGTGACGCCGATGACCAGGCGGCGCTGATTGCCCCTGGCGATTCCGCGCTCGGCCCACGCAATGGCGAGCACGCTGACGAACAACACCAGCGTATTGAGCACCGGCAAGACCAACGAAGCCTGGGGCTGATCGGAAATCGCCTGCGTATCGGCCCTCAGGTAGAAGAAGGCCACGAACGCGCCCATGAAGAAGACCGACTCTGAAACGATGAACGTCGCAGCGCCCAACAGCCCATTCTTCGACCTCCTGCTCTGCGCAGGCGTCACCCTATTGGCCCGGGGAGGGTTCATCGTGCTCATGATGCGCTCTGCGAAGCCTGATCTTCACTATCCACCTGCGAGGCGTGCTTGATTTCTTCGTACACCCACACGCCCAGCCCGGTAATGGTCACTAGCGCACCGATGACAAGCAAGACTGGGCTCAGCACCACCCCAAAGCACAGCGCCGTCATGCCCAGGGCCAGGATAATCGGCGCCCAACTTGGCGCGGGCAGGTGAATGTGTTGCCCGGCCTCTTCCATGATCGTTTGATCCATTACTTCATCCCGACTCAACTGTTCCATATTTCCAAACACCCCGACTTACAACGCGAACATGGGCAAACGGTGCCGGGCGAACGCGGCTGCGTTCGTCAAGCCCTCGTCACCCGTTTCCTATTTCACTGCGTACTGACTCATCCACAACAAACCGACGAGCGAGCTGAGAATGACCACGCCCACGCAAGCCAACACAATCAACCTTGCGCGGTATTCCATGTGTTTCGGTATCATGCTTCCCTCTATATCCGACTCTATATCCGAATAACCATCCGATCCAACACCATGGCACAGAAGAGCAGCGCCAGGTAGAGCAACGAATACTTGTACAGGCTCAAGGCTGAAACGGGTGTATGTTCATGATTCACATGCCAAGCACGCACCAAGAAGATGGCGCCCAGGCCCAGGGCGCTCACCAGGTAAATCACACCCATCGCGCGCAGGGGCACCAGCGCCAGCGATAGCGCCACCATCCCCCACGAGTAAAGCCACATCTGGCGCGACGTCTCCGTGTCGCCTGCAACGACGGGCAACATCGGCACGCCCGCCGAAGCGTAGTCTTTGCGCTTGAGCAAGGCCAGGGCCCAGAAGTGCGGCGGTGTCCAGTAGAAAACGATGATGAACAGGAACAAGGCCACCCAGGTAAGCTGGCCATAGGCGGCGGCATAGCCCACCAGCGGCGGGATGGCTCCCGCGCCACCGCCGATGACGATGTTTTGCCAGGTGGAGCGCTTCAACCAGCGCGTGTAGATCACCGTGTAATAAAAGAACCCCAACAGAGATAGCGCCGCCGCCAGGATGTTGACGAACAACACCAGCACCGCCGTCGCCAGCGCCGCCAGCGCCATGCCGAAGATAAAGGCATTGCGCGAAGGGATGCGCCCGCTGGGCACGGGCCGCAACTGGGTGCGCGCCATGGTGCTGTCGATGTCCTGGTCATAGGCCATGTTCACCGCGTTCGCCCCACCCGCCATCAGGTAGCCGCCGATGAGCGTCCAGATCACCAGGTAGAACGGCGGTGAACCGGCAGGCGTCACGAACATGGCCGCCAGGGTGGTCAACAGCAAGAGCGAGATCACGCGCGGCTTGGTGAGCACGACGTAGTCATTCACGGTCTGCCGCCAGGCAGGCACCGGCCTGGGTTTCGGCGCCGGCGCCGTGATGGGCAACCGATTCGCCAGGAGCGCAAAGGAGAGCGCGCTCACCCACACGAACGCGCCGGTGGCATTGTGCAAGGTGGCGATCACCGGCGGCCGGCCGGTGAGCACCATCGTTGCGCCGACGGTGGCCTGCATCAAGAAGCCGGCTCCCAGCGCAGCAACCACCAGGCGCAGCTTGCGCGCCACATCGGGTGTCTGGTAACGCGCGATGCGCAGTGTGCGCCAAACAGCCGAGAGGACGATCAACGACACGCCCAGCACCGTGGCGCGGTGCAGCCAGTTTACGAATACCAGGTCACCGCCATTCGGCAGCCACTGGCCGCTGCAAGTTGGGAACGACATGCCGCACGCCAACGCGGCGCCATTGCCCGAAACGACGCCCCCCGTCACCAGGAGCAGATACACGACAACACCCGTCAGCACGCCCCAGCGCCGAAAGGCGCGTACTTGCGGCACACCGCCGGTTTGCGCCGCCGGCGTGCGCAACAGAATGTTCATCGCCACCAAGCAGCCCAGGAAAGCCATCCCGGTCGCCAGGTGCATCGCCACACTGGCCGCGTGCAAAAGCGACCACACCGTCAGGGCGCCGAGGAAAATCTGCGCGCCCAGTAGAACCAGCGTCAACACACTCAGGCGCACCAGCGCTTTGCTGGGCTTCCAGCGGAAGTTCAATATCGCGATGACCACCACGAGGATGCTCACCAGCCCGGCAAAGACACGATGCGCCACCTCAATAATGGCCTCGGACTGCATGACAGGGACCACCCTGCCATAACACAACGGCCAATCCGGGCAACCTAGGCCCGATTCGGTGATGCGAACGATATTTCCGACTACCACCAGACAATAAGCCAGGATCGCTGCCAGCAATGCCAGCTTTTTCAGTGTCTCCAGTCTGGAATCGGTCTTTTCTGTCACGGCCATACCCGCCTTTCATCAAGAGCGTTCTTCGCTCGGCGCTTAAGATTCCTGCGTGGCACCCACGCGTTTGTCATATACCGGTCGGTCGCTCGACACACTGGGAATACGTTCGTAGTTATAGACCGGCGGGGGCGAAGAGACGCTCCATTCCAGGGTGTCGCCTTCCCAGGGGTCTGCCCCCGCAACTTCGCCGTGCCCGGCAATAATATTATGGACGAAGTTGAACATGAACACGAGCACCGAAACGGCGATGGTGAAGGCGCCGATCGTCGCGATCAGGTTGGGCAAATCCCAACCCCGGTCGGCGGTGTAGGTCGCAATGCGGCGCGGCATGCCTTCCAGGCCCAAAATGTGCATGGGGAAGAAGGTCAGGTTAAAGCCGACCCACATGAACCAGAACTGGATTTTGCCCAATTTATCGCTCAACATGCGACCGGAAATCTTGGGAATCCAGAAGAAGAAGCCGGCAAATATGCCAAACACGCTGCCGCCAAAGAGCACGTAGTGGAAGTGCGCCACCACCCAGTAGGTGTTGTGCACCTGCGTATCGATGGGGATCGCGCCCTGGATGACGCCGGTGATCCCGCCGATCACGAACGTGGAGAGGAAGCCCAGGCACATCATGAGCGGCGTCTTCAAGTTTAAAGACCCACCCCACATGGTGGCAATCCAACTAAAGATCTTGATGCCCGTCGGCACGGCGATGACCATAGTGGTGAACATGAAGAAGCGCTCGATCGTCGGGTCCACGCCGCTGACGAACATATGGTGAATCCAGGTGGAAAACCCCAGCACGCCGATCAAGATGCTCGACACGACCACCGCCTTATAGCCAAAGAGCGGCTTGCGCGAGAAGACCGGGATCACCTCCGACAGGATGCCCATTGCCGGCAGAATCATGATATACACCGCTGGGTGCGAGTAGAACCAGAACATGTTTTGCCACAAACGCGGGTTTGCCGTGGCAAAGAACTGTGTGTTGAAGTTTCGATCGGTGATGAGCATAATCAGCGCCGCCGTCAACACCGGCGTGGCCAGCAAAATCATCGCCGCCGTGACGATGATTGTCCAGGTGAACATCGGGATGCGCCACAGCGTCATGCCCGGCGCGCGCATGGAATAGATCGTCACCAGGAAGTTCACTGCGCCGACCGTGGAAGAAATGCCCAACAGCACGATGCCAAATAGCCAAATATCCATGCCCACTTGCGGCGAAAACTGCTTGGTGGACAGCGGCACATAAGCCGTCCACGAGGCGTTGGAAGCCGTGCCGCCGATCAGAAAGCCGCCTTCCATCACCAGGCCGGCGAAAATGAGCAACCACAGGCTCAGTGCATTGATGCGCGGGAAAGCCATATCGCGCGCGCCGATTTGCAGCGGAACGATGTAATTGCCCATCCCGATCAACACGGGGATGGTGAAGAGGAAGATCATGCCCGTGCCGTGCATGGTGAACAACTCGTTATATACGTTCTGATCCACGATCTTCATATCCGGCGCCGACAGTTGCAGCCGGATCACCAGCGCAAAAATGCCCGAGAGCAGGAAGAAGAAGAATGTGGAACCGAGATACATGATGCCAATACGCTTGTGGTCAACTGTGGTCAGCCAACTGGCGACCCGTTCCCACAGGCTAGGCCGTGCGACTGGAATGCTAACACTTGCCATATACCCCAAATCTCCTTAACCCATAACAACCAACAACGACATCACCCAAAACCATCGTCTGCGCCCCTCACTGGGGTCAGGCTCACGACCCGGCCGGCTGGCGCGACGGTCAACCGCCCACTACCCATTACTTTCGCGATTCCAGGAACGTCACGAGATCCGCAATATCTTGCGAATTCAAGCTTAGATTCGGCATCTGTGTGCCAGGCTTCACATCCTGCGGGTTATGCAACCACTTGGTGAGGTTCTCTGGCGTGTTCGGCACGACCTGCGCGATTTTCTCGTATGACGCAAAGTGCGTCAACGGTCGCGGGGCCACCTTGCCCTGAGCTTTGGTGCCCTCTAGCGTGTGACACGAGACGCACGGGCCGTTCAAAAACACCTCTTCGCCGCGTGCGGCATTGCCGGCATCGGCGGGCGCAGCGCTGGAAGTCGTCTGCTGCTTATACCAGGCATCATACTCATCCTGCGGTAGCACCTTCACCTGGATCAGCATTTGCGCGTGCGCCAGGCCACAGAACTGGGCACACTGGCCGGTATAGGTGCCGGCCGGCGCGTTGAACCAGACGTTGGACACTTCACCCGGGTTCACATCGATCATGCCGCCAAAGGCCGGGACCCACCAGGAGTGGATCACGTCCGCCGTCACGATATCCAGGCGCACCGTCTTATGGGCGGGCACCACCAGTTGCTGATTGACGGTGAAATTGCCGTCGGGGTAATTGAACTGCCAGACCCACTGCCGCCCGGTCACCTTGACGACCAGGTCCACCCGTTTGGCCTCGCTCACGCGCCTCTCGGCGGCCTGATCGTTGATGCCATGCACGTGTGAAAGCGGGTCGCTGAGCGTCCCGCTGGCTTCCAGGCTGGTCATGGCGTTCATGGCGAAGATGAAGATGGTGGCAACCAGGATGACAGGAATCACGGTCCACAGGATTTCCAGGCGCGTATTCCCGTGAACCTGTACAGGGGCCTCATTGGCGCTGCGCCGGCGGAACCTTACAACCGAATAAATAATTAACCCTTCAACCAGCAGAAACACAAAAGCCGAAATGACGTACAGCAACAAATATAAATTGTTGATGACCTGGGCATCTTGCGATACCGGTGGAACCAGCATTGTCCCCTACCTCTACACTATTGAAGATTAACAACCCAACCACAAAAACAAGACTGGCTCTTCGATCAAAGAGCCAGCCTATCAAACCAAAGCATAACTAAACTAAAGTGCAGTGACCGCATTCTAACACACCTGACCGGCTTTTCGAGGGTTCCAAAAACCTGCTCAGAGTGTGCCATGCCAGGCTGAGTGCGTGATTAAAATCACAATCTATTCGCCACGCAGCACCATCGGTTCAGCCTGCCAGCCCTGCTCGCGTTGAACGAGCCGCCAGGCACCGATCTTGCCACCTTCGAGCTTGCCCAGCTTGAGCGCCTGGCCCATCCACTTCAGGCGCGGGGTCACCGTCTGCCCATTCATTTCCTGCATGTAGAGCAGCAGACCGCCCTCCGCATCGGGTTTGAACGAGACGATGCGCAACGTCGCAGGCTGGAGTTGCAGCAAGCTGCCGGTGCGCGGCAGGTCACCCGCCACCGCCGGCACAGCCGTCACCACCGGAGGCTCTTCCAACTGGCGCGCCAGCACGGGCAGATGCTCGTCGCCGGGGCCCAGCACGAACTTGAAGCGCAACTCGCCCGTATCAACCGCAGGGATCCACGGTTGCTCCTCTGGTGAAAGGGTCAGGTCGCAAGCATAACGCGAAGCGCGCGCAATGGTGGCGCGCAGGGCGCCGTCCTTCAGGCTGAAGTTATACAGCGCGTTGCTGGCGAAACCCAACGTCGGCGTGCGCACCCAGCGCCCACCGGGCACTTCGCCCAAGGCGCCGCGCGTGACGTGCCCGCCCAGGACGTCATATTCCGCCTGGCGCGCACCACACGGCATCACCAGCTTCACCCGCGCGGAACGCTCATTCAGGAACAGCCGGGCATCCACGTCCACCGCCTCACGCTGGCGCGCAAGCGACACGCGCAAGTCCAGGCGCGAATGGCCGCCCTCCAGGCGCACCCACAAGGTAGCCCGCTCGGGGCCACGCTCCAACGTCTCCACCTGCGTGATGCGCCACGAGGCCATCACACTGGAGAGATCGAGCGACTCGGGCGTCTCATTCATGCTGCCCCACGAGCCGTAGGGATCGTTGACGGTGATGACGTGCAGACCTCCGGGGCCGAAGAGCTTTTGACCGCGATGAAACACTTGCAAGCCTTCGGTATCGGGCCTGGCGACCACCTTGTAGATGCCGTTATCAATCGTGCCTGCGCGTGGGGCCTGTACCGGCTCGGGCGTGTCGGGCGTCTTTGTCCCTTCTACCCAGGCCAGGGTGAACACCTTCCAACCCATCGGCGGCAACTGCACCCGCGTGACCACCCGCTTGCGCCAGGGGAAGTCGAGCATGGCAGTGGCATCACCGGGCACCACCTGCATGGGCAGCTTGCGCCCGGCGTGATCGCGTAACTCCACCGGCAACTCGTCCGTGCGGCCGCGATATTCCCAGATGGGCCGGTAATCCAACATGGCCTCCAGTTCCACCGGGCCGTCATACTCGGTCGCGTGGGGGTTCCAGGCCAACAACACCGCCGGGCCGGGGCGATCACCCGCCGGCAGCTTCACAGTGGTATCCACATGGTTCGCCAGCGCCATCAGCGCATCGTTCTCCACCTGCTGCGCCTGATGGTAGGCACCGCCCAACCAGGCCGTTTCGTCCTCCACGCCGCGCTCGACGATGGAGCCGGGCAGAATGTCGTGGAATGAGTTGAAAGCCAGCGCCGTCCAAGCCTCGTTCAGCGGCTGGGTGTTGGGCTGGTTCAGCGCAGCGCGCAGGGTCGTATCGGTGCGCTCGGCGCGCGCCACGGCGGCCTCCGTCTTGCGATAGAAATACTTGAACTTGGCGACGGAGGAATAGCAACCGCGCAGGCAGAAGTTTAGCTCGCCATGCACAGTGGGCAGGAAGTTATCGCCATGTGCCGCGGCCTCGCCGCGCAAGGAATCGATCAGCCGGTGCAATCCGGAGAAGATGACGTTTACCTCTGGGTGCGCGGCGGCCCAGGCACGAATATCGGCCAGGCTGCGCCGTGAAGGGCCACCGCCGTGATTGCCCAGGCCATAGAGCACGCCGACGTTGTGCAGGTCGCACTGTTGCGCGCTTTCCAGCAATCCATCTAACCGGCGCGGCATTTCGTCGCGCTCGTTGCCATACCACCCCACCGGGGGGCGATAGGCCAGCACGCGCGAACCGCCGCTGCCTTCCCACCAGAAGGCTGGCTTGGACAACGGCAAAGTTGCCGGGTCGGGGCGGGTGAAGGCAAAGCCTTCGATGCCCGAGGCAGCCAGCACTTCGGGGAGCCCGGCGCTGTGACCGAACGAGTCCGCAGCCCAAGCCACGCGCACCGGCTGGCCAAAGCGGCTCTGGAAATATTCCTGCGAGAGCATGAAGTGACGCAGCATCGTCTCGGTGGCAGGCATATTTGTGTCGGGCTGGACATAGGTGCCACCCACCACATCCCAGCGCCCGGCTTTGACATAGGCTCGCACGCGCTCGAACAAATCGGGAGCGTGCTTCTCCATGTGTTCATATAGCGCTGCTTCGCCGCGCATAAACGTCAGTTCCCCGTCCTCGTCCATCAGATCAAGGATGGTGCGGTGGGTGATGATGCCTTCGTTCAGCCCCTCGCGCCAATCCCACATCCAGACGGGGTCCAGGTGTGCATTGCCGATTAAGTGGAATGTGAATTGTGTCATGGTCCTACCTGTTTGAGTATGTGACCTCCAAGTATCGAACGAATCCGGCGAAAGGCAAGTAGTGGGGCGGAACTGAAGGAGCTAACCGCAAAGAAGCTGCGGTCTTAGCAGTGAAATCGGAATAAACCGCAAAGGAGCAAAGCAGCTAAGAAGCCAAGAGTATCTAAAAATCTTCTTTGTGTTCTCTGTGCCTCTGTAGTGAAGTATTAAGAATGCCATAGGCATCTTCTGCGTTCTCTGACATTCTTCGCCCGACGCGCTACAATCAACACCTAAACCTTACGAGTGGGCGCCAACGTTTTGCATCCGCCACGACGCAGCAAATCGATCTCGCGGCCGAAGCACGAGATATCGCACACTTTCAGCGGCCCAGCCGCGTTCAAAACGCCTGCGACATGCACGTCGCCCAGGTTAATGCCGCAAAATAACAACGCGCACTCAACATTTATATCTCTTACATAGGAAGGCAATATGGCAAACGCGAAATACATTTGGATGGATGGCAAATTGGTCGAGTGGGCCAACGCAACCGTGCACGTGCAAACGCACGCTCTGCACTACGGCAGCAGCGTCTTCGAGGGCATCCGCGCGTATGCCTCGCCCGATGGGCCCAAAGTCCTGTTCCTCAACGAGCACATGCGCCGGCTATATGCCTCCGCAAAAATGCTCCGTATGGAATTGCCCTACACGGTGGAGCAGTTCAGCGACGCAGTCAAGCTGGTTGTGCGCGAGAACAAGCACGCGTCGTGCTACATTCGCCCATTGGTCTATCGAGGGGATGAAGCGCTGGGCGTGAACCCGCGCAACTGCTCATTGCACGCGACGATCCTGACGATGGTATGGGGCGCATACCTGGGTGCTGAAGCGTTGGAGAAGGGCATCAGCGTCGGCGTGTCGTCGTGGCGGCGCACCTCGCCAAACAACGGCATGGCAATGGGCAAAATCGGCGGGCAGTACATCAACTCACAGTTGATGGTGATGGAAGCGCTCGACAACGGCTATGACGAATCCATCGCATTGGACATGGAAGGTCACATCAGCGAAGGCAGTGGCGAGAACATCTTCGTCGTACACAACGGCGTGCTCTACACCCCGCCGATGGCCGCCTCGATTCTGATCGGCATCACGCGCGCTGCAGTGATGCAACTGGCGCGCGAGTTGAACATCGAAGTGCGTGAGCAAGTCATCCCACGTGAAATGCTCTACGTAGCCGATGAGATTTTCTTCAGCGGCACCGCCGCAGAAGTAACGCCCATCAGCAGTGTGGATAAGATCACCATCGGCGCCGGCAAGCGCGGACCGATCACCAAACAAATTCAAGAGGCGTTCTTCAACATCGTCAACAGTGAAGTGCCCGATAAGTGGGGCTGGCTCACGCCGGTCAACTGATTGAGAGATCAGAGATTGGAGATTCGAGATTTAAGGAACCACTGATTTCACGGATTGAGCACTGATTTCACGGATTGAGCGAATATATCCGCGCCATCCGTGAAATCAGTGTCATCCGTGGTTCTATGAATCACTAATCTCTAATCCCCTTCCTGCATACTCTGTTTCAACCAGGTAATTGGGTCCGTCGGCGTGGGATCGACACCCGACATGACGGCGGCGTAGTAGCTCATCCAATCGCCAAACTGGATCAGCGAGAACATCTGAGCCAGTGCGCTCTCACCCTTCGCGCGCACCGTGTCCTGATTGATGCCACACTCCAGCATCAGCCGGGTGGTCAGGTCGAAGCGCTGCGAAACGCGCGGCGCGTCGCTGTCGCAGCGCAACTGGATGACGATGGTCTTTTGCCACACTGCTTCCGGCTGTAACAGGCCCACCACGCTGTTGTGGTTCAGGTCCGGCATTTCATCCCAGCTTGCCATCAGCTTGGCCGTCTCATTCAGGGTCGTCTTCCAGCGGCGTGCCACGGGCGCCAACATCCCGGCGCCGCAGATGATGGGCAGCCGGTCCACCACCTGCCCAGCCATACGCTTCACCGGGTTGCGCACCGCCGGCGTAGCCAGGCCGATCCGGTCGTTCGTCTCGCGCATCAAGGCCACCGTCTCAGCTACGTCCCGCGCCGGGTCGGGAATGAAACCGATGCGCGCCAGAATCGCCAGCAGCGGGAGCGTGAGCCAGCCAATCGCCTCGCGCGATTGATCGACAAAGGGGAACGATAGGAGCGGCACCTGCAATTCCCTGGCACGTTGCGCCAACCTGCCGCCCGTGGCAAGCGCGATCACGGCGCACCCGCGTTGCACGGCCTCTTCAAATGCGCTGAGCGTTTCTTCGGTGTCGCCCGACCGTGAACTGACGATGACCAGCGTCTGCGCGCCACCGGCATAAGCCGGCAAGCCATAGCTGCGCCAGGTGGTGATGGGATGCGTGGCAACAGGAGCACACAAGGCGCGCATGAGCGAGCCCCCTACCCCCGAACCGCCCATCCCGGCGATCAGCACATGGTTCACCCGGCGATAACTCTCCGAGAGCGCCAGGCTCCACCCGGCGGCATAGCTCTGCGCGCACTGATCGGGCAGCCCTTCCAGGCGCAAGTGCATGTGGGCTGTGTCTATGGCGTCGTAAGAAGAAAGATCATCTAAGTCATACATAGTGAATGCTCGAAAATACCGGCTTGCGCCAGCCGTCCATGCGCGGGAAGCGTCAAATGAAGCGCTCGATGGTGGCTTTGGTTTTGAGCCCGGCGATCCATTCGTCCAGCGCGGTTTGTTCCAGGTTCGCCAGGTCGTCGGGGGTCAGCGCGCGCGTCTGGCGATCCACCACCTTGATGACGTGATAGCCAATCGGGCTGTGCACGATGCCGCTCAACTGCCCAACCTTGAGCGAGAAGGCGGCGTCTTCCACCTCGGGCCATATCACGGTGCCCGTGCCGCGCGTGAACCAGCCCAGGTCACCACCGTCGGGGCGCGTGCTGTCGTCGATGGATACCTGCTGCGCCAGCGCCGTGAAGCGTGCGCCATTTTGCAATTTGGTGAGCACGCTTTCGGCCTCGGCTTCGGTAGCGACGACGATGTGATAGGCATGCACATATTCCGCGGTGTGCGGCAACTGGGCCACGATGCGGTCGCGCATCGCGGTGGCCAGCAGTTCGTGACGCACCACTTCACGCAAATCCTGCTCGGATTGCTTATTCGCTTGCAGCCAGGCATCATACTTATCCTGCCCGCCACGGATTTGAATCAACGTGTTGATTTCGTCGTCTATCTGTTTGTCGCTGATGGTGATCTTGTTCCGCTCCGCTTCTTGTTCGATCAAGGTCTGGTCGATCAACGTTTCCAGCACAGTGTCTTTCAACTGGGCAGCCAACTGTTGGCCGTCAGCGCTATCGGGGCTGGGAGCGGAGGGATCGGCGGCCATATAACGCACCAGTTCCGCGTTTAATTCGTCCAGCGTGATATCTTGCCCATTTACGCGCGCGGCCACGTTCACAGGCTTAGTAGTGGCAGTGGGGGCCGGCGGCGTGTCAGTGGGCATGGTATTTACGATTACGGGCGTAGAAGTGCCGTCGATGACGATGTTCACCTCGGGGCTGGGCGTCAGCGTGCCGCCGGTAATCAGGCTGGCCGATTGTGCGCTATCGGACGAACAACCCGCCAACAGGCCCACGCCTGCAAGCATCAGCAACATTATGATTCGCATCGAAAGCTTGGCGTCTATATTCATACCTGAATGCTCACATGGCGTGCAGCATGCATCACTGCTCGTTCCCATCTGTAATGTAAAGGTCCTCACCCCTTCAACTGATAAGGATGATACCGTAATACCAGGAATCCGCCCACATCACCGAATCCATACCGCATTATCAGGAGCAAACACCATCCCGCTGGCGCGAGATGCGGTTGGGCAATTCCGCGTCGCCCAATTCCATGCACAGCGCCTTCAGCCGCTCGTAAGCCCCTTGCCACGCCAGGTCGGGGGAATGCTCCGGCAATGGGGCGTCGGTGCACAGCATCGCCAGGCGCCGACATAACTGAGCCTCTTGCTGATGGCTGCGCAGGCTCTCGGCCAGCCGTTGTGCCCGCGCGGGCGGGAGCGCCCATTGCAGAGGATCGTCGGGGATGGACTCCGGCTTTCGTGGTAACCGCTACTCCACTTCGTCCCAGTTCTTGCCCACCGCCACGTCCACGCGCAGCTTCACACTGAGCAGATAGGCCCCCTCCATTTCCTTTCTCACCAGGGCGCACAAGCCATCCAGCTCACTCGCCGGGCATTCCAGCACCAGTTCGTCGTGTACCTGCAAGGTCAGCTTGCCCTGGTAGCCGCCCTCCTGGATGGCGCGATGCACGTTAATCATCGCGATCTTCATGATGTCGGCGGCCGATCCTTGTACCGGGTGGTTGATCGCCTCGCGTTCGGCGCGCCGGCGCACCTGGTCGTTGACGCGCGAAGACTGCGCTTGCAACTCGGGGAAGTAACGCCGCCGGCCCAGCAACGTCTCCACATAGCCAAACTCGGCCGCCTTGCGTTTGGTTTCATCCAGCCAGGCCCGCACGCGCGGGAAACGCTCGAAATACTTGCGGATGAAATCCTGCGCCTCGGGCTGCGTCATGCCGGTGTTTTGCGCCAGCGCGAAGGCGCCCATGCCGTAGGCAATACCAAAGTTGATCCGCTTGGCAAAGCTGCGTTGCATGGACGACACGTCTTTCAGCGGCGTATCGTAGATGGCGGCGGCGGTGGTAGCGTGAATATCCTCCCCGCGCTCGAAGGCCGCCTTCAGCGTGGGGTCATCAGCCATATGAGCCAGGATGCGCAATTCCACCTGCGAGTAATCGGCGCTAATCAGGCGCCAGCCCTTGCGCGGGATGAACGCCTTGCGCACGCGCCGGCCCATCTCGGTCTTGATCGGGATGTTCTGCAAATTGGGGTTCGAGGACGACAGGCGCCCCGTCACCGCGCCCGCCTGGTTGAAATCGGTATGCACGCGCCCCGTGGTGGGGTTCTGCAAAGCAGGCAGCGCATCTACGTAAGTGCCCTTTAGCTTGCTCAACTCGCGGTGCTGCAAAATGAGCGGGATGATCTCGTGTTTTCCCTGCAACGTTTCCAGCACGTCGGCGGCGGTGGAGAAGGTGCCGCCCGCCGTCTTGCGCAGCCCCTGGGTGGGCAGTTGCAGACGCCCAAAGAGCACTTCCGAGAGTTGCTGTGTGCTATTGATGTTGAAGATAGTCCCGGCGCTGTTATAAATCGCTTTCTCCAGCTCGCGCATGCGCTCGGTGATCTCCACGGAAAGTTCGCCCAGGTATTTCACGTCCAGCGCCACGCCGGTGAGTTCCATGTCCACCAGCACCGGGATGAGCGGCAGCTCGACGGTGTGCAGGAGCGCCTCCTGGTTACGCTGGCGCAACAACGGCTCCAGGATTTCCGCCAGCCGCCAGGTGGCGTCGGCGTCAGCGGAGGCATAGGGGGCGACGCGCTCCAGCGGCACCTCGCGCATGGTGATCTGGTTCTTGCCCTTGCCGATCAGCTCGTCGATGTGCGTCATGCGCCAACCCAGGTAGCTGAAGGCCAACGCCTTCAACCCCAACGACTGGCCGCCTGGGTCACACAGGAATTGTGCGAGCATCGTATCGAACACCAGCTTGTCGATCGTCACGCCCACCAGTTGCAGCATCTCCAGGTCAAACTTGGCGTTGTGCGCGATCAGGCGCGTCTCTTTACGTTGCAATGCCAGCGCCAGCGGCTCAAACTTGGGGCTGTGCGGGTCGATCCAGTAATGCGGCCCAGCGGTGGATTGCGCAGTCGGCACGTACCAGGCCTCGCCTTCGCGCACCGTCAGCGACACACCAATCAGGTCCGCACGCAAGGGGTCGGTGCCGCTCGTCTCGGTATCGAAGGCGATCGTGTGGGCCTGGTTCAGCTCGCTCAAGAGCGCCTTATAGGCAGCGTCGCTATCCACCAGGTGCACGTTGGTTGGCACATTGGATGGCACCGGCACGCCGGCTTCCGCTGCCGGTGCGGGCGTAGCGGCCTGTAAATCCGCCGCGCTAAATAGCCCCAACTGCCCCTGCGCGGTTACCTCGTCGGCAGGTTCCGGCTCATGCTTCGCCGCCGGGATGCGGTTGATCAGGCTGTTGAACTGCAACTCGCGGAAGAGGTTCAGCGTGCGGCGATAGTCCACCTCTGCGCGGCAGGCTTCCCACTCCACTTCCAGCGGCACGTTGACGCGAATGGTCACCAGATCGCGGCTGAGATAGGCCATGTCCTTCTTTTCTTGCAAGGCGGTGCGGGTGCGCTTCTGGGTGATCTCGTCCAGGTGGGCATAGATGCCATCCAGCGTGCCATATTGCTGCAAAAGCGCCTGGGCTGTCTTCTCGCCGATACCCTTCACGCCCGGCACGTTATCGGAGGTATCGCCCACCAGCGCCTTATAGTCCACCATCTGATCGGGCCGCACGCCATAGCGCTCCAGCACCTTCGCCGCGTCGTAGATGATCGTATCGTCAAAGAAACGCCCGGAGGTGAGCACGCGAATGCCTGGGCGCACCAGTTGCAGCGCGTCGCGGTCGCCGGTGACGATGATCACGTCGAGCCCCTCGTTGCTGCCGCGCGCCGACAGGGTGCCCAGCACGTCGTCGGCCTCATAATTCTCGGCAGTGAAAATCGGCACGCCCAACACCGCCACGATTTGCGCGATGCGCTTCATCTGAGATTCCAGTTCCGCCGGCATCTTGGCGCGTGTGCCCTTGTAGTCGGCATACAGAGTATCGCGGAAGGTCTTGCCCACGTCGAATGCGACGGCCAGATAATCGGGCTGTTCCTCCTTCCATACCTTCAACAGCATGTTAGTGAAGAAGTACACCGCGCCGGTCAGTTCGTCGGTGCCATCTTCATGTTTGACCGAGAACGTCTGCGTGCGCGCAGAAGCGAAAAATGCGCGATACGCCAGTGAATGCCCATCAATCAAAATCAGCTTTGGGCGAGCGGGTGTCTGTGCCATACGTTAATCTTACTTCACCACTTTGCAGCGAGGAACCGCCGAACGGATGAAAAATCGAAGTGATTCCGGCCCTTCAACCCGCCAGCTTGCGCCAGCGGTAAGCGTTCCTGATGTAGTAGGCAAAGTATTGGCCGATCGAAGGAGCCGCCAGCAGGTCACGATGGACGACCGGTGGAACGTTGAAGTATTGGTACACGTCGCCATCTTGGAATTCCACTTCCAACGTGCGCGTTTGCGAGTCATAGCCCACCGATTTCAAGCTTTCAGACTGAACCGCCTGGCGTCGCATCGTGCTTGCACCTACCTCTAGATTTTATGCCCTTGTCGAGTGAGTCACCCAACAGACGTGCCTTGTGCGTCCAAATCCCTGCCACCGCGCCCACTCAACAAGCGGCTGCCGGCCAGTTGGATCACCAGGTCGGCAACGATCATCAGCCACAGGTTGTGCGTCGCCAGGTACAGGAAACCGCTGGCAAACAGGCAGCCCAGGCGCAAGGTGAGATATTGCCGGCCCTCCACGCTCCTGGGGGGCACCTCAAAGGCGGGGGAAATGAACCACTCGGCCAGCACCAGCACAGCGCCGATCACCACACCCCAATACGCGTCCATCAAGAGCAGCGCAGGCGCGGCCCGATAGAAGGCCCAGTGCACCTCGTTATACAGCGCGTCCCGCACGGCCAGCCAACCCGGTTGCCAGGGTTGCCCATGTGGCGCGGCACGCGCGCCCAGCCACAGCGTGAGCAACAGCACCGCCACGACGCAAAAAGCCATGCCAACGCCGCGCATCCAGTTCGCAAAGGTGAACCCAGCCAGCGCATCAGGGTCCATCAGATCGGCTCCCAGCCCCATTACGTGCACATCCACGGCCCCGAGGATGAGTGCGACGAAGGGGATGCCCACCATGACCACGAAGGCGCCCAATTCGCGTAGCAATGCCCCCCAGCGGGACTCATCCAGCAGGTGCAACCACTCGCCCCCTCGCGCGCGATAGGCGGCCCTTAGCGCCGCGGTGTTCGCCAGCAGGGAGACGAGTGTGAGAACCAGAAGCTCTATTTTCGCTATCACGGCGTCCTTATTATAGATTTTCGACTGCGGATGGACGATTCCCTTCGCTTGTGACCTTCGCCATCATGCGCCATTGCAGCCTGCCTCGATTTTCGTCGCGCGGCGCACTGCTCATGACGTGTGATTCATTGCACAGAGAGACATGGCGTGAACTGTCATTCCGACGAGCGCAGCGAGGAGGAATCTTGGTTGTGTAATGCGCCTGCTTGGGACAACGCTCAGATTCCTCGCGCGCTATTAGCCCCTTGCTTAATTTCATTCGTTGGCGCGCGCTTTGGAATCGGAATGACAGCACCGCTGGATCAGAGCAGACGACCTTTTGAAACAGGCTCTCATCTCCAATCTTCGCTCTTATGCCGCGCCAAGCAACGCCAGCAAGACGCCGAGTACGCTCAGGCCCACAAAGATCCAGGCCGGCTTGAGGGACGTCTTTTGCACCAGCGCGTACAACAGCAGCACCAATGCCAGCAGCATGATGCTGTTCAATAGCCCGCCGGCCCAACCTGCCACAAGCGCCTGGTGTAACCCGACGATGGAGGGAAAGGCTGTGGTCGCCCCGGCCAACAGCGCCACCAGCGCGCCAAGCATCAGCGCGCCAAGCCATTCCGCGACCTGCACCGCGCGCTTCAGCGACTGATCGCCCAGGATCGCCAGCGCGCCGTCGCGCCCGCGCCTGTAACCCGCCTGAAAAGAGGCACCTGAAATGAACAGCATCAGCGGGCAGATCAACGCCAGGTACACCCCTGCACCCCAAATGGGCGAGAAGGCGACGCCGCCACTGAGGCTCAGCCCCAGGCCGATGGACAGCACCAGCGGCAAGATGGCCCCTTGCGACACGCTATCGCCAAACCCCGATACGGCTCCCATCAACGCTTGCCTGGTTGCGGCGATGGATTCGGGTGCAGATCGAGCTTCTTCCGCGTTCAACAGCACGCCCAGGAGCACGCTGCCCCAGTTTGGCTCCACGTTGAAGAATGCCAGGTGTCGTGCCAACGCCTGCGCGCGTGACGGCACATCGGGATACAGCCGCGCCAGAGCCGGTGCCAACGCACAGGCCACGCCACTGCCCTGCAAACGCTCGAAGCTATACGACGAATGGCTGAAGAACTGCCACAGCAGAAACGTCTGCATTCCGCGTGGCAGATGCACCTGCCCGGCCAGCACGGCGCGCACGAAGAAGAAAAGCACGCCGATCACCACTCCGGCCAGCACCAGCCAGGTTGGGTTCAGGCCCACGCCTGCCACCAGGACAACCCCAGCGAAGAAGAACGGCACGCCATACCCTTTGAAGACGAACTTCATCGCCAGGGCGATACCCAGTGCCCCGGCCAGCCCCGTGCCGGCGATGCCCAGGCCGTGCCATAGCCATCCCGGTGCCAGAGGGACGATGTATTGCAGGGCCAGCGGGATCAGGAAAGCCAGCAGCGCCGCCGCGGGCATGGTAATCGCCAGCAACAGGCCCTGTCCGCCGGCAATGTTCAACCACACGATGCGGCCTGCCTGGCCCTGCGCGGCGGCCTGCTCCATGCGCTGCACGATGCGGTTGTCCAGCCGCATGCGCAACGTCAATAGTGGGAAGCCCAAGTTGCCCAACACGACGCCGACAATCACGCCCAGGCCGACCGCATCCGCCGGGTTCAAGGGCATGACGGCAATCGCCGCTGTGGCAGCCAAAATGCCCGCCAGCGCCGCATCGCCGATGCCCAATGTGCCACCCACCGAAAGGTAGCCCAGGTACAGCAGGTTCACCGCCGCCCCGGCATACAAGCCATGTAAAGGGTCCCCCAACACCAGGCCCACCAGCAACCCATTTACCAGCGGACGCCAGGTGGTGAAATAGCCCAGCCCGGCCAGGAACGACGTGTTCGCGGCAAAGTAGAGCACCCCGATGAGCAGCGCCTGGAGAGGTGAAATCATCATGGCTCCATAAGGGCGTGGCGCTGGTCGGAGGGGATCATCTGTAAGTACACGTCAACCCCTGCGTTACGCAGCGCGCGTAGTTGTGCCACTTCCTCATCCGACGCCGCGATGCTGCGCCAGATCAGCTTGCGCCCCGGCGCCATTCCCACCCCGCCCACGTTCAATGCGCTGAAGGGGTGCTGTCGATAAACCGCACTGGCAGCAGCGACGCCGGGCAACAGCACCAGGGTGCGCGCTGTATTAGTCTCCGCCCACGCAAGGTGGCCGGCGGCCGCGGCGATGGTGCTGATGGTGAGTGTGACCGTTGCCGGCATGGCCAGTTGCATCACTTGCTGGTTAAACGGGTCGGCGGCGGTGGCGTCATCGATCACTAAAATGTGCGTCACGCCCAACGTGCGCACCCATGCGGCCATTACTTGTCCGTGAATCAGACGGTCATCAATGCGGATCAGGCTGATCATGTGAAAAATTGATAAGGGCAGGTACAAGGCCTGCCCTTAATAAGAAGTATGGTCTCTACAGGACTTGAACCTGTGACCTCACGGATGTGAACCGTGCGCTCTAACCAACTGAGCCAAGAGACCAGTCTTTGCATTATACGCAAGCGGCGTAAGCTTGCAAGTGCATATGCAAAGCGATCAATCGCTTGACAGAGGCGCTCCAAGGGGATAGGATTGACTCATCAGTCTAGACTATATAGTCTAGAACAATGAGTCGAGATGCAACCTCTTAGGCTTATCCCGTACCCAATTGCTGGAGAGATTCATGAGCCCACGCATTGCTCCTGAGAGACGGCGCGAAGAAATCCTGGACGCAGCGCTGCGCTGTTTTATGCGCACGGGCTATCGCGGCACCACCATGGACGACGTGGTGAACGAAAGCGGCCTGAGCAAAGGCACCATCTACTGGTACTTCGCCAATAAGCAAGAGTTATTCGTCACCCTGTTCGACAAAATCATCACCAGCTTCTTGACCGAACTGCATTTTGAGCCGGCAAGCGACGAGCGTTCGATCAGTGATCAACTACGCCAGTTCATCACTGCCACAACCCAGATTGCTGAACAAAACAAGGGGGCGCTGAAGCTGCCACTAAATTTCATCGTTGAACTGTGGCAGGAAGAGATATTTATGCAGCACTACCGCGCAACGCTTCAGTCGTTCGTCGATCAGGCAAAAGCCCTGCTCGAAACGGGCATCGCCCGCGGTGAATTTCACGCAGTGGACACCGACGAATTGGCCTGGGGATTGGCTGCACTCTACGACGGTCTGATTCTGTACTACATGTTGGGTCTGCCGGGCAATATATTCATCCAGGTCAAGCTCTTGTCTGACCTGCTTATCAGGGGCCTGGCAAAGACAGAGGATTACGGAGGGTCATCGTGAACGACATTCCCTGTACGGCTCGTCCCATTGTGGATTGCAAAGGTTGCACGCTCACCAGCCGGCTCATGTGCCGCTATGAAGCGCGAGATACTACCCACTTTTTCATGATCTTCCTGCCGCTCCTGGTCACCGCCATTGCGGGAGGCATTCAAAGCGGGTATGGCTGGTGGCTGCTCGGTTGGTTGGCCTATATGCTTTTCTTCTTCTTTGTTTGGGAAGGGCGCGTCTTATGCAGTCATTGCCCCTATTGGGCCGAGGCCGGGCACGTGTTGCATTGTCACGCCAATTATGGGGTGATCAAGCTTTGGGCCTACCGTCCCGGCCCAATGAGCCGCTCGGAGCAGATCCAGTTTCTGGTCGGTGCACTGCTGCTGGTTGCCTACCCGCTGGCATTGATGGTCGTTGGGCAGGAATACGCGTTGGCCGTCATCGGACTGGCTTCGGCGGTCAGCTTTTTCTATCTCTTACGCCGCAATATCTGCACTCGCTGTGTCAACTTCTCATGCCCGCTCAACGGCGTCGATGCGGCCACCCGCGCGGCGTTCTTCGCCCGTAACCCTGCGATTGCCCAGGCATGGCAAGAGGCACAGATGAAGTGAGGTGCGCTGTTTTCATCTGCAAGGAGTTCCTATGATCGCTTGCATGAATCTATTCGTTCTTATCCTGGCCTCTTTACTTTTCCTGTACTACTACGTGCTTAGCGTTAGCCCAGCCACGCGTGAAAAGCTGATCGGCCCAGTGGCCTATGCACGCTGCGGGCGAGAACGAATCATCGCCGGCCTCTTTGAGGGAGTCACGGTAATCAACTATGTGGTTTACCTGTTCTACCCGCTAGAGACACCGCTCCCTGAAAGATTCCCCTGGCCCTGGTGGGTTTCGGCGGTTCTGGCCGCCGCCATCGGCATCCCCAGCGTGACGCTGATGCTGATTGGTCTGCGCGACGCAGGTGAAGAGGCACTCCGCCCCAAGAGGGAACACACGCTCTATGGCGGCATCTATGCCAAAATCCGCCACCCACAAGCAGTGGGCGAGGCATTTTGCTGGTTGGTAATCGCGCTGCTCCTCAATTCGCCCTTCCTAACGCTCTTCTCGCTGATCTACTTCCCCATCTTTCTATTGCTCTGCTTCGCCGAGGAGCAAGACCTGGTCTGGCGTTACGGTGCAGCTTATACCGACTATTACAAAAGCACGGGGGCCTTTTGGCCCAAGAAGCGAACCTGACAAAATAAACTTGCTGAGACGTTCAAGGAGAGGGTGACCCATCTGGCTGCATGGGCACCCCTGAAGGAGGCGTTTATCTATGCACGAGAAAATTTCTGAGGTACTGCCGCCGCGCGGCCTGGCACGTCTGGGCTGGCGTGCACCGATCTGGCTCTACCGGCTTGGATTGGGATGGTTGTTGGGGCAGCGCTTTGTGTTGATCAACCACATCGGGCGCAAATCGGGCCTGCCAAGACAGGTCGTCGTGGAGGTCGTAGGTCGCAACGAGGAGACAGGCGCCTACGTCGTCGTCTCTGGATTTGGTGAAAAAGCGGACTGGTACAAAAATGTGATGGCGCACCCGGAAATCACGATCCAGGTGGGACGCAAACGAACGGCGGCCCACGCCGAACGTCTGTCACTGCCACAGGCTACCGAGGTCATGCTGGATTACAACCGCCGTCATCCGGACACGCTGCGCACCCTGGCCGGCATCATGGGCTACCGCGTGGATGGCGACGAAGACGACGTGCGCTTCCTGGCAGGCGAGGTGCCATTCCTGGCGCTCGTGCCCCACGCGAGCACGCGATAGATAAAGAGATGCCCATACAACTGTGTGGGCATCCCTTAAAGCGCACCTCAACATCTCGAAGAACTACCAGCGCAAGCCGAGTTCCTGCGGCGGGTGCACGCGCAGGGTTATCTGGCCGGAGGTACTCGTGGTGTGGGGTGCTCCATTGACCGTGATGGCCGTTGCGGGCGGCAATCCACCTAATGTCAACGTCAGCGCCGCCTCGCTCGCCACATGCAATGATAGGCTGTTTTCTGCGCGCCGATAGCCCGTCACCAGCGCAGGCCCGTCCGTCTTGAGCAGCGTTGCACCATTCAGGCTCACCATCAGCCCCGCCGGCCCCGTCTGCACGTCCAGGGCACCTTCGGCCACTTGAACGCCTTGTATGCCTGCCGGCTCGGTGGATAGATTCCCGAATCGCCAGCCGCCCCAGGGCTCGGCATCCACGATCTCCTGCAAAGCAATGTAGGCCAGCAACGCGCCCCAGGTATAGACGGGATCGGAATTCGGCACGTCATCGCCGTCGCCGGTGTCGGTGTTGTAGTTCTCGTGCACGTGGCTTTCGGCGCGCCACTCACCCAGGAACAGCGCCAGCCCGCGCTGCGCAAACTGCAAGGCCGCCGCGTCGAAGCGATAGCGACGCAGCCCTTCGCTCACCAGGAAGTTCATCGGCCCCCAGATGCGTCCGCGCCAATAGTCGTTGCCGCCATAGCCGGGGTCATCACGCGCGGTGCTGGGGATCACATATTGCCCGGCGAACTCACGCTCATTCAACAGATGCTCGCGCAACATGCGTTCGGCCCGTTCGCGCGGGGCGATGCCAGCGATGAGCGGGTAGAAGTTGGTCGGCGAGAGATGCGGCGAGAGACGCCCATCCCAATGCCTGTTCTTATAGATGCCCGCCGCTTCGTCCCACATCTGCGCATTGATGCGCTGCGCGAAGGCGGCATATTCGTCGGCATAGCCGCGCGCCTCATCATCCCGGCCCAGCAACGTCGCGATCTGGCTGAGCGCCCAGGCGTCCAGCGCATACAGCGCGTTCAAGCCCACGTCGGCCAGTTCCATGCTGTGCGTTTGCGGGTTAAAGGCGGCGTCATCATACATCGGGCTGTTATCCAGGCCCGACTCGTACATCGCGGCCTGCATGTTGTCGCACAGCCACTCCTTCAAACCGGGCAATGGGTCGGAGCCCCACTCCAGCAAGCCATCCGCGTTGCCATCGCGGTGCGGCAGCCACCAGGCGTGCCAACGCTGGAAAGCCGGGTACGTCTCGGCCAGCAAGGCCAGTGCTTGCGCACGGTCGGCCAGCCCGGCGGATTGATACAGCTTCAGCGTGCAATAGGCGCCCACCGGCGGCTGAGAGCGGTCTTCCGAAGCGCCAAATTCGCAGCCGAAGTTTGGCACGAAGCCATTTGCCGACACTTCCTGCAGGATGGCGCGCACGTTGGCCGAAGCCAAGCCAGGGTCTTCCAGCCCGGCCATCACGGCGCAGAAAAAAGTGTCCCAGTCGAACAGCACATACGAGCCAAAGAATTGGCCCTTACACCAATCCCGCGAAACGGGCGTGCAGATGCGCCCTTTAATCGGCTCCCAGATGGTGTTCCAGTTGATGCCGCGCGTCAAACCATCGGCAGCTTCGGCCAGCCAGCCGGAGGTCTGTAAGCCAACCTGCGTTGCCTTCGCATGTTGCTGGTCGATCCAACCTGCCGGCGACTCTGCATCGGGCAACGCGGTACCTGCAATGGGCATCACCTGTAACAGCACCGGCGCATCCAGCCGCCAGCCCGACGCCGGATCGCCCTGACCCCACAGATTGGCCTGCCACGCTTGCCCACCGGCGCTTACCCGCCAACCACTTGCGACGAGCGCTGTTTGCACGGTGGTCTGCCACGCGCCATCCAACGTCACCAACAGGCGCAGATGCGCACAATCGGCCAACCCGCTGACGCGGCAAGCGAGCCGGTCTGCGCTGGCGGCATATTCCATCCGCACGCGCGCGTCGCCCCACTTCAGTTCTATCTCACTATAGGCGCCATCCGTCGCGTGCGGGCCCAGGCGCTGCATCCCGTTGCGCCAATCGAACTCGTCACGTTGCTCGCCGGTGCGCATATCTAGCAAGCTGAAGCGAACGCGCAACGCCGAAGGCAGGTGCACCACGCCATTCAACGAACGAACGTCCCATGTGTTCCAGCCGGCCGGCCTGATCATGTAATGCCTCCTGTGTTAGCCGCGTTGTGCGAGCCACGCCTTGTGATTATTCTGAATCTGCTCGATGTGATTCCGCACGTGGCGCTCAAAAGTGTTCGGCAAATCGTCCAATTTTTGCATTCGTTCCGCGTTCGTCATCGTAAGCACCTCCAAATATTGCAGTTCTCTGCGATCCTAAGCGCCCGTTTGCATCATACGCCGGTACACAGCCACCGTCTCATCGGCCACGCGCTGCATGGTGTAATGTGCCAGCACACGCGCGCGCCCGCGCTGCGCCAGGCTGGCACACGTATCCGGCTGCTCCATGAGTTGGGTTAATTGCTGGCGTAGGGCATCGGCATCGCCTTCGGGGAACAACAAACCCGCGTCGCCGATCACCTGGGGGATCTCGCCACACGTAGAACCGACCACCGGCACGCCACTGGCCATCGCCTCGATCAACACGCGCCCAAATTGCTCCTTCCAGTTGGCCTGCGTCCGCGAAGGCAACACAAGCACATCCAATTGGTGATAGATGGATGGAATGCGCGCAGAAGCAACGGCCGGCACAAACTCCACGCGATTCACGACGTTGAGATGCAGCGCCTGGTTGCGCAAATGCAGCAGTTCATCACCTGCGCCGACGATCATCACCTGCGCCTGCTCAGGCAGACCTGCCAGCGCGTGCAGAAGCACATCCACACCCTTCTCCTTCACCAGTCGCCCAACGTACCCAATCAAGAATCGGTCATGCAGCTGTGTGGCAGGCTCCATCCGTGGCATAAACATCTCCGTATCCACCCCAAATTGGGGGATGACGTCAATCGGCTGTTCAAACCCCTTAGTATGTAACACCGCGGCTGCTTCCTGGCTGCCCGCGATGGCGCACTGGCTATGCCGAAGCACATATTGTTCCATCCAACGGAACGGCGGCGGGTAACTACGATACAGGTTTTGCCACGAAAAGAAGAGCGCCCTGGCGCTCAAGGCGCCCGCAGCGCGCAGGGCCAGGAAGGTTGCCAAGTTGTAGGGCTCTTCGTCGATATGCAAAATATCGGGCCGCGTAAGCTGTAGCTGCTGCGCCAACTGAGGGTAATAGTGTAAATGGAAGTTGCCATTGAAGTGAATCGGCAACTCGACAAGCGCATAACCCTGCGTGTGCAGGCGTTCCAGGCGCGCGAGATGCTGGCCCGTCCGCCATGCCGGCGGCACGCATACGGTCAGCGCTATGTCCGGGTGCGCAGCGATCAATTCACATTTACGCTGATAGGCACCCGTCACCAGCGCTTTAGAGAGCAACGTAATACGCATCGGGATGCGATTTTACGGCAGTGGGCTGTTAAAATCCACCAGGCATGTCAACACTGCTCAGACGTTGGCGCGACTGGCTGCCGCTCCTCATCATCCTGATGGCCGGCGCCGCGCTGCGCTTCTATCGCATCGGAGATTTGCCGCCCGGCCTGTATCGAGACGAAGCTTTTTACGGCCTGGACGCATTGGGCATATTGCGCGGTCACCCTGCCGTTTTCTTCGCCGCCAATAACGGGCGCGAAGGGCTATTTATGTACTTCCTGGCCATCGGGATCGCGCTGCTGGGCCGCACACCGCTGGCGCTGCGCATCGTCTCGGCGACCATCGGCACATTGACGCTCGTCGCCATCTACGCCGCCGGGCGCAACCTCTTTTCACACCGTGTGGGCGTGTTGAGCGCTGCGGTCATGGCCATTACGTTCTGGCACGTGGCACTGAGCCGCGTGGCGTTTCGGGCCATCACACTGCCCCTCTTATTGTGCACCAGCGTCGCGTTGCTGGCGCTCGTCTTCCGGCGCTTGCGCACAGGCAAAGACGACACAGCCTCCTTCACCATCCTCTCGCTCGTGGCGGGTGCGGCGCTTGGGCTCACGCTCTATACCTACACGTCGGCGGAGATGACCCCCTTCTTGTTGCTTGGTATGTTGATTGCGAGCGCCCTTTTGAGCACGCTACACGTGCATGGCTTTAGATTGCCCAAAGGCCCAGCGCCCCGCAAAGCCGTAGCCTACATGGCGCTGGGCGCGCTGGTCACGCTAGCCCCCTTTGGCATCTGGCTGACGCGGCACGCCGACCTCTATTTCATGCGCGCCGAACAAGTCTCCATCCTCAGCCCAATCATTAATAAGGGCGACGTGCTGGGGACGCTCCTGGGCAACATCCTGAAAGCGGCCGGCATGTTCGTCTGGCAAGGGGATCGCATTTGGCGGCACAACCTGTCGCTGCGGCCGGTCTTCGACCCGCTCCTGGGGCTGGCCTTTGTGCTCGGCGTCGTGGCCTGCGCCTGGCGCATCTTCAAGCGCCCGGCCAACCCCAACCAGCGCTCCCCGGCCCCCGAATCGCTTTTCATGCTGTTATGGCTGGTCCTTTTCCTGGTGCCCACCATCCTGGCCGAAGACACGCCGCACTTCTTGCGCGCGATTGGGGCGCTCCCGGCGGCCTGCATCATTGCGGCCATTGGGCTGGAAGCTGCCCTGGCCTGGCTCTCCAGGCGGGGGTTCTTGAACCTTTATGCGGGGCGCTTGCGTCGCATCGTCAGCCCGCCGGCGCTGCTGGCGAGCTGCCTGCTCGTCGTCTCCGGCCTCGGCACACGGGCCGACTACTTCGATCGTTACATTCAAAACGACATGACGGCCTACTGGCTGGAAGATTCAAACGTGCACCTGTCCCAGGCAATCAACGACTACACCCAGGCCAACCCGCCGGCGTCGTTATGGTTACAAGACCACCTTGCGGACGACAACCCCGCGCTGCGCCTGCTGTCGCCCGACGTGGAACAACAGCGTGTGACGATTGTGAGCACCGCCGCGCCACCGCCGACCGCCCCCAACCGGGTGCTGTTGCTGGCCGACCCCACGCATGACTGGACGGCGCTGCGCAATGCCCTGCCACTGGGCAGCGAATTACAACTATCGCCTGGCCCGCTGGCCGAGGGAGACCTGGACGCCCGGCCACATCGGGCCTATATCGCGCTTTCGGCACAGCCCGCGCAGCCCGCCGCCGATGCGGCCAGCTTTGAGCAGGGCATATGGGTACAACGCGTCATGCTGCAATTACCCGGCGGCGCGACGCTCAGCAGCGATCATCTGCCGTTGACGGTAGAGGCTGCCACATTGGCGGATGCGCTTCAGCAGCCGGCGGTTTATACTGTAACTGTTCTGTGGAGCACATCAAAGCCGATTACCGAGGACCTGGCGGTGTTCGTCCACTGGCAGCGCACAGGAGAGGTCATCACTCAGCATGATGGCAGCCCTGCCTTTGGTTACTTGCCCATGCCGACCTGGCGCGTGGGCGACCAGATCGCCGATCCGCATCCAATGGCCGTCCCGGGTGGCGTGCAAGCAGGAGATAGCGTCACCTTAGGGATTTATCACCGCGCCGGGAACACGCGCCTGCAACTGCTGGACGCACACGGTAATCACCTTGCCGACGCCATACAAATCATCGTGGTACGTTAGCCTCGGGCTGAACGCCTGAACAATTGCGTATACTGGTAGGGAATCGAAGACATGAATAGAAAACGATACTCATTTCTCCCCCCCATGTTGAACGTGGGTTATGCACATGCCAGATGGCAGAATCTGATCTGGGCAATTGTAGTGCTTGTGATCATGCTCGCGCCTGCGCTTAGCCCCACCAGTGCCTACGCGCAGGATCAGTCCCCCGTCTTCAACGAAGGGTTCGAAGGAGATTTCAAGGCCGACCCCTACTGCAAAACAGGGTCGTGTAACGTGCCGACCGGTTGGGGCGTATGGTTCATCCCGCGCCGCGAGACAGATCAACCCGGCATCAACTTCCAACCGCAATACGTGCAGACCAAGACCGCCAATCGCGTCAAGAGCGGCTCGGCGTCTCAGCGCATCTACGTGGAAAACGCCACATTCACCGGCGGCATCTATCGCATCGTCGCGGACGTAAAAGTAGGCTCCAAGTTGCACTTCAGCGCATGGGGCGAATCGTGGTCCACCAACGACGAAAGCCCCATCTCCGCCCGCCCTTCCCCCGACATCAAACTGAAGATCGGCATCGACCCAATGGGCGGCAACAACGGGCAAGCCAGCCCGTTGAACGGTCAGGTGGTGTGGTCCGAAGAGCATGACGCGAAAGACGCCTTTACGCAATTCAGCGTGGAAGCAGAGGCCAAATCCTCCACCGTCATCGTGTACCTCTACGCCACCATGGCGGACGCTGTGCGGCATAACGAGGTCTTCTGGGATGACGCTGTGTTGGAATACACCGCGCCGCCAGTCACGGAGACCGTCAGCACGACGGTCCAGGCGTCCGACGCCGTCACCACTACCAACGGCACACCCGCCCCCGACGCGACGGCGGAAGGCACCCTCAGCGTCACGGCGACTGCTCCGGCAGTTCAAGCTTCGGGCGGGACCACCTATACCGTGGTAGAAGGGGACACTTTATTTGCAATTGCGCTGAAATATAACAAGTCGGTGGAAGAACTGAAGCGCCTGAACGGGATGAGCGACGACTTGCTGTCCATCGGGAAGGTGCTCATCATCGAGCCGCCCACGCAACCGGCCGAAGGCGCAACGGCTGTACAGCCCACCGAAGTCGTCTCGGCCACTGCCACACCCACCGCCGGCGCATTATGCGTGCAAGCCTTCTTTGACAATAACGGTGACGGCCTGCGCGACACAGATGAGGAGTTGGTGCCGAACGTCCTATTTAAGGTGACATCAAATGGCAACGTCGTCGCCAGTTATACAACTGACGGCGTGAGCGAACCATACTGCATCAACAACCTCACGGCGGGCGATTACACCGTGGCCGCAACAGTCGTGGCCGATTACAACCCCACCACGCCTTTGAACGACACAGCCACAATTCCCGGCGGCGCGGCGGCCAAGTTCTCTGTCGGGCTGCGTAAGGCCAGCGATGGCGATCAGGTCGTGGGTGTCACCGGCACGCCTACCCCGGCCACCACCGCTAAAAGCAGCGGGCCAAGCATCCTGGCGATCCTGGCGACGGTGGGTGGTGGCGTGATCATCCTGGGCGCCATCGGCTTGGGCGTATTGTTCTTCATGCAGAGCAGGCGCTTATAACGAAAGGCATTGACCCCCGGCTATGATGCCACCCGAACAATCGACATCGGCTCAAGCTCGCGCCCCGGCGCACTGGCCTTCATCCGGCGCCAACTTAGCCTCGCTGGGCCTGCTGGCGCTGGCCTGCATCGCGGCCAGCGCCAACCTGTGGTTGGGGCCGGGCATCATCCAAACCCACGCGGGTGGCGACAGCCCTTTCCTGTTGCAACGCACCTATGAGCTGGCGGCGAACTTGCGCGCGGGCATCTTCCCGGCGCGTTGGATGCCCGATGCCGCCTTCGGCCTGGGTTATCCCTTCTTCAGCTTCTATGCGGCCCTGCCCTACTACCTGGCGGCACTGCTAAACCTGGGCGGGTTCGACCTGCTCAGCGCGATCAAGCTGACCCAAACGTTGGGCATGTTGGCCGCAGCCGGCGCGATGTGGCTCTATGCGCGCACACTGCTGCCAAAGCCGGGGGCATTGCTTGCCACCCTTGCCTACACGCTCGCGCCCTATCACCTGGCAAACCTGTACGTGCGCGGCGACTCGCTGCAAGAGTTCTTCGCCTTCGCCTGGTACCCGCTCATCCTGTGGAGCGTGGACCGGCTCATCCTGCGCAAGGCAGGCCATCGACTGTGGGACATGCTCGTCCTCGCGCTGGCGCTGGCCGGGTTGACGCTCACCCACAACGTCTCCATCGTGATCTTTGCGCCGTTGACCGCGCTATATGCCCTGGTGCGCCTGGCGCAATATGCGCACGCGCATTCGCCGGCCGCCATCTTAAGGCCGGTCGCCTGGCTGGCGGGTGCCGTCGCGCTGGCGCTGGCGCTCAGCGCGTGGTTCTGGCTGCCCGCACTGGCCGAGGCACAGGGCCTGCAATTAGGGTACCAAACCACCGGCTACCTGGACTACAACAATCACTTTCGCGCCGCGAACCTGGTGCAGTTCAACGCCGTGTTCGATTACTCCGTCGATGGCGCGCTGAACGTATTTGCCATCGCCCTGCCGCAGGCGCTGCTAAGCATCTTGGGCGGGCTGGTCTGGCTGAGCCGGCGGCAGCACAGGCTAAACGGCGCGCTGATCTTTGGGCTGGGCCTGGTCACGACGCTGATGATCACGCCGCTCAGCAAACCCGTTTGGGACGCATTGCCGTGGCTGCCGCTGGTGCAGTTCCCCTGGCGGTTCCTGTCCGCCCAGGCCCTGTTTGGCGCACTACTGGCCGGCGGGCTGATGCACTGGCACGCCAAGCCCCTCCAGGCGAACAATGCAGCGGCGGAGACACACCATCGCACGGCCCGTTGGCTGCGCGGCGCGGGCTTTGGCCTGGCGTGCATCATGCTGGCGCTCAGCCTGCCCGGTTTGCCCAACCTGCGCCTGAACATCCGCGCAGAAGACGTAACGCCCCAAAGCCTGCAACAATATGAATGGTTTAGCAGCAACATCGGCACCACCATTCGTGCCGAATATCTGCCCCTCAGCGCCCAGCCGAGGCCGATGATCGGGCCCGACCTGTTGCAACAACCCCGCCGCGCGATTGCCGTGACGGGCGACGTCATTTCATCCACGCTCGAACAACTTAGCCCCACCCGCCAGCGCTGGCACATTTCCGTCGGCAGCCCGGTCGCTACGCTGACGCTCCCACTGCTCTACTGGCCGGCCTGGCACGCGACTCTGCTCGATGCCTCGGGCGCGCGCCTGGGCGACCTCGCGCTGAGCCCCTATGTCGGGTCGGGTTGGGCCATGCTCAGCTTGCCGCAGGGCGAGCACTGGGTGGAACTGGCGCTGGACGGCACGCCACTGCAACATCTTGCCGAACGCATCTCACTGGCAGCCGGTGGCTTGCTCCTGCTGCTTTGCCTGATCGGCGCTGCACGAACGCCAAAGGCCGGCTTGCGCGCGGCGGGCAGCACTCTCGGCGCCGTATTGGGCGTGTTCTTGATTGCCCAGGTGGCACATGCGTTGTATGTACCCAGCGCGCCCGCGATGCAAATCGTGGATTACACCGAGCGCCAGTTTGCCAACCGCTCCACGGTGGTGATGCAGGGCGGCAACGGTGAGACGTATGAGCTCACCGGCGTCAGCATCAGCCCGAACGAGGTGCAGGCCGGCCAGCCATTCACGCTCAGCACGCAGTGGCGTGACAATCGCGTGCCAGCCAGGATCGAGGTCAAGCAGGAGGTGCCATCCGGCGGGTATTTCGCCTACGTCTTCCGCTACCCGATGAGCCAGTATAGCGACACGCCGCTGCGCAGCACGTTCAACGTCATCACCAACGCGTTGCCGGGGCCACTGCTGTTGCGCATCAGTGCGCGCGACGCAGCGGGCAACGTCTACACGCCCACCCTGCCCGGCGCGGGCGACCTGCAACAGGAATATTTGAGCGGCCTGTGGGTGGATCAACCTGCCACGCTGCAATCGACCAATCAACCGATCCGCACCTTCCCCAACGGCATCCAACTGCGTTCGCTGGACTGGTACCAACCCGACTACAACAACCTGTGCTTCCGCACCACCTGGGCAACGGTGCACCCTATGGCGGCTGCGTTGCAGGTGTCGTTCCTGATGCGTGGGGCGGACGGGCGCGTCATCGCACAGGTCGATTCGCAACCGCAATCGGGCCTGGCGCCCACCTGGTCGTGGATTCCAAACGTGGCTGTGCTGGATAGCTATTGCACGCACACCCAGAGCTGGCTAAAGCAGGGTGAGGACTATAGCGTGCTCATCCGCTGGTATCGCGTGTTGGACCAGCACCCCACCGGCGAGGTCACGCTGGTGGGCAGGCGTGAAAGCAACACCAGCCTGGCCCCCGAAAGGCCACACGCTCTCATCACCGATCATCAATACGAGGTGCCGCAGATACAACATCAGACGGCGATCACCTTTGGGCAGTCCATTCATCTACTGGGCTACGATCTGTTGAGCGGCACACAAAATATAAGCCTGACTTTATACTGGTCCTCGGCATTGAGCCTGACGCAGGACTATAAGCTATTTGTGCATCTGGCGCCGCTGGCCACACCCGAGCCGATCCGCCAGGAAGACCGCTTCACGCTCAACGGCATGTACCCAACCGGCATGTGGGTTCCAGACGAAATCATCAGCGAGACAGTGAGCCTGGACCTGGCAGGGGTGCCGGCTGGAGACTATCAACTGGCAATCGGTTGGTACGACCCCGACACGCAAGATCGCTTAGCCGCCGTCACGGATGCCGGGCCGCTGCCCGATGGACGCTATGTATTGGCGAAAATACAACATGAAAGCAAATGAGCACACGCCGCCTGCTTGGAGCGGAAGGCTATTTGCGCGCCTAGCACTCGCACTGGGGCTCATTTTGACGCTCGCAGCCTGTGGCAGGCCACGCCCCACGATCAAGATTGCCCTGGTTGCCCCTTTCGAAGGGCGCTTCCGCGAAGTGGGCTATGACGCCTTCCCCGCCATGCGCCTGGCGCTACGGCAGCAAATCCAGGCCGGCGGGCTTGGTGACTACGAAGTGACCTTTGTGGCCTACAACGACAATGCGGACCCGGCATTTGCCGAGCGCGTGGCGCACAACGTCGTGCTGGATGACGGCGTCATGGCCGTGATCGGCAATCTGCGCAGCGAGACCACGCGCGCCGCGCAGCCGGTGTATAGCCAGGCGCACCTGGCGCTGGTCGCGCCCGGCGTTCCGGCCGACCAGCTTCCCAGCGGCCCCTACGTTTTCCGCATGGGGCCATCCACCGCGGCGCTGCAAGAACGCCTGACCAACAGCCGCTGCACCACGAGCGCTCCTATACGACTCACCAGCGGGCAGGCCTACCAGGGCGAGGTGGATACCCAAACACTGCAACTACTGGCGGATTTTCAATCTCCGGCGGCGGCCGGGCTTCTGGGCGACATGGCCCAGGCGCTTTGCTTCACCGCCACGGCCCCCTACCCGCGTGACCTGTTGACGGCCACACAGACGCTCAGTGCATTCGCCGACATTTCCGGCGGCTTCACGGCGGGGCCAGGCTCGATCAGCGCCTATGACGCGACACGGCTGATCCTGCGCGCGCTACAGGCCGACATCGACGCGCACGGCACCCCCACACGTGAGGGCGTAGCTGAGGCATTGCGCCACATTCGTTACGACGGCCTGTTGGGGCAGATCACGTTCGACACCTCAAATACCTGGGCGGCTGCGCCAATTTGGGTTTACCAGTATGATTCCAAAGGCACAGCACATTTAATCGACTGAACCCTATGAATCCCAAAGAAATTGTTTATCGCGCCATTGAGTTTCGCAATCCGCCGCGCCTGCCGATTACGTATTGCAACCGCGATTTCGATTCGTCCGACACGCTAGGCACCGGTTTTCTGCCCGCGGCAGGCTTCACGCCGTCGGAGCCCGGCATGACCGAGTGGGGCTATGTGTGGCACACGTTGGACGGCACGATGGGCCAGCCCAGCACGCACCCACTGCTCGACGACGCCGCGCTCTCGACGTACCAGCCGCCAGACCCCTACGCGCCCGGGCGTTTTGCCGACTTGCCGGCCTTTATCGCCCAAAACCGCGATAAGTTTCTGCGCTTCGGCCTGGGCATCACCGGCTTCAACACGGCCACCTTCCTGCGCGGGTTCGATCAGCTCCTGATGGATCTATACGCCGCCCCCGAGATCGCCAACCAGGTGCTGGATTACGTCTTCAATTTTGAAAATGGCATCATCCGCCAGGCCGTGCACTATGACGTGGACGCCATCTGCTTTGGCGACGACTGGGGCACACAACGCGGACTGATGATCGCCCCGGCGCTGTGGCGCAAGCTCTTCCGCCCGCGCTACGCTGAGCAGTTTGCCATCGCCCACCAGGCCGGCAAAAAGGTGTGGTTTCATTCGTGCGGCAACGTGCACGCCATCATCGGCGACCTGATCGAAATTGGGGTGGACGTGTTGGAACTGCTGCAACCCGATATCTTCGGCGTGGAACAACTCGCGCACGAGTTCGGCGGGAAGGTGTGTTTCTGCTGCTCGGTCGATCATCAACGCCGCGCCGTGAGCGGCACGCGCGACGAGATATTCGCCTACGCACGCCTGCTGCGCGATCAATTGGGCGCGTTTAACGGCGGGTTCATCGGCTACATCGAAGACTACGGCTCGCTGGGCATGAGCGAACAAAATTACCAGTGGATCAGGCAGGCCTTCCACGGGTTGAACGCCGGCCTGGCACAGGGCTATAGCAGCTAGCGATTTACAGCAAGGTTTTTAGGCAATCATGGTTCGACAGGCTCACCATGATTGCATCCTTCGACAAGCTCAAGACGGTTCCCTCAGAGACTGTTTCAAAAGGGCATTTCGAAAAGCTCGCCGGCGATGGAACCTGCTCTGTTTCAACGGCGGGGTCATTCCGAATGCGCCGAGTGACGGAAATAGAGCCGGGCTGCAATGGCGCATGAGGAATCTGAGCGGTCATCGGCACGCATGTTGGATAGAACCACGGTTCCACGGCGATGTTTCTCACGAGGCACGGCCAAGCTCCCTCGCTTCGCTGCTCATGACATGTGATTTATTTTACAGAGAGACATGGCTTGAACTGTCATTCCTCCTCGCTGCGCTCGTCGGAATCTTGGTTGTGTAAAGTGCCTGTTCAGGACAAGGCTCAGATTCCTCGCGCGCTATTAACCCCTTGCATGATTTCATTCGTTGGCGCGCGCTTCGGAATGACAGGGCTGCGAGTCATGGAACACCTCTTTTGTATCAACGATCCAACTCTCGGGATGACACTATAGTGGGCAACATGCACATCCAGGGTGAGGTTGGCGCAATGCCGTTATCTATACGCTATGTGCGGAAGATGCCCAATGCATATATCCAAAACACTCTTGGGGGTTCCCGTACGTGCACCCGAAGTCGCTCATGTTATTGTAAGCCTGTGGCTTTACAATCCATCCGGTTACGGCTCTCGCATTTGATCCGCGTGTTTTTAGGGCGCTTCTTCCATATCGTGATTGACGGGTTGTTTTGATAAAGGGTAGGCATTTTTTGTATGAGTGAAAGAGCGAAGCGTGCCGAATCGGCACGAAAAATGGATTTCGATTGGCGTCTGCTGAACTATGTGAAGCCCTATCGGCTGCAAATTGCCGTCGCGGCGGTTCTGTTCCTGGTTAGCACGGGTTTATTTCTCTTCTTTCCGCTGGTGAGCGGCCAACTGGTGAATGCCGTCACCGGTGTGCCAGGCACGTTGAGCGCCGCACAGTTGATCGGCGTGCTAATCGGGCTGTTCGTGTTGCGCGCCATCGCCGACATCTTCAGCCAGTACCTGGTGAGCTATGCCGGCGAATCGATGGCGTTGCAACTGCGCACCGACGTCTATCGACGTTTGCAGGCACAGGGCCTGAGCTTTTTCGCCACGCGCCGCACCGGCGAACTGATCTCACGCCTTTCTAACGACGTATCGGTGGTGCGCATGACCCTGGTGAACAACCTGGCATCCTTTCTGAGCAACGCGCTCACGCTGGTCGGCTCCATGGTGCTCATCGTCGCCGTCAACTGGCGGCTGACGCTGGTCGTGCTGGTGGTGTTCCCAATTGCGACGCTGATCGCGCGGTTTTATAGCCGCTCCCTCCGCCCGCTCTCCACCCAGGTGCAAGATCGGCTGGCCGAATCGAACGCCGTGGCCGACGAAGCCATCAGCGGCGTGCGCGTGGTGAAGTCGTTCGGGCGCGAGAACTACGAGGTGGAGCGTTTCGACGCGGTGACGCACAAATACTTCGACGTCTCGCTCCAGTTGGCGCGTCTGCGCGCCACCTTTGGGCCGCTGATCGGGTTGATGTTCTTCTTTGCGCTGGTGGGCATCTTATGGTTTGGGTCGCAAGAGGTCATGTCGGGCCGCTTAAAGGCCGGTGACCTTGTATCGTTCCTACTATATGGCGGTGTGGTGGCCGGCGGCGTCAGTGCATTGATGACGGCATTTTCACAGTTCCAGGAAGCCATCGGTGCCACCAGGCGCATCTTTGAAATTCTGGACACACAAAGCGACGTGCAGGATGCGCCAAACGCCATGGACATCGGCACGGCTCAGGGGCGCATCACGTTCGAGAACGTCTCGTTCAGTTATGAGAAGGGCAATGAAGTGGTGCGGGATGTGTCGCTGGAGATTGCGCCCGGCGAGATACTGGCGTTGGTCGGTCCCAGCGGCGCCGGCAAATCGACCCTGTTCAACCTGATCCCGCGTTTCTATGACCCTAGCGGCGGATGCGTCCGGCTGGACGGGATGGATTTACGGGATATGACGATGGAGAGCCTGCGGGCGAACATCGCCATCGTCCCGCAAGATACATTGCTCTTCAGCGGCAACGTGCGAGAGAATATTCTGTATGGCCGCCTAGACGCGGGCGAAACGGAGATCATCGAAGCGGCCAAAGCCGCCAACGCGCACGATTTCATCATGGAGCTGCCGGCCGGTTACGATACACTGGTGGGCGAGCGCGGGATGAAACTATCGGGCGGGCAGCGCCAACGCATCGCGATCGCGCGGGCGATTCTGAAGGACCCGCGCATTCTATTGTTGGACGAGGCAACCTCCTCGCTCGACAGTGAAAGCGAAGGGCTGGTACAAGATGCGTTGGGGCGACTGATGCAAGGCCGCACGACCATCATCATCGCCCACCGCCTGAGCACCGTGCAGGTGGCAGACCGCATCGCCGTGCTCGACAAAGGCTGCCTGGTGGAACTGGGCACGCACGAAGAGCTACTGGCGCGCAACGGGTTGTATCACCGGCTATATACTTTGCAATTCGCTGCGCTGGAGGAATTGAGCGAAGAACAGCAAGAACAGACTGAGGAGCAAGCGCCGGCGGTTGTCTCTCGGCGACGGCGCGGCGGGTTCAACCCATTCGCGATCTTGGGCAGTTGAGCGGGGCCCAAGCTGGGGCACATTACGACAACGCCATATGGACATCACAATGAGATAAACTAGGAAACGTATCCACAGGTTAATAAATGCCGATGATTAGTCACGGGGGGAGACTATCACATGGATCTATGCTCGCCAGGAAATTCAGACGCCGGCGTCTTACGCAACCAAAACCTGGAACTCCAGGCCGAGAATGAACGACTGCACAACGCCATCAACACCATGCTGGATGGCTTTGCCCTCTTAAGGGCCGTTCGAGATGAGAGCGGCCAAATCATTGAGTTCTATTTCGAAGAAATCAATGAAGCCGGCTGCCAGATGCGCGGCCATCCGCGCAACGAATTGATCGGGCACGCCATGTTTGAAGAGTGGCCCCATCGCCGTGAGATGGAGATATTCAGAGACTGCGTGCAAGTGGTCGAAACAGGCGAACCACTTACCAAGGAGATCATGTTCTACCATGATCCAACCGGTAATACGCCATCCAGCTATGAAATCTACGACGTCCATGCGACCAAGAACGGCGACGGGCTCACCGCTACCTGGCGCGACGTCAAGAAACAGAAACAGCAGGAAGATGAAATCCGGCGTCTGAACACGGAGCTGGCCCAACGCGTGACCGACCAGACCACTCAGCTCAAACAGATGGTGCAAGAGCTCACCGGGCAGATCGCCGAACGCGAACAAAACGCGGCGCGCGCAGAGGCGCTGGCGCACATCGCCGCCAGGCTCAATGCCCGGCTGGATCTGAACACGGTTCAGAAAACGATTTGTGAAGAAAGCGCCGCGGCGTTGCACTTCCCGGTCGCAGTCATCGCATTATTGGACCCTGCTACCCAGGCATTATCTGTGACGGCCACTCACGGCATGCCAACGGACTACCAGATTAGTGAACGGATTAGATATATCGATACCTATATGCGCATGCTCGGTGTAGAAAATTTGCACGAGCCACCCATCATCGACGACCTGCAAGCCTATACGGCATTACCGGAAGCGCAAAGAATCAAAGGCCTGGGCCTGCGCACCGTCGTTGGGGTGGGCATGTTCCGTGAAAAAGAACTGATCGGCGCGCTGGCGTTGATCTCGATTGGCGAAGTACACCCTGTCAGCCAGCATGATTTCGCGCTGTTGAAGTCCCTGGCCGACCCGGCGGCGCTGGCGATTAGCAATGCCCGGCTCTATGAAGAAGAACAGGAACGCACCACGGAGCTGTCGGCATTGTTGAGCCTCTCATCATGCCTGCGCGAATCACAGAGCACCGACGTGATGTTGCCCGCGTTGCTGCGTGAAATACACGCCCTATTGAAGGTGGACGCATGTATGGTGGCCCTGCTGCATTCACCGGCGCAGGGTTTCGTCATCGTTCAAACCGAGGGCTTCCTTTCCGACAATCAGAACATGCCTTTGCAGCCTGATGAGGGCATCTTTGGCATCGTCATGGCCAGCGGCGAACCCTACATCACGAAGGATTACGCGTCAGAGCCTACCCACCTGTTGCAATTGCAAAATGGCGACAAAATCGGGCCGGCCGTTTTCATCCCTATCCGTCACGAGACGGGGCGTTCGGGCGCGCTCGTCATCACGCGCATGCGCAGCGAGACGGCACACCCTTTTACCCCTGCGGAGATACGTCTAGTGATCACGGTTGGCGAGATGCTGGGAACGGCGCTACGTAAAGTGCGCCTGTTCGACGATTTGCAACAGGCCAACACTGAATTGATGCAGGCCTATGACGATACGATCAAGGGTTGGTCACACGCGTTGGACTTGCGCGACAAGGAGACGGAAGACCATACGCAACGCGTCACCGACCTGACGGAAATCCTGGCGCAAGCGCTGGGCGTCCAGGGGGAGGAGCTAATCCACATCCGGCGCGGCGCCATCTTGCACGACATCGGCAAGATGGGCATCCCGGATAGCATCCTGCTCAAACCCGGCCCATTAACCAACGAAGAATGGGCCATCATGCGGCTGCACCCACAATATGCCTATGAGATGTTGCTGCCGATCCAATATCTGCGCCCAGCATTGGACATCCCCTACTGCCACCACGAATGGTGGAACGGCAATGGCTACCCGCGCGGACTACGGGGCGAGCAGATTCCCCTGGCAGCACGCATTTTCGCCGTGGTGGACGTGTGGGACGCACTTTCGTTCGACCGCCCCTACCGCAAGGCTTGGCCTAAGCACCAGGTGCGCGCTTACCTTTTGCAACGCGCCGGCTCGCAGTTCGACCCGACCGTCGTGCACAAATTCCTGGAGATCATGGATGGGGCCGTGCAAACGACGCAAGGGGCTTCCCCGACTTAGCGAACGGGCACCTCGGCCACGATCACGCGATTACGGCCGCTTTGCTTTGCTCGATAGAGCGCTGCATCCGCCAGCTTTAGCAGCGCATCAGCCGTGCCGGCGTGTTGCGGGCAACTGACAACCCCAAGCGACAAGGTGAATGGGGCGAAGCTGTGGCCATCGTATTGGGCGCGAATGTCTTGTGCGCATTCACGCAACTGTTCCGCCCGCCGGCGGGCAACCTCCAATGGCGTCGCCGGCGAGATGAGCACAAACTCATCACCGCCGTAGCGACAGGCGATGTCTGTGTCACGCAGGAGTCCAAAGAGTGTGCGCGTCACCTCACACAGCAATTCGTCACCGGCAGGATGACCGTAGGTGTCGTTGAATTGCTTGAAGCCATCGATATCCATCATGATGATGCTAAGCGGCACTTGCTTTTGCACGGCGCGTTGCACCTCACGCTCCAGGGCCTCCACCATATAGCGCCGGTTATACAGGCCGGTGAGAGAATCTCGAATCGATAGTTCGCGCAAGCGCGCTTCGCTTTCAGCCAGTTGGCTCGTTTGGCGCTCTATTTGCGCCAGGTCCTGCTGGTTGATCACGTTAAACACCACGCCCAACAACGTGGCGAACCAGATGAACGCCATAAAACTGGGCCAGTTGATCTGGGACGTGGCAGGATCGAAGAGCGAGATGCCCAACAGCCCAACAAACTGAATCGCCGTCAGAATCACTGTGGCACGCGCCGAGAG
>DAOUFG010000049.1:0-8951 GCA_034430115.1 Thermoflexales bacterium | reverse complement strand
GCTGGTGGTGGCAGGCAAGTTGATGCTCATATTCAACGTAATGCCTACACGCGTATCGCTATCACCGGCGGCGCGAATGGCTTGCATCCCCAACCCGTGCGCCAGGAGCGTATTGTGGGTGGCCTGCATCGCAAGGCGTGGATTGCGGATGCCGGGGGCATGCTCGCCACTGCTGTAGCCCAGGAAAGCCGTACACCAGGGTTCATTCAGGGTGATCCAATCATGTACGCGGTCGCCCAGCGCTTTGACGGTAATCGCGGCGTAGTCTGCAAACCAGCCGGCGATATCGCGGTTGGTCCACCCGCCGCGATCCTCCAGCTCGACAGGCAGGTCCCAGTGATAGAGCGTCGCGAAAGGCTGAATATTCGCCTGGAGCAATTCATCCACTAACCGCGAATAAAAATCCAACCCGGCCTGGTTCACGGCGCCGCTCCCGGCGGGGAGAATGCGCGGCCAGGCGATTGAGAAACGATAAGCCTTCACCCCCAATTGCTTCATGAGCTGAACGTCGGCCTTATACAGGTGGTAATGATCGCAAGCGATATCGCCGGTGTCATTGTTTTTCACCAGGCCGGGCGTATGGCTGAAGCGGTCCCAGGTCGATTCGCCACGCCCATCTTCATGGACGGCTCCTTCGATCTGATAGGACGCCGTGGCGGTGCCCCAGAGGAAATCGTTCGGGAAGGATTGGTTTGTCATCTTGTTAACTCCTGTGGTGTGAGGTCTTCAACGAGCCCTTATATTTCCACGTACTTTTATAGTAGATTAGAATCTAACTTATGGATTCGCAATCGGAACCACAAAAGACATATCTCACCGCTGATGGCGCGCGCAAATTGCGCGAAGAATTAGATAATCTCAAGAACGTGAAACGCCCAGAATTGGCGGAGCGCTTGCGCTTTGCCATAAAGCAGGGCGACTTGTCTGAGAATGCGGACTACGCTGCTGCCAAAGAAGAACAAGGCTTTCTTGAAGGTCGCATCCTCGATCTTGAGCGCACCTTGCGCGATATTGTAATTCTAGATGAGTCGGCCACTGCTTCTGGTGTCGTTCGGCTGGGATCGATGGTCACAGTGGTCGAGCAGGGCTTTTCGGATCGGGAGACATTCCACCTGGTGGGAAAGGCGGAGGCTGATCCTACCCAGGGATCGATCTCGAATGAATCTCCTTTGGGCCAGGCGTTGCTTGGCAAACGTATTGGCGACCTGGTTCGTGTGACGGCCCCAGGCGGGGAAACGATTTTTAAGATTGTCGCAGTGGAGTAGCGCCGAGAGAGTCCGCGTCCCGACTTTGACTTATGGAATGACTGACGAGGATAGGAACCGAAGCGGCCCGAGCATGCGCGACACGGGATGCGCGCAACGATAGCGGGTCGCTTCGATTCTCCCCTTCAAGATCATGGTGTAGGGGGCTAAGATTGATCGGCTTTGGGTGTGTCGGCGTCGGTATCATCCCACTCTTCCTCGTCGATGGCTTCGTCAGTGTCTTCTATGCCGCCTTCATTCAACAGGTCAAATGCGCGGTCGGCCAGTGGCTCCGGCACCAGCACGCGCACTTCTCCCAGCGGGCCAATGGTGATGCCGAATACGCTTCCGGCGGCTTCACGCTGTAACATGCACGGAATTCCTTCACTTTCCAACTTCCCGCGCATCACTTCGGCTTCCAATTGACTGACGATGGCGATTACCACCCAGCGAGTAGGTTCATCATCGCCGGGGGTTGTTTCGGCAGTTCCAGGCACCTGACTTCTTAATAGGCCTTCCATTTGCAGTGAATTATAGCCAGACGCGCGCGTACAATAGAGACGGAAAGACAATGATGGAAAACGTAACTAAGACGAATACTTCAAAACATTACCTGATAACAGGTGGCGCAGGATTCCTAGGGATCAACCTGGTACGTTATCTGCTGGCACACGGGCATCAGGTCGCTTCGCTTGATATTGCAGATTTTGATTACCCGGAAAAGGATAGGGTAACCGTTATCAAAGGCGACATTCGTGATCGTGCGACGGTGGATCGTTCCATGGAAGGGATCGACGTCGTCATTCATACTGCTGCTGCGTTGCCGCTATATAGTAAGGAAGACATTTACTCCACCGACATCGATGGGCTGAAGAACGTGTTGCAATCCGCCTATGAGCACAAAGTGGAACGCATGATCCACGTCTCATCGACGGCGGTGTATGGCATCCCCGATCATCACCCTCTGTTGGAGGGGGATCAGTTGCAGGGCGTAGGGCCGTATGGCGAGGCGAAGGTGATCGCAGAGCGGCAGTGCGAGGAATATCGCGCCAAGGGCATGTGTGTGCCGGTGGTGCGCCCCAAGTCGTTCATCGGGCCCGAACGGTTGGGCGTGTTTGCGCTGCTATATGACTGGGCGAAAGACGGCAAGGGTTTCCCGATGCTGGGGAATGGCAAGAATCGCTATCAGTTGCTGGACGTTGAAGATTTGTGCGACGCGATTTACCTGATGGCTACGCTGGAACCGGCGGTCGTGAACGACACGTTCAATATCGGTGCAAAGGAATACACGACCATGGGCGAGGATTACCAGGCTGTGTTGGACTGCGCGGGCTTTGGCAAGCAGATTGTGCCTTTCCCGGCGGAACCGGCCATCTTTGTCTTGCGTGTGCTGGAGACGCTGCACCTGTCGCCTTTGTATAAGTGGGTATATGAGACGGCCTCGAAGGACTCGTTTGTCTCCATCGAGAAGGCCGAGAAGGTGCTGGGCTACGCGCCGAAGTACTCCAATAAGGACGCCCTGGTGCGCAACTACAAGTGGTATGTGGCACATCTGCATGAGTTTGAGAATCAATCGGGTGTCTCGCACCGCGTGCCGTGGAAGCAGGGCATCTTGAAGGTCGCCAAAGTTTTCTTCTAGACCTGGAAACCTGACAGGTGGCACACATATGTACCACCTGTCAGGTTTTATCTCTCTGTTTTCCTAACCCGCCACGATCGACGTCCCGGCTTCGCCGCGCAAGGCGCGCGTGATATTGGGAGGGTCGGTGATGATTGCCTGCGCGTGGGGCAAGGCTTGCAGATAGCTCAACACCGCTGTGATCTTGGGCGCCATGCTGCCTTTGAGGAAATGCCCCTGCGCCAGGTATTCGCGCGCCTGGGTGGTGCTCAGCCTGTTGAGCCACAGTTGATTGGGCTTGTTGAAGTTCAGCGCAACGCGTTCGACGGCGGTGGAGATCAGAAACAGGTCCGCGTTCAACGCCGCCGCCAGCGAAGCGCCGGCCAGGTCCTTGTCGATGACGGCTTCCACTCCGCGCAGTGATCCATCCGGCTCGCGCACGACGGGGATGCCACCGCCGCCGCTACAGATGACGAAGAAGCTATCTTTAATGAGCGCCATGATCGCGTCTCGCTCAATCGTTTCTTGTGGGCGGGGCGAGGGAACCACGCGCCGCCAGCCGCGCCCGGCATCCTCAACGACGTGCCAGCCCTCCTGATCGGCGCGTGTGCGTGCCGTTTGTTCGTCCATGAAAGAGCCGATCGGTTTGGAAGGGTTCTGAAAGGCGGGGTCGCTGGGGTCTACCAGCGTTTGGGTGATGAGCGTGACGGGGGAGACAATGGGGAGGCCGGCCGGCCAAATGCCGGCCTTCATACGTTGATTGATTTCATTGCGCATGGCGCGTTGGAACATGTAGCCGATGGCGCCTTGCGTGTCGGCGCCGCAGTAATCCAACGGCACCTCGTGCAACTCGTGGCGCGATAGCTCGCTGCGCCGTAAGATGAAACCAACCTGCGGGCCGTTGCCGTGCGTCAACACAACCCGCCAACCCATGGCAATCATATCGGCAATATGCCGGCAGGTTTCCACGGTCGCTGCATACTGATCCGGGACGGCGCGATGCCGTTCGTCCAGGATCAGCGAGTTGCCGCCTACTGCGATCAACGCGAGCTTCGTCATGGAAGCCACCTCTTTGTCGATACCAGAATCGTAAGCCGGATTTTGAAACGACCCATTTCAGGTAAGCGTAACACGCTTGCCTGTCTGGAAGCTCATGATGGCTGCATCCAATACATATTGCACTCGCAGCCCATCATCGAAGCTGAAGGAGGGTTGCTGGCCCGTGGCGATGCCCTGTATGAACTGGAACATCGGGCTTGGTTCGCGCTCATTCTCCGCGACGTTGAACGTGGCCCAGTTGCGCCGTTCCAGGGCGGCTTTGCCGAGGCAGGCCCGCACCTCATTGGGTTGGCGATCATCCAGCAACAATGCGCCCTCGTGACCATAGAGCTTGACGGTGATCGCATCGCCCATGCCCGTGGAAACGCGCGACGTGAGCACCTGACCCACCGCGCCGTTGCGGAAGCCCAGCAACAGGGCGCTCAGATCGTCGCTGATGTGTTCCGCCGGCAAACCATCGCTCGCGTGCAGGTTTGCGAAAGCCGGCAGAAGCGCGCTGACCGAAGCATAGTCGCCCACGAAGCCATATAACAGGTCCAATACGTGAGCGCCCAGGTCGCCCAGTTCTCCGCTGCCGGCGATTCGCTTGTCCATGCGCCAAATGTGGCGTGATGCCAACGGCGCGGCAGCGGAGCGTTCGGCAGACAGGAGCCAGTCTTGCAAGTAGTCGGCCTGCACATGATAGGGCTGGCCGATGTAGCCGGCGGCGATGAATTTGCGCGCCAGCGAGAAGCACGGCGTGTTGCGGTGCGTAAAGTTCACCGCATGAATGACCCCGGCAGCGTGGGCCGCGTCGCGCATTTCCTGCGCCTGTTGCACGTTCATCGCCAGGGGCTTCTCACACATGACGTGCAGGCCCTTTGCGAAGGCGGCCATGCTGGCGGCGTAGTGGACGTCGTTTGACGTGACGATGGCCACGGCGTCCAGATTGCCATCGGCGATCATCTTTTCATAGTTGTCATAGGCGCGCTCTGCGTTGTACAACGTGGCAAATGATTGCGCGCGCGTGAGGTCCACGTCGCACGTGGCGACGATTTGCGCCAGGCCGGTGTCATTCAACTGGCGCGCGTGCCAGTGCGCCATCCCGCCCGTACCGATGATGCCTATTTTGATCTTTGACATGATTCCTATTGATTGAGATGAGAGATGTGGAGATCGGAGATTGATCGATATTTCCCTGTTACTTGGTTTGACGCAAACGGGCCTTGACGGCGGCGGCATGTGCGTCCAGCCCTTCGGCCTGGGCCAGCCTGACGGCGATGGGACCGACGTCGCGCGAAGTGGCCTCATCCAGCGCAATCAAGTTCGTCACCTTCACAAAGTCCAGCACATTGCAAGGGGATGTGAAGCGGGCGGTGCCGCCGGTGGGCATCACGTGGCTGGGCCCGGCAACGTAATCGCCCAATACCTCATAAGATTGCTCTCCCACAAAGATGCCGCCGGCGTTGTGAATCTTGCCCACCCATGCCCACGGGTCTTTTACCGAAAGACAAAGATGTTCCGGGGCATATTCATCGGCCAGGGTGACGGCTTCATCCAGGTCCGCCGTGATAACGGCGCCGCTGCGATGCTCGAATGACTCGTGAATGTCGGCGGCGGTACTTAGCTGCATGACCTGTTGTTGCAGACATTCATCGACCTGCTTGGCCAGCTTGCGCGAAGGCGTGATGAGTAGCGCGGTTCCGCCGGTGTGCTCGGACTGGGCCAGCATGTCGGCAGCGACCCACTCCGGGTTGGCTGATTCATCTGCAACCACCACAGTCTCCGTCGGGCCGGGCAACGCATCGATGCCAACGACGCCAAAGACCTCTTTCTTGGCCAGCACGACGAAGGAGTTGCCGGGGCCGCAGACTTTATCCACACTGGGCACCGTTTCCGTGCCATAGGCCAGCGCGCCGATGGCCTGTGCCCCGCCGATGGCATAAACTTCATCTGCGTCGGCGATGTCGGCTGCGACGAGCGTGATGGGGGCAACGGTGCCGGTGCGGCGGTCGCACGGCGAGCAGACGATGATTTCGCTCACCCCTGCTGCGCGCGCGGGGATGGCCGTCATGAGCAGTGAAGATGCAAGGGGCGCGCTGCCGCCGGGGATGTAGACGCCGACCGACTCCAACGGGCGGATCAACTGGCCCAACATGCCGCCCATATCCGTATCCATCCACGAGTGGAAGGGTTGGTGCGCGTGGAAGGCGCGGATGCGCTCGGCGGCTCGCTCCAACGCAGCCACCACCTCGCTATCGACCATGTCGTATGCGGCGGCGATGTCCGTGTCGCTCACCCGAATCGTCTCGGGCGTGAGCGTGACGCCGTCCAACTTCTGGGTCCATTCGATCAACGCGGCATCGCCGCGCAGGCGAACGTCCTTCAGAATGCGGCGCACCACTTCCTGGGGTGGGATGTCTTCGCCAAAGGTGGCAATCGTGCGCTTGCGCATCGATTCGGGGATAGGAAATTCGTCGATGGGTTTGCGCTGCAGGATCGTGCCGAGCGCCTCTGCGGTATCTAGGATTCTCAACATATCGGTTGTCTCATTTGTTGATCCCAACAGATGGCGATATAGTTGGCGCGTGACGCTGTGCAACATGCTACAGCGCAAGATACCAAGACTTGGAGGACCATCCGTGAAGATCTTAATCACTAATGTCAGGGCTATTCTAACTGCACCTGCCGGGATCGGCCTGTGTGTGGTGAAGGTAGAAACCTCAGAGCCGGGGCTATATGGCGTTGGTTGCGCCACATTTACACAGCGCCTGGGGCCGGTAAAGTCGGCCATTGATGATCATTTGCGCCCACTGCTGGTGGGGCGCGAAGTGGAGCGCATTGAGGACACCTGGCATTTGTGCTATCAGAATTCCTACTGGCGCAACAGCCCGGTGCTGAACAACGCCATTTCGGGCGTGGACGAAGCCTTGTGGGACATCAAGGGCAAGCTGGCCAACATGCCGGTGTACCAGTTGCTGGGTGGCAAGTGCCGCGAGGGCGTGAAGGTCTATCGGCACGCGGATGGGCGCGACCCACAAGAAGTGTTGGATAACGTGCTCAAATTCCAGGAACAGGGCATCCTGGTGGTTCGCTGCCAGCTTGGTGGATATGGCGGGATCGGTCGCGACCCGCGCCGCCCCGAAGGCGCGCAGCACGGCGCTTACTTCGATCCCGACACATATTCCATCACGGTGCCCAAGATGTTTGAGTACATTCGCAGCAAGATCGGCGATGAATTGCCGCTCTTGCACGACGTACACGAACGCCTGGCACCGGTTGACGCGGTGCGCCTGGCCAAGGCGCTGGAGCCATACCGGCTGTTCTTCCTGGAGGACGCGCTGGCGCCGGAAGACGTGGATTGGTTCAGGCGCATTCGCGAGCACGCCGCAGTCCCCCTGGCGATGGGCGAACTCTTCACGCACCCGCTGGAGTGGCGTGGGTTGATCGCGGAACGGCTCATCGACTATATTCGCGTGCACATTAGTGACATCGGCGGCATCACGCCGGCGCGCAAGCTGGCTGCTTTGTGCGAGTCCTTCGGCGTGCGCACGGCTTTCCACGGGCCAGGGGATGTCTCTCCGGTCGGGCATGCAGCCAACGTGCACCTGGACTTGGCGGTGCAGAACTTCGGCATCCAGGAGTTCTCCGGCTTCCCCGACCCGTTGCCCGAGGTATTCCCCGGCTGCCCCGAACTGCGCAAGGGATACCTTTATGTGAACGACAAGCCAGGGCTGGGGATCGACATCGACGAGAAACTGGCTGCCAAGTTCCCGGTGGGTGACGTCGGACAGGTGATTGAGTGGACTCAGTCGCGCTGGCCGGATGGCACGATTACGCGCCCATAAGCCTCCCGAGTGAGGGCGTGTCATCATAGCGTATGAACGCAAGAGACCAGGTGACGCTGTGTCATCTGGTCTCTTTTTATCGAGCATGCTTCGCTCAGCGAACCCTCATGAAGAGGTTTCATAATACGGGCTCATCACGTTATGATTGGCGCCTGATAGAATAATGTCGATTGATTGACGCGGTATGGTGTTGGATTTGGAGCCGGATAAGGTATGAAGCCAAAATTCTTGATTGGGATTGCAATCATTTTTATTGCTATCTTTGCGGTGATGGGTTTTGCCATTGCCGGGAACAGCAATTTAGAGGTGCAGGTCAACGATATCGAGGCCCAAAAGGCCCAGGGTGTGGACCTGACGCAGCGCGCGCTCAAGTTGACCGGTGTGGTGGTGGGTGACAGTATTACCTACGACCCGGCCACGTTGCACCTGGAATTCGACGTGGTCAACTCGCGGGATGACCTTGTGAGTAATCTATCCAGCGCGGCGCGCATTCGTGTGGTGTTCCAGGGCGTCAAACCCGATACGCTGGTAAACGAGGCACACGCAATCGTGACCGGGAAGATGGGCTCTGACGGCAAGTTTTACGCCGGCCAGTCGCCCGACGCCCTGCTTTTGCAGTGCCCTACCAAGTATCAGAACACAGATACGACCGCATCCACAAAGTAAGCGCTTAAGCCCAGCGCGCGGCTTGTGATTGGTTGTGGGTTCCCATGCGCGTAAGCCGTCGCGGCAGCCCCATGTTGGGGGAAGTATAAAAATCACGAGATGTTAACGGATTTGGGCCAATTGGCCCTGATAATGGCGTTTTTCGTCTGCCTGTATGCGGCGGGCGCATCCATTGTTGGGGCGCGGCGTAATGACGAACGTTTTGTCCAAAGCGGGCGCGTCGCAGCGATGATGGTGTTCCTGCTTGTGGCGATGGCTTGCGTTGGGCTGTGGTATGCGCTGCTCACGTTTGACTTTGGCGTGAAGTACGTCGCGCAGGTATCCAGCCTATCGACACCGCTGTTCTTCCGCATCACGGCGTTGTGGGGGTCGCAGAACGGGTCAATCCTGTTTTGGAACCTGGTGATGTCGGCGTTTATCTTCGTCGCCATGCTAAAGCCGTGGAAAGAAGATAAACCGCTGTTGCCCTATGTGGCGGCCACGATGACCCTCGTGCTGGCCTTCTTCATCGGCGCGAACTTGATCGCGGCGAATCCT
>DAOUFG010000048.1:0-2859 GCA_034430115.1 Thermoflexales bacterium | reverse complement strand
GTAGACCGCCGCGACCTTGCCGGAGGTTTCAAACGCAGCCGACATGACCGGCCCGAACAGGGCCAGCTCACCGTCGGCGGCCACCGTGGTAGTGCCCGTCACAACTCGCGTGGGTAATGCCGTAGCGGCGGCCGCGCCACCGCCCGGGAATTGGCCCTGGGCGGGCGGTGTGCCGCCCGGCCCAGCAAACTGACCGGGGTTGTTTCCGAGCGTGCTCTGATTACGATAGACCACCCACAGTCCACCTGCTATCAGCAACACAACCACCCCTATCAGGGCAATGAGTTTAACTTTTGTTATTCGCATGGTTTGGTGTCCAACCTTTATCAATTAGTAAGCTGTGAAGTGTTGCAGCTATTTCTCCCGCAAAATCGAGATTGCCTTTTGCTTGATGACGGGTTGCGTGGCAAGCGTAGCGCTGAAGATCGCAGCGCCGGCGACCATCGCGATGATCAGGCCCGCCGTGCTGAAGTCGAATGCCAGCAGGAACGGCGTATCCTCTTGCAAGTAGCTGGTGATGCTGAATGCATAACCGATCAACGTGCCCGCGACAATGCCGGCAAAACCGGCCGCCAGCGTCGTGATGAGCGCTTCACCAATAAAGGTGCCGCGCAAGGCGCCCTTCGACGCACCAACCGCCTTGAGCATGCCGATCTCGATGCGCCGCCCCATCACTGCGGTATACATCACGGCCAACACACCGAAGATCGCCGACATCATGGAAAGCCCCGTCAGCAACACAGTGAAGACGCGGCTCTGTTCCAACTGCTGGCGCGCCGTGGTCACCGATTCAGAGGTTGCCGTCAGGCTCATGCTGTTGTTTGTGCCCAGGTAGTTCCGTAGTTCCTTGATGAGCGCCGTTTCGTTCACATTCGGCTGCACGGTCGCCATCAGCTTGGTCAGCAACGCTTCATCCGGATCCGGGTCGCCATTTGCCGGGTCGTTCCGCAAATCGCGATACGTTTCCAGGTTCACCAGGACACCACTTCCATTGGCGTCGCTCGTGTTGCGCGTAAAGTAATCGCTAAAGCCCGGGATGCGCGAGGCAACCGCCACGATGGTCATTAGCTTGGTGTGATCGGTGCCGCTCCCGGTTACCAACAATGGGTCGCCCACGTGCAAGTCCAGCGACTGGCTTAAGCCCAACGAGATGATCACTGCGTCGGTGTCCGTCACGATGCGCGTCAACGCAGAGACGTTTCCTTCCGACCAGCGATACAGGTCGCTATACAAAACTTGCGACAGGTCACCATCCACGCCCACCACACTCACGCGTGCCGTGCGCAGGCTGATCCGGTCGCCCACCTGGATGCCGGAAAGGCTATCCGCAATGCCGACGACCTTATCGATGCCCGGCTGCTCTTCAACGGCGGCGACGTCGTCATTCGTCAAGTTCGCTTCCTGGCGGAACTCGCGGGTGAAGATTGGGAAGCTAAAGGAGGTCGAGCGCGCCTGCGCGATCAACGGTGCGCCGTTGCTAAAGTGCGATGAAGTGGCAGCGTTTGCATCCTGCACGGATTGCTGAGTTGCCAACAGACAAGGCATCACGCTGCTCATCACAATCATGAGCGAGATGAGCGCGTTGCGCCCCTTGCCGCGCAAGGCATACCGCCCGGCAAAGAAGGCCGCCTTGGGGAACAGCAGCCCATAGATTTTGATCAGCAGCCGCTCCAACGGCGTGGTCGCAAAATAGAACAATAGCGATGCGCCGATCACCATCAAGATGAGCGAGCCGAAGTTCAAGATCGTCTGCCCGCTGGAGTTGCCTGCCGTGAAGACGGTGGGCAGCACGATCAGGATGACCGCGCTGAATGCCAACAGCACCAGGCCGGCAATGAGCAAACCTCCCTCGGGCCGGCGTTCGCGCAGCTTGGCCATATCGTCCAGCGTTGGCTGGTCGGCTGCAGCAGGGTTCAGCACCACCATCACCTTGGTGTCGGCCGCCGTGCGCGCCGGGGAGATCGTCGCCAGCGCCAGCACCGCCACCGTAATAGCGGTGGGGGTCAACACTGCCGACAGCGTCCATGACGCGCGCACCCCGGCCGGCAGGTTCAGGTTGGCCAACATGATAGGTACGATCAAATAGTCGTTAATCACTCGTCCCAGGATCAACCCTATCACCAGGCCCACGATGCCCAGCAGGGCCACCTCCAGGATGACGATTCTGAACAAATTTCCACGCGGCGAGCCGATCACGCGCAACACGGCCAGGTCCACTTTTTGCTCGGCGACGGTGGTCGTCATCAAGGCGTTGATCATCAAGCCGATGATGCCCATGCTGAGCAAGCCATAGAGCGTGATGTAGATCTGTGACGTGGTATAGCTCTGCGCCATCATCTCCAGGCGGGTGTATTTGGGCAGGCTGACTTCATAGTCAGAGCCCAACGCGGCCTGCAATGTGTCGCGGATGCTCTCGCCGACATCGCGCGCGTCCGTCACGGTTGCGTGCGCATCCGTCGTGCCGCTGTTGCCGCCCGTCCAAACCATGAGCAAAGAATTAGCCTGCCCGTCGTATCCCAACCACTGTTGCGCATCGCTCAGGTTCATGATGATCGGGTTGCTGACGTCGTTGCCCAACCCATCGATCGTGCCGATGCCGGAGACGATGAAGGTGCCTTCCATGCGTGGCGTGCTGGTCGTCGTGATCGCAGATTTACCCTGTTCACGCTGAGTGGGAATCGCGTAAGAGATCATGATTTCGTCCCCAACGCTGACGCCCAGTTCATTTGCAGCATCACTGGAAAGGAAGACCTGACCCTGCTCGGGAGGATAAGTGCCGCCGGTGAGGTCGCTATTGCTGCTACTGCTGCTGGAGCCGCCCGGGCCACCTGGGCCACCGCCACCGGGCGGAGCGCCACC
>DAOUFG010000047.1:0-83382 GCA_034430115.1 Thermoflexales bacterium | reverse complement strand
CCGGGATGAAGACGCGCGTCTCGATGGCGCAGCTCCCACGCACCTGCGCAAGCTCACAGGCCGACAGAAATTCATCCACGGCGTCCAGCACGTCGAAGTCTACGCTGCCGATTGCCTTGAAGCCGCTCTTGCGGGCCAGCCAGACCAGGGAAGAGGGTGAATGGCCGTAGGCATTGAACGAGAAGAAGGTGTGGGCGTGCATGTTGACGGCGTTTATGGTGGGTTGCACGCTAATCTTGCCCTGATTGGCCAGGGAAACGAGATCGTTTAGTGCGGCGCTGCGGGTTGGCGAAGCAAAGTTGTTCAGGTTTGCTTCCAGTCGTGTTTGAGTGTTTGATTCGCTAATGGTCGGCCTCACAGTAATACAAGTGGAATTGACTTGCCGTATGGCCAAAAGTCATCACTCATTTTAGCCAAAATCAATGAAGCGTCAATTAAAACCGCGCGAAACGGCAAGTTTTGATGTTTCGACGAACGCAAAGGAAAGATGCAAGAGAGGAGGGGCGGCCAACAGGCCGATTTCTGACGGGGAAAGCAAACAGACATCCGAACGCTGCGCTTCTTCGCTGCGTCAGATGCCAATGTGGGGGGGAGATGAGTTGTCAGGCCGTATAGCCGGAGCTGAGAGAAACCTCGCGCTTGTTCATCAGCGCTGCGCCGAACGAGCCGCTGACCTGTAGCGCCTGCAAACGTTCCAGCTCTGCCGTCAGACGCGACTGGCGCACGCGCAACATCTGTAGCCGGGTGCCATCCTGATACAGCAGCTCCTGGCTGATGCGGGTCAATTCGTGACGTACATACTCAATTTGTTGGTCGACATGGTGCTTATCCATCTTTGCTCTTTGCTTACCTCTTAAGAGAATCATAGCTATCAAAATTAAGGCTATGTAAAGCAGAGATGGAAACTATGTTAAGGATGGGCATTTGCTTTCTTGCAAATGGAGGGACTTGGGCGACAATGTGATGAGTCTTTATGGAGGCGACCTATGACGACAAGCAATATACGCATTGGCATAGTGGGTTGTGGGGGCATCGCGCATGCCCATTTGGAAGGCTATCGCAGCACCAGCCGCGCCGAAGTGGTGTCTGTTTACGACGTATCCGCGAAGGCGGCTGCCAAATTCGCCGCTGAGTGTGGCGCGCAGGTGGCGGCTTCGCCGGCCGAGATGGCCGGGAACGGCATCGAGGCGGTAAGCATTTGTACGCCGCCTGCATTTCACCTGGCCGTGTGCCAGCCATTCCTCAAGGCAGGCATCCCAATTCTGTGTGAGAAGCCCCTGGAAGCGAGCGGGAGGGCGGCGGCCAGACTCCAGGCGGCCGTGCATGCCAGCAAGACGCTCTTTATGACGGCTTACTGCCACCGCTTTCATCCGGCCATCATTGAACTGAAGAAGCTCATCGACACGGGCACCCTGGGCAAACCCTTGTTCTTTCGGAATATTTTCGCCGGCTATTTTCAATTGAAGGGCAATCACCGTGCCGACCCGGCGCTATCGGGCGGCGGCTGCGTGATCGACAACTGTAGCCACGCCGTGGATTTGTTCCGCTTCCTGGTGGGCGAGCCGACCGACGTGCAGGCCTTCACCGGTAACGTGATGCAAAAGGCAGCCGTGGAAGACATCGGCCTGTTGCACCTGAGCGTGCGCGGCAAGGTGTTTGGCGAGATCACTTCCTGTTACTCGCTCAAAGTGGCCGGCAACTGGGTGGAATGGTACGGCACGCTGGGCACCGCCCTGGTGAGCTATTGGAACGAGGGCCAGCCGGACCTTGTGTACAAGTTGGCCGGCGATAGAGCCTGGACCACGGTCGATTGCTCGCAGCATCCTGATCGCTTCAGCGCGGAAGTGACACATTTCCTGGATTGCGTTCAGATGGGCCAGAAGCCGTCTGTGACGGTGGCCGATGGCTACCGCACCAGCCGGATCATCGACGCGGCCTATCGCTCCGCATTGAAGGGTAAGAAGATCAGTTTGCTGGCATAAGGATTGCGAGGTGCATCATGAGCAGTACAACGAGACGCATTGGGTTTGTGGATTACGAACTGGATAACTTCCATGCCAATACTTACCTGGCCGCCTTCCGCAACCAGTTACAGGGGCGCGGTTACACGGTGGCAGGCTGCACGGCGATGCACGCTGATGAGGGACGGGCCTGGGCGAATAAGAACCGGGTGCCCTACTATGAGAGTGTGGCGGAGTTGAACGCGCAGGTGGACTTCTTCGCCGTGCTGGCCCCCTCCAACCCCGAAGTACACCTGGAACTGTGCCGGCAGGTGCTGCCGTTCGGCAAGGTCACTTATGTTGATAAAACCTTTGCGCCCGACCTGGCGACGGCGAAGCTGATTTTCTCGCTAGCCGATCAATCGCATACGGCGATGCAGACCACTTCGGCGCTGCGTTACACCAACGTGCAAACCTACGTGAAGCAGGTGGGCCCCGATGCGGTGCAGCACATGGTCACCTGGGGCGGCGGGCGCTCATTTGGGGAATATGCGATTCACCCTGTAGAATTAATGCTGAGTTGCATGGGCGCGCAGGCGATTAGCCTGATGCGACGTGGCACGGGGCAGTTCTCACAGTTGCTCATAAACTTCACGCATGGTCGAACAGGCGTGGTGAATGTGTATGTGGATTCCGACACACCATTTGCCGCAGCAGTTTCCACGGCCAAACAGACGCGCATCATCACGGTGGACGATTCGCAGCTATTTATCGACATGGCCGCGGGAATGCTGGACTTTTTCGACGCCGGCAAGCCCGCAATTGCGCGTGCAGAAAGCTTGATGATCCGGCACATTCTAGATGTGGCTGAGCAACCGGAGGCGCTGGCGCATTTCGTGACGTTGGCAGTGTAAGCGTGGCGTGTGTTTGGGTTGAATGGGATGACAACCTGTAGAACGATATGAAAGAGGTGGAGCCATGATACCGTTTAAAGTGGGTGTGATGAGTGATTCGTTTCGGCTTTCTCCGCGCGATGGGATACGCAAGGCAAAAGAATTGGGGGCGGATGGGGTGCAGGTGAACGCCGTTAGCGGCGAAGTGCGCTACGACCTGATGGACCGGCCCACCCGGCGTGACTTTAAGAAGTTTTGCGATGGGCTGGAACTGGAAATATCCGCGCTGTGTGGCGACCTGGGCGGGCACGGCTTTCAACGCCCCGGAGATAACCCCGCCAGGATAGAGGACTCTAAACGTATCGTGGACATGGCGGCGGAATTGGGGACGCACGTGGTGACGACTCACATCGGCGTGGTCCCCGAGGATAAGAATGCGCCCACTTATCGGGTGCTGTTGGATGCGTGCGGGCAACTGGCGCAGTATGCCCAGCGTGCCGGCGTGACCTTTGCCATCGAAACCGGCCCGGAGAAAGCGACCACACTCAAAGCATTCCTGGATGACATCGGCAGCAAGGGCATCGGCGTGAACCTGGACCCGGCCAACCTGGTGATGGTGACGGCTGATGACCCGGTGCAGGCCGTGTATACCTTGAAGGACTACATCGTCCACACACATGCCAAAGATGGCGTGCAATTGCAGCCGTGTGACCCGGTGCAGGTATACGCCGCCTTCGCAGATGGCGGTGTGGAGGGCTTCAGTTTCGGCAAGTTGTTCCAGGAAGTGCCCCTGGGGCAGGGCAGTGTGAACTGGGACGCTTATCTGCGCGCCCTGAACGAAGTGGGTTATGCGGGTTACTTGACCATTGAACGCGAGGTGGGCGACAATCCGGAAGCCGATATTCGCCAGGCGGTCACATTCCTGCGCGAGAAATTGGCACGATAGATCATCATTATTCACAAGCGAGAACATGACAAGCATTGATAGCAACGTGTACCCTCAGATGGTGACCGGCCAACCCGCCGGTGCCCTGCCGGCCGAGGTCGATGTACGCGGCCCGGCGGTCTTTCAATATGGCGAGAATGTGATCTTCATGCGCCCCGAGCAGGTGATTGCCTGGGCGGCGGATGGGAATACCGTCCGGTTCACCTGCCAGACGCGCGGGTATCGCAACAAGACGGCTCAGACGCACGAAACGCGCATGCACCAGTTTGAGCGCCTGGCCGACTGCGCCGGCGAGATGACGGTGGAAGTGCAGGTGTGGTCGGCATCGACCTTCCGGGTGCGCTTCAGCGACGAAGCGTTGCCGCAGCAAGAGCCGGGCTTCCCGCCCGCAAAGGCGCGCATGCTGGTGGGCAAGCCCGAGCCAGGCGTGAAACTGTGCGTGAAAGAAGAAGCCGGCTATGTGCGCATCACCACGGACGAATGTGTGATCAGCGTCGATAGGGCAACTTTTGCCATGCAGGCGCGCGATAAGCAGGGTAGGCTGTTCTGGAAGCAGAAGCGCACCGACCTGTTCACCGCCGACATCTTCGATATCTCGGTGGCGCGGCACGCCGGTAAGGCGGGCAGCTTTGAATCGTTTGCGCTGGATGGGCAGGAACAGATATACGGCCTGGGTGAACGGTTCGATCACGTGGAGCGCACGGGCAAGCTGGTGGACTTTTGGAATAAGGATGCCATCGGTACCAGCAGCCGGCGTACCTACATCAACGTGCCGTTCCTGCTATCCACACGTGGCTATGGGCTGTTTGTAAATTCATCGTGCCGGATGGATTGGGAAGTGGGCACGCTGGATGGCGCGACGCTTGGCTTTGCCACCGAAGACGGCCTGATGGATTACTTCATCATCTATGGGCCGCGCCCGGCGGACATCCTCTATAAATACAGCCTGTTGACGGGGTTCTCGCCAACGCCGCCGGTGTGGAGCTTTGGCCTGTGGATGAGCCGCAACAGCTATGAGTCGTGGGCGGTGGTACACGACGTGGCGCGTGGCATGCGCGAACGGGGCATCCCAGCGGACGTGCTACACCTGGACACCTACTGGTTCCAGGAAGACTGGAATACCGACCTGCGCTTCGCGACGGATCGCTTCGCCAACCCCGCAGAGAACATGCGCCAGTTGCGCGATGAGGGGTTCCGGGTCAGCCTGTGGCAATATAACTTTGTGCCGCCCAGGCCAAACAACGTGAACTACGTCGAGGGGTTGCAGAAGGGCTACTTCGTCAAAGGTCGCGACGGCAAACCGTATGCCTATCCGGCCGGAACGACCGGCTCGTGGGTGGACGATTGCATCATCGACTTCTCCAACCCCGATGCATCGGCGTGGTATACCGAGCAGATCAAACGGCTCATCCGCATGGGCGCGGCGACGATCAAGACCGACTTTGGCGAGGGTGTGCCCGAAGATGGGGTGTATCAGAGTATTGATGGCCGCCGTTTCCACAACCTGTATGCGCTGGTCTATAACGCCGCGATTGCCGAGGCCATCTACGAAGTGAGCGGTGAGCACGTGGTGTGGGCGCGCAGCGGGACGGCCGGCAGCCAGCGTTATCCGTTGCATTGGGGCGGCGATTCGCAGTGCAGTTGGGCGGGCCTGGCGGGCACCCTGCGCGCGGCGTTGAGCATCGGTCTGTCGGGGTTCCCCTTCTTCTCGCACGACATCGGTGGTTTCATCGGCCGGCCGACGCCGGAGCTTTATATCCGCTGGGCCCAGTTCGGGCTGTTCAGCAGTCACTCGCGTTGCCATGGGGCGGGCAATGATAACAGCCGCGAACCGTGGTCATTTGGCGAAGATGCCAATCGCATCTTCAAACAATATGCGCAGTTGCGCTATTCGCTGTTGCCCTACATCTATCACCAGGCGCGCCAGTGTTCGCGTACCGCCAAGCCGATGGTGCGCGCGTTGGTGATCGATTACCCCGATGACCCGAACGTGCGGTATATCGAAGATCAGTACCTCTTTGGCGATAGCCTCCTGGTAGCGCCGGTGTTGGCCCCGCTGGATGAATGCCAAAGTCGCATGATCTATCTGCCCGCGGGCACCTGGTTTGACTATTGGACCAAGCAGGCCCGCCAATCGCGCGGCGAGTGGCTGGAATACGCGTTGGATTTGCAGACGCTGCCCATCTTCGTGAAGGAGGGCAGCATCCTGCCCTATGGCGAAGAAAAGCAATCGACAAACAATCAGATCGGACGCATCGCTCGCCTGGAGACGTATGGCGACGAAGGCAGCCTGGCCTATGACGACGGCGAGAAGCGCTTCCGGGTCACCTTGCACGATGGCAAAGCTACCATCGATGGGCTGAGCGATCAGCCGCCCGTGCGTCATTTCGGCGCTTAAGTTCGTACACTGGTTGGCCCCGCTCGCGGGGTCAACTGCTATATCAGCAACATTCACAGGTTCGCACGAGCAATCAATACTAAAGATGAGCACAACTACCTTCCGGGCAAATTGGGTTTGGGGCCCCGGTGAAAGCGCCCCACGCAACGTGATGATGCAGTTCCGCCGTGTCGTGGTGCTCGATGACGTCCCGCAGGGGGCGCAATTGCACATCAGTGCCGACAGCCGCTATATCCTCTACGTGAATGGCCGGCGCATCGGTTATGGGCCGGCGCGAGCCTACCAGTTCAACTACGACTACGACACTTACCCGCTCGCGCAGCATTTGCGCGTGGGCGAAAACGTGATTGCGGTGAGCGTGTCGCATTGGGGAGAGGGCACCTTCCACCACTTCGTGGGGCGGGCGGGGCTGCTGGCTCAACTGGAGGACGGCGCGCAGAACGTCATCACGATGACGGACGAGACGTGGAAAACCAAACGTTCGCAGGCTTATCGGCAGAACACGCCGCGCATCGCCTGCCAGTTGCCCTGGGAAGAGCAATTCGACGCGCGTCTGGATGACCTGGGGTGGACCGAACCCGGCTACGATGATGGCGCGTGGAGCGCTGCGACGGTCATCGGCCAGGCCGGCATGGCGCCGTGGACGAAACTATCGCCGCGCACGATTCCTTTTCTCAGCGACGAACCTGTGTTGCCCGTGCGCACCTTTGCGCTAGGAGAGGCGTCGCGCCCGAACCTGGTGCTGGCGGCGCACCTGGCGCCCTATATTGCGCCGGGCGACCTGTATGCAAATAAGCACATGGTGGATGCGCTGCTAGCCAGCGTGATTCATGTGCCGCAAGACGGCGTGCTCACCTTCAAGCGTTGTACGCCCTATGGTGACCCGCCTGACGTGTTGGTGGATGGGAGCCGCCTGCGTTGGAAGGCGGATGCCTTCTCCGACGTCAGCGCCACGCGCCGGATGGCGGCAGGCGAGCACGTCGTGCTGCTGGACTGGCACAGCCAGAGCCACGATACCGACATTGCCCTGGCGCTCAGTGGGGTTGCCAACGTCAGTGCGCGCACGCCCCTGGCAGGGCAGGCGGGCACCTGGGCGATTGCCGTCCAACCCGGCTCTAAACGCGGCTCTGCGCGGCGTGCCAAGACGTCCGAGGCGTTGCAACTTAGCGGCGTGAATTGGGTGCCGGTGAGCGAACTGGACACGCCTGGCGTGGACACTTATATGGACATCACGGCCAGCAGCGCATCCGAGCAAACGCAAAGCCAGGTCACCTGGCCTGTGCAGGTGCCATCCACACGTTGGGGACAGGCGCAGCACTACCTGGTGGACTTTGGGCGTGAAGTGATCGGCTGGATCGAGTTGGATGTGACCGCGCAAGCCGGCACGCAGATCGACTTGCTGGGGTTTGAAGGCATCCAGGAGGGGCGCTGGCAGATCAGCCAACTGATGAACAACACCATGCGCTACACCTGTCGCGCCGGGCGGCAGACTTACACCTCCACACTGCGGCGTGGGTTCCGCTACCTGATTGTGGCGCTGCACGGCGAAGAATCCGCTTCGGAGCCATGTGTGCTGCATGGCCTGACGACGCGCCTGGCGACCTACCCAGGGGTGCCACGTGGGGCGTTCCGGTGCGCCGATTCGCGCCTGAACCAGATTTGGGATTTCTCGGCCTATACGCTGCGCATGTGCAGCGAAGATACCTTTACCGATTGCCCAACCTACGAACAAACCTTCTGGGTGGGCGATGCGCGCAATGAGGCGCTCGTGCATCACGTGGTGCATGGCGACGCGCGCCTGGTGAGCCGCAACTGGCGCCTGGTGGCCGACTCTTTACAGCGTGGGCCGATCATCGCCTCGCAGGTGCCCAGCGCATGGGAGGACTCGCCAATTCCCAACTGGAGCTGGCTGTGGGCGATGGGCTGTGCCGAACATTATCAATTCACGGGCGACCTGCAATTCGCGCGAGACATCTATCCCGCACTCGCCAGGCAGGCCGAGTTCGTGGAGCGTTCACGCAACGCCGCGGGGCTATTCGAGATGAAGGGCGCCTGGCACCTGCTGGAATGGTCCAATATTGATGACCAGGATCCCACCTACGTCGTGGCGCACGAGAACTGCTTTGCCATCGTCGCGCTGCGCGATACGGCGAGCATCGCCGAAGCAGTAGGTGACACGGCGGACGCCGCGCGCTGGACAAAGCTGGCCGACGAACTGGGCGAGGTCGTGAATCGCGTGTTCTGGTGCGAGGATAAACAGGCATACGTGGATAGCGTGCACGCAGATGGCACGTTGAGTGGCGTCGTCACGCAGCCGACCAATGTGAGCGCACTCTACGCGGGCGTGGCAACTGGTGCACGTGCCGATGTCATTACGCCCTACGTCATTCATGAGCGCGAAGGATGGGGCAGGACAGGTAGCCCCTTTATGCTGTTCTTCAATTGCGAAGTGCTGGCACGCCAGGGCCGCTTTGCCGAGCTGTTGGCGATTACGCGCGACCGTTGGGGCGATATGCTGGACAAAGGCGCCACGACCACCTGGGAAACGTTTAGCAACTACCTTCCTGGCGGCACCTGGACGCGTTCGTGGTGTCACGCCTGGTCGGCGGCCCCGGCCTACTTCCTGTCGGCATACGTGTTGGGCATTCGCCCGCTGGAACCCGGCTACAAACGGGCGCTGATTGACCCGCAATTGTGTGACCTGGCCTGGGCGCAGGGAGCGGTGCCCACGCCGCAAGGCGAGATTAGCTTACTGGCCGAACAGCGCGAGAGCGGCCTGGCATTGCGCATTGCGCTGCCGGCGGGCGTCGCGGGTGAAGTGCACTATCACCTGGGCGCAGGTCAGGCGTTGCCGGTGGTGCATGGCGCGGAAGCGGAGATATCACGCGACGAGGATACGCTATTCATCTATCTGCCTGCCGGCGCGCAGGCGACGATTGGCATGTAGCGTAAAGCGGAGCGTGCGTCTTTTGGGCAAGCACTCTGTGCAGCGCTTGCCCAAAAAGTTCCCGGTCTGGCTCAGGCGGTCATTTGGGATGGCACGAGCGAGCCTGCGTTCAACACTTGATTGGGCAAGCCCGACATCTCGATGAACTTCATGACCGATGCGCGCTGGCGGTTCATGCGCTGGCGCTGTTTCTTGAGCGCGCTAAAGCGGAACGGCATGTGGCGTTCCAATTCGGCAACGTAGGGCCCGGTGTACAGGTGCTGGACGACCCCGACGCTATCTGCAAGCAACCAGTGAACGCAGCTTTGCATCAGCGCTTGTAAAGGCGCCGGCGTGTTGGGGCCAAGCTCCGGCAGGCGCGCAAGCACCCAATCGCCCAGGCTGAAGATGCGGTTGGTGAGCCCATCCAACGGCCAGGTGCCCGCCGTTTGTGACAGGATGGTTAAGATGCCGTCGGCGCGGTCGCGCTCCACGTCTTCCAGATCATCCATGAGTTGCGTGAACGCGCCATAGCCGAACGCAATTTCCAACTGGCGTTGTGTGGGGTTGCCGGCCACCAGGTAGACATCGGCGACGACCGCCGTGCCGCCCTTCTTGAAGCTAAGCCCCAATACGTCCAACTCGTAGGGCGAACGCGTGCGCTGGTGCAGGCGCATGCTGAGCGCTTGCGCGACGAAGATGTCTAGCAGGCTTTGATACACCAGCGGGTACCGCGCACGTTCGAATTGGGCTTCGATCATCCCAATCAACGCGGCGATTTTCTGCTCGTAGGCGTTTTGGGGCTTGAATGGTTCTCCCAGCAAGCGCAGCCGGAAGCGCTCGTTGAAAGCAGCCTTCACGTCTTTGGAGATAGCAGGGTCGTCCAGGTAGTTATCGCTGTAGGGATACAGCATGCTGTAGGCGAAGACGGCGGGCGTCACCTTGACGGGCAACCCCATCGCCAGTTGCAGCAGGTTCATGGTCATCACGTTGCGTGCAGCCTGGTAGATGTCGTCCGACGAAAGAGCCGCATCAAACCGGCGTGCCTGTTGCATGAAGTCGTAGGCCGCATCCACGATGCCGCTGGATTGCACCGCCGCAAGTTGCGCATCGTTGAACCCAAGTGCTGACTTGGCAAAGACGACGCCCAACGCCGTGAGTTGTTGTTGGGCCTCTTGGCGTTGCGCCTCGGAATGGAGGGGTTTCTTCAATGTGCTGCTGATGGTGCCGAGCAGGTCGTTTAGCATATCTTCGCGCTCAGATTGCTCGCGCAGCGTATAAGTGTGTTCGAAACCTGGCAGATCATCTGCACAGCGCCACCACAAGTCTACAAATTGGTGTGTCAGTTGATCCATGCTCATCGCATTGCTCACACCAGGTTGTTGTGTGAGAATATCCGCAGTCACTTCATTGCCTCCCGCGCCGGCGCAGAACGTATTTTTAGTCACACTTAGGTTACGAACGATGAGTTTTAAAGTTGCGCGACGTGGCGTGGTTGACACGGCTGCATTTGCAGCATACCATCGGCTTGATACTAAGGAGAACGAATGACCAGCTTGCAGAACTTACCGCCTGTATCTGCCCCCGCATCGATTCGTACCCCGCCCGTGCATGCCCGCATCGGTGTGTTCGGCATCGGTCTGGCCGCCTATTGGCCTCAATTCGAAGGGTTGAAGGAGCGCCTGGAAGGATACCAGCGTGAAGTGGAAGATCAGTTGCGCCAGTACGGCGGCGAGGTAATTTCTGCCGGATTGGTGGACACGGCACCCGGCGCGCAGGCGGCCGGGGATCTGTTCATCCGTGAGAACGTTGACCTGGTGGTGTGCTATGTAGCCACCTATGCAACTGCATCGCAGGTATTACCGGCGGTGCAATATGTCAAACGCCCTGTGCTGGTGCTGAATTTACAGCCCACGCCGCAACTGGATTATGAATCCATGACGACCGGCGAATGGCTGGCTAATTGTTGCGCGTGTTGCGTACCGGAGATTTCATGTGCCTTCGCGCGCAGCCGCATCCAGTTCAATGTGGTATCGGGCACGCTGCGCGACGACAAGCGCGCGTGGGGCATCATCGGCGAATGGGTGCAGGCCGCCTCGGCGATGCGTGCGTTGAACCACAGCCGCATCGGTTTCCTGGGGCACACCTATCCGGGGATGCTGGACATGAATACCGACCCGACGATGGTCTCGGCACAGTTGGGCGCGCATGTGGAGTTGTTGGAAATGGACGACTTGCAGGTGCGCGTTGATGCCGTGCCGGAGCAGCAGGTGGCCCAGAAGCAGGCGGAAATCTTGAGCGTGTTTAGCATCGCCGAGGTGGGACGCGACAAGATCAGTATGCCCGTCACACCCGATGCGCTAAACTGGTCGGCACGCGTGGCCTGCGGGCTGGATCAATTGGTGCAAGATTTCGACTTGCAAGGATTGACGTATTATTATCGCGGCCTGAATGGCAACGCCAATGAACAACTCGGCGCATCGCTGATCGTGGGCAACTCGTTGCTCACCGCGCGTGGCATCCCCTGTGCAGGTGAAGGGGATCTGAAGACGTGCATCTCCATGTTCATCATGGATCGCCTGGAGGCGGGTGGTTCATATACCGAGTTCTACGCGATGGACTTCGTGGAGAACTTCATCCTGATGGGGCACGATGGGCCGGGGCACGTGGCGATCAGCGATCAAAAACCTGTGCTGCGCGGGCTGGGCCTTTTCCATGGCAAGCGTGGCTATGGCATATCGGTGGAGTTCCAGGTGAAGATGGGGCCCATCACTATCCTGGGCACCACGCAAACCGTGGATGGCCGGCTGAAATTCCTGGTCGCCGAGGGTGAATCCATCCCTGGGGCCACCTTCAAGATTGGCAACACCAACTCGCGGCTGAAGTTTAAGCTGAACCCGGCGGAGTTTATGGATGCCTGGTGCGCCGAAGGGCCAACGCATCATGTGGCGCTGGGAATCGGGCATCAATCGGCGCGCATCGATAAGCTGGCGCGTTTGATGGGGATCGAATGTACGCACATCGGTTGATTCGGTAATCAAATCCTCAAGGTCCGCGAGCAGGGAGTGAGGGTTTTGCAGGTAAAAGGAGAAAAGATGACTCAAACCGCCACATTCCAATGGCCGCAAGGCAAACGTGCCGCCCTCAGCCTGACGTTCGACGATGCACGACCGACACAGGTGGATGCCGGAATTCCTATTTTAGATCGGCATGGTGTATGGGCGACGTTCTACCTCTCGCCGCAGAATATCGAGCAACGCCAGGACGCTTGGCGCAATGCGGCGGCACACGGGCACGAGATGGGGAACCACACCCTGACGCACCCCTGCACAGGGAACTTTAGCTGGTCCAGGGAACATGCGCTGGAAGAAATGACGCTTGATGAGATGGAGGCGCAGATCCAGCAGGCCAATAACCTCATCCGCGAGCTGGTGGGCGTTCAGCCGCACTCGTTTGCTTATCCGTGCGGGCAGAAGTTCGTGGGTCGTGGTGAGACCTTGCAAAGTTACGTGCCGCTGGTGGCGCAGCACTTTATCGCCGGGCGCGGGTTCCGCGATGAAACGGAGAACGACCCGGCGTTTGTCGATCTGGCCCAGACGATGGGGGTGGATAGCGACAATCAATCGTTTGACGAATTGAAAAAGTGGATCGATGACGCGTTGAATACCGGGGGCTGGGTCGTCTTCGCCTCGCACGACGTGGGCGATTTCCCGCGCCAGTCGATGCGGGTGGAGGTGCTGGACGCAATATGCCAGTATTGCGCCGACCCCGACAACGGCATCTGGATTGACACGGTATCCACCATCGGCGCTTATATTCAGCAGCAAAGACAACATTAACATTAGAGGAAGGAATCATGCAATATCGCAAGCTGGGACGGACGAGTATTGATGTATCAGCCGTGTGTTTCGGTTGTTGGGGCATCGTGGGCGGCTTCAACTGGGGCCCGCAGGATGAGCAGGACTCGATGGCGGCCTTACGCACCGCGTATGAGCAGGGCGTGACGTTCTACGATACCGCCGAGGGATACGGCAATGGTGCATCGGAACAATTGCTGGCGCGTGGGCTGGGGCACGTGCGCCAACACATCGTCGTCGCCACGAAAGTTTCGCCGAATCACTTCGTGGAACAAGAGATGCGCGCAGCTTGCGAACGCAGTTTGCAGAACTTGGGTACGGATTACGTCGACCTGTATCAATTGCATTGGCCAAACCACGAGATCCCGGTTGCCGAAACGTTGGGTGTCCTGGAGAAGTTGAAGGCCGAAGGCAAGATTCGGGCTTACGGCGTTTCGAATTACGGCGTGCAAGACCTGGGCGAGGTTGTGGGCACTGAGCACCACGTCAGCAGCAACCAATTAGCCTATAGCCTGCTGTTCCGCGCGATTGAGAATGAAATCTTGCCGTTGTGCCATGAGAACCAGGTTTCTGTGCTCACCTATTCCTCGCTGATGCAAGGTTTGCTCTCCGGGAAATATGCTTCTGCCGACGACGTGCAGCCCGACCGCGCCCGCACGCGGCATTATTCCAGCGCTCGCCCACACGCGCGGCATGGTGAGCCGGGTGCCGAGGCCGAAACGTTTGCCGCCGTGGCGGACGTGCGCAAGATAGCCGCCGAAATCAACCAGCCGATGGCCGACGTGGCGCTGGCCTGGCTCATTGCGCAACCCGGCGTGACGTCGGTCATTGCGGGGGCGCGCAATGCCGAGCAGGCGCGCGGCATCGCGGCGGCTGCGAACCTGGCGCTGTCGCAAGACGTCGTCGCGCGGCTGACCCAGGCGACGGAAGTGCTGAAGCAAAAACTGGGGCCGAACCCCGATATGTGGCAGGGCCAATCGCGCATGCGTTGATGTGAGGTGGCGGCATGGCAAGCTCATTGAAGCTGGCAACATATACATCGGCAGATCAATTCTTGAAGATGACGCAGGATTGGTTGGTGCGTGAAGAATCGGCCAATAACTTGATGCTGGGAATCGCGCTGCGCCTGAGGCGTAACCCGGTGCCTTGCTACCTGGCGACGGTGCATGATGGCAAGGATTTGGCGCTTGCGGCGCTGCTCACGCCGCCATACCCGGTCACGCTCTTCGGCCCGCATGAAGTGTCCGCTGAGGCGCTGCAAGTGATGGCGGAGCATCTGTCGGCTGTGGGTGCCCCGATTTCAGAAACTTCGGGGCGGGTGAAGCTGGCGGAGCGATTCGCGCAGTGCTGGTCTGAGTTGAAGAAGGTGTCGTATCAGGTGCAGATGAGTATGCGCGTATATGAGTTGCGCCAGGTGACGCCGGCGCCCGCCGGGCCGGGCGCCTTTCGCATGGCAGGTGCGCAAGACGTGCCATGTTTGACGGAATGGATGGTAGCCTTCCTCACCGAGGCCCTGCACGGCGAGGACGTGAACGCTGCCCCGGAGGCCACCCGGCGTCGCGTCAACGATGGCGAGCTTTTCGTTTGGGATGTGGATGGGCAGCCCGTCTCGATGGCTGCCAGCGCACGCCCGATGGTAAGGGGCGTCTCCGTGAACATGGTCTACACACCGCCAGCATTGCGCGGCAAGGGCTATGCCTCGGCATGCGTGGCTGCATTGAGCCAGCATCTGTTGAATGAGGGATGGGCCTATTGCACGCTTTTTACCGATCTGGCGAACCCGACGTCGAATAGCATCTATCAGAAGATCGGTTACCGGCCCGTGTGTGATTTTGCGCAGTATTCGTTCCACGCGTCGTAAGTGTCGTGTAAGTTTTCAGTCGTTCGATCCCTGGCGGGAGGTATATGCCTGCCACCAGGCGTTTGTTTCGTGTGAAGTGAATCATGTCAGAAGTTGTATCAGGGCTTTTGAAACACCAACCCAAAGGGGCTTTCATTCTTTTTGACCCGGCTCATCCTGCTGCTGAGCCCATTCATGTGCCTCAGGCACTCATCGATCAGTACCAACTTGTGGAGGGATCTGCCGTCAGTGGATCTGCTCAGGTTGGCAAACACGGCCGTGAATTGGCGGACGTGCAAAAAGTGTGCGGTGTGAAGCCCACGGTTTACCAAAAACGTAAGCAGTTTGCCAAGCTGGTCGCAATCGACCCCAGTGAGCGCTTTAACCTGGCGGTGGAAGGCGACATCAGTATGCGCATCGTGGATTTGATCGCGCCCATCGCCAAAGGCACGCGTGGCCTGATCATCGCGCCGCCCAAAGCCGGAAAGACGATGCTGATCGAAAAGATCGCCCGGGCCATCCACGTCGGCGAGTCGCATGCACACGTCGTGACGCTCTTGATCGACGAGCGCCCGGAGGAAGTGACCTATTTTCGCCGCCAGACCTCGGCGGTGGTGTTTGCCAGCTCCAGCGATCAGAAGGTGCAGGAGCATATTGCGCTGTGCGAACTGATGCTGGCGCACGTGCGCACGGAACTGGAGTGTGGGCACGACGTGGTGGTGTTGCTCGATAGTATGACACGCCTGGTGCGGGCCTTTAACCTGAAGGGGCACGGCACTGGCCGCACTCTGTCGGGTGGGGTGGAGGCCGGCTCGCTGGAAATCCCACGCCAGTTCTTCGGCCTGGCGCGCAACGTGGAGCACGGCGGCTCGGCCACGATCATCGCCAGCATGCTCAAAGATACCGGCTCGCGCATGGACCAGTTGATCTATGAGGAGTTCAAGGCGACCGGGAACAGCGAGATCGTGTTGGAGCGCAGCCTGGCCGAAGCGCGCATCTTCCCGGCGATCAACCTGACGGCCAGCAGCACGCGCAAGGCGGAGCAACTCTATAGCTCCGAAGAAAACAAGCGCCTGACCTACCTGCGGCGTGCCTTGGCCGGGCTTCGGCCGGCGGAGGGCATGGCGCTGATGCTCAAGTTGCTAGACCGCTTCTCCACCAATGAGGCGTTGTTGAATAACATCCGGGTGGAGGGAGGGTGAACCTCCGGGAGGCTGGCGCTGGTGCGGTGCCTAACGAATTCCCGGAGGTTGTTGAGCGTTAGATCTTCCAGTAGTCGTTGATCGGCTTCTGGAAGGCCTCGATCTTGCCGCTGATCACGTCATCGAACTTGACCGGCGTCCCGGCTACACTGGATTCGTAGCAGCATTCGCACAGTGCTTTGGCGCGCAACCCATCGAAGCCATCCATCTCCGGCTTGCGGCCGGTGCGAATGGCGTTGATGAAGTCCCATACTTCGATGGCGAATCCATCGGTGCTGCCATAGGGGAACAGGCGGGCTTTTTGTTCTTCTGTCAGGCTGGCCAGGTAGTTGGCCTGTATCTGTTCGTTGGTGAGTGCGGTGCCGTCCGAAAGCTTGGCACAGCCGCCGTTCTGGAAGGGGTGGAAGGCGTAACCCAGTGCCTGCATGGTGCCGCTGCTGCCGTAATAGTTCGCGGTATTCACCGCCTCGCCATAGAGCGAACGTGAATGGACCCAGACGACGTGCAGGCCGCTCTTGAAGCGGATGATGGCGTGCCAGGTATCTTCCACGTCTGCGAAAGTGTCGCCAATGATGGGCGCGTCTTTGATGGGCCGGTTATCGTAGGTGTTGAAGGTGCAATATACCTCGTCCACGTCGCCAAACAACACTTCCATCATGTCTGCGAAGTGCGCGCCGCTATCCATGATCATGCCGCCGCCGGTGAGCAGCTTGACGCCGCGCCACTTCATGGCCGGGTTATCGTAGTCGAACAGGTTATAGGAAATGGACTGCGCGTTCACCAGGCGCATTGCGCCGATCAGGTGTTGCTCGTTGATAGCCCAGGCGCACGAGCGGGCGGTGAGGTAGCGCCGGATGTTTTCGGCGGTCGCCAGCACGCGGTTGTTTTGTTGGGCAGCGGCGATGATCTTCTGTGAGGCTTTGATGGTAATGCCGATGGGCTTCTCCACCATCACGTGCAGCCCGCCATCCAGCAATGGGATGGCCGCGCTGTGATGGAAACAGTGTGGCACGCAAACATCCGCGGCGTCCGCCAGGCCGGCCTTGAGCACGTCTTCTTGCGAAGTGAAGACGGCCGGTTCGCTGCCTTGAAAGGCGGCGATTTCCTGGGCACGTTTGCGGGCGCTCTCTTCGCGCACGTCGCAGCAGGCCGTGACGACGAATTCACGGCAGCCTCGCTCAAAGAGATCCTTATACCCGGCTACGTGTGCGCCAGAAATGCCACCGCAGCCGACGAGAGCTAATCGAACTTGATTGGTCGTGTCGCTCATAGAACTCCTTTGTATTGTTTATCTTCTGCGCCGTTCCCATCCATCCTCGAACAGGCGCAAAAAGTTGTCTTGCCCGTAGGGATGTTTTGCAAGCTCCGCCTCATCCAGTTCCACGCCGATGCCGGGGGCATCCGGTGGTTCCAGGTAGCCTTGCTTCACGCGCGGCACACCGTGCATGATCTCGAACGCCCAGGGGGCCAGGAAATCGTCGAAGCATTCCTGGATCAGGAAGTTTGGCATGCTGGCATGCAGGTGCGCGTTGATCGCCGTGTTGAAGGGGCTTTGGGCCTGGTGTAATGCTACAAAGCCTTCGCCGGCTTCTATGATGGCCGCCGCCTTGCGCGCCCCGGAGATGCCGCCGATGCTGAGCGTTTCGGGCTGCACGATGTCCACCGCGCGATGCGACATGAGTTCGAGCACCTGCCCAAGCGTCTTGAACCGTTCTCCGGTGGCAACCGGAACGCCGATGCTGCGTGCCACTTCGACGGTCGCGGCGATGTCGGTGGACATGGCGGGTGTTTCGAACCACATGGGGTGAAATTCTTCCAGTTGTTTGCCCACCCGGATGGCGCTGGATACGCTGAAGCGGTCGTGCCCTTCGATCAGCAGATCGACGTCGTCGCCAACGGCGTTGCGCACCGCGCGCACAATCGCCAGTGACAACCGTTCCTCCGTCGGCGAGAAAAAGCGATAGGCGGTGCCGAATGGGTCGAATTTCAACGCCGTGTAGCCCATCTCTTTCACGCGCGCGGCCGCCTCGGCGAAGAAGGCCGGGTCACGCGGGCCCTGGTACCAGCCGTTGGCGTAGACGCGCAGCGCAGGACGGTGCTTGCCGCCCAGCAACTTCCACACCGGGGTATTCAGCGCCTTGCCCAGGATGTCCCAGCAGGCGATCTCGATGGCGTTCATGCCCACGTTGCTGCCCAGGAACAGCCCTTTGTACATCTTGTGCCACAGGCGTTCGGGTTGCAATGGGTCTTCGCCAATGACGAAGCGCTCCAGTTCGTGTACCTGTGCTTCACCCGGCTTGGCGCTCAGCCCGCCAGTGGCTTCGCCCAGGCCGGTTATCCCCTCATCGGTGCACACCTTGACGAATACCCAGTTCTTCCAGGGGTTCCCGGCAATATAGGTTTTGATCTCGGTTATTTTCATGCTTATATCCACATGCCGCCGGAGATGTTCAACTCGCAACCGGTGACGTGACTGGCGGCATCTGAGGTAAGGTAGACCACGCCGGCGGCGATGTCTTCCACCGATTCGAGGCGGCCAAGCGGCGCGCGCCGGTCCATCTCCGAAAGGTAATTTTGCCCATTGCCGGCGTCACGATTGCGCAACTCCACCTCGCCGGGAGTGGCGACCCAACCGACCGTGACCCAATTGACGCGGATGCGCAAAGGCAATAGCTCGCGCGCCATGACCTGCGTCATGGTCAGCAGCGCACCCTTGGAGCAGGAATAGGCGATGCGATCTCCCATGCCGCGATATACAAGCGTGGAACCGATGTTGATGATGCAACCGCCGCCTTGTTGTTTGAGTGCAGGGATGGCGGTCTGGCTGCACAGGAAGGCTCCGCGCACGTTAACGCTGAATACCTCATCCCACTGCGAAGCGCTTACTTCCGACAGGGGGGCAATGGGGAATATGCCGGCGTTGTTGACCAGGATGTCCAGCCGGCCAAACCGATCCAACGCGGCGCGGATGAGGGCCCGGCAATCCTGTTCGCGGGCGACATCGGCGCGCACAAAGGTGGCTACACCGCCGCGGGCTTTAATCTGGCTGACGACCTGCTCGCCTTCGTCGATCCTGCGTCCAGAGACGATGATGCCGGCGCCTTCGGCCGCCAGCGCCTGCGCAATACCTTTGCCAATGCCGCCCGTGGAACCGGTGACAATCGCCACCTTGCCTTTTAGCATATTACGAATTGTGGCGCGCAACGATGAAACGCGCAACCGTACTACGCAGCGCCGACCAGCTTGAACGCTTCATCGAAAGGAATATCCGCCAGGGTGGGCACGACGACGTTGGCTTGCAGAGACGGATGCGAGGTGAGCACGCCGATGCAGGCCATCCCCCCGCTATGCGCGCCTTGTACGCCGGCGGGGGCGTCTTCGATGACGATGCAATGCGAGGGCATCACCCCCAGGCGGTTGGCTGCGGCCAGGTATACCTCTGGGTCCGGTTTGCCGTGGGTCACGTCTTCCGCGGCGATCATAGCGCCGAAGTAGTGCTGAATGTGCAATGTGTCCATCACTGCGTCGACGTTCAGGCGCGGCGCAGAAGACGCGACGGCCTGTTGCCAGCCGGCCCGCTGTGCGCTGGCCAGCCAGTCCGCCACCCCGGGCAGCAGGCTCAGCCCCTCCGCGCGCACCAATTCGCGATAGCGCGCTTCTTTGACGTCCGCAAGATGTTCCTCGTCGATGTCGATTGTGTCGCGTTGCGCGCCCAGCACGTCGCGCAGCATCTCGGCGTTGCGCATGCCAAAGGTGCGCTTGAATTCTTGTGCCGTGAACTCGCGGTGGCATACGTCGTGCATGATCTCGCGCCAGGCGCGGAAATGATAGTCGCCCGAGTCGATCAGCACGCCGTCTAAATCCCATATGATGGCATAGAGCGTGTGTTGCATAGTCCCCTGATTGTATGCGGCTGCACAACACGCCGTGCAATTCTCCGGCCCAACCCTATAATCACCGAAGAACTCCCGCGCTGTGCGAATTGGGCCGGGAAATGCACACCGGCGCTATCAACTGACCGAAGGATCGAATGAATTTGTGATCTAGTCGAGGGCCAAATCAATGCAACAAATGATGCTCAATGGAACGTGGCAATTGCACGATGAACCGCTTAGCGTTGCGCATACCGAAGCAGCCCGCATCGCGGATCTGCAGGAAGGGTGGATCGAACAACCCGTGCCGGGGGACATTCATCAGGGTTTGATGGATGCCGGGCGGATCAAGGACCCCCTGCTGGGGCTGAATAGCTTCGATTGCCGCTGGACGGAGGATCGTTCGTGGTGGTTCCGTAAGCAGTTCGATACGCAACCGAGCTGGCTGGCGTCCGACGTCGTGGAATTGACGCTGAACGGCCTGGACGCCAACGCGTCGATCTATCTGAACGGCGTGCACCTGGGGGATCACAAGAACGCATTCTATCCATTCGTGGCGCAAATCAAGCAGCACCTGAACCCTGGTGGCGCCAACACGTTGCTGGTGCGGCTCACTTCGGGCGTGGAAGATGTGACGCCCGAGCAACTGCAAACCCTGGGTGCGCCGGTGGGCACCGAGGCGGGCAATGGGCGCCCTGAACGTGGCGACCCGCGGCGCGCATTCGTGCGCAAGCCGCAATATAGCTTTGGATGGGATTGGAGCCCACGCGTGGCGACCACGGCAATCGCGGGCGACGTGTTCATTCGTGCCTGGAACGTGGCTTGCATTCGGGATTGTTCCGTGCAGCCCTATCGCGTGGGGCGTAACGTCGGGTTGCGCGTCACGCTGACGGTGGATTCCTGGCATTTCTTCAGCACCAGTACGGGCACCGTGCAAATCAGCGTCACCGACGAAAGCCGGCAAACGATCAAGGCGGCTCAGACGGTGCTTTTGCGCTCGGGGTTGAACTATGTGACGTTTGACGTGCCGCTGAAGAACCCGCGCTTTTGGTGGCCGAACGGCATGGGCGAGCAACATCGCTACACCATCCAGGCGGTGTTGAGCGCCATCAGTAGCCGCGAGCCTGGGGCTGAGCCGGAGCAATCCAGCTTCCCGGTGCTGAAATATGGGTTGCGCTTTGTGGAGATCGACTTTGGCGACGTGGCGCAGGAGAAACACCTGTTTGCGCTGCTGGTGAACGGGAAACGCGTCTTTTGCAAAGGCGGCGATTGGATCCCGGCAGACACCATTTATGCGCGCATCCCGGCCTCGAAGTATGATGCGCTGGTGCATGAGGCGCAGCAGGCCAACTTCAACATGCTGCGCGTATGGGGTGGGGGGCTCTATGAGCCGGAAGCCTTCTACGAGGCTTGCGACCGCTATGGCATTTTGCTGTGGCACGATTTCATGTTTGCCTGCGCGCCATATCCCGATCACCAGTCCTGGTTCTGTGAGGACGTGCGCAAGGAGGCCGATTATCAAACCAAGCGCCTGCGCAACCATGCCTGTATGGGGCTGTGGAGCGGCTCCAATGAGAACAACTGGGGCTTTGACGAATGGTGGCCCGGCAAGACCGACGGCGGCGCGCATCTGTATAACGAATTGCTGCCCGCCGCGGTGCAGGCCAATTGCCCCAACATCCCCTACTGGAATGGTTCGCCGTTTGGCGGGATGCACCCGAACTCGGCCGAGGTGGGCGACCGGCATCACTGGGGCGACTGCATGATGAACGCCGAGATGGCCAAGCGCATCACGCCAGAGGAATATGACAAATGCACCTCGCGCTTTGTCTCGGAATATGGCTACATCGGCGCTCCCGATAAGGCCACGGTGTTGCAGTACCTGGATGGAGCGCCCTTCGACCGGCAGGGCAAAGTGTGGCAGCATCACAACAACACCTTCGAGAAGGACACCGTGGAAGCGGGCATCCGCAAGCATTATGCGGACCCCGAGAAGATCAGCCTGGACGAGTATTTCCTCTATAGCGGCCTGACGCAGGGTCTGATGTATGCCTATTCGCTGGATACCTTCCGCGCGCATCCCTATTGCTACGGCGGCCTGTTCTGGATGTATGAGGACTGCTGGGGCGAAGTGGGCTGGACGGTGATCGACTATTACCTGCGGCGCAAGATTTCGTGGTACTTCGTGCGGCGCGCGCTTGCGCCGGTGCGGCTCATCCTGCGCGAACAGGGCGGCCAGGTGAGCGTGACGATGGCAAATGACACGCAATCTCCCGTTACGGGGACGCTGGCCTTTGGCAGCCTGGCTTTGGATGGCAGCGCCGAACAACTGCGCGAGAAATCGCTCTCCTGCCCGCCGCTGGCGCGCAAGGTGATCGCCACGTTCAACCGGCGCGAGGCCGACCCCATGAAGACGCTGTGGGTTGCGCGGGTGGAGGATGATCCGGCAATCTGGCCGGCGATCTTACGCGTTGTCGATCAGCGCCAGTTGCAGATGGTGCCGCCGCAGCTAAAAGTGAAAGTGGCGCGGGCGGGTAAAGGCGCCTGGCGCGTGCGCGTGAGCAGCGACGTCTTCGCGCACGCCGTGCACCTGAGCCTGCCGGAGGGCGCGCAGCCGGCGGATGACTATTTCGATCTGCTGCCACGTGAGACACGTGAGGTGCGGGTGGCCTACGATGGCACGTTGAGCGTGGGTGACGTGACGGCGACTAGCGTGGTGTGCACGGGAGAGTAGCGCTTTCGCAGCATCCTTAGGATCATCCTGAGCCTGTCGAGGATGATCCCGAAGCAATCATGGTGAGCTTGTCGAACTGTGGTGCGCTGGCATCAAGCCTGCGCACCACATTCACACTCGGCGTTTTCGTGAGAGCCGTCAACTTGCCAGGAACTTCTCGTTGATCCGCTGATGCCAGCGCACGTTCTTCCACAACGCGAACTGTGGCTGCACGTAGTTGTTGGGCGTCACGCCCCAGAAGCCAAACTCAATCGCATCTTCGATGGCGCGTTCGCTGTACGCCAACAGCCAGCCCCAATCCAGGTCGGGGTGATCCACGTAGAACCAGGAACTCCACCCTTCGGTGCAGGTGATTGGCATGCCCAGCGCCTCGGACCAGTTGCTGAACTGGCGGATCACGTTGCGCTGGCGGGCGTGCAGCATTGGGCCGACCGCTTTGTAGGTCTGTGTGCTGCGGTCCGAAAATGCTTTGTAACCGCTGGATGTCTTGAACATGCCGCCGTCTTTGATGAGTTCGCTGAAGTGGGTGCGCACGGCCCAACGCGGGTCGGCGTCGGAGTAGAAGTGCACGTCCAGACAGTCCCATGCGGTAAGGCCGACGTTCAACCAGCGCTGGTCGCCGTGGATGCTGTGAGTGAAGCGTAATTGGGGGAACTCGGCTTGTAGCGCCGCAATCGGCTTATCCAGGTTCTCGCGCAGCCAGGCTTTTTGCACCTCAGTGTAATCGCTGATCACCGGGTAACCGCCAAAGCCGGCCTGCGGGTCCACCGTGGCGAGCTGTTGCATGAAGTTTGGGAAGAAGTAGGGCATTTCGTTGGCAAAGTCGATGTAGGCGATGCGTTCGAAACCTACCTCGCGCTGCAAGACGCGCAGCATCTTTGCCCACAGCTCCGCCCCTTCCAGCGTGTTACGCGGCGTGACGGTGCCAGTTGGCGCGGCGTCGCCGGTGAACCACCAGTTGCTGAGCGTCATCCACAGGTCGTGGCGTACCGCTTGCTGCATGAAGTCGATCAGCGCGCACCCGGCGGGCAGCGTGATCTTACGTTGCCAATCCCACGGCAGGTAGGGGCCGCCGTTATCGCCCCAGGTCAGTTCCTGCTCGGGGCGCTGCATGTCGATGCACTGGGGCATTGGGTCCAGGCGCAAAGTGTTATAACCGCGTTCCACCGTCTCGTTCAAAACGCGATCCCAATCTGCGAAGCTCTCGCCGGGTTGGTGGCGCAGCAAGAATGCCTGATCCCACATGACCATCGTCATGCGGCGCGGCGTGAGATGCGCGCGCATGTCGTAGGCCCCGCGTGCGGTTGTTGCGCCGCCCGTGCCGCCAAAGGCGACCGTCTGCTGGGTGGGGAAGTCCATGTTCAGGCTCCTTTGAGGTATACCGCTTTGCGATCCACGAAGAACTCCAGGCCGCTTTCGCTATTCTCCGGTAACCCGGCCCCCGATTGTTTGAACCCGCCAAATGGCAGCGAGGGCTCCTTGTAGCCGGTGTGAATGTTCACGTGAGCTAGCCCGGCTTCGATGCCGTCGATGTAGCGCTTGGCAGTCGTAATGTCGCTGGTGAAAATGGCCGACGATAGTCCATAGATGGAGTTGTTCGCCAGTTCCAGCGCTTCATCGAGTGAGCCGAACTCGGCCACGGCCAGCACCGGGCCGAAGATTTCTTCCTGGAAGGCCGACATATTAGGCGTGACGCCGGCGAACACTGTGGGGCGGATGAAGTAGCCGTGCGTTGCATTGGCTGCCTCGCCTCCTGCGATCATCTGCGCACCCTCAGCCTTTGCCTTCTCAATTGCGGCGTTGATGTCGTGATATTGTTGCGGGCCTGCCACCGGACCCATGTCGGTGCTTTCGTTCAACCCGTCATCCACCACCATCTTGTTGCAGCGCGCGACGAGTTTGTCGAGGAAGCCCCTGGCGATGTCGTGCTGCACCAGGATGCGGCTGGTGGAGGTGCACCATTGGCCGGCGCAGGCGAACCCGGCGGCCATGGCTGCGTCCACGGCTTTGTCGATATCGGCGTCGGGCATGATGATGAGCGCGTTCTTGCCGCCAAGCTCCAGTTGCGTGCGCGTGAGGTTCGTCGCGGCCCGCGCCTGGATCTTCTTGCCCACTTCGGTGGAGCCGGTGAACGAGATGGCCCGCACGCGCGGGTCCTGGACGATGACGTTACCGATGGCGGAGCCCAGGCCGGTGACGCAATTGAATACCCCGGCCGGCAACCCGGCGCGTTCAAAAAGTTGCGCCATGAAGATGCCCGACCACGGCGTGAATGAGGCCGGTTTGAAGACCACCGTGTTGCCGGTGAGCAGCGCGGGGAGGGTCTTGCGGCACATCACGTTCATCGGGAAGTTCCACGGGCTGATGACGCCCACCACTCCCACCGGCTGATATTGCACCCAGGTGGTGATGTCGCGGAACGACCCGGGGCCGGTGTGCCCATAGAACGCGGCCACCTGGTTCAGGTGGTGACTGCCTTCCACGACCGCGGAGTCCACTTCGCCGCGTGATTCACGAATCGTTTTGCCATTTTCAAGCGTCACGATGCGCGCCAGTTCGTCGCGAGTTTCTTTCAACAGGCGCAGGAATTCGCCAACGACCTGCTGCCGTTCGGCCAGCGGCGCGCGGCGCCAGCGCGTGAACGCTTCGGCGGCGACGCCAATCGCTTCGGAGACGTCCTCAGCACTGGATGACTGAAAGCCACCTAACACGCTGCCACGGTTGGCAGGGTTCTCGTTTTCGAAAGTGGCCCCACTGCGTGCGGATTTCCACTGATTACCAACGTAGTTTTGATAGGTCTCTAGCATGGTCGTGTGACTCCTTGTAGCGTAATCGTAGCAGCGAACCGCGAAATGCGGGCGGAGATGCCCGGACTTTCTCAAAACCATTTTCCTTTTATGGGCAAAGGCTCTAAACTGGAGATCGCAATCGATTCTGTGGGTTCCTTTAATCCACCTTGGCCGCAATCGACTTCAAAGTACAGGTGATCTATGGAGATGCGTCAACGATATATCCAGACGTTGTTATTTGGTCAGGTTGACCGTGTGCCGCTGGACCCAGGCTATGGGCGCGAGTCGACACGTGCCGCCTGGCATGCGCAAGGGCTGCCGGCACACCTGGAGGATGGCTGGCAAATCGCCGCCTATGCCTATCGGCTGAATGGTGGCGCCCTGGATTGGCCGGCGCAAGGCGAGAGCTTCTTCGTCAATACGCGCATGATTCCAGAATTCAAAGAGGAAGTGCTTTCGCGTGGAGAGCGCACGCAAGTGGTGCGTGACTGGAAGGGCAACATATGTGAGATATCAAATGAATTCAGCGTGGAATATCTGCGCAACGCGATTGACTTCGTCACGCGGCGTTGGGTGAAGTGCCCGGTGGAGACACTTGCCGACTGGGAGGATATGCAGCGGCGCTATGATCCCGACGACCCGGCGCGTTATCCGGCGGATGCGCAGGCGCGTGGGTTGCGGCTGAAGGATCGCACCTGGCCGATTGTCATCAGCGTCAATGGCCCCTTCTGGCAATTGCGCGAGTGGCTGGGGTTTGAGAACTTGTGCCTGCTCTTCAAAGATGATCCAGCCTTCGTCAAGGAAATGGTGGCGTTCTGGGATCAGTTTGTATGTCGCGTGCTGGAGAATATGTTGCGCTACTTCACGCCGGATGAAGTTCACCTCTCGGAAGATATGGCCTACAAGCGCTTCTCGATGATTTCACCGGCGATGGCGCGCGAGTTTTTGCTGCCCAGCTATCAGCATTGGGGTGAAATTATCCGCGCCGCCGGCGTGCCGATTTATGGCATGGATTCCGATGGCTATATCGGGCAGTTGATCCCGGTCTGGCTGGATGCGGGCATCAATATGTGTGACCCAATCGAGGTGGCGGCGGGCAACGACGTCGTTGCCTTTCGAGAGGCGTTTGGGCACAAGATGGCATTCCGGGGTGGGGTGGATAAACGTGTGATGGCCCGAGGCGGTGCTGAGATTGAGCGCGAGATCGAGCGTCTGAAGCCGGTGATCTTGGAGGGGGGCTATATCCCCAGTTGTGACCATGGCGTGCCTTCCGACGTCTCGTGGGATTGCTTTGTGCACTATGTCGGCCTGTTGGCGAAGGCAACCGGCTGGCTGTAGAAAGTAGCCGCACACGCAATACGTAAAAAGGCCGAGAGCAATCTCTCGGCCTTTTGTGACCCACGCCCAGGCTAATCTTGTTCAGGCCTTGATGCCGGAGAGCACCACGCCGCGGATCATCTGCTGCTGTGCGAAGAAGAAGACGATGATCATTGGAATGACCATGAGGAAGGACATCGCCATCATCAAGGGAACTTGTGTGTTGTACATGCCCTTGAACATGTTGATGCCGAGGGCCAGGGTGTATTTCTCGGGGCTGGTGAGGAAGATCAACGGCCCATAGAAGTCGTTCCACACCCCCTGGAAGGCGAAGACGCCCACCGTAGCTAACGCAGGCTTCGACAGGGGCAGGAAGATTTCCGCCCAAATGCGCAAGCGCGAGGAGCCGTCCAGGATGGCCGCTTCTTCCAGTTCGACTGGTATGCCTTTGAAAAACTGTCGTAACAGGAAGATGTTGAACGCACCTCCTCCGAAGAAGGTGGGTACGATCAATGGGTTATAGGTGTCCAGCCAGCCGATGCGGCTGTAACCTACGTATAGCGGGATGAGCGTCACTGTGCTGGGCAGCATGATGGATGCCAACACGGCCATGAACCAGAAATCACGTCCGGGGAACTGGATGCGGGCAAACCCATAGGCGCACAGCGATGAAGTGAGCAGGATGCCGATCAGTACCAGGGCAGTGATGACGCCGGTGTTCAACAGCCAGCGGCTGAATTGCATGTTGTGGTAGGTCCAGCCATTGGGGTAGTTCTCCCATAGGAAGGTTTCGGGGAAGAATTGTGGCGGGAACGTATATACCTCGGATTGGGCCTTCAGGGAGGTGGTGAACATCCAGAACAACGGCAACAGAAAGACGAACGAGCCCAAAGCCAGGATGACATACGCCAGGATGACGCGGATCGCCTGGCCAGGACGCCGCCAATTAAGATTACCGAGACCGATGGTCATTTCCTTGCTTTCAGTCATTTTGTTTCCTCGGCTGTTTCATAGTAGACCCACGAACTGGAACTGCGGAAGACCAGCAGAGTCAGCACCAGGATGACGAAGCACAAGAACCAGGCCATCGCTGAAGCCATGCCCATCTGCATGAAGCGGAAGGCGCGTTCATACAGCATCAGGTTATAGAAGTAGGTGGAATACATAGGTCCACCAGAAGTCATGATGAATGCCTGGATGAACGTTTGGAAGGCTCCAATCAGCCCCATGACCAGGTTGAAGAAGATCGTGGGGGTCATCATTGGAATGGTGATGTTCAGGAACAAATCCCATTCATTGGCGCCGTCGATCTTAGCTGCTTCATAGAGCGATTCAGGAATGCCCTGCAATCCGGCCAGGTAGATCACCATGCCTCCGCCGATACCCCACAGACTCATCAACACCAGCGAGGGGAGGGCGGTTTCCGGTTCGCCCAGGAAGCGGGAAGTGGGTAGGTGCAGTTGAGATAGGACGGCGTTGATCAGACCATAGTCGGGGTTCAATAACCAGCCCCACAGAATAGCGCTTGCGACCGCCGGGACTACGGTGGGGATGTAGAAACACGTGCGAAAGAAGGCAATCCCGTTTACTTTTTGATTCAATAGGAGTGCTAACAGGAAGCTGCCCAAGATACCCAGTGGAACAGACGTCACAGCATAAAGGGCTGTAACCTGGCAAGCCTGCCAGAAGTGTTCCTCTTTGGTGAACATCTTGATGTAGTTTGTAAGGCCGGTCCACTCCGGTGAGCTTAAGATGTCGAATTGAGTAAAACTGAAGTAGAAGGAAGCCAGCATCGGGCCGAGGGTGAAGATGAGCAAGCCGAGAATCACCGGCATGGTGAATAAATAACCCTCGAGCGCATCTCTACGTCGCTTGGTCTTCGTCAGGCTTTTCCAGATAGCCTTGAATGGACCCCTAGAAGGTACGGTATTTTGAGCGATAGAAGCCACTGAATCACCTTCCCATTCTCACAAATGCGTTCATCTGGCGACCATTCTGGATTGTACAGTCACCTATGAGCCGTTCCGAACACGATCGGTGAGACGATGCGGGTTCCCGCGCCATCTCACCGATCACTCAAGCAATTACTTTACTTAGCATTCTCATCCAGGCAGGTCTGGATCGTCTTATCCGTATCTGGGAAGGCTTCTTCAACGGTCTTCTTCTTGCGGAGCACCGCTTCCAGGGCGTCCTGGTAGGCTTTGCTGACGATGCCGGAATAGAAGCTGCCGCACTCACCAGGATAGTTCATGTAAGGCAGAATGGCGTCGTCGGCACCATTGACGAATGCCATCAGGTTGCTGGGCGGGGTCGGTACACCATCCATCCATGAAGAATCTTGGGTGACCGACTTCAGCAATGGCACAGCCAACATCTTCTTGGCGGCCAGGCGCTGGATCGAATCAGTGATCAGGCCCTTCACGTACTGGTAGGCGGCGTCGGTGTTCTTGCCCTTGCTGTAGACCGACATACCCCAAGTGCCCATGCCGGTGCGATGCTTGCCGTCTGGCATCTTGGGCATCAACTGCACGTCCCACTCAAACTTGTCGCCGATGGCGTCACGGTGAGTCTGGCGCGTGCCCTGGATGTGGAAGTAAGTGGCAGCGCGACCCAGGTCGAAGGCTGAACCGCCGACGTCCAGGCCGAGCGGTTGGCCGATGTTATGCTTGGTCCACAGTTCGGTGTAAGCCTTCAGGCCGGTGAGCGTCTTGGCGTCGGACCAGGTGGACTTGGCGCCGTCTGAACCAACGATGTCGCCGCCATAGCCGATGATCCAGGGGTAGACGGTGGCCCACCAGTTCCAGGTCGCATTATCGAACCCCCAATACTTGGGGTTGCCCTGCGCGTCCTTCTCGAGTTCAATCACTTTCTTGGCATTGGTGATGAAGTCATCCCAGGTCCAGGAGTCGCTGGGTACTTCTGCGCCGGCCTTCTCAAGTAGGGTCTTGTTATAGTACATCGTGACCACATCCAGGCCGGAGGGGAACATGATCACTTTGTTGTCGTAGGTGCTGAGCCCGAGCATGTTCGGGAAGACGTCGTCCAGCTTCACTTCCGAGTCCGCTTCGGCGTAGGGCTTCAGGTCGAGCGTCACATCGTGCTTGGCAAAGGGCACTACCCACAGGTCGGCGCACAGAAATACGTCGGCCAAAGTGCCGGCGGAAGCCGATGTATATACCTGTTCCTCAAAGTTTGCCTGGGTATATTCCCACTTGAGCTTCATTCCAGGGTATTTGGCAGTGAACGCGGCTCCCAGCAATTCATTCAAGGGTTCTACGGGGGAACCGGCACCGATCAACACGCGCATTTCCCCTTCCATCTTGGGTGTTGCAACCGGGGCTACGGTTGGTCCGGGAGTCGCTGTGATAACGATAGGGGTTCCTTCGACGATCTTTGTGACTTCAACGATTTGTGGGGCGGATGTTGCTGCAGGGGCAGCAGGGGTTGCCTGTGAGCCACACGCGGCCAAAGCGGCGCCGGTGCCGGTTATGGCTGCCATCTTGAGAAAATTACGACGACTGATGGATTTAGACATTGTTTTCTTCTCCTGGGCTTACGAATGATAGGATTCGTTTTGCTGACAATCGTTCTCTCAAATGTTCTCTTAAGTTTTGCGCAGCATCAGAATGGGTGTCTTGACCTCACTCCACCTCCTCTTCATATACTCACCTTCACGTGTCAGGGCGACGCCGGGATACAAATGGCGTTATCTCACGGCATAGCCACAGCCCTCTATCACATCTCGTTTCAACGTCCTCTTGCGGAATTGGACACTTCTCCGAGCAAATAGCTGTATTTGAAGACACATTACAATAGAGGCTGATAGGCTCCTGTCAGAATAGCCTATCAATATCGTCGTTGGTTGACAAGCAGTTATATGGCCGAAAACTGGCCATTTACAGCTAGCTGTTATGATTTCAATCGAACATATCGCCTTGACGCGTGACGTATTGGAGCGCGTTTACGATTTATCTTATCTGCAGCGGAATCTGGATTCCATGGGGGCCGACCTCGCGCTGCAAGACGCGAAGGAATTTCAGACACTCCTGCTGCGCTGCATCCAACAACTCAAACCGACTCCTGACGTATCGCAGAGTTCACTGGCTTGGCGTATGTACAACGCGCTGGATTACCGTTACTTGCGCGGGTTGACGCAAACGGAAGCTGCCGCCGAGCTAAATATGAGCCTGCGCCAATTGCGGCGTGAGCAAGACCGCGGGATTGAAGCCGTCGCCACGTTGCTTTTTGGAGGGAAACATTGTCAGCAACCAATCTCTGAACGGCAAGATGGTGCGTCAGAGCTAAAGCTGAACCCCACCGAAAAAAGCGAGTATTTACGCCTGGATGACTTGCTGCATGCCGTCTTGAGCCTGATTGACCCATTGTTAAGCCAGAAGGATGTTGACGTGCAGGTCACGCTGCCTGCGCAATCGCCGGTGTTATGGATCAACCGCACGCTGATCCGGCAGTTGCTCATTATGGTCGTCAGTTCTGCGATTCATAATGCTGTGGCCGGGGTATTGACGATTTGTGCGGAGTTGGAGGACAACCGAGTGCGGATAGGCTTCGTTTATAGCGCGTCGCATGCTGGGCCGGATGGGCAGGCCGGGGAATTGGGAGATGGTCTGGAGACGATGCGGCAACTGGCACAACAGGCCGGCGTTGCGTTGCAAGTTGCGGGCGATCAAGCCCAATCGATGCAGATATTGCTCTCGATCCCTGTCAGCGCACGACAGCGCATCATGATGATCGATGACAGCGTTGATGCGATTGAACTCACCCGGCGTTATTTGGCCGGGACACAGTTTGACATCGTCGCATTTTCGCGCACAGAGGACGCGCTGATCCAGGCTCAAACGCTGCAACCCAGTTGTATCTTGCTGGACGTGATGATGCCTGGGCGTGACGGATGGGAAATGTTGGCGCTCCTAAAATCACACCCGGCAATTACTCATATTCCGGTCATCGTATGTTCCGTGCTGCGCAACCAGGAATTGGCCCTGGCGCTTGGGGCCACGGCAGTGCTGCCGCGCCCGCATACTGCGCAGCAACTTGTTTCGCTGCTGCAATCCGTCACCGAATGCTCACGTCAACTCCAGGTAGAGCGATCTTCGTCAGCGCAGTGACCGCCTCTGCCAGTTCTCGCGCAGAAAGCCCGTTTTGGCGTGTGAAGGTCAGGTAGGGCGTCACAAGCAAGTCTCCACTGGCAACCTGGCCGGTGATGACGCATACGGGGATATCGCGTAGCCATGCGCGACTTTCCAATTCTGAGAGCACCGTGTATCCGCTCACTGCCCCGAGCACCAGGTCCAGCAGGATGGCGTCGATAGGCTCGGCGTCCGGCTGCGCAAGTTCGCTCAACATCTGAATCGCTTGTTCGCCGGAGCGAGCCTTCAAGATGGTGATGCCTTGGTAAGCGGAGTAGACGGTTGGTGGGGCCAGACGTAACATCCGGCTGAGCAGATAGGACGCATCTTCATCGTCTTCGATGATCAGGATTCGTGCCGGGCGGCGATGGTCATCGGTGTGAATCGATAGTAACCTGGCAAGTGTGTTATAGAGTTGTTCGCGCTTGACGGGTTTGATGAGGTAATCATAAGAGTGATTCAGCGTCTGGCCATTCATTTCGGGCAACGAAAGCGCGCCGTGTACGTAGCAACGAAATACCGGGATGCGGTTCAATTGCTCCGGCAGCACACTGGATTCCGGCTCGGACCTGATCGGTTCGTTGATCAAGATCACTTCAGCATTGCACTTGTCCTTATTACACAAAGCCGCGATCGATTCCACGGACTCCACCTTCATACCGGCGATGCGCCGTTCCACCAGTCGCGAGAGCACGCCCGTGCGTTCAACGATTGCCAGTGTGCCGACCTCGTGGCGCTTCATCTCATGCGGCAAGCGATGCAACTGCAACGCCGGCTGGTCGCTTTCGATGGGCAGGCTGAAGTAAAAAGTGCTGCCCCGGCCATAGGTGCTCTCCACCCACATGTGTCCACCATGCAGTTCCACAAAGCGTTTGCTGATCGTCAGGCCCAGCCCGGAGCCAACATGCCCGCTTGAAGTCGGGTGACTCAGTTGCACGAACGGCTCGAAGATGCGTTGCAGGTCCGTTGGTTGAATGCCACATCCCGTGTCGCTGACACTGATGACGATATTGGGGTTTGCCTGTGTTACGGCGGGTTGTGCTGGATGCGGTTCACGGCACAGGCGTGCGCGGATGGCAATCTCGCCCTGGTCGGTCACGCGCAGCGCGTTACTGAGCAGGTTTGTGAGCACTTGCCGGATGCGCGTTGCGTCGGCCATGACCATCGGCAGCCCTGGATCAATGTCCACAGCCAGGTTCAGACCATGCTGTGTGACAAGGTACTGGTAATCTCTCGCTGCTGCCCTGACGACCTCTTCCAATTGGATCGGTTCGCGCATGATCGACAAGTAGTTCACGTCCAACTGGCTAAGGTCGAGGATGTCATTCACCAGTTTGAGCAAGTGTTGCGCGTGGTTGTTGATGACGTGTATATCGGCCAGCAGTTTAGGGCTGAACTCCGTCTGGTAGTTGCCAGGTTCGTTCAAAATTAGCTCGCTAAAACCGATGATGAGGTTTAACGGCGCGCGCAACTCATGGCTGACGGATGCCGCGAACTCTTGTTTCGACAGGCGGGCTTCCTCGGCATAGCGCATCGCCAGCTCCATCTGCTCGTTCGCGCGGGCCAGTTGGAAGCTGGTTTGCTCCAGTGACTTGAGCGCACTGGACAACTGGCCGCTCTTTTCAACGAGTGCTTTGGTTTGTACACGGGCCACCTCATAATTGCTTTGCGTCCAACGCAGCGCACGAAATAGCACCCGCGTGAATGACTGTACCAGCACCGTGAGAAAAATGGATGCGATGATGACTGCACTGATCTTGCCAGGCCATAACTCAAGAGATGGGTTTGCAATAGCAAACAGCGCCAAACCAAGCGCCGAAACTGCGATCGCCAGCCAACTGGTCAACGGGCTTAGCAATAGAGCGATTGCGCTGCACGCAACAGTGATGCCGATTGCCGTGTATCCATCGGTGCCGGTGCACAGAAATGCAAAGGCGATGAGCAAGGTGCCCCAGGCCGTCAACCGCGTCGCGAACCAGGTGTGCTTGCGCGAAACCAGCGCGCATATGAGCCCAAAGGCGCAGGTGCCAGCGAATAGAAGAGGTGTGCGTGCATCAAAATGGTCCAGAAACGGCTTTTGATAGGAAATGAGCAATCCCACATAACCGATCACCATGAGCGGCACGATCAGGCCCCATGTCATGATTTCCTGTTTCAGATCGATCAGCTCCGCGTAAAAGAGATCATGGTTTTGGAAGTTCTTGTCTGCCTGCATGTATGCAGCATACTGCGTTTAGGGAGTGGCTGCAATACGGCGCAGCTCGGATTGTCCTTTCCGGGTGGCCGGCAGTAAACTGGTGAAAACGCGCGGTTTGGGCATCATCAGGATAACCGTTCGTGCAGGAAGTGAACAATGAGCATATCCACGGAAGATCGCGATATTTTGCGTAGTTTGGCGGCCGAACAGGCCGGGCTGGCGACTCTGCCGATTCAACAAGAGAAGGCCGCGTTGTGGCGCCGGCTGAACGACCGCCGGCCTGTGCGCCCAATGGTGTGGATCAACGAGATTTGCTGGAACGAGATGAACGTTGGCGATGAGTTGACGTTGCGTTGCCAGGATGCATGGGCGCGGGAAATTGAACAGGGCTTGCGCCGGCTACTGTACCAGTGGCGACATTTGCCGGCCGACATGGTGGTGGATGATTACATCGCGTGCCCGCTGGTGATTCATTCCAGCGGGTTTGGCTTGAGTGAAGACGTCGATATCGTAAAGACGGATGCCTCGAACGACGTCGTCTCGCGCCATTTCCACCCGCACATTGTGAACCCGGAAGACATCTTCAAGATTCAGATGCCGCGTGTGACGTTTGAGCGCGAGGAGACCGAAGCACGTTACGCGGCGATGTGCGATATCTTCGGCGATATCTTGCCGGTGCGCAAGGTGGGCTTGAAGGGGCGCTGGTTTGCGCCGTGGGATGAGCTGATCCGCTGGTGGGGCGTGGAAGAGGCCATGCGCGACCTGCTGGATAGGCCCGAGATGGCGGAGGCGGCCATTTCACGGTTGGTGGATGCCTACCTGTGCGAGTTGGATCAGTGGGAAGCGCTGAATCTGCTGGCGCGCAACGACGATAACACGCGCATCGGTTCGGGCGGCTATGGCTACACGGCTGATCTCCCCGGTTCACCTTTTGACCCGGCGCATCCGCACACGCGCAATCTGTGGGGCTGTGCTACAGCCCAGATTTTCGGCTCCGTGTCGCCGCGAATGCACTGGGAGTTTGCGCTCAAGCACGAGATGCGCTGGTTGGAGCGTTGGGGCTTGACCTACTATGGCTGTTGCGAACCGCTGGACGTGAAAATGGGCATCCTGCGCCGTATTCCGAACTTGCGGAAGGTGTCTGCCAGCCCCTGGGTGAACGTGGATCGCGCCATCAAGGAGATTGGCGGCGAATATGTCATGTCGCGTAAGCCAAATCCGGCTGTGCTCGCCACGGATGTGTTTAACGTTGACAACGCGCGAGCGGACCTGGTGAACTTCCTGGACAAAGCCAAAGGCTGCCAGGTGGAGATTATCCTGAAGGACATCTCCACCGTGCGATACGACCCGCAACGCCTGTGGACGTGGGAGAAAATGGCGATGCGGGTCGTTGAGCAGTATTGGCCGTAGATCGATTGCCTATTCAAGCTGGCACACATACATCGCTATGCCCGTGAATGGGGCCACTTCAAACTGCACGTAATCCGGTGTGCGCGTGAAGGAGATCGTCTTGCCGTCCGGCACGAGCGTGATTTGATTGATCTTGTGCCCGGGCGGCTCTTGCACGCGCACCGTCGCCGGCACGGGCACCTGTGGCAGTTGCCTTTGCATGTTCAACAGCCCGACCAGCAAGCGCCGCTGATCGAGCTGGCTGAAGAGCGTCACTTCAACGGCGGGATGCGCGTCGGCCTGGAATTGGTGGGGGCCGGGGAGGATGCGATTGAGCAAGTTGAGGATCAACTGGCAATTAGCATGCTCCGCTGATGCCTCAAAAGGCGCCGCCAGCCAGATGGCAACGCCTTTTCCAAAGGGATGCAGCGTCACAGCCGGTGAGCCTTCGGGCTGCAGGGCCGGCGGGTTGCTATGAATGGCCGCGAAGTGGCTGCCGATGGCGTGTCCCACCTCCGGCGTGACAAAGGGCAGCGTGATGACGCCCAGCACGTGCGTATCTGCCTGAGGCGCAACTTTGAGCATCGATCCGGCGTAACTGACGTGATCTTGTGGCCAGATGGCTTGCTTGATCGACTCGTCCCTGGGCGTGAGATAGGTGATGGATGAGCCGAGTGTGCCTGCGTATTGCACGCCCAGCACGTCTTCCAGCAGGAAGCGTTTCCCTTGCGGCGCACATCTATCCAGCGAGGAAGGCCCACTGGCGATGAGCACGCCTCCGGCGGCGACAAACTGCCTGAAAGTCTCCGCCTGGGTAGCGGTCATTTCGAGCACATTGGGCACGATCACGGCGCGATAGCGTGCCAGTTGCTCCAGGTTGGCATTCGTCACGATGTTGAAGGGGATGTGTGCTTCTTGCAGGATGCGCGCCGCGCCCACGACGGCCTCACGATGTGGGCATTGATCCACCGCTTGCAGTTGCGTGATCGGCAGCCCTTGTTCGCGCGGGTTATACATGGATGCCTTGTCGTAGTAGATGGCGACGTCGGCCATGAGTTGTCCGCCCAGGTAAGGTTCGTAGGCGGCGCGTTGCTGGCTCAGGCGGCCCAGGAAATCGTACACTTGCGGGTTCAACGTGCCGTCGGCGTTGACGTAGTCCACCAGCATTAACGCAGCGGAGTGCAGCGTGGCGACGAACGATTCGGTGCGGATCTCCTCCATCGGCTTTACGGTGACATGATCCGTGTAGATGCGCGTGCGGGAGGTGTGAAACTCAAATGGTTTGTGGCGCGTCAGACCGTCGTACACTTTGCAGGCCAGCGAACTCTGTAGCGGCCCGCCGTAGAAGTCGCCGCCCACGTAATCGCACGCCTGTGCCAGTTCGAGGGGAACGCCCATCGTCCAGTTGTGAAAGATGGTGGAGAACTGGTGATTCACCGTGATGCCCGGGCGTGTCTGGCGCACGGTATCCGTGAGAAGTTGAGCAAATTCCAATAGCCAGTGCTCGCGCGCAGCCTGGAATGCGCGCCAGGTAGGGTCGTCCCAGTTCACGACGTGGGGCGGCTCGGTGCCTGCCTCACGCCAGAAGCGCGCCGTGCAATGTGGGCAGTAGCATACCGCCGGCCAGAAGGTCATGTCGAAGAACATACCGTCGATATCGTAGTTGCCGGCAATTTCGCGGATACAGGCGATGACGTAATCGCGGTAGGGCGAGTTGGGGCACACCGTGCCGTAACGACCGTTCAACTGGCTGTACCCATCCGTAGGCAGGATGCGCCAGTCGGGGTGTTGTTCAAAGGCCCAATTATCGAAGATGACGCTAAAGTAGGCCAGCGGATGTATGCCGCGCCGGTGGCATTCGGCAACCACCTCGCCGAATAAGTCGCGTTCGCCCATATTGATATGACGCCGCCCGGTGTTGGTGCGCCATAGACACAGCCCAACGTGCGAATTAGTGTATTGCAGAAGCGATTGATTCCCTGCCCGAACCATGTTGTCCACCCAGGTGACTGCATCGAAGTTGCTGAGTAGGGCGGGGTCCCAATCGGGGACATGCATATCGACTGAATAGCGCCGATAGGTCTGCTGCGGCCATTGTGCCATATCGCTCATTTTTTGCTCCTGGAGAACGAGGACCTGCTTAGCGCCGGGCTTCAAGCCTGGCGTTGAGTGAACCCGCTACGATGCGAAGCGGCTAAGAAACTCAGAGCATTGCCGACCGATCATCTCCGGTTCTTCTGGATAGCGCGAGGGAGGGTCCACCACGAGCAGTTGCGAGTGCGGAATTTCCGCGTGCAGCCGCTGGGCCAGCGCGAGTGGATGCACCGGGTCGCCGTCGATGGCGATGATCTGCACCGGCATGTTCAGGCGGCGTAAATCCGCTTTATCGTGGAATATGATCCAATCGGGGACGATTTGGCAGGCCAGCGCGATGCTCTCCGTATTATGCGAGCTGATGATGTTGGCCCATGCACGCGCACGTTCGGGAGATGCGCCGTTGGCAATATCGGCCAACATATTCTCCTCGGCAAACGCTTTGATGCCTTTGGCGGTTATCGCCGGGCTGAAGGCTTTCACGTTTTCCCGCGCGGCAAGCGGCTCGTCGCTCAAGGCCGGCAGGCACAGCACCAACGCGCTTACGCGTTCGGGGTGGCTGAGCGCAAAGCGCAACGACGTGCCGGCCCCCATTGATTCGCCTGCGACGACGGCCTGGTCCACGCCCAGGGCATCCAGGATGGCGGTGGTGTCTTCGGCCATTCGATTGACCTCATACATGGACGCATCCGTCACCGGCGACGATTGCCCATGCCCGCGCTGGTCGAACACGATCACCCGGAAGCGATCTGCCAGCGCACCGACCTGTCTGAGCGATTGGACCCGGCTGCCAGTCAACCCATGTGCGAAGATCAGCGCCGGCCCCTGGCCGGCCTCTTCCACCACCAGATCCAGCCCGTCGGACATGACGTGATGAAGCGTAAATGCCTGTGCCATGTTTTATCTCTTCCAGTGTTGTGAAAGATAGTCGAAATAGAACAGCGCGTTATCGATCGGGATATTACTAGGAATATGATTGCCGATTGCGAAAACAAACCCGGGGCAATCCTTCGCCACCTTCAGGGTTTCGTCGATTTCATACTTGATTTCGCGGGGCGTTTCGAAGGTGAGCGTGCGGCAATCCACCTTGCTGGACATGATGACTTTCGACTGGCCGTACTTCTGCACCACGTAGTCCAGGTCGGTCATCGGCTCGAAGATGAAACCGTCCGCGCCGGCGTCGGCGATGTCGTCTACGAAATCGGTGAAGTTCGCGTCGGAGCAGAATAGCACGATCTTGCCGGCGTCGTGCAGTTCCTTCCACATGCGCTTGTAGTGCGGGAAGATGGCGCTGCGGTAGAACGCGGGGTGCATGAAGGCCCCCTCAGACCAAACCATGTCGTCGTGCTGGATATAGACGCGGATGGATGTCTTGGCCCAGGCCTTTGCATGGTGAAGCGTGAGTTCCGCAAAGCTTGCCAGCACCTTGGCAAAGCGCTGGCGGTCGGCAGCGGCAGCCAGGAACATGTCCCAGCCAAATGTCTGGATGGCACCGGAAACCACCGTCTTGTAATAGCCGCCGGTATAAACCTGATTGGGATTGGCCGCCTGGTTCTCCTGGTAAGTCTTCTCGTAATACTGCACCAGTTCGTCCATATCTGGCAGGCCATATTCTTCCACCGCGTCGAAGGCTAATACCTCTTCTACGTCGGTGAAGGGGCAGGTGAGCGTGTCGCGCTTGTCGATGCCGTTTTCCATGAACTCGGCATGCCCCATGTCCGTGACGCGCCCGCGCTTGTCCCAGTCCACCGGGCCGTCGTTGGTGACCCAGAGGAAATCAAGCTGCCATGCGTCGTTGAATTTGCGCATCGCGTCCGGGTCAGTGCGTGGGTCCAGACCGGTGACGGCACGCACCAATGCGTAGTGATCGTTGTACTCCGTGTGAGCCAAACGATCCGGGCACTGAAGCTGTAGCGCCTGCATACCAATTTCGTAACTCATGAGAGATCCTTTAGAGAACGGGTTGTAGAGGGTGTAGTTGTTGGGTGATGAGAGCGGGCACGTCCAGGAAAGGATGTACCTGCCGTTCGCTCTTGAGTAGCCATGTCATGAGGTCTTCTGGGGCCAGTTTGCCAAGCACAACCTGGCAGCGCATCAACAGGAATTGGTTGTGATGTGCCAGCAGCTCGAACGATTCGCGGTAAATCGGCGACGTCGCGCCGCTTGCGCGAGCAAGCATATCTACGTGGTGTTCCTCCAAATAGGCTTCAATGGCGCGTAGTTGCTTGGTCTGCTTGGCCTCCAACCGCTCGGTTCCGTTGTGAGACGGCTTCTCCAGGATCAACTTTTCAAGCTTCGTCAGGTATTGCAGTGCCCATTCCGCGTCCGGGCCGTAGGCAGCCTGGAAATGATCCTGTTTGATCTGGCTCCAGCGCAGCTTGCGGTTCCAGGTGGTCTCGGCCATGGCGGCCATCGAAAGGCCGGTTGGCCAGAAACTGCGCATCACCTGGCAACTGATGAGCCCATTGAGCCCCAGGTCCTTCAACGCTCGCATGTCATTGTGGATAATCTGTGCCAGGCTGATATCGCTTGCTTGCTGAAGTAAACCCGACCACAGGTAATAGTCGAACAGGAAGCTATCACCTTCATAGACCTTCCACCATTTTGCCAGCAGCTTCACAAAGGTTTGGTTGGTGGCTGGCATGCTCACATGGTTCAACGCCGGGCGTCGCAAGGAGAAGCTTTCGGTGCAGGTTTCATCCGCGAGCGCGTGGCGGAAGCAACGCGAGATGGGCGCAAACATGAGGATGGCGTTGCCGTGCTTACTTTCGTAGCTCACTTGTGACGGCGCCCACCAGCTTTCGAAATAGCTGAGGAACACGAAGCGCTGAGCGGGGTTTAGCGCATAGAGTTGTTCTGAAAGTGCATTAACCAGCTTCATGTACCAATCGGCGGGTGACATCTTGGCGCACTGCTCGCACTCGCACTTGTTGTTCGTGCTATCCGAAAGCCACACGTGCAACACGTCCACCTGGGGATGATCTCTCGCATAGGAAGTAATGTTGTTAAGCAGAGCGTCGAAGGCGGGTTTGTAGGAATAACACAGTTCCGTGTTCACCGGCATATCCGCGTGCAGCTCGCGTTTGCCATCCACCTTTGCCAGCCAACGTCGCTTCTCCGGCGCAACTTGCAAGTCGGTCGTAATCCAGCCGTTACATGGCATATCCACGCTGGCGGCTGTCCAACCGTGACCTACCTGGTGCAATAACATGCCGCGCTTCTTGACTTCGGCGATGACCTTCTCGTCCAGGGCGTAGAAATCTTCTTCGTTCAGTTGGGTGAGCTTCCCGAAGTAAGGGTTATAGGCGCGTGCATACCAGCGATTCCAGAAGGTGCCGGAATGGTGGAACTGCAGGAAGAAGCTGTTCATGCGGCGCTTCGCCATCCAATCGACCATGTTCAACACGTGTTCCAGGGAAGGCGCGCCCTCAATACAGGTGCCGCGATGCCGGTAGGATGCCTTCTCCAACATCTCAAAATCTTGCACGGGCAGCGCCTCAAGCGAGGGAATCAATTCGCCGTTAGGGCCAGGGCGTACCCAGCGCACCCCCAGGCTTTCGAGATAGGCATAGACGCCAAAAAGCACACTACGGCCATTACTGCCGGCGATCAGTAGCTGGTTGTCTTTCTGGCGAATGGCAAAGCCGTCGTCCCAATAGGAGGGTGAAAGCTGAGGCCAATTGTCCAGGCCATAGTCGCTGCACAGGCCAAGCCAGATGCCTGCGCCGGATGCGTCGAGGGCAGGTCTGTGTTTGATGGAGAATGATTGCCCCGTGATTTTCTTGGCGTACCTGGCCAGCTCCCTGGCGGCGAAACTTACAACCGTGTCATTGCCTAATGTAAATAGCGTGTTCATGCGCGGTTATTTCTCCTGTGCTTCATTGTATGGGCAAATGAACGGGGCAAACCCCTTGTGGTTGTCTTTCTCCCAGCCATGCAGCCACACGCTGCACCCATCCCTGGTCGTGTGCGTTCAATGGGTTGATCATGATTTAGAAGTGAATCGTTAAATGAGCCTTATTCGTGTTTGGCCAGGGGAACGTCACTGTTTCATGTTGTGCGTCGTACTGGCCGGGACCTTCGATGCGCTGTGCCGCGCAGCCATCGGGGTGCGGGATGCGCAACACCAGGCTGTTCAGACCGCGCGCCGTGCCTTGCGGGCAGGTGATGTCCACCTCGACAGTGCCGTCATCTAGGCGTGAGCAGACGTCGAAATTCAACTCGCCATAGTAGCTACGGGCATGTGCTACGTGGATACTCTGACCTTGCTGCAAGTAGGCGCGGGGCACACCCGGCAGAAGTTGCAGTGTGCCTCCCTGCGGGCCATAGTCACTCTCGGCATATAACATGCTGCGGGTTTCCATCAGGAACCAGCCCTCTTCGTGCGTCTTATGCGGGCTGACGCCGAAAAGATGTTCCCAGAAGGTGTAGGTCTCGCGGTCGGCCAGGGCAGCCATGGCGCGGTAGTAGGAACGCAGGAAGGCCCTCACCTCGCCTCGCCGCAGGTGGACGAATGGATGGCGCGAGTAATAGGGCTGTGAGAAGGCCACGCCGTCGAAGCACATGTGCTCGTAGTGCGATTCCACCAGGAAATCCGCCAGGCGCTCGTGCGGTGCGATCACTTCGGCAAAGACGGCATAGATGGGGCCTAGCAACGAGTCGCGCGCATAAACGGCTTCATGCGTATAGGAAAGCTGGCCATCCAGCGCAAAAGCGTCGGGGCCGGATGCCTCCACCCACGGCGCGCACGAAGGCACCCAGCGCCCATCGCCCAGCGGCACCACGGGCGAGCGGATGATCGACTCGGCCAGCGCAGCGCGAATGTCGCCGCGGAAGCTATCGGCTTCTGCTGCCAGGGTATCGGCCAGGGGAGCGTCGATGTTGCGCAGCATCTCCGAGGCGCGCGATAGCCCAAGATACTGGTAGGCGTTCAGCATGTACTGGCGGAAGTGATCCTCCGGGTCGGCCACTTTGCCCAGGATCATGCCGGCACCGGGCTGCGTATGCGGGGCATCTTCGTGGTGATGTTGGATGATCCAGCCGCAGGCTTTGACGATTTGCTCTTTCACCCGGCGTGCCCAGGCGTCGTCGCGCGTGTAGCGGTAATGCTCGCCAAAGGTGTAGAGCGCGGCGCCCGTCTCCAGCATGTAACCGCCGAAGTTTTGGAATCGCCCATCCGCGTGCTGTTTATCGAGGAAGTATTGCAGGCAACGGGCGGCCAGGTCGTGCCAACCCATGGAATCGTAATATTGGATGATCGGTGAACTTTCAGACCCGATCGGGCTATAGACGCCGATGCAGGGTGCCAGCGTGCCACGCCGCTCGCCATACGTGACGGTATATAGGTGCAGCAATCCCGCGCGCGTCATGTGCGTGATGCGTTCTTCAGGGAGCACTAGCGTAGCGGCCTGGTCGAGTTTGGCCTGCCAGTAGGCGCGCGCCTGTGCCAGCAACTCATCGAACGGCACGTCGAACAAGTGCTGTGCAGCTTCCTCGGCGGTGGGTTCATGCAGCAGGCGATATTCCGTTTGCGCCGTTTCGCCGGGGGCCAGCAACAATACAAGCTGCGTTTCCGTGCAGGGCTGGCCGTCGAATGACATCATGCCGCGCGCCTGGCTAGCAGTGCGCAAGATGCCCGCATGGCTGGTGATCTCCAACTCTTTCTCGGAGGGCAGGCTGAAACGCGGTCGGTAGAAGAACGCGTAGGCCGGTGTCGCAGAAGTGTTCGTGGCCGTCAGGCGGTAACACAGAGCGATTAGCGGGCGCGGATTGGCCTGCATCTCGCGCCGGGATTGTTCGCGTCGATTTTCTTGCTCCGGCGTGGGCGGCATGCCCAATCCTTCCTCGGCGACCAGGAATGGCGTGCCGGCGACGTTTGCTTCGTTGAGGGGCACCCCCGCCAGAGTGGCGAACATCAGCACGTCGTAACGAATATCCTCATCTTGCTTTTCACCACGCAGAATGGGGAACGTATCTTGATCCAGCCGGCGTTGAGTGTCGCTGCGCACGCCTTTGCCGCGACCGATCGGGATGCGTGCCGTTACCAGTTTGTGACGCACGCTATTCACCAGTTGAATGCCTTGCAGGTCGGTATCGATCAGGAACTGGCGCTGGTCCAGCCCAAGCCCGAGCAAGGTGGGGCAGGGCACGTCCTGGGTCAAGGCGGCCGCCGATGCGAAGGATTCTTCAGCCGAGCGTTCCACTGCTTGTAGCTTGCTCAACCCCGGCTTGCCGGCACGCCGTAACAAGCCTGACTTCAGGCTGATGTTGACCCCATATTCCGCCAGCCGGATCGAACCATTGACGTGCAGGTCGAGCGGGCAAAACGTGAAGCCGCATCGATTCGTCCGCACCGTCACGAGGGTCTTATGGCGGCCGGTTGGGGCCGGATCGATGGACACATTCATGTCCACGATGCTGATGTCGGCCCCGTTTGAATCCAGGGAGTGTGCATGCCGGACATCGTTGACTTGTGCGTTGCGCACATTGAAATCGATATCGCGGATGCCGGGCGTGAATGAAAGTTGCAAGTCTAGCTTCATATCAATCAGGGCCCTATATGAGAGCGTCCTGCTGTTTTGTCAGGACGCCCTCACTCTCAAAGGGTATCGAATTCAGCGCGCATGATGATTTCATCTTGCATGCGCGATGATAGGCGGGTGAAGTAGTCACAGTATCCGCCGATGCGGACCACCAGGTCGGCATATTGCTCTGGGTGTTGGCGCGCTTGCAAGAGCGTTTCGCGGTTGAGGATGTTGATCTGCGTTTCAAACCCGCCCAGGCGCAGATAGGTGAGCACCAGGTCGCGTAGTTGATCCGTCGAACCGGGCGCCTTGAACAAAGACGCGTTGAACTTCATGTTGTAGGCCAACCCGCCGATCATCACCGAGTGATCCCAACTTGTGGTGGAGCGGATTGCTGCCGTGGGGCCGTGCTTCTCGCGGCCCTGGGCGGGGCCGGCGGCGTCGGCTAGGGCGACCGTGGCGAGCCTGCCGTCGGGCGTAGCGCCGGTCTCTTTGCCGAGTTGTTCGTGCATGATCCAGCAAAAGGTGCCGGGGACGAACGGCGAAGCATCGGGGTGCATATGGTGGCGTTTGCACTCGTCGCGCAGGAAGACGGTCATGTGTTGCACGATGCTATCCACTGCCGGGGTTGCATTCCCATACTTGGGGTATTTATTGATGAAGCGTTGGCGCGTTGGCTCCTGGCCCGCAAAGTTCGTGTCCAGGATCTTCTTCAATCCCTTCAGCGTCAGGCAGTGCTGAGCGTATACCTCTTGCTGGATCACGTACAGCGAATCGGCCAGGTTTGCCAGCCCGACGAAGCTACATTCGACCCAGTTGTAGCGCGCTCCGCCGTCGTCGATATCGCGCGCGCGACTGATGCAATCCCTGGTAAAGACGCTTTGCAGCGGCTTGCGCCCATATTGCTTGCGGGCTTCGCGATACAAATTTTGCTCGGCGACGGCTTTGCTGATCGCTCGCGCGAGGCGCTTCTGGTAGCTGGAGACGAAAGTCTCGTAGGTGGCCTTGGCGCCCGTCTTCACCTGGGCATCGATCTCTTCCAGCAGGATGCCGGGCAAGTTGAAGTAGGGGCTGGCGACCCACACGTTGCTGGCCCCCACCGGCGTGATCTCCACGCAGGTGGAGTTGATGTAGTTGCAGGCGTCATCCGGCGGCACATTCAACGCCCTCAACCCCCGCTGGATGGTCTCATCATTGAAGAACGCCGGGGTGCTCAGGCCCCCCACGATCAGGTCGATTGCCAGGTCCACCAGGCCAAGTGGTGTGCCACCGTGGTGGCAAATTCCCACGGTGGGGTAAATCATGCGTGTGCGGCGCAATGCTTCCAGGCCCAGATACGATAGGTCGTTGGTCAGGTCTTTGCCCTGCACATCTCGCCCGCCCACCATCACGCTCATCGCCAGGCCGTCGGCAACGAATTCGTTGATGAGAATGTAGAGTGATTCGATCAGTTCCAGCGCCTGTTCGCGCGTGAGGGTGCCGTCGGCAACGTCTTGCTTATAGAAGGGCCACAACGTGCGGTCAATGTGACCCGGTTCCACCAGCCAAGCGTTTTCGGCGATCGAGACGCCCATATCGATGAACCACAGTAGTTGCAGCGCGTCGCGGAACGTGCGGGGGGCGACGTGTGCGATACGCCGGCAACTTTCGGAGATGGCGATGAGTTCCATTGCGCGCTCCGGCGTGGCGTTGATAAGCTCCCTGTCTGCCAGCGCCGCCGCGTTCTCGATCAGCCCGCTCAGGCCATCCAGCGCGTAGATGAACGATTGGTAGACGTCGGCTTCGTCGCCGCCAGCGCGTGCCTTGCGCGCTGCGATGTCGGCCCGCAACCCATCCAGGCCGTTTGCGAACACGTGTGACACGTCCAATTCGCAATGGCCGGTTTGGCCGGGTGAGGCAGGTAGCTGAGCGAGGTAGGCATCGGCGCGGGCTAACTCTTCTTTTTGTTCGGCGGGGAATGCTGCAAAACGACCGGCCAGTAATTCCAGTTCATCGAGCGCGAGCGGTAACTCGCGCAAAATATCGCGTGTGCGTAGCCCGGCACGTATTTGCCAGGGTAAGCCCTCACTGGCCTGAAGCGAGTGGTAGGCCAGGATGCGTTGATAGTCTCTTGCGCCACACAGCGTCTTACGTTCACGACAGCGCTGCCGGAGTGCCTCGATGCGGGTAGCCGAGTCGGTGCTCGTTTGAGTCGCTAATGTAGGGTCCATATTGACAAAGCAGTATATGTCGAATTGAGATTAACGCGATTGCATTAACTCCTGAACCCCTGCCTGAATGAGGCGTTCGATCTGCGGATCAAATGGCGCGGGCAAGCCATAGTCGAGCGTGGAATCCAGTACCTCGTATCCGCCCTCCTTGAACATGTGGGCGGAGGGGATGTAGGCCGTCAACCCGTTGGAGTAGGCCAGCGGCAGCATGTAACGGCCGGCATCATAACGCCTGATGTACCAGCCGTAGTCGCAACAGACTTCGCCGCCTAGCGCGATCAACGAGACTTCCTCCGCCAGGTCCAGCCGTTGAAGCGTCAACGTGGGATGGTATGGCTCCTCTCGCCCGAGCAGAAAGGCTGCCCATTCCTTCTCCAGCGGCGTGCCGGACCGAACAAACGGCTGTAGCTCGGCCTGGGTGGGGTAGCCCGATAGCGGAAGCTCCAACACCAGCTTGCGCGCCACGAGGCCGGGTGTGAGCGGTTTCATCTGCCCGCCCTGTATCACTTTCAGCGCCGCCTTGCCAAGCGCGGTGCCGAATTCGTGGATGTCTTCGGGTTGCCCGCTGCGGAATTTCTGGCCGCCGATGAATGTGCAGTTGGGGCGCACGTCGCCAAAACAGCCGGGCAGGAATGCGGCGATGGCATCTTGACCCAATGCCTGCTCGATCGTGCGCCTGGCCATGCCGGGATATTCTGCCGAGATGCTGTAGTCACTCTTGGTCGTGGGGTGACAGGTGTAGTGAAACAGCACGGCGCGCTGAGCGCCGGTTGCGGCGTCGCGGCAAGCGATCACCGTCACGTCGTCGTCGCGCACGCCTGCTGGGTTTGGCGCGAACAGAGCCTTGCCATCCTGGATGAGCCGCCGGCTGATGGCGTAGCCTTCGCATTTGGTGCGCCCGGCCTGCATGTTCACCGCTTGCAGGTGGCGGCGTGATTCATTCACCGCCTGCAAGATGCGCTCGCGGATCATCTGCAACACACCCGGCACGCCACTGCCGACCCCCAACATGTTGGCACACGTCTGCGGGCCGGAGTGGGTGTGGCTGGCGCTGAGAAGAATGTGGTCGGCGGGGATGTCGTGCGCGACAGTGATTGCGTCGCACAGGTCATTGGTCATCTGTTGGTCGAAGCCGATGATGTCGGCGCAGACGATACAGGCACCATCTTGCGGGGCATTTTCCGGTTCAAACCACAACACGCGTACTTCCAGGTCGTCTAACAGGCTCTCCGAGCCGTGATCGCGATGCGCATAACCGGCCAGTGGTGTGCCGATTGGCGGCGTGATCACCGCCTTTGCCGTGCCAAGTAGCATGATCTCCCTCCTGTAACGAGCTTCGTTACAAATCGAACTTCTGGTGCAGTTCGTCCCACACGGGTGGCGAGATGGGCTGATTGAAAACCGCCAGGTCGGCCACGACTTCCTCCGGTGTGGCAGCGCCGACGAGCGTTGCATGGATGTGAGGGTTGCGCGCGCTAAATTGCAACGCGATCGACAGTAAATCCACCTGTTTGGTTTGAGCCCAATCCCATAATTCTGTGGCGCGTTCCAATTTGTGCGGGTCCACCTGGTTCTTACGTTCCTTAACCACCTCGCGCGGGTCCTTCCCGCTCAACAATCCATATTCCACCACCATTGCGTTGAAAACGCCAGTCTGATGCGCTGCTGCAATTGGAAAGATATCTGTTGCCGCGGTCTGATTCAGCAGGTTGTAGTCGCCATAGGTGAGCGATACCTCGAACTCGCCGCTCTCGATGCAACGCTGGTGAAAGCTGTGGTTGCGCACGCCCAGGCCGATGCTGCGGATCACGCCCTGTTCGCGTAGCTGGCGAAGAATTTCCAATGCACCGCCCGGCGCAAAGACGGGGTCTAGCGATGCAGGGTCGTGCACCAGCATCACGTCGATGTAATCCGTGCCAAGCGCCTTCAGGCTTTGCTCCACGCTGCGCAGCGTGCCTTCGGCGGTGTAGTCGTAGGGGCGCGTGCGCGTGCCGGTTTTGCTGGAAATGACGAAGTCACTCCGTTTCCCACCCAGGCGATACCATTCTGCCAGGCCCTTCCCAATGATTTGCTCACTCTCACCATAGCCGGGTGACGTATCGATCAGGCCAATGCCTTGCTCAAGCGCCTTGACGACGGTCGCCGCGCCAAGTTCCGGGTCGCGTTGGCCTGTTGCCGGCTGATAACCAAGCCAGGCTCCCCCCAGGCCGAGGGGTGTAACGGGAATGCCCGTTCGTCCAAGCGGACGACGTGACAACCCAACGATTTGATTTGACATGCTGGTTATTATCTTCAGCTTAGCGTTTTCGGCGTCGCGACTTTCCACCCCCTAAAACGGCCTGCCCTACGCGGCGATACCAGTAATCGCGGCGCGTGTATTTCGTGACGTCCCAATAAATGTGGCGCACAAAGCGCGAAATGTCGCGATAGATAATCGCAACAACGGAGGCAACGGCTCCGGCGATCAACCAGGTCGGCCATTCCAATAATGCATAGGCCGCCACAAAGAAAAAGATCACTGCCAGCACGCCGGGCAGAGTCTGATTCACCCGGCGCGGGCTGACGGGTAGGCCAAACGTGACGAGCAGGCCCAGCACGGCGGCTACAATCCCGATGATGAGTCGTTCCAATGACATGCTTCCTCCCATTCTGAAAAAGGACAGGCGGCACAGCGTTGCTTCTCGTTGGCGAAGAATGAGTTGTGCCGCCTGTCCGGGTCATCAAGCTTTGAGTTTACTAATCTTCCGTTTGCCCTGAGCGATAGGGGACGGTCTTGACCGTCGCAGATAGATCTTGCATCAGCCGGACGATCTCAGCCTGGATGCAGGCTACCGCCTCGCCGGTTGGGATGAGTGTGATGTCCTTCGAGGTGCGGTGTTTGATCTCAACGCCACCGCGTTTGAGCGCACGGTCTCCAACCGTCACACGCAGCGGCAGGCCGATCAGGTCGGCGTCCATGAACTTCACGCCTGGCCGCTCCGCGCGGTCGTCGAAGAGCACCTCCACGCCGGCGCGCTGCAAATCGGCATAGAGCTGTTCGGCGGTGGCTTCGCTGGCGGGGTCGCCTTTCAAGAGCACCAGGTGGACCTGGTAGGGGGCGATGCTGATGGGCCAGCACAGGCCGTAGTCGTCATGGTGTTCTTCGGCGATGCAGGCCAGCAACCGCCCGACGCCGATGCCATAGGAGCCCATCACGACCGGATGGGCCTGGCCGGCTTCATCCTGGTAGGTGCAACCGAGCGCATCGCTATAACGGGTGCCGAGTTGGAAGATGTTGCCAATCTCCACGCCGCGCGCGGTGCGCATGGGCGTACCACAATTTGGACAGGCGGCGCCGTCGCCCGCGACTGCGATGTCGCAGACCAGTTGGGCATTGTAATCGCGCCCATAGTTGACGTTGAGCAGGTGATAGCCTTCCTCATTTGCGCCGGCGACCAGGTTGGGCGACCCGGCAACCGCCTCGTCCACCACGATCAGGCAATCGTGCACACTCAGGGGCGACCCATAGCCCGGCACGGCGCCGATGGCTCGGATTTCATCCTCCTGCGCCGGGCGCAAATCGCGCGCTTTGACGGCGTTGGCCAGCTTTGTCTCGTTCAAATCCATATCCCCGCGCACGACCGCGAAGACGAACTGATCGACGGGCGCATCCCCTTGCATCACGCTGGCGACCATGAACACAGCTTTGGCGGTTTGAGCGGCGCTGATGTGCAGGAATGCCGTCAGGTCGTCAATCGTCTTTACGCCGGGCGTGCTGACTTTTTGAACGGGTTTCATAGGTTCGGGGGCTGCGGCCGGCTTGCGGAACGTGGCAACCTGCCGGTTGGCGGTGTAGCCGCACTGGTCGCACAGCAGCAACGTATCCTCGCCGATGGGGGTGAGATACATATATTCGTGCGAGAGCTTGCCCCCCATCATCCCGACGTCGGCGCTGACGGCAATCGCCGGCAGGCCGCAGCGATTGAAGATGTTGAAATAGGCCTGATAGTGCGCGCGATATTGTTGGTCCAGCCCTGGCCAATCGGCGTCCAGGCTATAGCTATCCAGCATGGTGAACTCTCGCACGCGGATCAACCCAGCGCGCGGGCGGGGATCATCGCGCCATTTGGTTTGGATGTGATAGATGAGTGCGGGGAGTTGGCGATAGGAGCGCACTTCTTTGCGCACCAGGTCGCCCACGACTTCTTCGTGCGTCATGGCCAGCACCATGTCGTGGTCGGCTTTATCCACAAAGCGCCCCATTTCGCTGCCGACCTGATACCAGCGCCCGCTTTCTTTCCAAACGTCGGCCGGGTGCACGACCGGCATCGTGATCTCTTGCCCGCCGATGGCGTCGATCTCCTGGCGCATGATATTTTCGATTTTCTTCATCGACCTCTGCGCAAGAGGCAGATAGCTAAAAATGCCGGAGCCGAGTTGGCGGATGTAGCCGGCCCTCAGGAGCAACTGGTGGCTCGCGACTTCCGTATTCGCCGGTGCCTCACGTAAAGTCTGGCTGAACAGGCGTGTCATTCGCATGGGTTCCCTCGATGTGTTGTGGAAATGATAAATGGATGGATGATGTGGTTCATCTATAGCGTGGCCTCAGCCATTTGAGTGGCCTGCGAGATGGAGGTGGCTCGCCCGCTGAAATAGAGCGCCAGGACCGTCAGGCCCATCAACGTGTCTTCCGCCGAAGGTGGGAAACGATAGGCGCAATCGAACTCGCGCAGGATGGCCCCTTTCAGCGCATCCAACTTTTGCACCAGCCCGCCGGAGAATACGACCTGCCGCCATGCCTGGGCGGGCCAGATGCGCTGTGCGCAAGCCAGGTAGTTCTCGGCCATGTTCTGGAATGCCGCCATAAAGAGGTGCGCGACAGTCAATGTTTCTTCGTGCACATTGGTGATGGCGCCTGTATCGCCGCACGAACTGGGAAAGAAGGCCAGGTCGACGCGCAAGTCGGTCCCGCCTAATTCGGAAGTGACGCGTGAGATGTAGGGCCAGAGATCGGGCAGGCTCACATTTTGTCCTTCGGCGAGCTCTGAAAGCAGGCGGATGAGCGCGTTGAGCGCGCGCCCGGCCGGGATGTGAATTACTGCTTTTAGAAATTGATCCTCGAAATAGGGGCGGGTCTGATAGTTTAGGCCCGTCTCGGCCAGCCGGGTGAGCATGCCCACTTGTGAGCCTGTGGAGACGTTGATGGATAGCTCGTCTGGGTGCAATAGCGTGCCGAGCACGGCACATTGATGATCGCCGATGGGTGTGTAACAGGGCAATTTGACGCCGTCGATCTCCCATATCCCCACAACGTCGCCTAAGCGACGAATATGCGGCCATTGCAGGTAGCCAAGCCCCAGGCGTTCGATCAGGTCATGGTGCCAGTCGTGGGTGAGCACGTTGAACGCGCCATAGGCGGCGGCGTTGGTCGGTTCCACGCCCGGCGTGGTGTGGCATAGATTCGCCAGCACGAAGTCGGGCAATGAGGCCGGGATGATGCCTGCTTGCGTTGGCAGCGCGTGATTTTCCTTGAGCCAGTTCAAGAAGGTCAGTGGCCGGCTGGCCCACAGGTCGTTGCCAAGTTGCAGCCGATCTGTGCTGCTTATCTGCCTGGACATGACCTCGTAGTAGGAGCCGCCTCCCTCGGGATGCGCCTCTTCGGTGCGCTGATCTTGCCAGGTGATGGCGTTGGAGAGCGGCACCCCGCGCACGTCGGTCAAGACCAGCCCGTGCATCTGAGTGCACATCGCGAGCCCTGCGCAGTCGGGGGCATGCGGCAGCAAACGGCGCACCAGGTCCTTCACGGCGTGCACCACGAGGGCCGGTTCCACCTCGCGATGCGATGCGGGCAGCCCGGCGATAAAGGGCGGGAATGGCAACCGCTCGATGTGGTTCAGGCGTAGCGTATCGAGGTCAATCACCGCGCCCTTCAGGAACGTCGTGCCCAGGTCGATGCCGATATAGGTTTGTTGCATGGCGTCATTATGCGCCAAAGCGATAAAACGGGTGGCTGGTGCACCTACAAAAGCGCTCTCTACAAGCAGAGAAAGAAGGGTGAAAAGCCTCTGAAGGCTTGCTCAAGCCTTCAGAGGCTTTCGTTGGAAAGCGGATGGTGATTTCCTTTATTCGACGGTGACGCTCTTCGCCAGGTTGCGCGGCTGATCCACGTCGCAGCCGCGGCGCAGCGCCAGGTGATAGGCCAGGCGTTGGAGTGGGATGGCGGTGAGCACCGGCGTGAGCATGGCCGGCGCGTCGGGCACCCACAACACATAGTCGGCTTTCTGTTTGATGATTTCGTCGCCCTGCGTGGCGACGGCGATCACGATGCCATTACGCGCCTTCACCTGTTCGATCTGCGAGATCATCTTCTCGTAGACGCCATCGCGCACGGCGATGCACAACACCGGCATCTTCTCGTCGATCAGCGCGATTGGGCCGTGTTTCATTTCGCCGGCCGGATACCCCTCGGCGTGAATATAGGAGATCTCTTTCAGTTTCAGCGCGCCTTCCAGCGCCAGCGGGTAATTGATGCCGCGCCCCAGGTAGAGGAAGTGTTCGCGATTGTAGAACAGGTTAGCCAGCTCCTCGTACATCGGGTCGGGTTCCAGCACCTGGCTGACCAGGTTTGGCAAGTGTGCCAGTTCGCGCGCCCGGTCTGCACATTGTGACGCGAGAGGAGTGCCCTCATCCAGGGTGTGTTGCGCCAGGTAGCAGGCCAGCAAATACTGGTCCACGATGGACGTGGTGAACGCCTTGGTGCTGGCGACGCCGATTTCAGGTCCGGCGCGCATGGAGATGATCCCGTCGGAAACGCGTTCCGCCTGCGAGCCGACTGCGTTCACGATGCTCCACACGCGGGTGCCTTTTTCGCGCCCTTCCTGCATGGCGGCCAGGGTATCGGCGGTTTCGCCGGATTGGGTGATACCCAGCACGGCCATGTTTGGCCCAATCAATGGATCACGATAACGGAACTCGGAGCCGTAGTCCACTTCGGTGGGCACGCGCGCGATGCCTTCGATCAGGAATTTGCCCACCAGCCCCGAGTGTGCCGACGTGCCACACGCGGCGGTATAGATGCGCTTCAGGTCGCGGGCCTGCTGGGTGGTCAGCGATAGGTTGTCCAGCGTCACGACCCCGCTGCGGAAGTCCACCCGCCCACGGATCGTATCGGTGATGGCGCGGCCTTGCTCGAAGATTTCCTTCTGCATGAAGTGGCGATATTCACCCTTTTCGGCGGAGACTGGGTCCCAGGCAATCGTGTGTATCTCCTTGGAGACGGGAGCGCCGTCCAGCCCGGTCACTTGCACGCCATCGACCTTTACCACCGCGACCTCGCGACTATCGAGGAAGATGATGCGGCGCGTATGTTCCAGGATGCCGGGGATGTCGGACGCGACGAACATCTCGCCGCTCCCGATGCCGATGGATACGCCGCCGGCGTTGCCGATTCGCGCGGCAATTAACTTATCGGGTTCGTCGGCGCTGACAAGCACCACCGCCTGTGAACCGCGTAGTTGCTTCAGCGTGGTACGGGCTGCCCGTTCAAATGGTTGACCGACACACATGTAGTGATGCACCATGTGCACGATCACTTCCGTGTCGGTGTCGCTGCGGAAGACCACCCCTTCGGCCTGCATCGCACGCTTCAACTCAAGGAAGTTCTCAATGATGCCGTTGTGAACCACCGCCACTTTGCCGTCCATGCTGATGTGTGGGTGGGCGTTGCGCTCGCTGGGCGGCCCATGGGTTGCCCAACGCGTATGCCCGACGCCTATTTGAGTGTTGCCTTTATGATTCAGCTCCGTGCCGGCCTGTTCCAACCGTGATGCCAGGTTGTCTAATTTGCCGACGGCTCTTTCCACTTGGATGCAATCGTCTTGCACCAGCGCAATGCCGGCTGAGTCATACCCCCGATACTCCAGACGGCGCAGCCCGTTGATGATGATAGGTGCTGCCTGGCGTGGCCCGATGTAGCCTACGATACCGCACATAGATACCCCCTACAAAAAAAACAGGTCACGGGTTTGACACATCCCGTGACCTGCTAAGTTTAACTCAGAAATTAAACTTACTTTACTTGCCCATGGCGGCTTTGATTGTGCTGCACGCGCGGCATTCGCCGTTCGGGCGGAAGATCGAGAACCCGGCCTGTGGGTCATCGGTCCACTGGCGGAAGTCCGCATTCCAGATGATCATCAAGCGTACTTTGCCGCTATCGCGTGAAAGCTGCACGGCGCGGGCTAACCATTGAGCCTGGTTATCCAACGTAATGCTGCTGCCCCACGAGAAGCCGCTGGGAAGTGCGCCGATGCCTTCACCCGTCACGTAACCCAGCTCCGTCCAGCACACTGGGAGCTTGCCGCTGAACGAGTTGTAGACGGTGTCCAGCGTGCCCCAGAAGTACCACTGGTGATGGTCCGGGCTGCCAACGGGTGCACCCGAGGTCTGGTCGGGGCCGACCATGGTGCCGTTGTGGTGCGCGCCCATGCAGTCCATGTAGCTGGCTGCGCCGGCGGCTGCGATGCGGGCCAGGAACGGGGCGTCATCGCATCCGGCGGCAGAGCATCCGCCACCGTAGTAACCGGTCGGCGCTGTTGCGCCACCAATGACCATCGTGCCACCATTTGCCGCTTTGATCGCAGCGTAGGCTTTTTGCAGCATGTCTACATAGTTCTCTGGGTTCACCTGTCCGGTGCCGCTGCCGCCATATTCACGGTCCAGGTTTGGCTCGTTCCAAACCTCGATGGCGTCTGCGCCGCTGGAGGCCAGGGTCGCCAGGTAACCGGCAAACTCGCTGTGATAGCTTGCATCACCTGCGCGGTTGATGTCGCCCTTGGCGCCGATGAGCGCCTTCATTCCGTTTGCGTGGGCCGTATTGATGACGTTCTGCGCGCCACCCATGTCACCCGGCAATACGGCCTGGTACTTCACCCAGGTCATGCCGATGTCTTTCATCTGCGAAAGATAGTCGAATGACTTGATGTGAGCGCCCAGTTCGAAGCTGCCGCTGGCGGAAGCGCCGCCGGTGGAAGCCGCCGCTGTCGTAGTCGCCGCGCCGCCGCCGGAGGTGTAGGCGGCGTAGATGTAGGCGGTTTGCCCGTTATAGCTGAACTGCCACCATGCGCCGTCGGAAGATTTGCCGGTGACTTGAACGGATTGCCCATTGGTCAACTGGCCGAGTTTGTCGTAGCTGGTGCCTGGGCCCGAGCGAACGTTCAGGTAGTCACTCGTCACAGTGACCGTGCCGCTCCCAGTGCTGGCAGCCGATGTGGTCGTGCCACCATAGGTGCCATCCACCGTCGCGTACTGTGCGTAGATATAACCTGTCTGTCCGTTGTAGTTGATCTGCCACCAGGCGTCATCCGTGGTTTTGCCGGTTGGGGCGACCTTTGTTCCGCCGGCCAGGCTACCGATGATCGAACCTTGCAGGCTAGGAGACGAACGCACGTTCAGGCTGTCTACGGTGATCGTCACTTCGGTCCCGGCAGCGATGCTCACACGCTGGGGAGACGCGGCGGCGGCTACCTGCGGCAGAGCTGCTTGAGAAAGTGTCATTGCCAGGGCGGCGGCGACAAGAGATATACGAAATAACTTTGGTTTCATCGATACTGTCACTCCTTTTGATGGGGGTTATAGACTTGCCATATGTGGCATTGAATTATGTGAATGCGCTGTGTATATTCAACTCCTCCTTATGGCCAAGACCTTTCGTATTATCGATCAGGCGCAGCCAGGTTGGCGTGACGGCCCACATTGTGACCGAGGCCAACGCACTAGCAATACTACCAAATGGTTGTATGACGAACGGAAATCGCCCGCTATACGCTTGCCATGCGCTCGCTCGATGTTCGGGCAGCACAGGACGGCAATATCCTCGCCCTTGAACACCCTGGATCGTGCGCCAATTCTGTTCATCCTTCTGCGCCGTTATGGCAACCTGCCCGCCTTCGGCGAGTGCGGCTCCGTGGCGGGTTGAAAGCGCTGAAAGGAAAACAATCGTCAGATCCTCTTGCACGGCGAACCACACGGCGCAAGCCCCTGGGCCGGCCTGGTCGGTATATGCCAGCGTGAGCACCTGGTGCCGCGAAAGAAATAGATATATTTCATGACGCAGTTCGGTCTCTTTTTGATCCATGTTTCGGTCAATCGGCAGGCGGCGTTTGTTGGATGTGTTGCGTGGCCTGTTTGAGCCCGGCCCAGCGCCTTACAAGCTGATTATCGATTCCCAGGCGGTCCAGGATGCGGCCAACCGTCTGATCGACCATTTCGTCGATGCTGGCTGGACGCGCATAAAACGCCGGAACAGGCGGAAATACCACGCCACCCATCTCCGCAAATTGCGTCAGCGCGCGTAAGTGGCCGACGTGCAGTGGCGTCTCGCGAAAAACAGCGATCACAGGGCGGCCTTCTTTCAGACACACATCCGCGGCGCGGGCAGTGAGATCGTCGGTCATGCCATAAGCGATGCTGGAGAGCGTTTTAACGGAGCAGGGCGCGATGACCATCCCCATGGTCTTATAGGAGCCGCTGGCGATGGTCGCGCCGACGTTGCGATGTGGGTGAACTTCGTCTGCCAATCCTTCGACGGCTTTTAACGTCCAATCGGTCTCGCTGAGAATCGTTTGTGCCGCGGCGGCGCTGATGATCAGGTGTGTTTCGATGGGTGAGCGCTGCAGGATTTGCAGCAGGCGGATGCCGAGGATGGCGCCGCTTGCACCGCTCAAGGCCACGATCAATCGTTGCGGCTCTGCTGAGGCACTATGAGAGGGATGTGAGCCGTTATTAGAAGGGACGTTACTGCTCATTCGTCGATTGCGCCTTGTGAGTGACAAGCGCCGCGATGATGAACCCAACAATCACCAGCGTGAAGCCGCCCAGGATGACAAAGATGAAATTGAACATGCCTGGAATGGTGGACATGGGCAAGACGAAAAACATCAATGCGAACACCATAATCGGCCACTGCCCTTTAATCAGTTTTATCATTTTTCTCCATAGTGAATAGGACGCGACATATTGTAAGCTTGTAAGCCGGTGCGTTTCTTTCACTGTCTGTGGACGATGTCCAACTGGTTCAGTGCTTCCATTTCGTCGTCGTTCAGGCGGAAGCTGGCCGCGCCGAGTGATTCGCGCAATTGTAGGATGTTGTTTGCCCCGATGATCGGAGCCGTGACGACTGGGTTGGTCAATAGCCAGGCAATCGCCGTTTGCAGGATGGTTTTGCCGTGCGCATTCCCGATCTCTTCCAACAGGCCAAGTGTATTTTGGCCGTGCGCGCTTTCCGCATAACGTTTGATTTGTTCGTTATTTTCGCCGCGTGAACCGCTGGGCATGGGTTGCCCTTTGCGATATTTGCCGGTGAGGAACCCGCCGGCAAGCGGGCTATAGGGGATGACGGCAAGGTGTTGGTCTTTGCACACGGCCATCAGCTCGCGTTCAAATTCGTCGCGGTGCATCAAGTTGTAATGCGGCTGCAACGCCTCAAACCGCACATAGTCGTGCTTATCGCTCACCCAGAGCGATTTCATCAGGTACCAGGCCGGGAAGTTGCTCGCGCCCAGGTAGCGCACTTTGCCGCTGCTGACTAAATCATCCAGCGCACGAAGCGTTTCCTCCAGGGGCGTCTCCATATCGGGCCAGTGAAGCTGGTAGAGGTCGATGTAGTCCGTTTGCAGGCGCTTCAAGCTGGCTTCTACGGCGCTCATCAGGTGTGCGCGTGAAGCGCCGGCGTCGTTGGGCCCATCTCCCATTGCGCCGCGCACTTTGGTGGCGATGACGAGTTGATCGCGGCGCTGGCTGGTCGCCTTCAGCCAGCGGCCAATCACCGTTTCCGCAGTCCCACCTGGGTTGTTGGTTGCCCAGCGAGAGTAAACATTGGCAGTATCGATAAAGTTACCCCCGGCTGCCACGTAGGCAGATAAGACCTCCATGGAGGACGACTCATCGGATGTCCATAGGAAGGTCATTGTTCCCAGGCATAACTCGCTCACTCTTAGCCCAGTATTTCCGAGTTTTCGATATTCCATCGCTATGTATTGTATCTTTTAACGTAGAAGACGGTAACGTGTTACACTGCCCGAACGATACCTCCCCGGCTTGCACCGGTTGATCAAGAAGGATGATATGAACATTGAGCTACGTGAAGTCGCGTTTCCCTCCGAAGTGGTGCCAGCGGCGCCGCCAGCGATCACCCCGGCTGAATATCAGCAGCGTATTGACGCGCTGTATGCCCGCGCGGGCGTGGATTGGGTCGTGGTGTATGGTGACCGTGAACATTCCGCCAACCTGCTGTTCCTGACGGGGTATGACCCGCGCTTTGAAGAGGCCGTTTTTCTCATCGGGCCAGGCCGGCAGCGTTACATGGTGGTGGGTAACGAGGGGCGCGGCTACGTGCCGCTCACGACCCCGTGGGTGAACGTGTTGATTTGCCAGTCGCTCAGCCTGGCCAGCCAGCCGCGCGACACGGCACCGCGCATCGTTGATGTGCTGAAATCGGCCGGGATTAGCAAAACGCAGAGCATCGGGGTGGTGGGCTGGAAGTACCTGGAACCGGTGGAGACGGATGATGTGACGCTCCCGGCTTATGTGCCGGCCTTCCTGGTTCATGCGCTCTGCATGTTGGTAGGGTCGAAGGGCAGCGTGACGGACATTACGCCGCTGATGATGCATCCTGGCACCGGGCTGCGAGCGAAGAATAGTGCTGCGCAGTTGGCCTTGTTTGAGTGGTCGGCTATGCGCGCTTCTGCAGCGCTTTTCCGCATCGTGACGGGCACGCGACCGGGAATGTCGGAGTTCGAGGCGGCTGCCCAGATGCGCTACGAGGGCGACCCGCTTTCTGCGCACGTGATGTATGCCACCGGCAAGGGCGCCATCGTTGGGTTGCGCAGCCCAACCGGCAAATGCGTGGAACTTGGTGACGGCGTGACCACGGCGGTGAGCTTCTGGGGCAGCCTGGCCTGTCGTGCCGGCATGGTGATGGACCAGGTGGATGATGCCTTCTTCCGCCAGGTGGTGGCGCCCTATTTCCGGGTGATGGCAACCTGGTACCAGACGCTGCGCATCGGCGTGTCGGGAGATGAGATCAACACCGTGGTGCGGGCCGCTTTTGGCGACGCGCCGTTCAACTCGGCGTTGAACCCAGGGCACCTGGTGTCATACGATGAATGGGTCAGCTCGCCGATTCGCCCAGCAAGCGACGACAGAATTGCCTCTGGCATGGGGTTGCAGTCCGACATTATCCCTGCGCCGCTGGCGGAAGGCCAATCGTTGAACTGCGAGGACACGCTGGCAATCGCAGACGGGACGTTGCGCGCGGAAATTCAGGCCCAATACCCTGAGATGTGGCAGCGCATCATGGCCCGGCGCGCCTTTATGCGCGACCAGTTGGGCATCACGCTGGCAGATGAAGTGTTGCCGTTCTCCACGGCGCCGGCCTACCTGCCGCCCTTCTGGCTGAAGGGCAACCTGGTCTGCGCAGTACGCTAAGGCCATAAACCAGAAACCTGACAGGTGGCACGAGAGATGCCTCGACAGATGTGACGGCTGCACACCGCCTGTCAGGTTTTAGCGCCGCTGTACATCATTCGGGGAAGTGCTCTAGGCGTGCCTCAGTTGTGCGACGATGCCGCGAATGCGCGCCGGTACTAATGGTGCAAGCAAGGTGCGGTCTGCCGGCGATAGCACGCGTAACAGCACCAACCCAATGGGATATAGCGCGCAACCCAGGATGAGGCCGGGAATCTCCATTCCGTTCAGAGTGAAGAAGTAGATCACCGCGCCCATCAACGCGGCCGCCAACGCCGGACGGCCCAACACGTTCGTCCAGGGCACCTTCACGATATAGCGGCGCACGTAGAAGTAGAATGCGCTGCCCTCGACGATTTCGGAAAGGATCGTGACCCCCGCGGCGGCCTGGTAGGAGAACATCGGTATCAGGATCAGGTTCGCGACGACGTTAAAGACAAGCCCGATGATGAATGCGCGCGTGAGGGCGCGTTGCTGGTTGACGGCGATGAGCGCGTAATTGGTGACGCTATTGACCCAGCCGAAGGGAATGCTCCAGATCATGATCTGGAGCGCGATGCCGCCATGCGGGAGATATTCCGAGCCGCCCAGCAGGCCGATCATGAGCGGTGCCAGCGCCGTACTGAGCACGGCGATTGGGAGTGCGAGCATCACCAGCAATTTGAGCGAGAGCACGTAGGCATGCGCCATCGAGTCGCTATCCTGGCGGGCCAGGCGCGACATGGCCGGGAAGATGGATTGGGTGAAGAACGACGGGATAATGCCGAACGCGTCCACGTATTTGTAGGCCGTGCTATACCAGCCGACCACCGTGGCGGATTTCATCGCTTCCAGCAGTGGCACGTCCACCTTAAAGAACAGGGTGGCCAGCAAGTGGTTTAGCATCAGCGGGAATGACTCGTGCATCATCGCCCGGCGCATGGCGGGGTCGCCTTCGGCCCTGGGCACGAAGAAGATGTGCACGGTGGCAACCAACAGCACGATGACGGTCACCAGGTTGGTGACGATCGACACGCCGGCCAGGCCGACGATGCCGAACCCGGCTAACAAGGCGAGCGTGCCAAGCGTTACTTTGATGAGCGACCCGACGATAGAGAGCGTAGCCGGCACTTCGGACTTCTCATAGGCGAAGAACAGCGCGCTAAGGCCGGTAGCCATGCTGCTGATGACCTGGCTGACGGCCAGGAATATGATTGCCAGGGCGGTATCGTCACTCATCCCGAAGGCGGAGCGCCACACGATGATGACGATGGCGATGAGCGGTGCGCTGCCAAACCCAAGCAACAGGCGCAGGACGGTGGTGTTGTAGAGGTACTTATTGGCATGTTCCCGGTCACGCGCCACCTCGCGCATAAGGAAGGTGTTCAGGCCGAAGTTCGTCAAAATGTCGAACCAGCCGATGATGACGATGGCAAATGAATACTTCCCCGCGCCGTCCGGCCCCAGCACGCGCAACATTAATATGGCGAAGGCGAAGTCGATCAGCCGCCCAACCAGGTTGAAGCCGGTGAGCACCAGGCTATTCTTGGCGATGCGACGCACCGGCGAGGATGCCATACTTTCGCTATAGATCAGCCGCCAGGCATATACGCCTGCGATGAGCAGCAGCACGACCAGCGTGATGAACGACGTAAATGCGCCGATACGCACCGAGTCGGGCGAATATTTGAAGCGGATGGTATAGGCGGTTGCCTGCGGCGCAGCGGTGGGGCGATTTGCTAAATCGCCCAGAGCAGGCTGCTGGCCCAGTGTCGCGCCGGAGCCGGCGGCGCTGACGGTGTTTGTGCCCGTGACGGCGGCCGCGGGCATGTCCAGCCGGACCGCCCTGAAGTTGCCATTTACCAGGCTAACTTGCATCTCGTGTTCGTCGCTATCGTCCCCTCCCAAGGGGCGAATCCAGGCGCGCCAGCCGGGGTAATAGCTATCGCCCAGGATCAACCAACTGGTCTGGGTGATTTGCGCATCCACCCACACCTCGTTATTTTTATAGGAAGTGATGTTGGCCGGCACGTAGCTTGCGGCGTAGGGGACGGCGCAGCCGGTATCGGTGATGCTGCACGTTGCGTCGATCATCACGTACTGGCGCGGGTCATAGCTTTGAACGGAGGTTGCGAAGTCTTTGGTCATCAGGGCGCTGCTGGCCGGCAGGGTGAAGGCGCGCGGCATGACGCGCTCGTTCTGGTAGATGCGCACCCCGTCGCCTTCATATACCTGCCTGAAGCCGGGCGTGGTGATGGTGACGGTTTGTTCCGTCAACACGTATTTCACGCCCAGGAGGTCCAGCAGCGGCGATTCCAGGCTGCTGGCGTGGTAGAGCGGGGCGATACGGTTATAGAGCAGGTCGTTCTGTGGCTCGATCAGCCCCATATAGTTTGCATACTGGCGCGAGATGATCGAGTCATACCCTCGCACGTCTTGCAGGTGATAGAGCCAGGCCGAGTTGGCATTTAACGGCTTGCCTCCTGAGGGTTCGTAGGTGGTCAGACGCCACAGGCTCTTGTCTTGTTGCAAGAACTGCAACGCGCCGGGCGACACCTCCAGGAGCTTTGGATCGGTAGAGGGGTTGAAGCCGGTCCAGGCCACATTCAGGTCCACTGCCAGCAGGGCGATGACGAGTGCGCTCCACCACCAGCGGGCGGCCCAGCGCCGCGCCATGAGGAGCAGGGCGCTCCCGGCGATGAGGAATATGGCAAAGATGAGAATGCTGGCTGATTCGTAACTGAAAAAGGCTTCAGGCGATGGGAAGACGGCCGGGACGGCGGCGAGCGCATTGTAGAGGCGCGTGACAAGGGGCGCGAATTGTGCCCAGAAAGCTCGCACCGCCAGCAGCCCGGCGGTGAGAAGCGTGCCGCCGCCGAGCCCGACCCAGGCTGCGCGCCTGAGCCATTCAGCATGGCGAGAAGCCCCCTGATTTTGTGCGCTGAAGGTGTTTATCAGCCAGTCGAACCCCATCCCGGCCAGGGCGGCCAGGCAGAGCGTGAGCGCATATTTCCAGCGGAAAGGTGAGTTCAACTGATTAATGCCCGGCAGGCCATAGAACAGGATGGCATACAGGTAAGTGCCGAAGATGAAACCGAGCGAGAGCAGCCCCAGGACGACGAAAAAGCCGGTGGGGGCCGTGTCGGAAGGGGGATTGGCGGACCGCCGCTTTTGGACTAATCCATAAATGTAACGCGCAGTGGCGATGCCGGCCAGCAATAGCGTGACGATGCCGACGTACACGCCGCGCTCGACGTAGTCTTTGATGCCCCAATCGGTATTACCACTGGCGGTCTGGAGCGTTTGTGTGCTCCAGGTGAACAGGTCGAAGTAGGTGTGCTGGGCGGGGTTGCCGTAGAAGTTCGGCATCAGCCAGAGCAGGATATTGCGCACCGGGAACCCGTAGCTCATGACCTGCGCCAGCGAGGAGCGGGCTGTACGGAAGCTGGTCTGCACCACTTCGTACAGCGGCATCAGTTGGATGGCGCTCAGGCCGCCGCCCAGCACGGCCATCACCGCCAGCCAAATGGCGGGCCGCAATAGGTCGCGCGCGGGCACCTTGTGTGAGAGCAGCAGGCTCGCCAGTCGCCAGAGACAATAGAACCCGACGATCAGGACGGTGTAGACCGTGATTTCGATGTGGCCAGCCAGGATGTGCATCATGATGGCGAGCGCGCCGATCACCGCCCAGGGGGCGGTGGCCGGCCTCCCGCGCAAGCCGGGGGCTTGCCGGATGATGAGCTCGCACATCGTCAGGATGAGTGGCAGCCAGGCCGCCGCGGCGATGATCATGGGGAACACCACCGACACGATCATGAAACCGCTTAGCTCGTAGGCGACCCCGGCCAGCGTGGCACTGGCACGCCGGAACCCCAGCACGCGCATGAAGAGAAAAAAGAAAACGCCCGCCAGCCCCAGGTTGACTACCGTGAACCAACCGTAAGCTTTTTCAAGCGGCAGTATGTAATAGAGGATGCTGAGGGGATAGAGGGCGGAATGTTGCCCGGCGGCGAGGAAGGGGATACCACCAAACAGGTATGGATTCCAGAGTGGCAATTCACCTTGTTGGATGGATTCAAGAATGAAGCGTTTCCACGGGTAATTCTCCAGGATCAAGTCGGAGAGCAGCCCGTTTTGAGGCTGAATGACGCCGTAGGTCCCCGCCAACGACTTGAATGGTTGCCAGGCGAATAGGTTGTCCGCAGGGAGTAACGTGGCATGTCCAATGGTTACCGAAAAGAAAAGGGCCAACGGTAGGGCTAGCAGGAACGCCACACAGGTTAGAGTAGCGATGCGATGACGAGCTATCATTGGGCAGAATCTTACCTTAAAAATTGGGGGGCCTACAACCTTAAAGGCTTTAGCACAAACCTTAAAAGACCTCTTGCGCTTGCTCGCGTGCGGAGTATAATCCCCGTGCACCAGGGTTGTAGATTTCATAAGGTACTGCAGAAGGGCAACAGGTTTTACCCATAAACACGATGAAGAGGACAGCGACCAAAAAAATCTTGTTGGTGCAGGGCGGCCTGGGGGACTCGGTTGGTCCTGTGTTGGAGCAACATGGTTATCGCGTCGCATGGGTCCGGTCGGCAAAAAACGCCCTGGCGTTCTTTGAAAAAGACATCCCAGCCCTCGTCATTATCGATGTCCCATCCCTAAAAGTCAGCGCCGAACGGTTGTGCCAGAGCATCAAGCGGCTGCATCAGGATGTGCCGGTCATTATGGTTGGCCCTGAACAGCATAGCGGCGGCGCGGTGGGCATGTCGGGGAGCGCGAGCACTGCCGCCACTTGTGCGGACGCGTATATGCCGCGCCCACTCCAGTTGCGGCGATTGCTAAATCGGGTGGATAAGATGATGCCCGAAGGACAGGCCCTGGAATTGCGTTGTGGCGACCTGGTTTTTCGCCCGGCCGAAGGCGTCTTGCGCAAGCATTCCGACGAACTCTACCTGAATCCCAAACTCTCCAAGTTGCTTCAGTTATTCATGCAGCAGCCCGGCGAGGTGCTCACGCGTAAGTTCCTGATGCAACAGGTATGGGATACTAGCTACCTTGGTGACACGCGAACCCTGGACGTACACATCCGCTGGCTACGCGAGGCGATTGAGGACGACCCCACCGACCCCGTTTACCTGCGCACGGTGCGTCGCCAGGGTTATCGATTCGAGAACCCCAGAGCCCGTAAGGGGTGAATGGCTGGCGACAAGTAGTCAGTCCGGGGGTGTACATTGCTGACTACTCATTACTTTGAGGCTGACTACCGAACATGAAAACCATTGTCACAGGCTCGATTGCCTACGATTACCTTATGACGTTTCCCGGCTCGTTCACCGATCATCTGTTACCCGACCAACTGGCGCACGTGAGCCTGAGCTTCTTGGTGGACAGCATGGAACGCCGCCGTGGTGGATGTGCGCCGAATATCGCCTATAACATGGCGCTGCTGGGCGAAAGGCCGACCATCATGGCGACAGCCGGTGTGGACTTTGACGAGTATCGCGCCTGGCTGGAACAGGTGGGTGTGGATACCTCGCTCATCAAGCAGGTGCCGAACAAGTTTACCGCTTCCTTCTTCTGTAATACTGACTTGCACAATAACCAGATCGCTACGTTCTATGCGGGGGCGATGAGCAATGCCAGCGAGTTATCGTTCTGCGATATTGACAAGCCGGACCTGGTGATTATTTCCCCAAATGACCCTGCCGCGATGGTGCGCTATGCGCGCGAGTGCCGGGAACTCGACATCCATTATATCTTTGACCCAGGCCAACAGTGTGCGCGTTCCAGCGCGGATGAATTGAAGGAAGGGATTGTCGGCGCGAATGTGCTGATTTGTAACGACTATGAGTTTGAGCTGATCCGTTCCAAGACCGGCCTGGGTGAGGATGATGTGCTGGCCAAGTCTGAGGCGCTGGTGATCACGCGTGGCGCGGAGGGTTCCAGCATCTATACCCACGATGGGCGTGTGGATATTCCCGCCGTGCCGGAGCAGTGCATCGTGGACCCGACCGGCGTGGGCGATGCGTATCGTGGCGGGCTGATGAAAGGAATGGCCACTCACGCGTCGTGGAAGACGTGCGGCCAACTGGGCAGCGTCGCGGCAACTTATGTGCTCGAGCACGTGGGCGGACAGAGCCACACGTATACTTGGCAGGATTTCAAGGCGCGCTACGAAGCCAATTTTGGTGCGCTCTAGATCGTATCTCATTTACCTGAGGGCAAACAAAGATGATTGAACATGATGTGAAAGACCTGAACCTGGCGACTGCCGGGCGGTATAAGATCGAATGGGCCGAGAGCCAGATGCCCGTGCTGCAGCTCATCCGTGAGCGTTTTGCCAAAGAGCGCCCGCTGGCCGGGCTGAAGGTTTCTGCGTGTCTACACGTGACCAGCGAAACAGCCGGCCTGATGCGTACTATGCAGGCGGGCGGCGCAGATATTGTGTTGTGCGCCAGCAACCCATTGAGCACGCAAGACGAAGTGGCTGCCTCCCTGGTTGCCAATGACGAGATTCCCGTCTACGCCATCAAGGGCGAAAACAACAGCACCTATTACCAGCATCTGAATGCGGCACTGGACCATCACCCCCAAATGACGATGGACGACGGATGCGACCTGGTGAGCGTATTGCACAAAGAGCGCCAGGGGCAGGTGCCGGAAGTGCTGGCCGGCACTGAAGAGACGACGACCGGCGTCGTGCGGTTGCGTGCCATGGCTGCGGATAAGGTGTTGCGTTATCCCGTGCTGGCCGTCAACGACTCGATGACCAAGCACTTCTTCGATAATCGCTATGGTACCGGCCAGAGCACCGTGGACGGGATTGTCCGCGCGACCAACATTCTGCTGGCCGGGCGCACTTTTGTGGTGTGTGGCTATGGCTGGTGCGGGCGTGGCTTGGCTTCGCGCGCGCGAGGCATGGGCGCCAACGTGGTTGTCACCGAAGTCGATCCGTTGAAGGCCCTGGAGGCGTTGATGGATGGCTTCCAGGTGATGCCGCTCATGGAAGCCAGCAAGCGCGGCGACATCTTCTGTACCGTCACCGGCGATAAGAACGTGATCGATGCGCAGCACATGCAGGTGATGAAGAGCGGTGCCGTGATGGCAAACTCCGGTCACTTCAACTCGGAAATCAACATCCCCGCGTTGGAAGCGATGAGCACCGGTGAGCCGCGCCAGATTCGCCCGTTTGTGCAGCAATACACCACGAAGGATGGTCGCTTGCTGCACCTGTTAGGCGAGGGTCGCCTGATCAACCTGGCCGCGGCTGAGGGTCACCCTGCGGCGGTCATGGATATGAGCTTCGCAAACCAGGCGCTCGGGTTGGAGTTTATGCTCAACAATGCCAAACAACTGGAGCATGACGTGTATACCATCCCAGAGGCAATTGACCAGGAGATTGCGCGCCTGAAGCTGGCTAGCATGAACGTGCAGATCGATACCCTGACGGAAGAGCAGAAGCACTACCTGAATAGCTGGCAAGAAGGGACCTGATCCCCGAACTTAGGCTGGGCGTAGAACCTCCGGCGTTACAAGACCGGAGGTTTTTTATTGGTCATGCCTGCCGATGACGAGTTCCAAAAGATACTCGGCCTGGACGGGGTATGACGGCAACGCAACGCCCATCTGCGTGGCAACTGCAAGCCCAATCTGCATAGCCAGTCGCGCGCGTTGTGGCTCCTTCATGTTGGCGCGCCGTTGGATGAACTCTCGTGCAATGTCGATCTGATTACGGCTGAGCCTATAGAGGGGCAACATAGCCGCTTCGGCCCTGGCTTTGTCAGAGAGGGGAGTGGTGCTGGTGGAGGCGCTCAATTGGTCGAGCGTGAGCGGCTGGCTTTCACGCACGACCAGTGTCCCGGCCGCCAGGTCGCCCAGGCGGCGCGATTGATCGTTCAGGAACATAGTAATGACGCCAACGGCATAGAAACCGGGGAAAATGTCCACCAGCCGGCCGATGTTGCGCATCACGATTTGCCCGGCATCGGCGGGTGTGCCGTCCAGGCGTACCACGCGCAACTTTAGCAGGCGCTTCCCAGGCGATTGCCCGCCCCAGATGATCTCGAAAAGAATGTAGTAGCCCCAATAGAGCACAAAATCCAGGCCGGTGTAGACGGCGACAATGACCGAGATCAGGTGATCATCATCCAGGTGATTGATGATTTGCAGCGTGATCAAACCCGCTGCAATGGAGATGACGCCGTAGATGGCAACGTCTACCAGGGCGGCCATGAAGCGGGAGCCGATGCCGGCGACATCAAAGTTGAAAGAGATGTTTTCTGGTGTGCTGACTTGATAACGCTCTTCCATGCGTGGATTGATTATAGGGGGAGAAAAACAAAAACCTCCGGGGGATTACATCCCACGGAGGTTTAGCCGCTTCATATTAACGCGGGATTTAGCCCAGGCGTTGCGCCAGGCCGCGCAGTTGTGCGCTCAGGCGAGCCGGCAGGCGATCCCCAAACTTCGCAAAGTACTTTTCGATGTCGGGAACTTCGGGTTTCCAGGCATCTGTGTCCACCTTCAGGATTTCTTGCACGTATTCGCGCGGCCAGTTCAACCCTTCCAGGTCCAGGTCTGCCTCAGTCGGCAAGTAGCCAATTGGGGTTTCGATGGCGTTCGCTTTGCCTTCCAACCGCTCGCACATCCACTTCAGCACGCGGCTGTTCTCGCCAAAGCCGGGCCATAGCCACTTGCCGTCGGCGTTCTTGCGGAACCAGTTCACGTAGTAGATCTTGGGCGCTTTGTCTCCCAGCAGATCTCCCATGTCGAACCAATGCTGGAAGTAATCGGCCATGTTATAGCCGCAGAATGGCGTCATGGCGAATGGGTCGCGGCGCAGGTTGCCGACGGAGCCGATGTTGGCGGCGGTGGTCTCGGAAGCCGCCGTAGCGCCCATGAACACACCATGGTCCCAGTTGAAGGACTCGGTCACCAGCGGCACCACGCCGGCGCGGCGGCCGCCGAAGATGAAGATGTCAATCGGCACGCCCTGGGGGTCTTCCCAGTCGGGGCAGATGATGGGGCACTGCTGGGCCGGGGCAGTGAAGCGTGCGTTGGCATGTGCCGCCAGGTCTTTGCTGCCGGGTGCCCAGTCGCGGCCTTTCCAGTCGATCAAATGTGAAGGAACTTCGCCGTCGATCCCTTCCCACCATACGTCGCCGTCATCGGTGAGCGCGCAGTTGGTGAAGATAATGTCGTGCTTGAGCGTATCCATCGCCATGGGGTTGGTATGGTAGGAGGTGCCTGGCGCGACGCCGAAGAACCCGGCTTCGGGGTTGATGGCATATAGGCGTCCATCGGGGCCCGGCTTCATCCAGGCGATGTCGTCGCCGATACATTCGGCCTTCCAGCCGGGGATGGTCGGGATGAGCATTGCCAGATTCGTTTTGCCACATGCCGAGGGGAATGCCGCGGCGATGTGATAGCGCTTGCCGGTGGGGTTGGTCAGGCGTAGGATGAGCATGTGCTCGGCCATCCAGCCCTCGCGGCGGGCCGTTGCCGATGCGATGCGCAACGAGAGGCACTTTTTGCCCAACAGCGCGTTCCCGCCGTAGCCGGAGCCATAGGACCAGATCAGGCGCTCCTCCGGGAAGTGTGAGATGTATTTATGCTCAATATCGGCACATGGCCAAACTGGGTTGGCAAAGTACTTATCGCACGGCGCGCCGATGGAATGGACGGCGGGGAAGAAAGACCCGTCCGTACCCAACTTCTTGATCACGTCCACGCCCATGCGGGTCATGATGCGCATGTTACACACCACGTAGGGGCTATCGGTAATTTCCACGCCCGTCGCCGCAATTGGCGAATCCAGTGGCCCCATGGAATAGGGGATGACGTACATCGTGCGGCCATGCATACAACCATGAAATAGTTCACGCATCGTGGCTTTGAGTTCATCCGGCGCGACCCAGTTGTTGGTTGGCCCGGCATCGTCCTTATTGGTCGTGCTGATGTAGGTACGGGCTTCCACGCGCGCAACGTCGCTTGGGTCGGATCGGAACAGGAAGGAGTTGGGGCGCTTTTCGACCGGGGTAGCCACGCCCATACTGACCATTTCTGCCATGAGACGGTCATATTCAACCTGGCTTCCGTCGCACCAGTAAATATCATCTGGCTGGCACCATTCCGCAGTTTCCTTCACCCACTGCAATAGCGCACGATGCTTTACTTCGTATGACATGTTACACGAATCTCCTTGGTAGTTCAATGGACTTGAAAAACCTACAATGAACATCACCATCATGGGTGATCGCTGCCTTCATGATTCATTTGGCACGGGGATCACTAACTTATTAGCGTGAAACACCCATCGCTCAATTTGGTTGTGTTTATGGTTGACTGGATCCTGATGATTTCGGCTTCGTGGCTGGTCAGTGGCCAGATGCTAAACCGTGTTAATGCGGTGGCGGCGACACTGATCCCTACAGGATGAGTCCCAAATCAAGCGCCTATTGTAACGCGTTTGACTTTGGCCCGGCCGCAGAATTTAGTTATAGCTAAGTAAGGCGTGCCGGGGCGGTCAAGGCCGCAATTCATTAGACCAATCAATGCGCGAGCGAAGTGATTCATCTAATGATTTGTGGATTTCCTGCGCCTGTAACGAAGTCGGCGAATCCCAATTCTCCAATGAATACGCGATGGCCCTGGGCAGCTTAAAAGAGGGGGCGTGTTTTCTTGACCTGGTTCTTAAGCTGTTCGGAGCGTTTCTGGCCTTTCTTCTCGGGGCGTTTTATTTTGGGTTTATAGTCGTTGGGGCTGGGGTCGGGCTCTGTGAAGACATCGGCCCAGTTCACGACTTCTTTGGAACTGCCGATGGGTTTCGCATCGGCCTTGGGCTTGCTGGACATCTGGACATTCATCCAACGAATAAAATCAGTGCTGGATTGCACGCGCACGCCGCAGCGGTGTGTGAAGTCGGCAACCGCAGCGTCCGATGTGATCACCGTCAGCGCTTGCTTATCCTTAAGCCCACCGACGATGTAACGGATCACATCGTCGGCCTTGCGGCCTGGGTTTGCATAGATCACCGTTAACAGGCCATACTGGCTTTTACCGTGGCCGATGGGTGGGGTGTTGTCATAGGGGTTCGGATCGAACACAACCGTGATGCGCTTTTGGATGCGCTGTGTCAGGCTGCGCAGCCGTGCGATGAGCTTCTCTTCATCGTCGGGGTCGCTCAGTGATAAGTCGTGCATTTGACCTATTAAGTTGTGTCCATCCACCAGATATGGCATTATCGATCACCTTATAATTCATTCGCGCGTTTGCATGTGCGATGTGCGACGCCTCTTTTTAAGGTAGTATCACGTATGGCACAAGACAAAGATACACGCATGGTGTCTGGCCAGAACCAGCCTGAAGATGACGGCGCACTGGACAGGGCATTGAGACCACAGACGCTCGATGACCTGATCGGGCAGGATAAAATCCGCGATAATCTGCGTATTTTAATCCAGGCTTCCCGCGCGCGCGGCGAAGCGCTGGACCATATTTTGATCTATGGCCCGCCCGGCCTGGGTAAGTGCATCGTAGGGGAGAGCCTGGTACTGACCGGTGGCGGGCTTGTAGAGCTTCAGCGATTCGTCCCGCGGGAACTGCCGTCCGGCTCATACGCGCCGTGTGAGGCGCGCGTGTGTGGCCTGAATGGAATGGAGAGCACGTCACATATCTACGTTGGCGGTCACGTGCCGACGATTCGCATGAAGACGCGCTCAGGCTTTGAACTTGAGGGTACGCCAAATCATCCCGTACTGGTCGCCACACCAGAGGGTCCGCAGTGGCGTAAACTGTCCGACCTGACAGAGGCGGACTATGTGGCAATCGCGCGTGACACACAGGTGTGGGGTAGTGATAAGCCAATCGCTTTCGTCCCCCAGTACTTTTCTCCGAGCATTCGGAAGGAACGGGTTAACCAATGGATGCTGGCCGCTCATACCGAGTTGTCAAAGTTACTGCACCGCCCTCCCTCCGCGACCGAACTTGAGTTGGCGTATACCGGCGATATCAGGCGTAACGTGACGATTCCGGTGTCCGCGCACAGGCTTGGGCTGAAGCTCGCAGATGGCAGGCACATCAAATCGGAGCGCAACATCCCATTGATTCAGGTCGAGCACGATGTGCAGCCATATGTCACGAGCCTTGATTCGGACGTCGCATATTTAATGGGCCTTGTTGTGGGTGACGGCCACTTCGAGCAGGGTAAAGGTCAACCGGCTTTTAGCATCACCTCAAGTGAGTCGTTTATACACATCGAAGTCGAGCGCATCTGTCGTGAGAAGCTTCATTGTCCATTTTTGTTGAGCCACTACCGGGATCGATCATCGCGCATTTCGTTTAGTCAGAACATCGGTCATTTGATGATTCACCTTGGTGTCAAGCCAGTACTGGCCGCCGAGAAAGCCATACCCGATTCCGTGTTAACGGGTTCCGTCGAAGTTGCGCGCGGATTTCTTCAGGGTCTCTTTGATGCTGATGGGAATGCGTGGCGCGATTTTGGCTATGTGGAGTACACATCGAAATCGGAACGATTGGTGAGGCAAGTGCAAATTCTGTTGGCGAACTTTGGCGTCATTGCCCATCGCAGGCCCAAATCCGTTGACAACACTGTTTACTGGCAGTTGTTTATAGGTGGGCGTAATGCAGTCTTATTCCAAGAGCGTGTCGGTTTCCGTTTACCGAGAAAGCAGGCTAATGCTGAACAAGCTGGCACGATAACACGTGGGGTGTCGCGGAGTGACATGGTCCCGTTTGCGCACCGATTTTTATCGGAGTTGTTTAACGCATCTCGACCACATACCCACTCAATGCACAAACGGTTCTACCACGTTCTGAAAGGCGACCGCCTGCTATCGCGCCAACAGATTGCCAAGTATCTTGAACTATTGCCAGAAGAGATCCGAGCACACCCGGCAGCACAAAAACTGGCAGTGGTCTCTAATCCTAACTTTTACTGGGACAAAGTTGTGAGCCTGGAAGCTCGCTCAGCGGAGGTTTATGACTTCTGTGTGCCGGGGACTCACTCTTTTGTGGCGAATGGCTTCTTCAATCACAATACGACGCTGTCTCACGTCATTGGACACGAGATGGGCACGGCAGTGCGGGTGACTTCCGGCCCGGCCATTGAGCGCGCCGGCGACCTGGCGGCCATCCTGACCAACCTGCGCAAGGGGGATATTCTCTTCATCGACGAAATCCACCGCTTGAACCGGGCGGTGGAGGAAGTGTTATATCCGGCCATGGAAGACTACGCGCTGGATATCGTGATCGGGAAAGGCCCCAGCGCTCGCAGCGTGCGGCTGAAGCTGCCGCCCATCACGATCATTGGGGCGACGACGCGCCTGGCGCTCATCACCGCACCCTTGCGGGCCCGCTTTGGGGCGCAATATCGTGTGGATTTCTACCCGCTGGATGCGATGGAGCAGATCATTGCCCGCGCGGCGTCGTTGCTCAACACGCCGATTGACCCGCAGGCTTTGACCGACGTGGCGCGCAGGGCGCGCGGCACACCGCGTGTGGCGTTGCGCCTGCTCAAGCGCGTGCGAGATTATGCCCAGGTGAAGGGCGATGGGCACATCACGCCCGAACTGGCACGCGAGGCGCTGATGCTAATGGATGTGGATCCGCTTGGCCTGGACGACCTGGACCGTCGCGTGTTGAGCACCATCATCGAGAAGTTCGGCGGCGGGCCGGTCGGTCTGGAAACGATCGCCGCCAGCATTAGCGAGGAATCGGACACCATCATGGACGTGGTGGAACCCTATCTATTACAGTTGGGCTTTCTAGATCGTACGCCGCGTGGACGCATTGCCACACAACATGCGTATGACCATTTGAACATCCCCTATACACCGCCTCTTCAACCAGGCTTGATATAGGGAACAGAGGAGTTTATGAGCTTATATCGCCATCGCTTTGCGTTGGTGGCCGTGTCATTATTTCTCATCACAGCTTGCTCGGCTAAAAACACACCCACAATCGAATCGACCTCGACCGCTGCCGTGACGCACCAGGTCGTGTTACCAAGTGTGAATTCAAATTCTTCGTCGCCGCTCAACACGGCGGTAAGCACAATGCCGGCGGCTACCGCGACGGCGAGCGCGGCGGCGCCCACCACCGTGGCCACGGCTGCACCGGCGCAGCCCACCAGCACAAGCGCGCCTGCGCCAACGGCGGAAGGTGCAGCCAGTGCAACGCCGTTCCCCACGCTCACGCCACGTCCGGCGGGCGTGGAGATTACCTCGCCTTCCACCTTCAGCCCTGTGCGGGCGCGTGCCGCCGTCTACTTCGCCGTCAATGCGCTCAGCCCGAACGGTCTGAAACGTGTGGAACTCTATATCGATGATCAGGTAGTGTCTGGGCAAGACGTGAACGGCGCGACCGAATATAACTTCGTCTATGGCTGGCAGACGGACGTGAATGGCGATTATCGCGTCGTGGCAAAGGCGGTGGACAACGCCGGGCAGACGTATGAATCCGCCCAGGTCGTGCAGAGTGTACGGGGTGGGGTGGATGCCGTGGTGAACGGCACGCCGGAGGTTTCAGAGATCGGCTCTACGGTGGATATTCCGGAGGGGACCTTCCGAATGGGCAATAACAATGGCCCTGATGAGGAGAAGCCTGAACACGACGTCCATATCTCCGCCTTCGAGATTGACCGTTTCGAGATCACGGTGGGCCAGTTCCGCGAGTTCGTCAACACAACCCAACACAAGACGGGTGCGGAGGAGGCCAACGAGCCCATTACGCGCACCTGGAAGGTGGATGACACACCGGCGCGCTGGGAAAACCCGGTACGCTTTGTATCATGGTGGGATGCGGATGCCTATTGCCGCTGGAAGGGCGAACGGTTGCCCACTGAGGCGGAATGGGAATATGCCGCGCGTGGTACCGACGGCCGACTGTATCCCTGGGGCAACGATTTCGATGCTACGCTGGTGCCATCGGGTGATACGTCGCCAGTGGGGTTCTATAGCAAAGACGTGAGCCCCTTCGGGGTGTACGACATGTCGGGCAATGTATGGGAATGGACCAATGATTGGTTCGACCCGCTGTACTATCGCTCCAGCGCCGTGAATGACCCCGTGGTGCCCCAGACGACCGACCAGAAGACGATCCGCGGCGGAGGATTCAACAGCAACGCCGACGATTTGCGCGTCACACGGCGGATTCACAATTTCCCTGTCACCTATCACCCGGATGTGGGCTTTCGTTGCGTGAAGCCGAAGTGAGATGATCCAGCCTGTTATCAGGCTGGATCCGATGTATAGAGGTGCTGAGCGGTGATATAACACAGCACCTCGTCGGGGACCATATAACGCAACGACAGGCCCGTGCGGACACGGCGTTGCAGATCATGTGAGGCCAGGTCAATCGGCGGGCTATCTATCCACGCTACGCGCTCGCGAACACCAGGAAGCACTAGCTCAATGCTTGCCAGGTCGGGCGAGAAGCCGGGCCGCTGTGCCACTGCCAGGCGGGTGAGTTGGAGCAGCCGTCGTGATTCAAACCAGTTCGGCAAATGCAAGAGCGAGTCGCTCCCGGCGATTAAATACCATTCGACTTGCGGGTATTGGCGCACCAGGATCTCAAACAGGTGCGTGATGTAGTGTGGGGTGGGCCGGTTCACGTCGGCCAGGCTGAGTATGAAGTGCGGGTTGTGCCGGATTGCCAGGCGCGTCATCTCAACCCGGTGCACCGTCTCTGAGACGCTCTGAACATCCTTATGAGGCGGTTGGCCTACGGGCGCAAACCATACGCTATCAAGTCCCAGTTGGGTGCGAGCTTGTTCGGCGATAATTAAGTGACCAATGTGTGGGGGATCAAATGTCCCACCGATGAGACCGATTTTCATCAGGTAGATAGTGTAACTGGAGATCGGAGATTCGAGAATTTTGGTGTGTTCGGCGCGCCGGGCGCTGGGACGGTTGCGTCCGCATATAGGCGGGCAGCGTATAATCGTTGCTTGTAATCCCATGAGTTGCTTCTTTGTGATCATCACCCGGAGGCTCCGCTGTGTATTCCAAACAGCGGGGACTCCGGTCCCAGAACTTTCTTGTCAGCCGAGCTCTGGTTAGAAGGCTCATCCGCGGTTCCTCCATTACCTCGCAAGACACCGTATTGGAGATCGGCGCGGGAACCGGCATTCTGACCGAGGAACTGCTACATGCTGCACGCGAAGTCGTCGCGTGTGAGACTGATGCGCGGCTGATTGCGACCTTGTGTGCGCGCTTCAAGGGCGTGAGCAATCTACGCCTGTTCCAGCGTGATTTCCTGGAGTTGCAGTTGCCCACGGTGCCGTACAAGGTATTCGCCAACGTCCCTTTCGCCATCACCGGTGAAGTGGTGCGTAAGCTGCTTCAGGCCGCACAGCCTCCCGTGGATTGTTATCTCGTGGTTCAGAAAGAAGCTGCTGATAAGTTCACCCTTCGACCGGGAAGAAACACGATGGCCGCGGTGCTGTATTACCCTTGGTGGGCCGTTGAGGTTACATATCGATTCCGCCGTACCGACTTTGACCCGCCGCCTCACGTGGATTGCGTCTTGATGCGTTGCCAGCCCAGGCCCGTTCCCCTCATCGCATTGAGCAAGAAGGCCGCGTATTTCGACTTTGTTGCTTACCGCTTCGTCCACGATTCTGGTGCCAGGGATATTCCCGCCTCCCGGTGGTTAAGTCTGTTCAAGCGTAGCAATTTGTCAGCCACGCGTGGCGCATTTACCGAATTGCAGCGCCAGCAAAGCCAGCTACGCAAAATCCATCGCACGCGGAAGGACAGGGACTGGCGACGCTTCAAGGCAACTTAGCACGCGCACGTGCAAATGTCCTGCCGGAGGGTTACGCCCGCGGTCAGCGCTTGACCAGATGTACACTAAAATGCTGAGTGGGCATACGCGTTTACTGGCGATCATCCTCAGGCGTTCATGCTGAAAGGGGACCGTGAGTAGGGATGAAATCAATGGCCGTGATAACCATTTCGCGACAACTGGGTAGCCTCGGACGTGACGTGGCCAACCAGGTGGCGGAACGTCTGGGCTATCGATTGGTCTGGCGTGATATGATCAATGAAGCGGCACGGCGTGCCAGCACGCCCGAAGTTGCTCTTGCAACGATCGATGAACTGGACCTGCTTGGACTATCGCCGGCTCCCAGTGCACGCAAAGCCTATCGCCAGGCCGTGCAGCAGGTGATGGAGGAACTGGCGCAAGCAGGCAACGTGGTGATCTTGGGGCGGGCGGGGCAAATCGTCTTACGTGATTATCCACACCTGGTGAGCGTGCGCATCATTGCGCCGCTGGATGTGCGGGCAAGGCGTGTCGCGCAGCAGCAAAGCATCACGTTCGACGCGGCCCAATCCCAAGTGGAAGCCAGCGACCGGCACCGCCGGGATTACCTGGAAAAGTTCTACCAGGCTAAGTGGGATGACCCGGCGCTATACGACCTGGTGATCAACACAGTGCACATTGCACCATCTGATGCTGCGGAAGTCGTCTGCCATCTGGTGCTCAGTCGTACAACCGACCACGCTGACAATCCGACAGGAGGAACCCGTTGAGTAACGTCGATGCTCAACCCCCTAAATTTGCGCATCCGGCAGAGGAGATGTTCGCTCGTATCCTGGATTTTTATGGCATTGACTGGCAATATGAGCCGCGCAGCTTCCCGCTGCAATGGGATGCGCAAGGGAATGTGACGGAAGCCTTTCGACCCGACTTTTACCTGCCACAGCAAAACCTGTACGTGGAATTGACGACGTTGCGACCGCGATTAAGCACGCACAAGAATCGCAAGATGCGGCGCATGAAGGAGCTTTATCCCGATATCAACATCAAGCTTTTCAAACGCCGTGAGATGCGCGATTTGATGGTGAAGTATGGGTTGATGAATGAGGCCCAACAACTCCGCGGTACGGATGCCCAACCCAGGGAGGAATGATGTTACACACGCTTGCCGATTACCCGGCGCTCGCCGGAGACATCAAAGAGATCATCCTGACCAGTGAGCAAATCCAGCAGCGCGTTGCAGAGATCGGGCAAGCCATCTCCAACGACTATGCCGGAAAGAACCCGCTCGTGGTGGGTGTATTGAAAGGCGTCATATTTTTTATGGCCGATTTGCTGCGCAGCATCAGCATCCCTGTGGCGGTGGACTTCATTGCCATTTCCAGTTATTCGCCTGAGGCACGCAACCAGGGCATCGTTCACCTGGCGAAAGACCTGGACATGCCGCTGGCGGGCAGGCACGTCTTATTTGTGGAAGATGTGATCGACACCGGTTTGACTTTGAATTATCTCTTGCGCAACCTGCAATCACGCCAGCCGGCCAGCCTGGAAGTATGCGTGCTGTTCAACAAGCCTGAGCATCGCCTGATGGATATTCCGCTGAAATATAAGGGCTTCGACCTGCCGGATCGATTCGTGGTGGGGTATGGGCTCGATTACCGCGAAAAGTATCGTAACCTACCATTTGTCGGGTTGCTGAAGGTACAAGCGTTCAGGGAGTAGGCGCAACTACCGAAAAAACACAGGGGCCCCGAGTAACCTTCTTGCGTACTCACCGCTCCATTTGGTTCGTGCTCTTTCTCTATCCACTCTTTCAGTTTCAGGAGAACTACAGTCACCAAACAGATTCCTGAAGACTCCACCTCATTGTTTCATTGCTTTTCCTTCTTGCGAAGAAAGAGCAGTGTCACTTTTGAAGCCTCAACGTCTCAAGACCGTCTTCCCCTGTACCATGTTCCATTCCCTTTGCGTGATCTCTCGCGCTCGGAAACATCTCACGGCCTGGGTATCCGTCTCGGTGAGGTCGCTTCCAATTCCTTGGGGCTCCCTGCACTCACTATTCTAAAGATTAGGTACGCAGGTGTCAATACCCTTTCGGTATGTTTTTAGCGAATTCTTAATATTTCCCTTTTGCTGTCCAGTGCGCTATTCTGTGGATGATCTGGTCCGCCTCTTCCACGCTGGCCGCCGAGGTGTGCAGCATCACCCCCTCAGGGTTTAGGTTTTCCATAAACAGGTCGATTTCCCAGGGCTCGACGCCCACGTGGATACCTTTGCCGGCTGCCTGAATGCACTTATATACGTCCATCCAGCGCGAGGCGGGTTTAGCGCCATCGCCGTAGACGAACTGGATCGCATCCAGGTCGTCGATGTCCAGCAGCGTATCCAGGTGGCGCAGCGCGCCGGGGCCGTCCAGGTGATAGATGGAGCGGTCCAGCCACTCCATTTCCGCCAATAACTCGGGCAAGAAGAACGACTTATACATCGCGTTCGAGACCATGATGGAGAAGTCGTTAGAGGGGATGTAGTAACGCTGGTTCTCCACGAAGAGCGGCAGCCAACTGGTGGTGATCGTTTGGCCGGCGGCGCGGATCACCTTGTCGTTCATCTCGTAAAAGTCAAAAAAAGCGGTGTAAAGGCGATTTAACAGTTCGCGTGCACAGGCGGGCTCTTGCACCAGGTCCATGCAGAACTGTTGAGGGTCGCGCAACGACGCGGCCAGGTCTGCACCGGGGTGGATGTCGGTGATGCCGACGATGAACTTATCCTTGCCGACCTCGCAGGCGCGCCGCGTCATCTCCAGGATGCACTGCAAGAAAACGTTATTGGGGTCGATCTTCAGCCTGGGGATGTCGGCCCAATCCTTCAAGATCGGTTCGGACCATGATGTGTTTTCAGTGAAATTCAATTCCGCGCCGTAGCAGGCGGTGAGGATTTCTGGCCCCAGGTTTGGCATGTAGGAGGGCAGCGCCTCACCCGCCCAATAGGTGTTGGCGGCGTTGATGTCGGCACATTCCACCTGGAAGTCGATGTCCATCCAGCGCTCGCGCAAGCTGGCGTGCGGCTTATTGGGCAGCGGCCTGGGGTTTGGGCGAGGCGCAGTTAACTGGATCGTCGGGCGGTCGATGATCTGATGCTCCCACCAGGCGGCCATGCGTTGGCGGGCCTGTTCGGCGTCGGGTTTGTATTCTAAGTGTAGCTCAGTCATGGTTTGTGCTTAATTCGTCCTTGGTCGTGTCAATATCGCCCGTATTCTTTCCCGGCTTCGTACATGGCCTGGAAGTTTTGCACCGGCGTGTTGGGGGCACAGTTGTTGCCATCGTGCAGGATGAATTTGCCGCCCCGCATCACGCCGGACGCGCACAGCGTTTTCACTTCTGCGCGGATGCTCTCCGGCGGGCCCAACTTCAAGAGGTGTGGCGCGATGTTGCCGATGAGCGTCACATCTTCGCCCAGTTCGGCGCGCGCCTTGCCCATGTCGGTTGGGAAGCCCAGGTCAAAGGTCTTGATGTTCATCTCATCTTTCAGGAACTTCAGGTGCCGCTGGACGCGACCGCACAGGTGAATGCCATTGGGGCCGCCCTGCGAGAAAGCCTGCAATAGCTTCTTGTGATAGGGCAGCACGAACTCTTTATACATAGGGGTGGAGATCAGTTCAATGCTGTCGTCCGCGAAGAACCAGCCCCGGCTGGGGTAGGTGTTACCGTTGAAGGTAGTCACCTGCTTCATCCGAGCGATGATGCTATCGGTGATGAAGCTGAGCAGGTCGTGTACGTATTGCGGGTCCTCGTAAAAGTCTCGTGCGATTTCGCTTGCGCCGCGCAGGTTGCAGGCGATGGTGAGCGGGCCATCGGTGCCGCCGCCGAAGAGCCACGTCTTGCCTACCGGGTGACCCTCGAAGTCTTCGTGTTTTCGTTTTTCTTCCAGGTACTGGTAGTGTTCGATGGCCATCGTCATGATGCCGCCTTTCAGCGGCTCGGGCGGGGTCATATCATAGAGCTTGCGCTTGTCTTCTTTCAGGATCGGCTCGATGAAGGGCATATCATCTTGCGGATAGTAGAACGGGCAACCGAACCAGGCCGCCTCATCGCAGTTCTGATAGTACACGCCCAGCCCGGCCCATTCCTTGGGCAGCCCCATCTCGGCATCCTGTGTGATGTTCAGGCGCACCCATTTTTGGAAGTTCAGTTCCATCGTCCAACGCACGTCCGGGTCCTCAAAAAATTCCTGCCAGGTGTAGCCCCAGGTGTTTAGCTCGGGGTTTTGCAGCACCATGCGCGAGTTCATCGAAAATTGGATGGGCACGCGAGTTGGGTGGCCTTGCTGGTAAGCATCCATCACGGCGCGAACATCGTCGTTGTGGCGTTCGTAATCGTAGGGTTGCGACAAGTAGTTATCTGACATGGTTCCTCTTCAATGAAGTTAGTGTGTGGTGTTGAGCCCAATCTATATGTCTGCGCCGGATTGGTCTGTGATGGCGTTGCCGCCGCGATACAGGCACCCACGATAGGCTATCCATCTTTTATTGCTCCGCCCCAATCGTGTGCAGGTCGTTCAGCAATTGTTGTTTGTCTTCAGGGTCATCCACCCGCGCCGCGAACTGCGCCGCAGCGGTTAAGTAGTGTTCCTTTTTGTCTGCATTCCCGGCCAGAAATTCTGCGCGGGCCAGCGCTTCGTAGGCATAGGCCCTGTAGAAGGGAAACGAGTCATCGTGCGGCAGCGTATTCAGGCTGAGGGACGCGTAGTGACGTGCATTTTCCGTTTGTTTGAGCAAGGCAAAGATGCGTGAAATCTGCCAATAGCCGACGGAAAGGTTCGCCGGCGTGTGATCTTTGCGCTGTGTCCAATGCCAGATGGAGGCCATGCTCAGGCGGATCATCTCTTCGTCGTCTTCGGGCGTGCGGCTGGTCTTGTCGATCAGGTCCCAGGCTGCATTAAAGCAGTGCGCCGAGAAGAACCGGTGTGCTGCATCCGAATCAAAATCTGGTTTCGCTGCCATCGTCCACCTCCAACTCATATCACACGATGTCGAGTCGCCCTGCACGCGATTGCAGGTGCGCCTCGCGTCGCAACCGGAATGGATTATAGGTGAGGGCTGTAAATAGATGACGTGAAAAGGCCTCGCTCCGCATGCCCAACATGGCTGCTTGAGGAAGCGAGGCCTGGTATGCTGCGAGGGTCAGACTGTGATTAGGTTCGCGAGTAACCAGCGATGCCCTTGCATCATATAGCGCTTCTCGATGCGTTATGACCCTAGAAGAATGTTGCTATCTCTTCGTAGATGCTGTTGATGGTTGAGGGGTTGCTATCGTATTGCTTCCCGCCTGTCGGTTCGGCAATCTGTTGCAGCACGCTCTTGTCTGCATCGTTGCCAAACGCGATTGTGAAGAGCTTGATGGCGGTGCCGCCTTCTTCGCCCACATTGCTCACCGTGGAAACAACCTGATCGAGTGTCGCACTGGAATCGGTATCTTGCCCATCGGTGAGCAAGACGATTGCGCGGATGTGCTTGGGGTCGCCATCCTTCTTCAGCATCTCGTAGGCTTGCTCAGTAACGTCATATAGCTTTGTGTTGCCCCCTTCGATGACGCCCGATATGCGCCGCATGACCTCATCGCGCTTATCCCCGACACGCGATAGCGGCGTGAGCGTGATGATGCGACTGCTGAAGGTAATCACGCTCAGTCGGTCGTTATCATCCAGCAGCTTCACAAAGTCCGCTAGGCTGCTGCGCGCGCTGGTGATTTTGTCGCCACTCATGCTACCCGATGTGTCGAGCACCGCGACGACGTCCACGGGCTTTTTGGCCTGCTGCCACAGTTGTGAGGCTGCCCGGATGACGTCGGCTGAAGGAATCTCCAGTACGGTTTGTGGTTGTTTGGGGTCCACGCCGTGTTGCGCGTCCAGCGGGGATGTGAGCGGGATGGACGGATCGGACGGGCGGAAACCCAACTCGATCGCTTTCAATTGCTGGGGTTTGGCGAGCAGGAATTGCTCGAAATCTTGTGCGGCGGCTTTGGCTTCATCCGTCACCCACGACGCATTCAGAATAACGTAAGGGTGGTTCGCCCAGAAGGTGCCTTCCTTGGGGTAAATCGCTACCACCGGCAGTTGTTGGCTCTGACCTGACAAGCGCTTGGATTCCTGCGCCGCGACCAGGTTCTCATATAGCACTGCCGCGCTCAAGTAGGAGGGGCCGCGCTTGAACATGTTGTCGGCAAAGAAGCCGGTGCTGGAGCCATAGTGGATGATGCTGCTTTGCACTTTTGCAACGAATGCTTTTAACTCCGGCTTTTCGATGTCCTGTACTGTCAGGCCGCGTTGTTTCTGAGCGCCGGCGTAGACCTGTGCAAGCACGGCGACGAGGCCGCTATTGCTGAAGTCCGGGTGAGTGTGGCCGAATTTGAACTCACCCCATTCCGGGTAACCATAAGCTTCCCATCCCTGGTCGGAGGTGGCCAAGGCGGCGATGTCGGCCCAACCGAGCGCCTTATTGGGCCAACCGAGTGCTTCGGCCATCGGCTTCCACATCGCGATGACCACCGGGCTGAGCACCAGATCTTTGGGCTCGCCCGTCACCAGGTCGGTCGAATTTGTCTTGTGCCATTCCGCATTGGCTACCGGCAAGTAGATCGAAGACGCCGGGCTCCAAACGGTGGGTTTGATGCGCTGTTCCAGGATCGCGTTGATCGACTCGATGGAGCCCATCGCCGTCGCCGTGATGACGATCGTGTCGCCTTCGGCTGTCTTGTGTTTTTCGTTGTTGTATTGCTCTATCAGTGGCGTCAGCCATTCAGCCTTTTCGGAGCCGTAGACGATGCTTACGTCGATGGTTTTCTCTGCCGG
>DAOUFG010000046.1:0-46749 GCA_034430115.1 Thermoflexales bacterium | reverse complement strand
GTCACCGGGCCGGAGGTAGTGCAGATCATCCAGGACAACTGCCCGGAGTACGAACCCTCGGCTTACCTGGGCGGTACGCTCCGCCACGATTCGTTCAAGTGGACTGCCGGCGCGGTCATCGGCAGCAAACGCAAGGTGTATGGTTCGGTGGGTAAGCGCACGATGGAACTGGCGCAGACCATGCATCACCTGTTCAACGGCACCTATCTGGCCTATCTCTCGCAGGCCAAGATTGGGCGCAAGATATTCAGCCTATCTATGTTGGACAAAGTAGTGGGCAAAGCTTCGCGCAATTATTGGGGTGATGTGTTGCGTCACCCAGGTCATCTGTTCGACAGCGTTTATGTGCAGAGCATCGGTATCATCCAGGCCCCCGACGTGTTGCCCAACGGCCAGGCCGATATGTGCGATAGCTGCCCCGATATGACCGTCTACGACGGGAAGTTGATCAACTCTTGCCGCATGGACGAATATCGCCTGTTCGGCGGGTTCCTCACGGTGGTCGATAAAGACAAGGTGAACACACCCGAGCCGGCTGTTACAGCCGACGTGTCTAAAAATTAGCGCTTTAACCCCTAAGAAGCAGAGGAGCAAAATGAAAAGCAGCCCGGTTTCTTGAGCGATGTATTTATCGCCGGGAACCGGGTTCCTAAGGTGGTCGTCTGGGGTTCCTGATGCCGCTTTTGCCACGATCATGTAGGGCGACTTAACAAGTCGCCCTACATCTGACGAGCGCGTCAACTTCTTCCGGCGATTTACTTGGAGTCGTTTGCAGTCTAACGCGAGGCGATGGTAATCATCGTGAGCCTGTTGCCCTTCGGCAGGCTCACGATGATCGCTTGAGAACCTTGTGATAGATTGCAAATCGCTCTAAATACCCTTTTTCTTGGCATCCTTGGCCTCTTTGGCGATTCCGATGCCCCATGTCAATCTCACCCAGTCCCATCCTCTTCATACGCAGCCTGCTGCGCATCTTGCGCGGGCGACCGCAGATTCCGCTCAGCCTGCAAGCGAACCCATTGTTGGGCATCATCATGCGCCGCCGCAGCGTGCGCAGCTTCACCCAGCGTGACATCCCCGACGATGTGTTCAGCGCCATCCTGGAGGCCGGGCGCCTGGCCCCCAGCACGGTGAACCTGCAGTCCTGGTCGTTTGCCACCTTCACGGCGCAATCGTGGCGCGCGACGTTCGAGCAGCGCCCGTTGCCCTTTAAGGCCAACCGTGCCGTCATCATCATGGGCGACCTGCACCGCGACCGGCAAGTGCTGGACGCATTCCCCAAGAGCCCGTTGGTGGAATACACCATCGCCGTGATGAATGCCTCACTCGCGGCGATGAACATGAACATTGCCGCCGAGGCGCTGGGCGTATCATCAGTCATGTTGTCCGAAACGGGGCATAGCGGCTTGTTGGATATCGACTACCTGGCGCAAAAGTTGAAATTGCCGCCGGGCGTGGTGCCATTGATGACCATCGTGTTTGGGTATGCGAACAGCCCCTATCCGCCGATGCCGCCCAGGCTGCCCCAGGAGACGGTCTGCTTTGACGGCGCTACGGGCTACCAGGAGGCGGACCCGGCGTTGATGCGCGACTGGCTGGCGCAGATGGTGGCCGGCTATAACGCCAGCCACATCGGCTCGTCGTTTGAAGCACAATTGAACGTCTACCAGTCTAAGATCGGCCAGGCCGAGGCCGAACTACGCAAGAGGGTGTTCCCAGATGAACATTGATGAATGGATCATGCATGAACTGAAGCCGCGCGCCTGTACGTCGGACCAGTTCATCTACGACGATATGGATTCGCAGTCGGGCCGTTCGCTGCCGGTCATTTACCAGCCGTTTGATGTGGCGCGCAAATCTCATTGGGCTGACCGCGGCGCGCTGTATGACTACCTCTTCAGCACGCGCGGCGAGGGCAAGCGCCTGTTGGATTTCGGCCCCGGTGATGGCTGGCCGTCGTTGATCGTCGCACCCTATGCCGCGCAGGTGGTCGGCGTGGACGGCTCGGCGCGCCGCGTGCAAGTATGCGCCGAGAACGCGGCGCGATTGGGCATCACGAACGCATCGTTCGTGCACGTGCCGCCCGGGCAGCGGCTGCCTTTCGACGATGGCACGTTCGATGGCGTGATGGCGGCGTCGTCGGTGGAACAGACGCCCGACCCACATTTTACTTATCAGGAGTTGTATCGCGTGTTGAAACCCGGCGGGCGCCTGCGGCTGCATTACGAGGCGCTGGGGGGGTATCGCGGCGCTCAGGAGCGCGACACCTGGTTATGGCCGATCGACGAAGGGCGTTGTCGGTTGATCCTGTTCGACCGGCACATCGATGATGAGAGCGTCATACAATATGCCTTGACGTTCAACCTGCCGGCCACCGATCTGTGCGTTGCGTTTGGCGTGCCTGGCAGGCACGAGTTGCATTATGAGGCCGTGACCATCCCGCAGATGGAGGCTTTGCGTTCGGCGTTGGCCGATGCGCGCATGTGCGAGACGCATCACTCCAGTGGCAGGACGATTGCCGCCTGGCTGAATGAAGTTGGCTTTGCGCAGGTGCTGCCCACGCATGACGGCAGTTCGGCCGCGCAGAAGTTATTCGATGCGTTGCCGGCCTTCACGCGCCCGCACGACCTGGCCGGCGTGGATGCCTGTGTGCGCCCGCTGGTGCAGGTGGTGACACAACTCTCCGTGCCGCTTGAGCAGGATCCCATGATCACGGCTATCAAAGGAGATTAGAAATGGAGATTTGAGATTGATGATCTGTTGTGTCGGAATCCCGATCTCGAATTTCCAATCCTAAATCTCAAGTCTCCAAACTCCAATCTCTCACAACCTACCATGCCATACTTCACTTCCAATAATCATCGTTTGTTCTACCGCGAACAGGGCAGCGGGTCGCTGCTGATGATCCTGCACGGCAACACCGCCTCGTCTGCGCATCACGTCCGCGCCGGCGACCTGGACTACTTCGCCCAGCGTTATCACGTCGTGGCATTGGATCTCTTGGGCTGCGGGCAATCGGACCGGCTAGCGACGTGGCCGCTGGACTGGTGGGCGCGGGGCGGGCGTGATGCTGCGGCGCTGGTGCCGCTCCTGGGCTATGAGCGTGCCTGCGTGATTGGTACCAGCGGCGGCGCCATTGCGGCCTTGTGGATGGCGATTCAATCGCCGGGGCGGGTGCAAGCTGTCATCGCCGATAGTACGGCGGAGCAAGAAAGCGCCGACTGGATCGAACGCGAAATTCAAAACCGGCATCAGCTAAGCGATGCGCAAATCGCTTTCTGGCGTGATGGACATGGTGACGACTGGCAACAGGTGGTGAATGCCGATAACGATCTGCTGCACCGCTTCGCCCAGGCCGGCGGTGATTGGTTTCAGGGGCACTTGAGCGAGGTGCGTTGCCCTGTCCTTTTCTCCGCCAGCCTGCGCGATGAGTTGTTGCAAGACCCCGCACGCCAGAATTGCGCGATGGCGCTACAGGTGAAAAACAGCCGGGTGTACTTTGCCAATGAGGGCGGTCATCCGTTGATGTGGAACCGCGCTGCCGAGTTCCGCCGCGTGGCGGATTGGTTCCTGCAAGGGGTATTGTGTGGTGAGGTGTAAGCTGATTGCTGATGTCCTATTTGGCAGCTTTTTGCGCCAGGGTTATCTTGTGCCCGTAGTGCGGCGGACGCATCAATAGATGCCTTAGCCCGGCGAGGATGCGTTCTAAAAGGTTTGGCGCACGCACGGTAATTCCTCCTGGGGCAGGTCGGTAGAAGCGTGCCAGGAAGGCCGCATGTTCTGCTTGCGCGATCTGGTGTTCCTGGTGATACATGATCTTTTCTCCTTTACTTGTCGTTTTGTCATACATGACGTTTGAGAAGGCTCATGTGTGCAGAAAAAAAGAAGCCTGGCATCATCGGATGCCAGGCTTCTTTTTTTCTGATGAGGTATCGACCTACTCGGCCGGTTGTTCCTGCATCGGAGCGACCTCGCAGCACGCCGGTTCCGGGCTCTTCAGCAGGCCCTTGATCGCGGCGAAGATGCGGTCGAAGATGTTCGGCACATGGACGGTGACGCCTTCCAATGGGGCGCGATAGAAGCGTGCCAGGAAGGCGGCGTGTTCTGCCTGTGCGATTTTGTGTTCTTGGTGATACATTGTCTCTTCTCCTATAAGTTTGCGAGCCCCATTTCGGGGCTCGCCTGGTGTTTCCGTTGAGTTCGTCCGGCGCTACTTTGCCGGTACGCCGCCGGTTATGAACGGCGCTTCACGGGTCAGGCGTTTTGCCGCGCTAAAGAGATCACGCAGTGCAGACATGATTCGGCTCAGCAAGCTCGGTCGCTCGACGCGAACGCCACCGGCGACCCAGCGGCGGCTGAGTTGCACGTTCAACGCAGCGTGTTCAGACATTGCGATGTCATACGCTTGATAAATGTTCAACATGGCACTTCCTCCGTTAATCGCCCACCTTCCCAGGATGAGCACTCTGTTTGCTTTTGTCGGGGCAGAGTATGTGCTTTGAACGGCATGAATCCATCTGCCGTCGGGCCGATGTTTTGTTGCCGATGTGCTGATGCATCAACTCCGCCTTTTGGTGGAGCAGCGGCGCGAGCCTTTGGGCGGAGTTATTGATGCCTCATTCCGTTTCGATCATGCTATATTGAAGGTTGCGCAGCGTAGCAGCCACGCAGGAGGTATGAACGATGACGACGAACATTCCCAATCCTATTCATGCAAACCCCGTACCAGTGACAATTGACTCCCTGGCCTGGATGGCCGGAAGCTGGTATGGCACCGTGGACGACGACCCGGTGGATGAACACTGGAGTACGCCCGCCGGTGGCGCGATGATGGGCATGTTCCGTTGGCTAAAAAACGGCAGAGTGTATTTGTATGAACTCCTGGCAATCGAGCCGGATGAACAGGGGCTGGTGCTGCGCCTGAAACACTTTGATCGTGGTCTGAACGGCTGGGAAGGGAAGGGCCAGGCAGTGGCTTATCCGCTGGTAAAAGTGGGCGACCAGGAAGCCGCTTTTGAACGGGGCGGTGCTTACCGTTCCACGCGCTTTGTCTATCGGCGCACCGGCGAACGCACACTGATCGTCATTTCTGAGGAACGTAAGGGCAGCGACGTGGTGCGTAATGAATTTTGCTATACCCATGCAGCCTTGAGCTAGCTGCCCACAGGAACAGCGAGCATAAGAAGCAGGCTGGGCGAAGCTCAGCCTGTTTCTTTGTATCAGTGATTCTTATGGTTTCATCAGGACGGGTATGAAGATGTGCGTGTAAGTCGTGAAGGTACTTGACTGGCTGGAGGTCAACCCGTCATAGACCATCGACAGTTGATAGACATAGTTGCCTGAGCAGGTTGAACTGGGGAGGGCCCTGGAAAGGATCCAATTGGTCTGCCCGCTGGCAATATCAAGGTCCCCATTCCAGAAGGTCAACACGCCGCATGGTCCGGTCACGGTCCAGGTGAGCGTCGCAGTCTGGCTCAGGCCTGTCGCATTGTAGACGTTGCCCCAGAAGCTGATGCTATCGCCGGGGTAGAACCGCGTCTTGGTGTTCCCGTCATCGCTGGTAGTCCACACCGACAACACCGAAACAGGCGAGCAGGTCGGCGTGGCATATGCCAGGTTGCTTGGCGCTGACTCCACTCCCTGGCGCACTGCCGTGACATAGAAACCATAGGATGTTCCGCAGTCCAGATCGTTGGTGCTATAGCTATTGGTGCTGCCATCGGTCGTCGTAATGTAAGTGCCGTCCGCGAAGTAGACGTTATAGCCGTCGATGTGGGTCGGTGCATCGTTGGAAGGCGTCCACGTCAGTACGGTGAGCGTATTCGTGACTCCCTGGACGCTGGATGACGACGTCGTGGTCGATGAGATTTGGTAGGGTTGTGTCTGCACCGGTAATGGCACCGTTTGGGTGGGTGGGTCGGACGATGACTGACCCACGGCTGACGTGCTCAGGCCGGTCGGCGCGTAGGGTTGGACATTGAATTGCCACACGGGACCGGTGGCTGTGCCGAAGGCATTGTGTGCCGTCACCTGCCATTGATAGCTTCCGCCGTATTGCTGCCCTAAATGCAGCGTCGAACAACTGCCACTGGGGTCGATGTCGATGTCGCCGCCCCAGACGTGCACGTCGCACCAGGTGGCATTTGTGCTCCACGCGAGTGAAATATCGGTTGTGCGGCTAAGCATCAGGCCGTTCGCCACGGTAGGCGTGGTTGGATCTGACGGCGCGGCCATCGATGCGCTGAGTGAAAGCGTCCCGCCGCCGGAGGTGTAACTGGCGACTTCGATGTAGTACGTAATGCCGCCCGTGACCTGCAACTGAATTTGCGAATACCTGGTCTCTGCGGTGTCCGTGATGTCGTCATTGCATCCCACAGATTGCAGATTGCCGCGTGTGCCGGTCCAGATGCTCATCACGGTGTCGTAGTTGCTGCCCTGCGTGCTCACTGTCAAAGGCCCACTTTCCGAGGGTATGTAACGATACCAAACGCTGTTGTCTAGTGACCCCTCCAGACATGTGAAGCTGGGGTCGTCCTGGGCAATGGATGCGTCGGTCGTATCAGCAGTTGTCGTATAGGGAATTGAATCGACGACGGTTGCGCCATCGATGTCGTCGTGAGTGAGCGGCATCGTGTTCTGGACGAAGGTTGCCGCGTAGCCGACGTTTGAGGTGTTCCAGCGAATGCGTATATAGCCGTTTTCACCCCAATAGGGGCCCCATGAGTTCTTGGCGATCCAGTAGTGCTGGTAATCATTCCAGCCGACCAGGGTCAGAGAATGATTGATCCCGCCATTGCAAACGGATGTTTCATCGGTGTTAAAAACCCCGCCCGTGTAGTCATTGAATGCCGGCCCTTCGCATACGGAAACAGCAACCGGCCCATAGGTGTAGATGGCTTGCTTGAGTGCGTCCGTCGATGGCACACTGTTCCCATCCCCGACGTAGGCCCAGTTGGTCAGCCGATAGGGATGGCTATAGGGCGCTTTGCACGCGACCTGATTTGCGACGTAGGGGAAGTCCGATTCCAATACGGCGCCCGCCTGTGTGTCGGGGGAATAGTATTCGTCGATGTGGTAGTCGTGCGCCCACCAGCCGCCGTCGCATGTCCAGCCATCGTGATTGCAAGAGAGCAGATATTGTTCTGAGAAGTCTGCACTCACATCTTGCCTGATCAACAGGTGAGATTCGAGCACCGCCACTGTACCAAATGCCCAGCAGGCGCCGCAGGCACCCTGGTCGCGCACGGGCGTTACTTTGCCGGTGGATCGCCAGTCGAATGTAGAGGGGACGGCTGCTGCCGAAGCGACGATGGGCGATTGGGCGATCGCGTCGGTATCATTGACGCGTTGCTGCGGCTTCGCCGGGTTACTCAGGTCGGTGAGCGCGGAGAGCCGATTTGCTTGGATCGTGATTTCGCGCGTCGGCGTTGCATCCTTTTCCCAGGACCGGCGATAGACCAACGTCATACGTGCGCCGGTCGCCTTTGTGGCCTGCACGTTAAAAGTTTGATGCGCTGGGGCCCCTAAGAGGTTAGAAGTCGATTGATACTGTGGGTCGCCCAACTGGCTTAAGGATTGCTGATCCATCTGTGCGATGTACCAGCGATACCCGGTTGATAAGTTGCTTTCCAACATTAGCGGGAGTTTTTCACCCCCACTTACGTCGCCGATAAGCGTTAAGGAAATGGGGCCGCCCAGCAGGCCGCCGATGGGGGTCAGGTCGTCAAATACGACCTGCTTAAACTGTTGCAAATTCCCGGTTCCGGTGATGGACATCGAGAAAGAGGCGCCGCCATCCTCTTTGCTGGCCTGCGGTGTAACATCCAGCGTAGCGCCGTGCAGCTTGATCTTTGATGCTATGTCGTTTTGGAGTGAGTTCACCGCCTGTTGCCCGCCCAATGCACTCACCTGATCCGGCGGCAAGGCGACATTCACCTTCATCGCCCAGGTCACGCCGGCGCTGGAGGGTGCCCAGGCACGGGCTTTGGTGATGCCCAGGGTGAGGATGAGCGCAAGCAGACAGATGACAAGAATCATCCAGGCTTGCCAGGGTGGCGCTGCTGACATCTGGTTCCGCTGATGTACCGCCTTATCATGATCTAACACGTCACACCTCTTATGGCTTCACTTGTGCGCCACGCCGAAGACACACCACTCGTTCTCCGGTTCGGCGACAGGTGCGGCCAGGCCTTGCCCGCGTGCAAAGTACACATTTTGCCAGCCAACCTGAAGCGCTCAGGTTAAATGCTGTTTCGTATACGAACGTCTCGAACCACTCATAGCAACCGTCTCCATGACGCATATACGCACAAAACGAGAGATGCGCACGGCGGCTCGGTTGATTTGTTTGTCATTGAAGTCACAGTTGGCGACCAGTGTTCCTTCCGTATCTTCAATAGAGATTCTATTCCATTATCGCAGGCCCGTGCGTGTTCAAGTTGAACGTCAAGCGTCGATGCGGCGACATCAGTGCGAATGAAACACGCCTGGCCCACCTGCCTGTAAACGGGGCTATTGGCTACCATGTGATGTAACGAACATCCCCTCTGAGGCATCAATGCCAATCACACGATACCGTTTGCTTTAAACAAGCTACCAACTGGCCTGTGCCGCAATTCTGACTAATCGGCCCCTACATATAATAACTCAAGATACGTTCCGTGAACTCGATTGCAAATGCGATCCATTTTTTGTTATAAATATTTGCAAAACGAGATGTATGAGCCTGGATGCGACCCCGTAACGGGATGACCTCCTGGTCAGATCAATTCCGGCAATGCTTGTTTAAACCGCTCCACATCCTGACCTAGATTATATTCTGTTTGCAAAGACGACAGGCAGGCGAGATATAGCGTCGTCAATCGTTCTAGATTTTTCAACGTTACGGCCTGGAATGTGTTTTCCAGCACCCATTTTTCCCCAGGGGCCAGGGTTTGCCAGCCGCGTTCTGCGCAATGAGTCTGCTGGCCTGCCCTTACCGCCGCAGCAAAATAGACGGCCTGGCGCATTTGTTCGGCTGCCGATTGTGCGCCGGCGCGATCTTTCTGTGCCAGGGCCTGAGTCGCATCGTGCAAGTGAAATGGGTAGTTTTGTAGTTGTTGCGCGAGTTCGCGCGACAGCCGTTCGGCAGGTGTTTCGCCGGGCACTTGCATCAATTGCTCTTTCACTGCGCCGGTGTGGTCGAACAATAGCTGGCAGCCCGCACACACATCCTGTTCGGTGACGTATTTTAGCTGGCAAAATGATAGATGTACGTTGAGGCCCACCGGGGGATAGGCTGTGCGGCCAAAGAGGGCGCGGACACCTTTGGAATGACCCTGCTCATACGTCGTGATATAGACGAGTTGCCCAATGGCTTGTAAGAGATCTTCGTACATGCCATAGGCTTTGCGCAAGTCCTTCAACGTGTCCTTAGATACGATGCTGATATGTATATAGGTTGAATCGGGGCAATCATCACCCGCAACGGAATGATGGAGGAAAGCGCCTTGAATAGCTGGCTCTTCCTTTAGCTTACTGGCCACGATGTTGGCGACCGTTGTAACGTCCATCCATACCTCCATACCATTGCGCAGCATTGTGTTCCGCTATCGTTCCAATGCCGATTATGCTGTACGTCTCTCAAGCATACATCCATGCTTAAAAAGCTGATAGTCACGATTGTATCGTGCTCAGGCGATATTCGTCAGCCGCACATCAGACAAAGATAAAGATGTCTGACTACAATAATCTTGCCGGCCCATCCATTGACCTGCCGGTATGTGATTGCACATGGAGGAAGGTATGATCGCTGAAACTACAAGGGCGAAACAACATGTCTTGCACACTTTGCTGGCTATGCTTGCCGGCACATGCTTGTTGGCTGGCTGCGGCGTCCGAATCAACCCCGGCCCGGCGCCGATTGCCGTCTCGACCGGCACGCCGGCGCCTCAAGCAACCGCGAGCGCGACGGAAGTTTCGCTTCAGCCCAGCGTTACCCCCAGCGATACGGTGCTTGGCCTGGGCACACCGATCAGTGATGAGAAATTCCTGGGGTTATTGCCCGTCGATCTGTCTAGTTCATCAGCCATGACGATGGGCCAGTTTACGCTGCAATACCCGAAGGATGGTTTCCTCAAAACGCCGGCGCGTAAACAGATCGGCACCGCCGCGACGGCGCAGAACCCCTTCCTGGCGATTTTCCCCGAATTGCGCAGCATGCCTGCGCCGGCCTGGCTGAAGGAGGGCATGCGCGTGACTTATCACGTGTTGAGCGCGAACGTGGCGCAGAAGGAAGGGAAGGATGGTTCCGGCGGGGAGGGCTATAGCCAGTATGACCTGGTGGCGCTGGAAGACGGCGCAGCGGTCTCTGCGTCCAGCCTGTTTAGCGTCCTGGACGGAGCGATCATGCCGACGATGGTGACGCGCTACGTGGGCTTGCCGGGCGTGGGGGAGTATTGGATCAACCCTGCTGTGCTGGAAGACGCGCAGCGCGTGGCGAACGATGACCTGGCCGTCTATCACATGCCCTATGAATTGGGGAATAAGACGTATGACGCGACGCGCTTTGAATACAAACAGGACGATGCCGAATATGTGTGGGTCTTTGATAATGAGAGCGGCCTGATGTTGTTCTACCGGCACAACCTCGGCACCGACGCTTCGGACTATCGACAGATGGCGAGCGCCACGTTGGTGCAGCAGCGCCAGCTTAAGCTGCCCTGGCGCCCCGGCGCAAAGGCCACCATCCCTGCCTGGGCTAAGAAGGGCACCCAACTGAATTACGACGGCACTTATTCACTCCTGATGAGCGATGGCCCCACGACGCCGCTGGCGCTGAACGTGGTGGCAAAGATTGTGGAGCGCAACAAGCGCTGGCTGGATTGGCAATTGAAGTCCACCATTCAATATCAAACGCCCAACACCGCCGTCCGGGCTGCGGGGATGGTGCAGCCGTTTGACGCGTACTGGTTGCCGGCGGAGGCGATCAAGAGCTTGAAGAATGGGCAGGTGATCGACCGTGACCCGGTGACCGGCGCGAAGATCACCGCTTCGCGCGGGCAGGGCGTGGTCAGCCTGACCGAGTCGAACAGCAGCTTCACCAGCGTGATCACCTACGATGCACAAACGGGCATGTTGGTGAGCGCGCAGCAGGATAGTAGCGCGGGCGTCGGCACGATTCGTATCCAGCTTCAATTGACCAATCAGTAAGGCACGCAGACACAAAGAGATTAGAGAGTCGAGATTGGAGATTGCCTTCACCGCGGATGACACAAGATTTCACGGATTTGTTTGCTTGAGTATCCGTGTCATCTGTGAAACCCGTGGTTCAACTTCTAATCTCCAATCCCTAATCTCTCCTTACTCCAGCTCCGCCAGCGCGTCGAACACCGGCTTCAACGACGTATAGGTCTGCTGGAAGAGCGGATACATGCGTTCGTAATGCGCGTTGCGGGTCGGGTCCGGGCGCTCGGCCGGTTCGATGGGGATGATCTGCTCCACCACCTCGAACCCAGGGAACAACCCCACGCCAATGCCGCCGGCAATGGCGGCGCCCAATGACGTGGCCGCTGAATCCAGGTGCGGGCGCAGCAGCGGCAGGTTATACACGTCGGCCAGGATTTGACGCCACAATGCGCTGCGCATTCCGCCGCCGATGACGCGCATGGAGCGGATGGGGATGCCCTCCGAGCGCAGCACGTCCAGGATCCAGCGCATGTTGAACGCCACGCCCTCCAACACGGCGCGCACCATCTCGGCCCGCCCATGCGACATGGAAAGCCCGGCAAACACGGCGCGCGCCTGCGGGTTCCAATGCGGGCTGCGCTCGCCCAAAAAGTAGGGCAGGCACAATACGCCGCCTGCGCCGGGCGGCGCGCTGCCCGCCAGCGCATCCAGCGCGGCATGTTGCTGCTCGCCGACGCCTGCGTCGCGCAGCAGGCGCTCCAGCCAGTCGAACGCGCCGCCGGCGGCCTGCATGTTGCCCAGCGAGAAGCACAACGCCGGGTCCAGGTGCGCGAAGTTCACGATGCGTTGGGCCGGGTCGAACACGGGCGCGCGCGTGCTGAGCGCCAGCCACGACGAGGAGCCGATGTAGGTGTAGGCCTCGCCCGCGTGGACGGTGGCGGAACCGACCGTGGCGCACGCGCCGTCCCCGCCGCCGATGACCACCGGCGTGCCCGCCCGCAGGCCCGTGGTTTGTGCCGCCTGCGGCGTGACGTGCCCGATCACCGTGGTGGATGGGTAGGCCGGGGGGAACAGGTTCGCATGCAGCCCAAAGGCGTGCAACAATTCCTTCGACCAGCAACGCCGTTGCAAATCGAAGACCTGTGTGCCTGAGGCGTCGGAATAATCGGTGGCGAAGACGCCCGTGAGCAGCCAGGCCGCATAATCCTTAGGTTGTAAGACATAGCCGATGCGCCCATAGACTTCGGGCTGGTTGTCCTTGATCCACATCACCTTGGCGGCGGTATAGGCGGCGCTGACGCGTTGGCCCGTCAGGCGGTAGACCGCGTCATCGCCGCACGCCTGGCTGATGAAGCTGGCCTGGCGCGTGGCGCGCTGGTCGGCCCAGATGATGGATGGGCGCAGAGGCTTGCCGCTTGGGTCCACCGCGAGCGCGCCCTGCATGTGGCCGCTGAAGCTGATGGCCGCGATCTGATCCGCCGTGACGCCATCCTGGGCCAGCAGCCGCCGGGAACATTGAATGAGCGCGCGCTCCCAATCCGCTGCCTCCTGCTCGGCCCAGTTTGGGTGCGGGTAGGCGGTGGCATAGGCTTCGAAGACGCTGGCGACCGGCTTGCCGTGGGTGTCGATCAATGTGGCTTTGTTGCCGGTGGTGCCCAGGTCGTGTGCAAGGATGTAAGCGTTAGACATTTTATTTTTGGATTGACGATTGTCGATTTGACATGCTCGTCTCATTGTTATCTGAAGCCAGATATACCAGTCTGAGGATACATCGTTTTAAGAGCGGCGTGATTTTGAGGTACCGAGCGCCAGAGCCTGCATCGGCCTAAAACCTGCTGCGCAGGTTAGGCGCTGCTTGAAAAGCATGGAGCATAAAGTGGCGGGCAGGCTTTGTTCAACGTAGCGCAAATTCATTTGCCGCACAGTCTGGGCAGGAGACAGGGGGAGCCCCGCCTAATCTCTAATCTCCAACTTTCGATCGCTCTCTACTTCACAATCTCTCGAATCTCAACCTTCACGCGCTCAAACTCGTCCCCCGCACAGCGCACCTTTTCTTCCGCACCAGCCAGTTGTTTCTGGCGGCCCATCACTTCCAGTTCTTTGCATATGGCCGAAAGCGAGAGCGCGCCGAAGGTGGCGCTGCTAGATTTGAGCGTGTGCGCCGCATGTTCCAGGGCGCTGGCATCCTCCCTTGAGAGCGCCAGTTGCATCTCGGCCAGCAGGTGCGCGCCATTTTCGAGGAAGATGGTCACCACTTCTCCCGCTTCGTCGTGCAGAACGGTGCGCAGGTTATCCAGCACCGTCTGATCCACCGCGTGCTGGCGGTCCGCTGCCTCGCACGGTGGCGCGCTGGGCTTGGGTTGTTCAGGCTGGGCGGGTTTGCGCGAAGGCGCGCTTTGCTCCAGGCTGCGCACCAGCTCGTCCATGCGGATGGGCTTGCTGATGTAATCATCCATGCCCGCTTCGAGGCACCGCTCGCGGTCGCCTTCCAGCGCATAGGCCGTCATGGCGATCAGCCGCGGGCGTCTTTCTTTGGGCCAGCGCTGCACAATGCGGCGCGTGGTTTCCAGGCCATCCATCTCGGGCATCTGCACGTCCATCAGCACCACATCGTAGGTTTGTCGCTGCAAGGCCTGCAACACTTCCAGGCCGTTTGCCGCCACGTCGGGCCGGTAGCCCAGGCGTTCCAGGATGCGCACCGCCACCTTTTGGTTCACGATGTTATCTTCGGCTAGCAAGATGCGCAGCGGGTGGCGTATGCCCATCTGTGTGTCGATGGAGGCTGCGCCACGTTCGCGCGGCACCACCGTCCCAGGCGGCAGCGACTGGCCCTGCAACGCCGCCGTCAACACGCGATACAGTTGGGCCGGTTTGATCGGCTTGGTCAGGAACGCCGAGACCTTCAAATCGCTCAGTTCCGGTTCGCGCCGGCCCATAGACGTCAAAATCACCAGCGGCATGGCGGGGCGCACCTGATAGAGTTCGCGTGCCAGGGTCAGCCCGTCCATCTCGGGCATGCGCACGTCGAGGATGGCGATGTCGAATGTCTCGCCCTGCTGTACCCATTGCAATGCTTCACGCCCGGAGGCCGCTTCGCGCCCGCTCATGCCCCAGGGTTCGATCTGGCGCATCAAGATCAAGCGGTTGGTGGCGTTGTCGTCCACGATCAGCGCACGCTTGCCGCTCAACTCGGTTGGGATGCTGGCCGGGCCGCTCAGATCTTCCATGTCGGCGGCTTCGGCTTTGATAGTGAAGTAGAACGTAGAGCCTTGCTCGGGCACGCCGCTGCTTTCCACCCAGATGCGCCCGCCCATCAGTTCGCACAGGCGCATGCTGATCGCCAGCCCCAGCCCCGTGCCGCCGTAGCGGCGCGTAGTGGAAGCGTCTAACTGGCTGAACGGCTGGAACAATCGCTCACGGCGATCTTCTGGGATGCCAATGCCCGTATCGCGCACGGCGAAGGTCAGCTCAAATAGTGGAGATTGGAGATTAGAGATTTGCGATTTTGGATTGACGATTGACGATTGATGCTCATCCCCAGCGCGTGTGGCTTCTGGCTTCGAATCCGCAATCTCCAATCTCGAATCTCCAATCTCCAGTCTCATTTCTTTGGCCCCGACGCTGATGATGACTTCGCCGTGGTCGGTGAACTTGACGGCGTTGCTGAGCAGGTTCACCAGGATTTGTCGCACGCGCGTCACGTCACCAATGAGCGTGAGCGGCACGTTGTCGTCGATCAGGTAGCCCAACTCCAGGTCCTTCTGCGCAGCGGCCGGCGCGAGCAGGTCCAATGACTCTTCGATGCACACGCGCAGGTCGAAGGGCTGCTGCTCCAATTCCAGGCGGCTGGCTTCGATCTTCGAGAAGTCCAGGATGTCGTTGACGATGGCCAGCAGCGAATCGCTGGAGGTGCGGATCGTCTCGGCGTAATCGCGTTGCTCGACGGTTAAACTTGTATCGAGCAGCAACCCCGACATGCCGATGATGGCGTTGAGCGGGGTGCGAATTTCGTGGCTCATGTTGGCCAAGAATTCGGATTTGGCGCGCGTCGCTTCTTCGGCGTCCACCAGTGCGGCGTCCAGCGCTTCATTCTTGCGCGCCAGTTGTTCGTCGGTGTGCTTGCGCTCGGTGATGTCGTTTTGCACGCCCACGTAGTGCACCAGCCGGTCTTCCTCGTCGTGCACAGGGGCCAGCGAAAGTTCGTTCCAGAAGAGGCTGCCGTCTTTGCGGTAGTTGCGCAGCACCACCTGGCAACTGCGCCCTTCGCGCAGGGCGGTGCGCAAGTCTTGTAGCGCGGGCTGGTCGTGGTCGCCGGCTTGCAGGAAGCGGCAATTGCGCCCCACCACCTCGGCACGCGAATAGCCGGTGATGCGCTCGAAGGCCGGGTTCACGTAGATGATGGGCATGTCGGGTTTTTGCGCGTCGGTGATGACGATGCCGTTGGTGGCGGCGTCGATGGCGCGTTCCATCAACCGGCGCTGTATTTCGCCTCGCCGGCGTTCGGTGACGTCGATGATGAAACTCATCGCCAGCATGCCATCATCCGTGTGGGCATAACTCAGGCCCACTTCGATCGGAAACTCGTGGCCGTCCTTGTGCCGGCCCACCAGGTCCAGCCCGATGCCCATAGATCGCACGCGCGGGTGCGCGAAGAAGCTATTCCGCTCAAAGACGTGCGTTTCGGCCGATCGGCGCGGCAGCAGCATTTCCAATAACTGGCCGATCATCTCCTGGCGTGTGTAGCCGAACATCGTTTCCGCGCCGCTGTTCACCAGCACGATATGTCCCGTTTCGTCGATGATGACGATGGCTGCCGCCGCCGACTCCAGCAATGCCTTCTGCGCCGATACGTGTTCTATCTGGCGTGCCTCGCTTTCTGTTAATTTCTGGCGCAGGTCACGCAGTTCTGTTATCAGTTGCGCTTTTGTTTTGCTTTCGTCTTTCATGCCGCGGCCTCGTGCAAACTCCTGTGCGTCGATTATAGGGTACTGCTCTTCCTGACATAGGGTTGTCAGGGGTGCTCGTTACGATGGAAGGCAGTACGAACAGCATATAGAACATTCAGGAGTGAAGCCATGTTAGACCCAATCGTCATGCATGTCGTCAGCCAGGAACGCTGTGAGGAGTGCCGCCGGCAGGCCCGCGCCGATCATTATGAGACAAAACAAATATTGCAAGCCTTGCGCCGGTTCGTGCAGCGCTTCACCCGGCGTGCGCAGAGGCAACAGGTGGCACATTCGGCCCGCGCCACGTGCCGGCCGGCCGCTTCGCAGGTGCGTTTCTAAGACCATTGAATAGCAAGGCCCTTCGATAAGATCATCCTGAGAGATAGATCGTTGGGGCAAAAGAGGTACCCCATGACCCGCAGCCCCGTCATTCCGCAGCGCGCGTCAACGAATGAAATCATGCAAGGGGCTAATAGCGCGCGAGGAATCTGAGCGTTGTCCCGAACAAGTACCTTACACAACCAAGATTCCTCCTCGCTACGCTCGTCGGAATGACAGCTCAAGCCATGTCTCTCTGTGCAATGAATCACATGTCATGAGCAGCCTGTCGCCCTTCGGCAGGCTCATCTTTCGACAAGCTCAGGATGCAGGATGTTCATGGTGAGCTTGTCGAACCACCTTCGACAAACGCAGTAACGAAAATGAGCAGGAGGCAGAGATGATCGAACTTCCCGAAGCGATTCTACTGGCACGCCAATTCAGCGAAGAAGTGTGCGGCAAGCAAATCGTCGCCTGCACGCGCGGTAACTCGCCGCACAAGTTCGCCTTCTACAACCACACGCCGGAGGAATATGCGCAACGCTTGGCCGGCAAGACAATAGGCCCGGCCGAGGCGCATGGGAATCACATCCTGGTGCAGATCCCGCCGGGCGACGTGCTGGTGCTGGGCGGCGGCGGAGAACGCATCTTGCTGCATCATAGCGCCGCCACACTGCCCGCCAAACATCAATTCCTGCTGCAATTTAGCGATGGGATGTATCTATCGATCACCATTCAGATGTGGGGCAGCCTGCAACTGATGCGGGCGGATGAGCCGGCCGCCGACCCGTACATCGGCCCGCAGCGCGTCTCCCCGCTGAGCGATGATTTTAGCGTGGACTATTTTGATGCGCTGTTTGGCGCACTGCCCAAAGACGACTCGCGCAGCGTGAAATACTTCCTCATCTCGCAGCCGGGCGTGTGGGGCCTGGGCAACGGCTATTTGCAAGACATTCTCTTCCACGCGCGCATCCACCCGCGCCATCCCGCGGCGCAGTTAGGCGCGCGCGAACGCCACGCGCTCTATAGGGCCGTTCGTGAGACGCTGCAACAGGCCACCGAGCAGGGTGGGCGGGACACGGAATATGACCTGCATAACCTGCCGGGCGGGTATCATCGCCTGCTCGATGCCGGCGCGGTGGGCCAACCCTGCTGGCGTTGCGGCACGCCCATCCAAAAAGCCTCCTACCTGGGCGGGATGGTCTATTTTTGCCCGCACTGCCAGGCATAGCGATTTTGGATTGGCGACGGATGAATGAAACGTAAGATATGTGCTCTCCCCTTTCACGTTTCACTCTTCACTCGTCAATCTCCAATCTCCTATATGATTGCGCCTGTTTAGCATTCGACCGAATGGAGTGAGGATCATGTCGATGATGGCTGTGTACAATGTGCGTGAATTTGGGGCGAGTGGCAGGCGCGCGGACAGCGCTCAGGCAGCAATTCAACAGGCGATTGACGCCTGCGCCGCCGCAGGAGGCGGCACGGTCTATTTCCCGCCGGGCGACTACACTTCCGGCACCCTCCATCTGCGCAGCCACGTGCGCATCTACCTCGAATCCGGCGCAACCGTCTATTCCAGCAAAGACCGCGCCAGCTTCGATCAGCATGGCCTGTTCTATGCGGAGGACGTGCAGAACATCACGTTGGAGGGGCGCGGCACAGTGGATGGGCAGGCCGAATACGAATGGCGCCTGATGGATGTGCACGATTGGTACATCTACCCGCACCAGAAGTTGATGGAACAAGCCGGCCGGCCGTTGCAACGCGCTTTCCCCACCGCCAATAGTTACGGCAACCTGGTGTTGTTTGTGCGTTGCCAGGACGTCGCCATTCGCGATTTGTCGTTCTTGCATTCGCCCAGTTGGACGATGCACCTGTGGGGCTGCGAACGGCTGATGATCGATGGCGTGTATGTCTATACCGACCTGCAGGCGGGTGTGTGGGCCGACGGGATCGACCCCGACGGCTGTAAGGACGTGCACATCTCCAACTGCACCATCGAGACCGGCGACGACGCGCTGGTGTTCTATTCGTCGCACATCTTCGGCGCGCCGCGCCCGTGCGAAAATATCACCGTCACCAACTGCCGGCTCACCTCCGCCTCCAGCGGGCTGAAGTTCTGCGACGGCAACGAGAACGCCATTCGCAACGTCACCATCCAGAACTGCGTCATCACTGGGTCCAACCGGGGCATTGCGTTCATGGTGTTCGACGGCGGCGTGTTGGAAAATGTCCTCATCTCCAACGTGACGGTGGAGTGCAAGCCCTACGACTGGTTCTGGTGGGGCGAGAGCGACCCGCTGCATTTCAACTGCATCCAGCGCAGCGAGATCGATCCCAACATCGACAGAAGCAAAGAACCCCCGGTGGGCGTCATCCGCAACGTGATCTTGCGCGACGTCTTCGCGCGCGGCACCGGCGCGTGCATCGTGCATGGGCACCCCGATTCGCCGCTGCAAAATGTCACGCTGGAAAATGTGCGCCTGGAGATCGTGGATAGCGACCGTACCGTGTGGAGCGCGCGCGGCAACGCGCTCACGCTCGACCATGCGCGCCAGTTCCGCATGAAGAACGTGGAGGTCGTCTGGTCCGTGTCCGACACCGCCGCCTGGCGAAGCGCGCTGGCCGTGGACGACGTGCAAGACCTGACGTTGGAAGGCCTCTCGGTGCGCCAGGCCGGCGCGGGGGATGCCCCGGCGATTGCGCTGAACGACGTGAACGGGGCGGTGTTGCGCAATTGCCGCGCTCAAACAGGCGCGGCCACCTTTGTGCAGGTCAGCGGCGCGCGCTCGGCTGAGATTGTGCTGCTGGATAACGACACGCGCGCCGCGCAGTCGGCCCTGCAAGTGGCATCCGGCACCCCCGCCGGTGCCGTGCATGATGGACGAGCGTAGACGCAGGTTTCACACCTGCGTTGGTTCACGTATCATGGGCTATTCGCTTTGAGCGAACGGCTGCGTGTAAGAAAAAAGCCCGCAAAGCGGGCTTTTTTGTTGGATAAGCAACGATCTTCACATGTGTGTGGGTGGATTGGCAATCCAAAATCGAAAATCGTCAATCTAAAATCGCTCAGCCCATCTTCCGCTTCAGCCGTTCGATGCGATGGCTGATCTCGCCGCGCGTGAAGGGATCGCGCGCCAGCGCCAGGGCGCGCCGGGCGCACAGGAGCGCCTGAGCCAGGTCCATTGCATGCCATTCGTAATACTTGGCCAGCTCGACCCATGCCGTCAGGTCGCCCGCGTCGGCCAGTTGTTGCCAGTAGGGCACCGCGTCGGCGCGCCGCGCGTGACGCTTCAGGCAGCTTGCCAGCAGATATGCTGCCCTCCGGCTAAGCAGGCTGGTGGGGTTCGCGTCGGCTTTCAGCGCCGCCAGGTAAGCCTGCTCGGCCTGTTCAAGCTGGCCGCTGTTCTCGTAATATTGTCCCGCCGAGATCAATTCACCCGGTTGGGTAGGGCTGTTCACGGCGTTGCACAGCCGCGTGACCAGCGTGACCATGGAAAGGATGTCGTACAGGTTGTGATACATCACGCGCTGCATTTCGCCCGGGTCGCCGGTGCGCAAATAGTCCAGGTACATCTGCGGGATGAGGAAGCCCGGAATATCTTGCTGGGTGCGTTGCACGTTTAACATGTGATATTCCAGCGACCCCAGGCTGCACGAGGTGAGTTGCGCGCGCCAGGCGCGCCGGGCGGACAATAGCAGGTCCAGGTTCACCCGGTCGCTCAGAGTGACGGGCAGGCGCGCCAGGGTGAAGCGCGTGTCCAGCAGTGGCACGTCGAACCCGCGCCCGTTGAACGTGACCAATGCCTCGTGCTGGTTCAGGCGCTCTTCCAGGCCGCATAACATGCCCGTTTCCTCGTTCGGGTCGGGCATGAAGTATTGGTCCACAGTGAAGGACTGTCCATCGGCCCCGAAATAGCCCACCCCGATCAAGAAGACCAATGTGCCCGCGCCGCCGGCCAGGCCGGTCGTTTCGGTGTCGAGGAACAGGGCATTGCGCAGGTCGGCGACCGCGCCGCCCAGGCGGCGCAGTGCGTTGGGGGCTGCGTTCAGCGCGCGCGCCAGATCGTAGTCGCCATGCTGGTGCGTGAGCGGATATTGCGTGCGCCGCACGCAGGCACGCCCCGCGACGGTTTCCAGTTCCAGGTTCCACAGCGGCGCGTCCGCATCGAGTGGCGCACCAGCGGGCAGGACCGGCGGGGTGGGGATTTCCTCTTCGCGCTCGTGAAAGCGGTTGGCGCGCGGCGGTGGGGCCAGATGTCCCGCCCCCTTATGCACCCCTAATCGCCGTAACCGATCACGAAGCTCCTGGTTCATGGCCCCCATTGTAACGATACCTGGATTACGCAAGGCGCTCGGCCATTATGCTTCTTTCGCACGATGTGTTCTAATTAATGCTGAGGTGATTTTGATGGCTATGAACATTAAGGAAATGGTCGTTGCGGAGTTGGATAATGTTCCGGCTGCCTTGTTACCAGAAGTACTGAGGTTTGTCCGCTTCATCAAGTCTCAGTCCAATGACGTGCTTGTGACTGATGCTCCGAAGATAACAACCGTTTCATCTGAACAGGTGGCGGCTTTGAGCGGACTCGCCGATTTCTCTGGTGATGCATTAGCCGATACAGAGCGCTTATATGCCGACTAAACAGATCGTCTTGGATAGCAACGTGTTGGTCGCGCTCATTAGTGGGCGCGACTCACTACATGCGAAGGCCGAGATGCTCATTCGTGCGTGCCAATCCGCAGAAATCGAGCTTGTCTATCTCGATTGTGTCCTGTCGGAAACGCTCAGTGTGCTGGGCAGGCGTGCCGAAGAGCAAAATAGACCTGATGAGTTCCCAACACTTGTTGATAATCTGGAGTCGCACGTCCCTATCACTAGTATTGTATGGCTGACTGAGCTCTCCCGTCGATACTACCCAGGCATTGTGGCTCTCATGCGTCAAAGCAGAGGGAAGCTCAACTTCAATGACTGCCTCATTGCGCTTGGCTGCCATGAGTTGGGCCTTGCTACCATCATCAGTTTCGATGCTGACTTTGATTCCGTCACCTGGCTCCATCGGGTGAGTGACCCGAACAGCCCCCTCCTTCGGCAAAATACACTTTGAAATGTGTATTCGTGGGGACATAGCCTTGCCCCTTGAAGCGCTCATGCTCATCTTATGCCGAGGGCTTAGAATCCTGTACAGTTGAGAAAATGTAAGAGGAGATGTCTGGCTTCTTGAGGGGAGTCAGGCATCTCTGCTCGTCAGGCGTAGGCTTACAATCTGAATAATTACATTACAAAGGGAATTGAAAATGGCTAGTAATACGGATACCACTTTCGATGTCGCCGTTCTTGGCTCGGGGCCAGGCGGTTACGTGGCCGCCATCCGCGCGGCCCAACTGGGTCTGAAGACCGCGATTATTGAGCGCGAGAATTTGGGCGGCGTTTGTTTGAACTGGGGCTGCATCCCCACCAAGAGCCTGTTGCGCAATGCGGAAGTCATGGAACTCTTGCACCAGGGCAAGGAATATGGCTTCTCGTTTGATAATTTGCAGGTCGATTATGCAGCGGCCCAAAAGCGCAGCCGTGACGTGTCGGGGCGATTGGTGAAAGGGATTGAGTTCTTGATGAAGAAGAACAATATCCAGGTGTTCCGCGGTGAAGGCGAATTGACCTCGTCCACCACCATCCGTGTGGAGCAGCGCAACGAGGAACACACCATTACGGCCAAGAACATCATCCTCGCCACCGGCGCGCGCGCGCGCTCGCTCCCTGGCCTGGAACCCGACGGCCAGCGCGTGTTCACCTATCGCCAGATTCTCGAAGCGAAGAGCACGCCCAAGTCGATGATCGTCATCGGCGCAGGCCCGATTGGCATGGAGTTCGCTTATGTCTTTCATGCCTATGGCGTGGACGTGACGGTGGTGGAAGCATTGTCGCGCATCACCCCCCTGGAAGATGAAGAGATCAGCGCCGAACTGTCCAAAGCCTTCACCCGCGCGGGCATCAAGACGATGCCGGGGGCCAAAGTGGAAGGCTCCAAGGTCACGCCTGAGGGCGTGGAATTGACGGTGAACGGCCAGACGATGCGTGCCGACTGGGTGCTGGTATCGATCGGTATTCTGCCCAACACAGCCAATATCGGCCTGGATAAGGCGGGCGTGGAGATCAACCAACGCGGCTTCGTGACCACCAACGACAAGATGCAAACCAGCGCGCCGAATATCTACGCCATCGGCGATATCACGGGCAAGCTGGCGCTGGCGCATGTCGCCTCGGCTCAGGGCATCGTTGCCGCCGAGAGCATCGCCGCATCGGTCGGCAAGTACAGCGGGCACATCGTCAAGCTGGATTACGACGCCATGCCGCGCTGCGTCTACACGCACCCACAGGTCGCCAGCATGGGCATCACCGAGGCGCAGGCCAGGGAGAAGGGCTACCAGGTGAAGGTAAGCAAGTTCCCCTTCCGCGCCATCGGCAAAGCCATCGCGCTGGGTTCTTATGACGGGTTTGTGAAGATCGTGGCCGACGAAAAGTACGGCGAAATCCTGGGCGTGCATATGATCGGCCCCGACGTGACCGAATTGCTGCCGGAGTTTGTTTTGGCGAAGACGGCCGAGCTCACCCCCGAGCAGATCGCCGACGCCGTTCACGCGCACCCGACGCTCAGCGAAGCGTTGATGGAAGCTGCGCACGGCATCGATGGGTTGCCCATCAGCATCTAGTTCTAAATCGATTTGTAAGGGCGAAGGACGAAGATGGCAGTCCTTCGCCCCTCATTGTCTGCCTGTCGCAGGCTCAGGCAGTTCTCACAATCATGTGAGATTATCCGCCCCAGTAGTGGTTCAGGTTACGCAACGTTCCTCGCATCGGTATCACCATCCCGGCAAGTTCCTGCGTCCTGATGATAGAAAATGAAACGATCGGATTTCTTTACTCTGCTTGTCCTGTTGCTCATGCTGGGTGCAACGGCGAGCAGCATCGCCGCTGCTGGATGGATGCCGGGGCTGGAAGTGGCCGGATGGGCCGTGGTCTTTGGGCTTCTGACGGGCACGGCACTAGCCTTCAGTAATTTCACCGAATGGATGGCGCACGTCACCAGCCTCATCTATGGCCTGTTCGTCATCGGCGTGATCGGCGGCACCCAACCCGGCATTTCCCAGGATTTAACCTGGCGTGAGCGCGTCTACGTCATCTTCGAGAAGATTGTGGCCTGGGTGCGCCAGGCGCTCGACAACGGCACCAGTCGCGAAAGCCTGATCTTCGTGTTGATCATGTGCGCCCTGTTTTGGCTGCTCAGCTACACGGCGGCATGGTATTCCTTCCGCCACCGGCGCATCTGGCACGTCCTGTTGCCAACCGGCGTCACACTGTTTGCCAATATCTATTACTACATGGGCGACGTGCCCATGCAACCTTATCTGATCGTCTACCTGGTCTGCGCGTTGATCTTGCTGGTGGAATCGTACCTGGCGGACCGCGAAGAGCGCTGGCTGCGCGATCATGTGCGTTTTGCCAGGGGCCTGCACTTCAGCTTCACGATGGCCGGGCTCGGGATTGCGATGGTGGCGTTGCTGTTTGCCTGGCGTGTGCCCGAGATCGCGGCGTCCGAGACGGCTAATAGCGTGTTCGGCCGGTTGAACACGCCCTATAGCGAGTTGTTGGCGCGCTGGAACCGCCTGTTTTCCACGTTGCAGAACGTGAACCCGCAGCCGGTGGATAGTTACAACTCTTCGCTGGTGTTGAGCGGGCCGCGTCACCTGACGACGGACCCGGTGATGGACGTGACGGCGCCGCCCATGCGCTACTACTGGCGCGCTGCTTCATATGATTATTACGATGGCACTACCTGGGTAAGCACCGTGCGTAATAGCAAAGACCTCGGCGCGAATGATACTTCGCTGACTTCCACTGCCTACCAGGATCGTGTGATCGTCAGCCCGAGTTTTTCGATGTATCGCGGCACGGACAGCATCTATTCGCCGTCGGTGCCGCAGAATGCCGGCGTGCCTGCCCGTGGCATCTATCAGACCACCGACGACGGTACCGTTGACATCGTGCAAATGCGGCTGACGTCGCCGCTGTTACCGGGCAATCGCTATACTGCGGCCGGGTCGATGAGTATTGCCACTGCCGACGCGCTGCGCAGCGCGCCGGCGAATTATCCTCAGTGGATCAGTGAGACATATCTACAATTACCGTCGGATATTCCGCGCGAGGTGAAGGAACTGGCGGCCAATATCGCCGGCGAAGTGCAAACGCCCTATGATAAGGCTCATGCCATTGAGCAGTGGCTGCGCACCAACATCACCTATGATGAAGACCTGGAGGCGCCGCCGCCGGGGGTGGAAGGCAGTTATTACATCTTGTTCCGCACCAAACGCGCCTACTGCACCTACTATGCTACGGCGATGGTGGTGATGCTTCGCTCGCAGGGCGTGCCTGCGCGGCTGGTCAGCGGCTACGCGCAAGGCGAAGTCAACGCCACCTCGGGCGACGCGAATACCGCCGTCTATAGTGTGAAGAACAAGGATAGCCACGCCTGGGTGGAAGTATATTTCCCAGGATATGGTTGGGTGGAATTTGAACCGACCGCCGGCCAGCCATCTATTGCGCGCACTGATAGCACTCAGGTTGCCACGGCCACACCGCTGGCGCCCACGGCCACGCCACAGGCCACCGCCCAGCCCACGCCGGAGCCGAACCAGACGCCCGTGGTTCAACCGCAAGGGACGGATTCGTCCAACCCGTTGAGTGGCCTGTTGAACACGCTCGCCGGCATCGGCGCGGCGTTGCTCAACGTGTTGCCATTCGTGTTGGTCATCGTGCTGGTGGTGGCGGGCGGCATCTTTGCCTTGCGCTTCGCGGAAGGGGCCGGCTTTGGCGATCTGCCGCCTGTGCAGCGTACCTATGCCATGCTCAGCCGCTGGGCCACCTGGCTGGGCATCGGGCAGGAGCACACGCCCTATGAACAGGCGCACGAGTTGCAGCGTCGCGCGCCGGGGGCCGGTTCACCTACGCAGACGATCACCCGTCTTTACGTGGCAAACCGCTTCGGCGCAGCCTCGCCCGACGCTTCGCAAGAGAAGGAAGCGCTCTCGTCGTGGGAGAGGGCCCGCCGCGAACTGCACAAGACCTGGCTGCGCCTGCGCTGGCAGCGCCTGACGAAGAGAGATTAGAGATTGGAGATTTATCCACGAATCTTCGCGAATTTATGCGAATGGAAGATGTCAACGGATCAATCGGTGAAATCCGTGTCATCCGTGGTTGACTCCGACCTCCGATCTCTAATCCCAAATTTTCTGATCTCTTGTCCTCTACGCCCGATATAAGCCCATGTCGATGGTCTGCTTTGTGTGGCGGCTCTGCTCGGCGGCAAAGGCCATCAAATGGCTCTCTAGCGAGGCGCGCGCGCTGGTCTGATGCGGCACCTGCTCACCACGCAGGGTGCTCAGGAAGGCGTGCATCAATCCCTCGTCGCCACCGCCGTGACCGCTGCTGCCCGATTCGGGTTGGATCACTTCCGCGTCATGCGAACCGTGATCGCAGATGCGAAATTCAAAGGGCCGGCCTTCGGAGAAATCGCCATAGAGGGTGGCTTTAGTGCCGTCCCAGCGCATCGTGCGGCCTTCGGTGTCAGAGTGACCGTGCATGGTGAAGGTCACCGTCAGGTCGCCGGGGAACTGCAGCGTGAGCACCTGGTGATCCACCACATCGTTATCGCAGTGATAAACACAGCGGCCATAGGGGCTGGTCTGCAACTTTTGCCAGCGACTATCGGGTATGTCGCCGCCGCCCAGTGCCGTCACGATCCACTCCGAGCGTGGGGGTTGGCCTTCCAGCGCGCCATACAGGCGCGGCGCGTACCAGGGGCAGGTGGCTTCGGCGGGGCAGCCATCGGTGCAGCGCGCAGGGGCGCCGGCGGGCGCATTTTCGGCGCGGTAGTGCGTCAATGCCCCAAATGAGTTCAAATATTGCACCGGCTGGCCGACGATCCAGGCCAGGATGTCCAGGTCGTGACAGCACTTCGCCAGGATCATCGGGCTGGAGAGCGTCTCGTTGCGCCAGTTGCCGCGCACGAAGCTGTGCGACATGTGCCAGAAGGACACGTTCTCGCGATGGTCCACCGTGATGATGCGCCCCAGCCGGCCGGAGTGCACGATTTCGTACAGCTTGGAAAAGAAGGCCGTGAAGCGCAACACGTGACAAATTTGCATCACGCGGCCCAGCTTTTCCGACGTCTCCACCAGCTTGACGCACTCTTCCTTCGTCGGTGCGATGGGCTTCTCCAATAGCACGTCGTAGCCGGCGTTCAGTGCGGCCATGGTCGAGTCGAAGTGCATCTGATCCTGGGTGCAGTTGATCAACGCGCACGAGAGTTTGCCTTGCGCCAGCGCTTCCTGCCAGGTTTTGAACTGATACTTTTCGGGGATGCCGTGTGCCTGGGCGAAGCGCGCGCGGCGCTCTTCATCTGGCTCGGCGACAGCCACAATCTTCAATTCGTCGGGGTGTTCGATGGCGTAGGGACCGTAGGCGTACATGCCGCGACCGCCCGCGCCAAGAACGATGGCAGTGATTGGTTCAGTCATACGGAATAGTTTAGCGCCGATTCCTCGCATTGATATAGCCCCGAAAACGGCCGCGCGGCGTAAAATGGCTCATATATCTCTAGAAGGACCTCTCAATTATGAAAGTTGCACGTTTACACGGCGTAAAAGACCTGCGCCTGCACGATGAGCCGGAGCCCGTTGCTGGTCCCGGCGAGGCTGTGCTGCGCGTAACCTCAATTGGCGTTTGCGGGTCCGACCTGCACTGGTTCTCCGAGTCCGGCATTGGTGATGCCCGCGTCACCCGCCCGCTGGTGCTGGGGCACGAGTTTGCCGGCGTCGTCCAAACGGGCGCTTTAAAGGGCATGCGCGTGGCGGTGGACCCTGCCATCCCTTGCGGCAAGTGCGAATTTTGCGAGGAAGGCAACCCGAACTTCTGCACACATCTACACTTTGCCGGGCACGGCGCGGATGATGGCGCGATGCGCGAATGTGTGGCCTGGCCGGAGGCGCAGATGTTCCCCCTGCCCGACTCGTTGAGCGACGCGGACGGCGCGATGTTGGAACCGCTGGGCGTGGCGATTCACGCCGTGGACCTGGGGCACCTGCGCACGGGCATGCGCGTGGCCGTCTTTGGCTGTGGGCCGATTGGCCTGCTCACCATGCAAATGGCGCGCGTGGCAGGCGCAGCCGAGATTTTCGCTACCGACGTGTTGCCGCATCGCCTGGATGCTGCCAAAGCCTTTGGCGCGACGGTGTTCAAGGCCGATGGCAGTGAGACGGCGCAAATCATGGCCGCCATGGGCAAGCGCGGCGTGGACGTCTCGTTCGAGGCTGCCGGCGAGAATGAAGCCGTGGAAACTGCGATGGCCGTGACCAAGCCGGGTGGCACGGTGGTGTTGATCGGCATCCCCTCCGACGACCGCACCAGCTTCACCGCTTCGGTCGCGCGCCGCAAAGGGCTCACGATCCGTATGTCGCGCCGCATGAAGTTGACTTACCCGCGTGCCATTCGCATGGTGGAGCGCGGCATGGTGGACGTGCGCTCACTGGTCACGCATCACTACCCGCTGGCCGAGTCGGTGCAGGCGTTTGAGACGGCGCTGCGCCGCGAGGGCGTCAAGATCGTGATCGAACCGTAAAGCGACCCGCAGATTGCCACAAACGCTCGTAAAACAGGAGCCCGATTTTGAAGAGAAGTCGGGTTCCTTTGTTATCTGTGTTCATCCGTGTTTATCTGTGGTTTCTATATCAATTGTGCAACTGGTCGTGCGCGAACTGCACAAGTTGTGCCAGGTTCTTCATCCTTAGCTTGCTCATGATGTTCTTGCGGTAGACTTCCACGGTGCGCACGCTGATGCCGAGCGTTTCGCCCACTTTGCGGTTCGTGTCGCCTGCGACGACCAGCCGGAATACTTCGCGCTCACGTGTGGTGAGCGCTCCTAGCGGGTCGTGTGTGGCGGGTACCATTTGAAGGCGTTCCCACGCGCCAGCCAGCTTGCTACTGACGTATTGGGTATCCTCGCACACAGCGCGCAGCCCGGCGATGATCTCGGCCCCGGCGTCGGATTTCAGCAAGTAGCCTTGCACGCCGGCCTGGAGCGCCTGCTGTAAGGACGTCTCGTCGTTGTAGTAGCTGAGCATGACGATGCGCACGTGTGGAAAGCGCTTGCTAATCTGCCGGGCGGCATCGATGCCGGTCAGGTGTGGCAACTTCACATCCATTACCACCAGGTCGGGACGGAGCAATTCCACCTGTTGTATGGCTTGGAAGCCATCGGTTGCCTCGCCGACGCAGGTGAACTCGTTATTCTGTGCCAGCATGACGCGCAAGCCCTGACGAGAAATCTCCTCATCATCCACCAGCAGGACGCGGATGCGCGTCTTCTCTGGTGTGGGTGCGTCCTGGCATGGCAACGACATGACCGCCAGCGTGCCCCGATCAGGGATGTTCTCCACGCTCAACCGGCCATTCAACGCTTCCACATGCTGTTGCAACTCCATCAATGCACCGCTGACGTTGGCGCTGCCCGTCTGCCCGGCGGGTATACTAAATTCGTGCCCATCGTCTTGCACGGTCAGGCGTAGCGTTTTGCTACCAAAGTGGATCTGCACGGTGATATGAGTGGTCTCGGGATGATGTAGCGCGCTGCTGATCAGCTCTTGCAAGCCGTGGTAGGTGAGGTGTTCGATCTGGGTGACCAGGCGCCGGGTGTACCCAACGACGTGCAACCGGATTTGGACGCCCGTTGTAGCGGATAGACGCGCAACATACTGTTGGGCTGCCGGGTTGATGCCCAGGTCGTCCAGCATTTTGGCGTTCAACTCCAGGGCCAGGCTGTTCGCCTGGTGATGCGTTTCTTGCAGCATCTTCTGCGCGTCCGAGATCTGCCCCGCCAGCGGGTCGTCCGGCCACAGTGTATTCAGGATGATGCCGGTGCTCTTTTGCAGTGCCAGCAGCCGGGAACTGATCGTGTCGTGTAGTTGCCCGGCGATGCGCGCGCGTTCCTCCTCCTGGGTATTTGTCAGCCACGTATTCAAGATATTGGCTTCGACTTCGCGCGCCCGTAGCTTGGATAGCGTGCGCCATTGTTCCACCGCGCCCGCCAGCAGCACGGCAAATTGCTCCAGGATATAAACGTCATCGACGTCGAAGTTATGTTTGAGATTGTCGGCTACCGCGAGCGTGCCCACCAGGTGATCTTGCCAGATGAGCGGCAAAGCCACGATGGAATCGATTCCCTGGTCGGCTAATATTGGCGAGTGGCCCGGCCATTGCTCATAGTGCGGCACCTGCACCGTGTGGCGCAGCCGGGCGGCTTCTCCATTCGCGGCTTCACCCAGGCCGAGCCGCAGGCCGATGATCTCTGGCCGGATGCCTTCCGCGTCGACGATCACGAGGTGTGACAGGCCGTCAAACAGGGCCAGCATGGCTACCGAGGCTTTTGCCAGCGCACATGCAGAGCGCAGCGCTTCGCGGTAAAGCGCCTCTACCGATTCAACCCTGGCAAGTGCCATGCCGGCTTGTTGGAGCGGGGTTAACCGTTCCATGCGCCGGTGCGCTGACATATACAGGCGTGCGTTGGCAAGCGCCAGTGCGGCCTGGTTGGCAAGCGATTGCGCTGATTCTATCTGCGCCGCGTTGAAAAACCCCGGTGTAGCGCTGTCGAAGTTGATAAACCCAATTGTCTGATCTTTTGGACGGATGGGCACCGCGGCATAGGAGCGTTGCCAGTGCATCTCAGCGAATGTCACCCAGTCGGGGTCCTGGCACACGTCAAGGATGATTAGCGGCTGCCCCGTCTGCATCATCTTTTGCATCCCTTTGACGCTGGCGAGTGGAAAGCGCAATTGGCTGATCCAGGTGCCAACGCTGCAACCCTCGTACCCTTTCGTGCGAACCACGTAGGCTTCGTCCGTGCTGGGGTCCACCAGCATGATGTTCAAGGCGTCACACGGCACGATACGGTTGGCGTATTTCAACAAGTCATCCAGCACCTGTTCCTCGTCCAGGGTGTCATTCAACTCAAGGCAGGCCTGCTGGAGCGTCTCGGCCAGGATGCGTTGCCGTTCAATGTCGTGCCGGTATTCGCTCATATCTTGAAACTGCACGATCACCCATAACGGCTTGTCGTCGTTGCTCATGATCACCGAGGCGCTCATCAGCCCGCTGAGATATTTGCCACTGCTGGTGACATAATGCTGCTCGCGGGTGCATTGCGTGGCCTCGCTGTTAAACAGGCGATTGAAGCATTCCACTGCCTCTGCCTGTTCTGTAGAGGAGAGAAAAGTGCCATAGCGCTGCCCAAGCAGTTCCGGCTCTTCGCATTCCAGCAGGTTACATAGCGCGCGATTGGCCGCCAGGCAGTTCCTATGCCCATCCAATAGCATCATCCCAATCGTTGCATGTTCAAATGCAGTGTAGAAACCAAGCCCCAGGATTGATTCAGGCCGCGGAAGCTGGTTGGCCTGATCCGGCGCGGTGATGCTTGTGTATGCCGAGTCATGTGGGTTTGGTTGCATAGGTCTTTGTTGTGGTTGCGGCAGGTTGCTCCGTTGTTCTGGAATAGAGTTTTGTTAATCTCTTCTATTGTTAAAGATGGGTGGGCGGGCAAAACCCCCGCGTGAGCGCCAAAATTACGGGATTAAGCCTAAGTATCTTCTACGTAGCGCCGGGGGAGATGCTGCCAGTGAACGGCACGCGGGGCTAGATCAGGCCATACTGGCGCGCGATACGAATCGCCTCGACGCGCCCATCGGCACCCAGCTTGGCGAGGACATTCCCGACGTGGAAAGTGGCCGTGCGCTCCGAGATGCCCAGTTGCGCGGCGATCTCCTTGTTATGCAACCCGCTGGACATCAGGCGCAACACTTCTTCTTCACGCAGGGTGAGCGGGGAGATCAGGGGCATGTTCAGCGGATCAATGCTGTCGCGGTCATGGTGATGGATGGCATCGCCATCGGGCGAGGGGGTGGGCGCCAACGGCACTTCGCCGGTGATGGCCTGGAGGCAGGCTTCGACGAGGCGCTGGGCGACGTTCAGTTCGTGTGCGGCAGGCGAGTCGGGGCTCAGCATGTCGCCGGCGCGCCGGATGCGCGCCAACGTGCTGCCCAAAATGTCACTGACCGCCTCGCGGGTGATCTCATCCATGCTGTGGCATCAGCATACCATCACGGGTGTGGGGGCCGTTGGCACGTTGAAGCAAGACGCTATTACTCCAACATCTTGTCGCCGGTGAACACGGATACAAACTTATCTGTGTTCACCGGCGGTTTCACTTCATACGATCCCACCGATTCGTGTTCGTTCGCGAAGATGCGTGGATGTCTCCGTTCGCGTTACACTTCGGGTTGGGTGGGCTTGGCCGGTTCGGGCTGTTGGCCTTCGGCCAGCGGGCGCTTGAAAATGTGGAAGGCTGCACCCATTGGCTGCAACTGGATGCCCACCAGTTCCCAGCCCTGTGTGCCGAGTGCGTTCAGGTAACGCCGGCCAAAAGCCGTCATACGCTCGCCTTCTCGGATTAGCGTCTCATCGCCCTCGATGGAGACGCGCCCACGGAAATCTACATACGCCACCTTATACTCAAATCGCTGATTTGCCATCTTTCATACACCTCTCGCATAACAGGATAGCGCCCCAGCATGTCGCGCGCACCGCCAGGATCGACAGGTTCCCCTACAGGTTTTAGACAGGTCTATAAAAAAGCGCCCCCGATGTCGGGGGCGCTTGATCTTCGTTTCTTCGCTGCTTGGCTTATGTTTTAGCCATGCCGGCGCATGAAGTGATGGAGGCGCTCCAGGGCTTGTTCGATTTTTTCGTAAGAGGTTGCATAGCACATGCGCACGTACCCCTCGCCGCCGTCGCCGAACGAGTTGCCGGGGATGACGGCCACGTGCTCTTCTTCCAGCAGCTTGTTGGCGAACATTTCGTCGTCCATGCCGCTCTTTGCGACAGAGGGAAAGGCGTAGAACGCGCCGCGCGGCTCGAAACAGTCCAGCCCCAGCGAGTTCAGCCCGCTCACGATCAACTTGCGCCGGCGATCATATTCGCTCAGCATGCGCTGCACGTGCTCTTCGCCGTGCTGCAGTGCATATAGCGCGGCGACCTGCGCCGTGGTGGGCGCGGACATGATGGTGTATTGGTGCACCTTGCGCGCGGCCCCTAGAATTTCCTTAGGGCCTGCGATGTAGCCGATGCGCCAGCCCGTCATGGCATAGTCTTTGCTAAACCCACCCAGGATTAGCGTGCGGCTATGCATGCCAGGCAGTTGCGAGAAGCAGACGTGCGCCACGCCATAAACCAGGCGATCATAGATTTCGTCGCTGATGACCAGCAGGTCGTGTTTTTCGGCCACCGCGGCGATCTCCAGCATGCGCTCGCGCGTCAATACCGCGCCGGTGGGGTTATTGGGGTAGCCGATCAGGATGGCCTTGGTGCGCGGTGTGACGCGTGATTCGATCTCGGCGCCCGTCACCTGGAAGTCATTTTCCACCTTGCAGCCGATCGTGACGGCCTTGCCGCCGGCGAAGACCACCTCGGGCGTGTAGGAGACGAAGCACGGCTGCGGCACGATCACTTCGTCCCCTGGGTCGAGGATAGCTGTCATCGCCAGGTACATTGCCTCACTCACGCCGACCGTGATCAACAGTTCTTCGTCGGGATGATAGCTTACACCGTACATCCGGCGCAGGTGCTCACTCAACCCGCAGCGCAGCTCGTAGATTCCGGAATTGCTGGTGTAGTGCGTCTCCCCACGTTCCAGTGAGGCGATTCCCGCGTGCAAGATTGGGTCCGGCGTCACGAAATCCGGTTCGCCAATTCCCAGCGAGATGACGTCGGGCATCGTGGCTGAAATATCAAAGAACCGGCGGATGCCGGATGGCGGGACTGACGCCACGCGCTGTGAGATGTAAGATTTCATCATTTGAGACTTCGTTATTCCTCGTCGAAGCCGACCACGCTGGAATCGCCGACGTTGAAGCGACGCGGCCGGCCGATTAACACTGCGTCTCGGCCGATCAATGAGTTCGCCAGAACGTGATCTGACACGTAAGCGCCCGCATCCACCACGCTATCGCGCACGACACTATTACAGATATGGCATCCTTCTGCGATGGTGGCATAGGGGCCGATCACGCTGCGTTCGATCTTAGCAGTGGGGTGAATGTGCACCGGCGGGATGATGACACGCTGATCGTTGGCCCAATCGGCGCTGTTGTCTTGCCCGTGCTCCAGCAGGTAGCGGTTCGTATCCAACACCGTCTCGGGTTTGCCGCAATCCAGCCATACATCCACCGTTTGCGGACGCAGCTTGGCGCCGCTTTCGATGAGCAGGTTGAAAGCGTCGGCCAGGAAATATTCGTCGTGCGTCTTCAGTTTGCGCTGCACCAGCTCGTCGCAGCAACGCATCAAATCCTGAATTTCGCGCACGTAATACATGCCGATGACCGCCAAGCGATTCGACATGTCTTCCGGCTTTTCGATGAAGCGGGTGATCATGCCCTGTTCGTCCAACTTGACCACGCCGAAGCGGCGCGGGTCGCTCACTTCCTTCACGTAGATCACGCCGTCGCTCTGCTCTTTTGAAAGCGCACTCAGGTTGGCATCGGCCAGCGTATCGACGAAGACGATGATAGTGGGCCCTTGCACGATATCGCGTGCCAGCAGGACCGCCGGGGCCTGGCCGTTCAGCTCTTTTTGCTCCACATAGTGGCCTTTGATGTTCGGGTAGGTGGTCTTGACGTAGTGTTCGATCTGGCCCCCCAGGTACCCTACGACAAAAACCACTTCCTCCAGGTCTTCGTGGATCAACTTATCCAGAATGTGCCCCAGTACCGGCTTGCCAGCCACGTTGATGAGCGGCTTCGGCTTGCTGAACGTGTGCGGACGCAAACGTGTCCCGAACCCTGCTAACGGGATAATGACATTCATACGTTCCCCTCTGCTAAACGTTTCTAACTCAACACTGGCTTGTGTGTATGCCAGTCAGTCTGACATTGGTAGGCATCAGCCGCGCGTAAAACAGTACCTTCGTCAAAAGCGCGGCCCATCAATTGTAGCCCGATAGGCAGACCGGCCTGGTCGAAGCCGCATGGCACGCTGATGCCACAGATGCCGGCCAGATTGCAGGCGAAGGTGAAGACGTCCGCCAGGTACATCTGGATCGGGTTGTCCACCTTTTCGCCAATCTTAAAAGCAGTAGTGGGTGAAACGGGGGTTGCAATAACATCCACTTCGTTGAAGGCGCGTTCCATTTCTTGTTTGATGAGCGTGCGCACCTTCTGAGCGCGGATGTAATAGGCGTCGTAGTAGCCGGCGCTGAGCGCATAGGTGCCCAGCATGATGCGGCGCTTCACTTCCGCGCCGAACCCAGCGCCGCGCGTCTGGCGATAGGTGTCGATCAGGTCCGACCCCGGCACACGCAGCCCATAGCGCACGCCGTCGAAGCGGGCCAGGTTGGCCGACGCTTCAGCCGTGGCGATCAGGTAATACACCGGCAGGGCCACCTTGGTGCTGGGCAGGCTGATCTCTTTGACGCTCGCGCCCATGTCGCGTAGCTGTTCCACGGCTGCGCGCACCGCCTGGCTCACTTCCGGCTGCATGCCGTCGATGAAATATTCGCGCGGCACGCCGATGCGCAGCCCCTGCACGTTTCCGGTCATGGCGCTTTCGTAGTTGCCCACCGGCGCATCCACCGAGGTGGCGTCGTGCGGATCGAACCCCGCCATCACGCTGAGGAGTGATGCGACGTCGCGCGCGTTCTTGGTGAGCATGCCAACGCTATCGAGCGACGAGCCATAGGCGATCAGCCCATAGCGTGAAATACGCCCGTAGCTGTTTTTCATGCCCGTGACGCTGCATAGTGAAGCCGGCTGGCGCACGCTGCCGCCCGTGTCGGTGCCGAGTGCTGCACAGCACAGGTCGGCTGCCACGGCTGCCGCGCTGCCGCCCGACGAGCCGCCCGGCACGCGCGTTGGGTCCCAGGGGTTGTGCGTCACGCCATAGCCTGAGTTTTCGGTGGAGGAACCCATCGCGAACTCGTCGGTGTTGGTTTTACCCAAAATAACCACGCCGGCGGCACGCAAACGCGCCACGCTGGTGGCATCCCAGGCGGGGACATAATTTTCCAGGATGCGTGAGCCGGCGGTGGTGCGCAGGCTGCGCGTGCTTAACACGTCTTTGACGGCGATTGGCACGCCCAGCACGGGGGTGTCCTCGCCGCGTGCGATGCGCTCGTCGGCGTTGTGCGCCTGTTGTAGCGCCTCTTCTTCGTTCAAGGTCAGGTAGGCGTTCAGGCGTGGGTTCAGCGCGTGGATGCGCACCAGGAAAGCCTGCGTCAGTTCAACGGAGGAGAAGCGTTTTTCGCGCAAGCCCTCTCTGGCTGCATGAATGGTGCTTGTCTCTAAAGTCATGGTGTATGTCTCGTTGAACGGCCGGCTATTCTACGTCGGCGAAGGTAGCTTGCACTTCGAAGCTGGTGCCGTCGGTGCGCGGGGCGTTTCGCAGCGCGTCATCGCGTGAAAGGCCCTCTGCCACTGCGTCGGTTGGGCGCATGATGTTGTGCGCGGCGAGCACGGTGGCCGTGGGGGGAATATCTTCCACGTCAATGGCGGCGAGTTCGGCGGCGTAATCGAGGACAGCGGATAGTTGCTGGGCGAAACGCGCCTTCTCCTCGTCGGTGAGGGAAAGGCGCGCCAATAATGCGATATGGTCTACTTCGGTAACAGTGAGACGTGGCATGTTTATGGGTTTGCGCTTTCAAGCTCGTTAGGGTTCACCAGCTTGGGAGGGTGAATCTTGGGCGCTTCGATCATCGGGGGTTCTACATCGCCGCCCATGTTCGTCTGGCCGCGCAGATACGCGCCTTCGTTCAGCAGCAAAGAGTTGACGTTCAAATCGCCCCACAGTTTGCCCGTTTCGGTGATTTCGATGCGGTTGGCCGTGACGTTGCCCTTCAGTGAGCCCGAAATGACCACGTTATATGCCTGTATCTCGGCAACCACCTTGGCCGACTCGGCGATCACCAGGTTACCAGTAGTCTGGATTTGCCCATCGAACAAGCCTTCGATGCGGATGCCGCCATCGCTCTGCAATACCCCGTTGATGCGGCAATTGGGGCCGATCACGGTTTCAATCTTGCTGGCTGCCGAGCTTGGTGTCGAAGCTGCGGCCGCCTGGGCGTAGTTGGGCGTTGGGGTGGGAGCGGGGTTCTGTGGAGGCGGAGCGGGCTTTTCTCGTCCAAACATTTTGTAATCTCCTTATCATGAAACACGGCAGGGGTTGACCTGCCGATGGGTATGGCATATCAGCGGCTATTATCAGCTATTGGTAAAGATTCGCTGAGCTGCCCTGTAGGTGTCACATCCACGGTAACGAATGCCTGCCACCAGGGGTGGCGATCGGTCAGCAGGTCCTGGCCGGTGGACGGCAGGACAAGCACTTCACCAGCCTTCGCATAGTGTACCTGCTCGCGCGCATAGCGCTCTGTGAAGGCATCACTCTTGGCATACTCAAGCGCGCTACGCAACTGGGCGTTGCGAATTTCACTTTTTTGCACCGCCGCTTCTGCCTTTTGTACGGCTTCGGACATCCGTTGTTGATCCTGGATGCGACCGACGAAGTTTACGAGTAGCGGGAGAGCCAGGAGTGCCATGATCACAGCAGCCCAGGTCAGAACACGAGTCATTGTAGACTGTGACTGCCCACGGGTTGGAAGTTCTGATCTCATGTGCGATTAATAGTCTGGTGATGCCGAAGCGGGGATTTGAACCCCGATGAGCGTAAGCTCACTACGCCCTGAACGTAGCGCGTCTGCCAATTCCGCCACTTCGGCATTTCTTCCGCAGGTGGTTGGTGCCTCCTGCTGAGACCACGCAAGTATACCAAATATTACGTGCTGTGCAAGCGCTGGAACTTATGACTGTGCGAATCACCAGGGGAATCAAAACAAAGGGACCTCTGTATTCTCTGTGTCTTTGTGGTGCATCGTCTGGGTTGAACCGCAAAGGAGCAAAGAAGCAGAGAATACAAATAAAACCTCTGCGCCCTCCGCGGCTCTGCGGTGAATTATCTGGAATAACCGCAAAGCACGCAAGGGACGCAAAGTTAGAAAAATCTCCAATCTCCAATCTCCAATCTCTATTCTCTAATCCCCGTTCTTTCTGTGGTGAGGTAATTAGATTATGGATGCGCCAGGCAGGTGGTGAACGTAAAGGCGAAAAGCGCCGTGCCTTTGCCTTGCACCTCCAGGCGCAACTCGTGCGATTCGAAGTCGGGGTTGTTGACCAGGCGCGCCATGCGCGGCTGAGTGGGCATCACCACGGCCTGGCCCTCCACATAACGCACGTCGGCGCCGGCGTTGGTGGCCGGGAGTGGCGCGCCATCCTGGTAGATCGTTACGCGCGGCTGATCCGCCGGCTGCGCGCCGATGATCTGTGCTCCTTGCAAACCTAACATCAATTCCACCGGGTCGCCGGTGGGCGAGAGCACCAGGTTCACTTCTTTGGCCTTGTAGCGCAACGCCACGTGCCCGCTCGTGCCGGCTAATTCGATATATTCGTCGTGCGCGCGCCAGGCGCCGTGCAGGTAGACCTTGTTCTCTTCGCGCTCGCCGCGGTCCATATACAGCATCACGGCGTCAGTCGCATAGCCCTCGGCGTTGCCCAGGTTGCCCCGCGCCGCGCCGCAATAGAGTTCGGGGCTGGGCCGGTAGCACATCGCGCCAGGGGCGTCTTCGGGGTGGATGGGGTTGGTGAGCGGGCGCGGCTGGAAGGCCGGGTTCGACTCGCGCAAGGCGGCTTGAATCGCCAGTTCCGTCGCCAGGTATTCCCCTTCGCCCAGGTGTTGATAGCGAATGTACCCTTTTGAATCGATCAGGAATTTGGACGGCCAGCCCTGGTTGTTATAGATCTGCCAGATGGTGTAGTCGTTATCCAGCACCACCGGGTAGGTGACGCCATACTCGCTCATGGCACGTTCCACCTGGCGCGCCTCGCGGGCGAAGCTGAATTCGGGCGCATGCACACCGACCGTCACCAACCCCTGCGCCCGATACTTGGCATCCCAATCCACCACGTAGGGCAGCGTGCGCAGGCAGTTGACGCAGGTGTAATCCCAGAAGTCGATCAGCACGCACTTGCCGCGCAATTGGCGCAAGGTGAGCGGCGCGTAATTGACCCAGTGCGCGCCCTCCGAGAACTCCGGCGCGTGAACGAGTTGTTGCTCCAACATGTTGCCATTATATGAACTGCGGCCTGTTCCATTAAAATGGGCGCAGAGGTAATACCATGAACTGGAAAACCAAAGTGACGATTATTGGGGGTGTCCTGGGGCTGCTCATCGGCCTGGCATCTTCGATGCTTTACATCCGCACCGTGGAGGGTGAACAAGGCGACCGTGAAAATGTGAAGCTGCCGAGGGTGAGCCCCACCGATATCTTGCCGATTATGATCACCGTCATCGGCCTGGCGCGCACGATTGCGGGGCTGGGCACGCTACAAGGCGATAAGTAGAGATTAGGGATTCGAGATTAATAATTCACGGATGGCACGGATTCACAGAATCCGTACGTTAGTCGTCCATGTCATCCGTGGTTAATCTCTATCTGGCAATCGAAAATCCAAAATTGTGGTATCCTGCTAACCATCTTTAGAAGTATAAAAGGAGGTGCGCAATGACAGCTATGATGAACAACCGTCTTCACGCGTCTGTTGCTCGCGTGTGCGCACCTGCCTGTCGGATGACTCGCTAGAGTAACCTCTTAAGAGAAACCCTCTATGGCCACGGGTGCACGCGCGCTCGTGGCTTTTTTGTTGCCTCTTGCCCAGGCCCAGCCTGCTGCATGAACAGATGCGCTGCTGGCGTCCCCTTTTTCGCGTTGTGCCGGTGCACCCGGCAAAGGAGGCTGTCATGCGAATTACGACCCCCAACACGTTTGAAAGTGAATGGCTATTCGTGCGGCTCGAACAGGGCTGCGTTCTGGCGAGTGAGTTCATACGAGACACACTATGTCGCTTCAGATTAATTCAATTGCCGCCCGTGAGGCGGTAAGTATCAACAAGAATATTCGGGCAGGAGGGTGGGATGCCGTCGATTGATCCACAAGAATATGAGCCGGATGAAGGGCAGAACCGGCACGTGAAGGAGCCGCGCTCCAAGCAACAGCGCCAGCGCGCCAACGCGCAGATCATCGCTGACATGATTGAGCACGACGCCAAGACGGGCGCTGTCGCAGCCGGCGCGGGCAGCGGGTTCACACCCACCTTTGGCGCATCGCGGCACGAGCGCCAGTGGATCATCGATTCGCTGGGTTGCTTTTACGACAACAATCAAATCCTGGACGTGCTGGCGCAGGTGAAGGGCGGCAAAGAGGCTACCGTCTATTGTTGCGCCGCGGCGCCTGCTATGGGCGTCGAATACCTGGCGGGCAAGGTCTATCGCCCGCGCATCTTCCGCACGCTTAGCAACGATAAGGCCTATCGCGAAGGGCGTTCGGCGGTGGACGAAGCGGGCAAGAGCGTGGTGAAGGACACGCGCGACCTGCGCGCCATCGCCAAGAAGACGCGGCGCGGCCAGGAACTGTTGCATGGCTCGTGGCTGCACAACGAATACAGCATGTTGCAGGAATTGCAGGGCAGCGGGGTGCCGGTGCCCAAGATATATGGCATGGGCCCCAACGCGCTGCTGATGGAATACCTGGGGGAGCCGGGTCAGCCGGCGCCGACGCTGGGAGAAGTGCACCTCACGCGCGAAGAAACCCGCCCGCTGTTCGATCAGTTGGTGGAGAGCGCACGGCTGATGCTGGCGCACGGCAAGATCCATGCCGACCTGTCGGCCTACAACGTGTTGTATTGGGAGGGCAAGATCAGCATCATCGACTTCCCGCAGGCGGTGGACGCCTACTACAACACCAACGCCTATCGATTCTTCGTGCGTGACGTGACGCGTATCTGCCAATACTTTGCGCGCTACATCAAGACACCAAACCCGGCCGAGTTGGCTGCATCGTTGTGGGCGGACGTGATGCCCGGAGGGTCAACAAATGAGTCAACGAATAATGAATAACGAATGGGTCAACGAATATTCGTTGACGTTCGTTGACTCGGATCAAATGAGACATGCATAAACGAAATGCTTATCAAGTCTACCTGTTGACGATGCTGATCTGGGCGCTGGCCAGCAGCATGATCTTCACCATCTCGGCGGTGTATTACGTGCAGACGGTGCATATGGACCCGCTGCAACTGGTGCTGGTGGGCACCGTGCTGGAGATCACGGCCTTCATCTGCGAGGTGCCGACCGGCGTCGTGGCCGACAGGTATAGCCGTCGTTGGAGCGTGATCATCGGCTATTTCGTGTTGGGCCTGGGCTTTTTGCTGGAGGGCTCCGTCCCGGTCTACATCGCCATCTTGGCGGCGCAGGTGGTCACCGGCATCGGCTATACCTTCATCAGCGGCGCGCAAGACGCCTGGATCGTCGATGAGGTTGGCGCGGAACACATCGGGCCGATTTACGCGCGCGGGCAGCAGGCCAACAACATCGGCGCGTTGGTGGGCATCGTTGCCGGCACGGGGCTGGCGATGATGCAACTCAACCTGTCCATCCTGTTGGGGGGCGGGCTGCTGGTTGCGCTGGCGGCGCTGCTTGTGATCGTCATGCCCGAGCACGGCTTCAAGCCGGCGGCCAGCCAGGAGCGCACGTGGCAGTCGATGTGGCGCATCATGCGCGACGGCACGAGGGTGATCCGTGGCAATGCGTTGCTGATGACCCTGACGGCGGTAACGGTTGTGTTTGGCGCGTTCAGTGAAGGGATCGACCGGCTGTGGCAGGCGCATCTGTTGACGGACGTCGGTTTGCCGTCACTGGGCGCGTTGCAGCCGGTGGCATGGTTCGGCATCATCAGCATCGTCGGGATGCTGATGAACATAGCGGGCGCGGAGTTCGTGCGCCGGCGCGTGGATATGACCGGCAAAGCCGACACGGGGCGCATCCTGTTTGTCATCCAGGGCGCGATGGGCCTGAGCGTGATTGCCTTCGCGCTGGCGGGCAACCTGGTGGTGGCGATCATCGCGCGCTGGCTTACTTCGCTGCTGCGCACTGTCAGCGGGCCGCTCTCAGGCGCGTGGCTGAACCAAAACATCCGCTCGGAAGTGCGCGCCACGGTGCTTTCGATGAACGGCCAGGCCGATGCATTGGGGCAGGTGGCCGGTGGGCCGTTGATCGGCGCCATCGGTTCGGCTTTCTCGATGCGTGTCGCGCTGGTGTTCAGCGGGCTGCTCATCACGCCTGCGCTGGCGCTCTACACGCGCACGTTCAAACCGCGCCACGCTCAGGCGGATCTGGCGCGGCCGGATCAGGGCGCGGTGATCTGAATAAATCGGAACCTCAATGAATCGAATCATTTTCAAGACCATTCTCGCGATTTGTAAAGACTACTGGTTGCCTCTGGCAGCGGTCTTGGCCGTTGGGATCTCTCAGACGTTCGTTGGAATGTACTCGCTGGTGTACTTTCAACGCCTGCTGGATGGCTTCCCGGCGGCCAGGCAACTGGCGGACCTTTTGCCATTGCTTGTCGGTTACATCGGCCTGACGGCCCTGAATCACGTGCTGATCTACCTGGAGGGTTACCCCACCAGCATCCTCAACGCCGGCGCGGTGCAGTGGGTGAAGTTGAAGGCGATGCGCAAAATCGCCAGCATCGACTTCCTGGCCTACGAGAACATGGGCACCGGCAATCTCATTCAGGTGATCGAGAACGGCGCCGAGGCGGCGCGCAATATCTTGAGCGGGTTCTACCTGAACATCGTGCGCGGCATCCTGCCGCAACTCGTCATCAGCTTGTTGTTCATCCGCTACTACGACCAGTCGTTGTTCCTGCTCATCCTGGGCGGGTATGGCGTCTTCTACGTGCTGTCGTATTCGTTGATGAAGTTCCTGCGTGGCGAAATGGAGAAGATGCTATCGAACAAGGAAGACTTCTCCAAGTTCTCGGTGCGCGCCTTCATGGAACTGGTCATCTTTCGCATCAACGGGCGTTATAAGGCCGAATTCGAACGCGTGAAGCAAATCTCTGATGAAATCGTGCGTTCGCGCGCGAAGGTATACCTGCTGCAAGAGCTGTTCTACACCGGGTTTGCCTTCATGGTCTTCGTCATCGAAGCCGGTGTGGTGACTCAGCAAGCGATCAAGATCTTGGCCGGGGCGTCCACCGTCGGCACGTTGGTGGCGCTGGTCTCGTTCATCCGCATGGTCTTCGGGCCGATCACGTCTTTCAGCATGGCTTATATGGGCTATAAGCTGGATGTGGTGACTTTCAAGCGTTTCTACCAGTTCGATACGCTACCCGATGATCCTGGGTTGGCGCAGGGGCGCGGCATCACGGTACCTGTGGGGCAGATCGAACTGCGCGACATATCATTCGCCTACCCGGAGCATGCTGTGCTCGAGCACTTCCAACTGGCAATCGAGGGCGGAAAGATGACCGCCTTCGTGGGCGAAAGCGGCGGAGGAAAGTCCACCTTGATGCGGCTGATCCTGTACCTGTTGAAGCCGCAGGCCGGGCAGGTGTTCGTCGATGGGCAGGACCTGGCCGGCGCCAACCTGGCGTCGTACTACCGTGAAGTGGCCTACATCCCGCAAGAGCCGCCCGTCTTCGACGGCACGTTGCAAGAGAACCTGGCTTTTGATCGTCCGGCGGACCCGGCGCGGGTGGCCGAGGTGATCCGGCTGGTGAAGCTGGAAGAACTGGTGCACAAGATGCCCGCCGGGTTGCAGACGTTGATCGGCGAGCGCGGGATCAAACTTTCCGGTGGTGAACGCCAGCGGCTTGCCTTTGGGCGGGTGCTGTTGCAGAACCCGAAGATCATCATCCTCGATGAGCCTACCTCTGCGCTGGATAGCCTGACCGAACATCTCATCACTCAGAACATGATGGGCATGCTCAAAGGAAAGACGGTAATCGTGGTGGCGCATCGCTTGCAGACGATCAAAGGCGCGGATAGGATCATCGTGTTTGAGGAGGGCACCGCCATACAGGACGGGTGTTTCGAAGAACTCATGGCTGGCGGCGGTCGCTTTCGTGAGCTATGGGATAAACAAACGGAGCAGCAAATGGCACCGGCATAGTCTGGATATGCGCCTGTCATTTTGAGGAGAATGCGGCCTCATTCATCACGATGAATGGGGCTGCATTTTTTGGTAAAGCGGGTTAACATCTAATGGCAGGGCAGGCGATAATAGCAGGCGAGGGAAATCAAATGTCACAATCACACTTGGAGCAAGCGGAATTTGCCGACAATCCTGAGCCACGTTGTGCCGTGCTCTTGTTGCTGGATACGTCCGGTTCTATGCATGGCCAGCCCATCGCCGAATTGAATAATGGCTTGAAAGACTTCGAGGCCGCGCTGAAGTCCGACCGGCTGGCTTCGTTGCGCGTGGAAGTATCCATCATTGCCTTTGGCGGTAAGGTGCGCGCATTGGATGTGGCCGGCAGTGGAGCGCAGGAGATTCCCTTCAATGCCGATCAAGCCTTTGTCACCGCCGATCGTTTTCATCCGCCGGCGCTCTCTGCCAATGGCGAGACGCCGATGGGGGAAGCGGTGCGCCGTGGGATCGAGCTATTGCGTGAACGCAAAGAAATTTACAAGCGCAATGGCGTGGACTACTTCCGCCCGTGGATATTTCTGATCACGGACGGGAACCCGACGGACAATAACTGGGAACAGTCGGCTGAACTGGCACGCCAGGAAGAGCAGCGGAAGGGGGCGCTATTCTATGCCGTCGGCGTGGAGAATGCCGATATGAAGACGTTGGCACGCTTTTCGGATCAACGCCAGCCGGTGAAGTTGAAGGGCCTGGCGTTTCGCGAGTTGTTCCGCTGGCTCTCAAAGAGCCTGACCGCCGTCGCGCAATCGCGCCCTGGCGAGCAAGCGCCCCTGCCACCCGTTGGCTGGGCATCGGTCGATACATCCCACTAGGGATCATTCAGCGTAACTAATCCGTTGATTCGCTGGCACGCTGCTAGAATAACGGTTTGGCGGGCTGCACGAACAGGCGCCTTATCGATAGATAAGGCGCGTCCATTGGCCTCGTATATTTGTCGTTATATAGGGGAGGTGAATGACGATAATATACAGCGCGTTTCAATTGTAAAATAAAGTAGTGCGACTTTGATCAACGTGTATAAAGAAAACACTATGAATTGGCACGTCGTTGGCGCATCCGTGGTGGGAACGTCACACCAGGAGATGGGAACATCTTGCCAAGACGCACATGCCTATCGCATATCACCTACGGGCGAGTTAATCGTCGCCATCGCAGACGGGGCAGGTTCGGCGCCTCGGTCGGCGGAGGGAGCGGCGCTGGCGGTGCAGAGCGCCGTGGACTCGCTGACCCGCGCATGCGAGCAGGGGACGATGAACGATGCCGAGGTGTGGCAAGTGGCCATGCAACGCTGTTTCAACGATGCGATCAATGCGTTATCCGAACTGGCCGAAGAGACCGGCAGCCCGTTGGCCTTGTTTGCCACGACGCTCACCTGCGCCGTGCTCACGACCGATATGGTGGTGCTAGGGCAAATTGGAGACGGCTTTGTCGTTGCGCAAGATGAAGAAAACATGGTGTTCTCTTTATCGCAGCCGCAACGCGGCGAATATGCCAACGAGGTTTATTTCCTCACCATGCCGCAGGCCCTGAACAAGGTGGACATCAGCGTGCACATCATGGATATGCGCGCGCTTGCCATGAGCACCGACGGCCTGTTGCGCCTGGCACTGCGCCTGCCCAATTTTGCCCCCCACCCGCCCTTTTTTACGCCGCTCTTCAATTTCGTCAGCCAGGCCGATGACGACGAACTTGCGACGCGACAACTGTACGAGTTCCTTATCTCTCCGCGCGTGTGCGCGCGCACGGAAGACGATAAGACCCTGGTGTTGGTCTCGCGCGACGTTCCGCCGATTGATGCTGAGTTGGATGATTACCTGGATGCATGAACGTCATCGACTCTTCGCGCAAGCCCGTCATCTTGGGGCAGGAAATATCTCGTGGCGGCGAAGGTGTCATTTATGCGGTGCCGGCCCAGCCGGGGCTGGTTGCCAAGATTTATACCAACCCGGCTGAACATCCCGAAGCAAAATTGGCCTGGATGAAGGCCAACCCACCTCAGAACCCCAGCCAGACCAGCGGGCACTCTGCCATCGCCTGGCCGCTGGAATTGCTCTATGCCCCCACCGGAACATGCACTGGTTTTTTGATGCCCTACGTGCAAAACACCACGCCGTTATTGGGGGTGTTCAACCCGCGCCTGCGCGCCGGGACGCTGCCCGGTTTTGATTGGCGTTACTTGCACCGCGCGGCGCGCAACCTGGCGCTGGCGGTTGGGGCATTGCACGCCCGCGATTACGTGGTGGGTGATTTGAATGAGAGCAACATCCTCGTCACGCCGAGTGCGCTCGTCACGTTGATCGACACCGATTCTTTCCAGGTGCGTGCGCGCAAGATGCCGCCGGTGGTGTATTACTGCCCTGTGGGGCGCCCGGAATATACGCCACCCGAACTGCAGGGCAAGCCCTTTCACGGCGTGTTGCGCCGCCCGGAGCATGATCGATTTGGGCTGGGGGTGCTCATTTTTCAGTTGCTGATGGATGGCAGCCATCCCTTCCGCGCCCAATACCTGGGTGCCGGGGACCCGCCCAGCATCGAAGAGCGCATCGCGCGCGGCTGGTTCCCCTATGCGCCCAAACCGGGTGGCCCAGTCGCCCCGCCGCCGAATGTGCCCTCATTGGACGTGTTGAGCCCCGAGGTGGCTGCATTGGTGCGACGTTGCTTTGTGAATGGTCACCGCAGGCCTGAGGCGCGCCCCAGCCCGAAGGAGTGGAGCCTGGCATTGGCCGAGGCGGAGCACGCGCTGAACCGCTGCCCGAACGGACACTACGTCTCGGGGCACTTGAGGACATGCCCCGCCTGCGGCGCGACGATTCCCAATTATGGCGTGCGGCGGGCGAAATCCTCTTCGCTCATGCAACCCGCGCAGATACACAACGCCGTGCACAATATTCGTGCCCGCATGCAGCCCACCCCCGCATTGCAACTGGATGCACTGCTGTATGGCCTCGGCGCGGCTATCGCGTGGCTGGTGCAGCAACTGCGCAACTTGCTGGGCGCCTTGCCTTCACGGCAGGCGTGGCAGGCGGCTGTGCCAAAGATACATTGGCCTGCGCCACCCCTGGTGCCGCACATTCCGACCTATCATCCGCCGGTGAATTGGGCGCATCGGCTGCGGCTATA
>DAOUFG010000045.1:0-4148 GCA_034430115.1 Thermoflexales bacterium | reverse complement strand
GCAACCAACTATACGTAAAACATCTAGAGTTTTGGGCCCGGGATGTTTTATTTACATACGCCTCAAGCGAACCTCAATTTATGGCCTCGGGATGCTGTCTCCCTACTCTCCCAACGCCCCGGCGACCTCTTTCAACTGCTCAATGATCGGCAGATGCAGCGGGCAACGCGGCTCGCACTTGCCGCAGGCGTCGCACACGCTCGCTTTGCGCCCGCCGGTCATGCCCCACGGCTCCCAGCGCCGCCGGCCATTGAGCCTTGCATACGCCTTCTGCGCCGGCGCTTGCACGCCCCACACCTCCCGCCAGTTCATGTAGCGGAAGTTCTCGGGGATGTTCACGCGCTTCGGGCAGGGTAAGCACGCGCCGCAATAAGTGCAATAGGCATCCGCACGCGCCTGTTGGCGGGCGTAGAAATCGTCCCACTGCGCACGCGCGGCACCGTCCAGGGCGCTGAAATGATCGGCCGCCGCCACGTTCTCGTCCACCTGCGCCACGCTGCTCATGCCCGAGAGCGCCACCGTCACGTTTGGGTTGCGCCACACGTACCCTAGCGCCAGTTCGGAGCGGCTCGCCTGCGGGCCATCCTGCCAGGGCACGGTGTTCCCCTCGGCAACCATCACTCCGGCCACCAGCGGCCCCATGATCGACACGCCCAACCCCATCTCGGCGGCGTGCGCGATGGCCGCCTCGTTGTGGCGGTCCAGGCAGTTATATTGCACCAGCAGCCCGGCGAACTCGCCCGTGTCGATCAGGTGCATGATGTTCTCCGGCGCGTCGTGGCTGGAGAAGCACAGGTGCCGGATTAGCCCTTCGGACTGCGCGCGGCGGGCGGCATCCAATGCGCGACGCGGTTTGGACACGTGCCCAGAAAACGCTTCCCAGGTCAGGCCGTGCATGAAGAGGAAGTCGATATAGGGCGTGTCGAAGCGCTTCAGGCTGATCTCCAACCGTTTGCGCCAGGTGCCCGCGGCCGAGTCGCGTGGGGTGTTGACGGGGATTTTGGTCGTCAGGTTGAGCTTGGAGCGGTCGTAGCCTTTGATCGCCAGGCCGACGGCCACCTCGCTCGTGCCGGCGCCATAGGCCTGGGCCGAGTCGATGTAGTTCAGCCCCAGCTCGATGCCGCGCCGCAGCACCGGCACCGCTTGCTGCATGTCGAACTTGCCCTTCGTCTTGGGTATCTCCGGCAATCGTGCCGTGCCGAACCCAAGCATCTTCACCCGCACACCCGTCTTACCAAATTGGCGCTCGTCCATTGTGTTTGTTCTCCGCTGGTTAAACTGCGACTGTGGTTGATGATGCGTGCATTATGAGGCAGTTTTTGAAATCGCGGGGCCACAGAGTGCCGCCACGATCTTCTCGCGCCCCTCCCACACCACGCGGGTGGCTACGTTGAGGTGTGGCTTGCGCAAGACGTTCAACAGGAACTTCCTGTTGACGATGATCACGCCTCTCAGCGGCGGCATATAAGCTACGAAGGCATTGGTGAACACCAGCACCGGCTGCACCCAGGCCCTCACGCCGGTGGCTTGTTCAATTTCGTCGCGCAACCAATAGGCGTTGCGCAGCGCCTGCTTGATGAAATCCTTCTCGGGCGCGTGACCATTGACGAGCAATTCCTCGCCCTGCACGGTCACCTTGCCACCGTGCGATTTTGTCTCGAGCAAAAAGACGCCGCTCTCTTTGCCGATCACCATGTGATCGACGTTGCCATACGGACACTCGATGTCGTGCAACACCAGGTAGTCTTCGCCAAGCTCACGCAGCAGACCGCCGATTCTCTCTTCCGCCACGGCGCCACGAAATGCCTGGCGCTCCTCCTTGCGCATGACGCGCGTCCTTTTACTGCCAAGCTCGCCCAGCAATTTCACAAACAGGATCAGCACCAGGAACCCGATGCTGCCAAGGCCCAGCGCCGGAGCGTTTGTGGCGACAATCAAAACCACGCCAAGAGCGGCCAGGCACACCCCTGTGAGCCACAACCTGGCCCGGCGCTTCCGTGCGGCCATTTCATACGTCGATTTGCCCGCGTGTCTGTAGCGATTGTTCATCGTGACGACGATGCCCCCTTACACAAATGATAGCGCCTGTCTGGGTTATCATCGCGCCGGCCTGGGCTGGCTTTGTTTTTCGAACAATCCCGCGTTACACCCCTGCTGTCGACACATTCCCTTGTGCCCCATTCCCAAATAACGCCCGGTAGTGTATCGTTGAGGCACGAGAGGCTCAACATGGACATGACCCCTTACAAGCACCTGGCCGAATGCCTGGACGCGCTGCCCAACGGTTTCCCGCCCACCCAAAGCGGCGTGGAATTGCGTCTGCTGGCAAAGATATTCGCACCCGACGAGGCGACCCTGGCCGCACAATTGCACGCGCACCCCGAAACGCCCGACGAGATCGCCGCACGCATCGGCGGCGACCCGATGACCTTGCGCCAGCAATTGAAGAGCATGGCCCGGCGCGGGTTGATCGCGGCTTACCCCACCGGGCGCAAGTTGGAGTATGGCCTGCTGCCGTTCGTGGTCGGCATCTACGAAATGCAACTGAACAACATGGATGCCGAGTTGGCGCGCCTGTTTGAGGATTATTTCCAGGATGCCTTCAGCGGAATGCTGGCGATTAAGCCGCAGTTCCATCGCATCGTCCCGGTGGGCCAAAGCATCCGCAGCACGATGGAAGTGCGGCCCTATGAAACGGCGGCCGAGTTGGTGGACGCGGCGCAGGCCTGGGCGGTACAGGATTGCATCTGCCGCAAGCAGAAGGCGCTGATCGGCGAGCCGTGCGAACACCCCATCGACGTGTGCATGGCGCTCAGTTCGCGCCCCGGCGCGTTCGACCACGCCCCCACTATGCGCGCCCTGACCCGCGAAGAAGCGCTGGCCACGCTGCGGCGCGCCGCCGATGCCGGGCTGGTGCATTCCGTGAGCAACAATCAGAAGGACATCTATTACATCTGCAATTGCTGCACTTGCTCGTGCGCTATCTTGCGCGGCATGGCGAAATTGGGCAAAGCCAATGTCATGGCCAGCTCGGCCTTCGTCAACCAGGTGGATGAAACATTGTGTATCGCGTGCGAGGAGTGTATAGAGCATTGCCAGTTCGACGCGTTGACGGTGGATACCGTGGCGCACGTCAACCTATCACGCTGCGTCGGTTGCGGCGTGTGCGTGCTGGCCTGCCCCTCCGAGGCGCTCGGTCTGGTGCGCCGGCCGGCGGAGGAAGTGTTGCCCGTGCCCGAGACGATGGGCGATTGGTTCGTTCAACGGACGGCGGCACGCCGCGTGACGGAAGATCTCACTTCATGACTATTGCTCGCTCAACAGATCATTCACTGCATCCTTCAAAGAAGGCAAGTCACTTTGGGTGATCCGCCAGATGGTCGCTAAATTTACGCCGAGATAGGTGGCGCTCATCATCTGGCTGTTTCATACAGGGATGGCCTCTCGGAGCACGCGGTCACGAATGAGCTTGTGCAGCGCTGCAGTCTCCACCACATCGACCTTGCGCTGAAGGAGTGCCTCCAAGTCCCAGATCAATCCTCCCGGGAAAAATGGCGTGACGTCGGGTCCGGCATCGACCAGAAAATCAACGTCGCTGTCTGATCGCTGATCTCCCCGAGCGAAGGAGCCAAATATGCGCACATTCCTGGCACCGTGCTTGATCGCCAGGCGCAAAATCTCTTCACGCCTTACACCCAGGCGTTGTTCAAGGGCGTCGCTGGTGCTCACAACACTCATCTCATCAGGAATTATAAACTTCCGCACATCTTTCCAAGCGTCCTTGAAATAGGGGAAGGGTTGCTACCATGCTTAACAAGAGCAAGCCGGTCACCCAGGCACAGCCAGCGTCGAGTTGGCTTCGTAGAGAAAACCTTCCGTTTCAACCGCTGTACGCACATCCTTAAGGCGTGACGGCTCTCTGTCCTGCCATTTCCCTAGCGCTGCCACCAATCCTTGCGTGAACGTGGATCCAGGAAGGTCGCCGTATCGCGGATGGCGACGCGAACTTCGCCGCCCGCGGCGGTGCCCAATGGCTGGCCGTTGCGCAGGGCCGGCAACGAGGTGCTGCTGCGCCAGCCGTTGGCATCGTTCTGCGCGCGGTAGAGCGCCAGCAGGTTTGGGTCCACGCACACGTTCTCGATGTACAC
>DAOUFG010000044.1:0-7301 GCA_034430115.1 Thermoflexales bacterium | reverse complement strand
ATGGTTCGCGAGTTGCTTCTTCGGTGACGACGGGCGTGGGGCTTGGGCTTCCGCCGGCCATAATGACCGCCGAGACCGCAACCCACCCTTCACCATCTTTGAACTGGATTCTCACCCAGCTTCCATCCTCATTTTGGTCCAATGTGGTGACCACCTGCCCGGCTTTGATCTGGCCCAATACTTTGTATTTAGTGCCGGGCCCGCTACGCACGTTCACCGCCGTGTCAGATTGAATCACGCCTTCGCGCTCATCGGTCGTGTCGGGCTGCACATAGATGCTGCCCGTCAACGTCACCAACCTAGCCGGCACCCAGCCGATGGTATCAATTCCCACTTTCAACCATAAGCCGTCATCCGAAGCCTCGATCATGGGCACAATGATGCCGGGAGCCAGGGTTCCTACCACTTCCGAATCGGTATCGGGGTCCGCGTACAAGTCGATTTCATCGTACATGTTGGTGGAGGCCACCAGCACCATCGGGGTTGGCAACGGCGTTGGCGTTGGGGTTGGCGTCACTGTTGGGGTGGATGTCGCTGTTGGAACGATCGTGGGGGTGAAGGTTGGGGTCGGGGTCGGCGTATTGGTTGGCCCAAACAGGGTCGCCGGCGATGGCAGGTTATTACAGGCGCTGCCTAAAACGAGCACAACCAGCAACAAAATCAGACGTGCGACACGTTTGATATTCTTCTCCCGATTTGTCTGGCAATCCATAGTTCAGTGCCTGTTCGCTACTCCCCGCGTGCCACGGCGCCCTGAGCACCCGGCCCGATTGCATGTTAGCATCAATTCTATCCAGCGCAACCAGGACTACAGCGCGTCGCCCCGCAACCATTTTGCAGATCATGAAGTTATGGGCGACCTGCGATAAGACGAGTCATTCACACAATTCACAAAGGAGTATGCAATATGTTGGCACCCGCTCGCACACCCGGCGACACCAGTTGGTTCGTTCACGATCGGTTTGGTCTGTTCATTCACTTTGGGCTCTATTCGCTTGCAGCACGCCACGAATGGGTGAAATATAACGAGGCCATCCCCGATTCGGTCTACCAGACCTATTTCGCCGAGTTCAACCCTGACCTGTATGACCCGCATAGCTGGGCCGTGGCGGCCCGCCAGGCCGGCATGAAGTACGTCGTCCTCACCACGAAGCATCACGAAGGGTTCTGTTTGTGGGACAGCAAACTTACCGATTACAAAATCACCAACACGCCTTACGGCAAAGACGCGTTGCACCCCTACGTGGATGCCTTCCGGGCCGAGGGGTTGAAGATTGGCTTTTACCATTCCCTGATCGACTGGCATCACCCCGATTTCCCCATCGACGGCCAGCACCCCCTGCGCGACGACCCCAACGCGATTGCGCTGAACCAGTCTCGCGACATGAACAGGTACGTCGAGTATCTGCACGGCCAGGTGCGCGAGCTGCTCACCGAGTTCGGCAAGATCGACATTCTGTGGTTCGATTTCTCCTACCCCGACTTCACCTATCGCGGGTTGCCCGGCAAAGGCCGCGACCAATGGCAAAGCGAAAAGCTATTGAAGATGGTGCACGAACTTCAGCCGGGCATCATCGTCAATAACCGGCTCAACCTGCCCAAGGGGAATGCCGATTTCTACACCCCGGAGCAATATCAACCGCGCGCCTGGGTGAAGGTGGATGGTGAGCCGGTCGTTTGGGAAGCGTGCCAGACCTTTTCGGGCTCATGGGGTTACTACCGCGACGAAGAAACTTGGAAGAGCCCCGAACAACTCGTTCAGATGCTCGTCAACACCGTGGCGTGCGGCGGGAACCTGATCATGAACGTCGGGCCCACCTCGCGTGGCACGTTCGACCCGCGCGCGTTGAGCGCCTTGAACGTCTATGGCGACTGGCTACGCGTGCATGGACGTTCCATCTATGGCTGCACGCAGAGCGATTTCACGCCGCCGCAGGATTGCCGCTTCACCCAAAACGGCAAGCGGCTCTACCTACACATCTTCAACTGGCCATTCAAGTGGGTTTACCTGGACGGCATGGCCGGCAAGATCGAGTATGCGCAATTGCTGCACGACGGCAGCCAAGTGATGGTGAAATCGGCTTTGCGCGACTACAACTATGAGGCCGTCGCTCAGCCGATCTCGCTCGACACGGCTGTGTTGGAACTGCCCGTGCGCCGTCCCAATGTGGTTGTGCCGGTGGTGGAATTGGTACTAAAGTAAGTGAACATCCAACCAAGGGGGGTGCTATGTCACAACACACGTGCATTGTTAGCTGCCTGATATTGATGATCGCATCTCTCGTCGTCAACGCACCTGCCACCTCGGCACAAGCAGCGCCACCGCCCACGCTTCCGCCTGGTGACGATGCCAAAGTTACCCGTATCGTCAGCGGCGATACCATTGAAGTGGTCATTCAAGGGATTGGTTTTGCCATCGGTTACTATGGCGTCCAGGCGCCCAAGATTGCAACGGCCCAATCGAAGGCCGATTGCTACGCGGCACAATCACTTGCCTACAACCGCCAATTGGTCGCCGGGATGACGGTGCGCGTGGAACGTGACCAGACCGACTTCGAGCCCTCTGGTTCCGGGCGCCTGATGCGATACGTCTACCTGCCAAACGGGCTCATGCTGAACGAACTGCTGCTTCAGACCGGCCATGCTCTCTTGGCCGATAGCACGACAGATCAACGTTATCAGTCACGCCTGGTAGCAGCCCAGCAAGCTGCTCAAGTGGCAAAGGCCGGCTTGTGGAGTAGCTGCCCCGGCGTGACGCTACCGACACCGCTACCTGCCGCCGCCGCCACGCCTTCGCCCGAGCAATGCGTCTACATGGATTACGAAAGCCTGGCGGAGCGTGGACCACGACCGGCGGTGCTAGACAACTTGCTGGAAGGTGCCTGCGTGATGTTACAGGTAGAAAAACAGACGCGCCGGTATACGTGGCATCCGGCAGGCTCACTTGTGCACCTGGACCGCAGTATGTTCATCAGATGGAAGGACGCGCTTGTGCCACTGACGCTCCAGCCCGATGGCAGGTTAACCGCCCTGGATTGCTCGGATGGTTGGGACATTCGGTTCAACGTTCCCATGAGAGAGTGGTACGATAAGGAACTAGTACATGCAGGTGACAGGGGTGACATCTTGATGTTACCCTCCAGCCGGTCTTTTGTCTTCCAACAAGCAAACAACGGGGAATACATTGCCCTGGTAGATGTGCTGCAATTGGCTGAGGGCACCTTCGTCCGTAGAGAACCACAACAAGCTGGCCGTTACAACCGCTGTCACCCATAATGCATCACGCATCACCCGATCACGCATGTACCGAAGACCTGGACGCAGGACAACCGTTTATTCATTTATCGGAGGTATCAAATGGAGTATCGAGCATTAGGTCGCACGGGTGTCAAAGTGAGTGTTTTATGCCTGGGATGTATGATGTTCGGTGGCAAGACCACGCCGGATGATTCCTATGCCATCATCGATCGTGCCCTGGATGCGGGGATCAACTTCATCGACACGGCCAACGTCTATAGCCGCGGTCGCAGCGAAGAAGTCACCGGCGAAGCGTTGAAGCGCAACGGCAAGCGCAATCAGGTGGTGCTGGCTACCAAAGTGCACGGTGTGATGGACGACGTGGACCCCAACATGCAGGGCAACAGCCGCCGCCACATCATTGAGCAGTGTGATGCCAGCCTGCGCCGCTTGCAGACGGATTGGATCGACCTGTATCAGATTCACCGCCCGCAGTCCGACATCCCCATCGACGAGACGCTCCGCGCCCTGGACGACCTGATCCGTGCCGGCAAGGTACGCTACATCGGCACCAGCACCTACGGCGCGTGGCAACTGGTTGAGTCGTTTTGGATGTCGAAAGAATTGGGCCTGAACCGCTTCGTGTGTGAGCAGCCGCCCTACAATCTGCTCGACCGGCGTATCGAGCGCGAGTTACTCCCCATGGCCCGCACCTATGGCATGGGCATCATCCCCTGGAGCCCGCTGGCAGGTGGTTTGCTCACCGGCAAATACACCCGCAACGCGCCCCCACCCGCCGATGCACGTTTCTTCGACTTTGAAAAGAACCCTATCTATCAGCGGCGTTGGACGCAGCAGGCCTTCGACATCCTGGAAGGGCTTGAACCGCTGGCAAAAGAAAGAGGTGTGCCTATGTCACACATAGCGCTGGCCTGGTGCATGAACCAACCCGGCGTTACCAGCCCGATCATCGGCCCACGCACCATGACGCAACTGGAAGACAACTTAAAGGCGATAGAGTTAAAGTTGAGCGAAGAAGACTTCGCCGCGATTGATATGGTATCCCATCCAGGCCAGGTCTATGCTCCCTTCTATGAAGCCGACTTTGGCCCCCATCAATATCGATAAACGAAGAGTGAGGATTGTATGATTCAACAACTGGCGTTTGGAAACACCGGGCACCTCAGTACGCGCACCATCTTTGGCGCAGCGGCGCTAGGCGATGTGACGCAGGCGGAAGCAGATCAGACGTTGGATGTCCTTTTGAAATATGGGGTGAACCATATCGACACTGCCGCCAGCTATGGTGATTCCGAATTGCGCATCGGCCCGTGGATGGCGCGTCACCGCAAGGACTTTTTCCTCGCCACCAAGACCGGTGAACGCACCTACCAGAAGGCACGCGACGAGTTTCATCGTTCCCTGGAGCGCTTGCGCGTCGATTCGGTGGACCTGATCCAGATGCACTTCCTGGTGGACCCGCAGGAGTGGGAAGTGGCTATGGGGCCTGGCGGCGCGCTGGAAGCGTTGGTGGAAGCACGCGAGCAGAAGCTGGTGCGTTTTATCGGCGTCACCGGCCACAACCTCACAGTACCGCAAATGCACCTGCGCAGCCTGGCGCGCTTCCCGTTCGATTCGGTGTTGCTGCCCTATAACTACCTGCTGTCGCAAGATACAGCGTACATGGCGAAATTCAACGAGCTACAGGCGCTCTGCCAGCAGCGCAACGTGGCCGTGCAGACCATCAAATCCATCGCGCGTGGCCCGTGGGGCGATAAGCCGCACACGCACGCCACCTGGTATGAGCCGCTGCAAGACCAGCACGAGATCGACACCGCCGTCCATTTCGTGTTCAGCCGGCCGGGCATCTTCCTCAACACCTCCGGCGATATTCACGTATTGCCCAAGGTGCTTGACGCCGCCAGCCGGTATGATGCTGCGCTGACGAAGGACGCGGCAACACAAGCCGCCGCGCAGTTGGACCTGGCGCCAATCTTCCCCGCAGCCTGACACATCTGCGCGCAGATTGCATCGAGGAAACTTGACTATACAACGAGGGCGACCCAGTGGGTCGCCCTGTGATTTTCCAACGCTCCAGGGCACTTATGCCTTGGTCATGCGCCTGAGAAAGCCTATTACGATCGAGATAGGCCGGCTGGGCCGCCAACACTTCTCACCCGCGCTCTATCTCTACGCGGGTAGCGCCTGTGGCCCAGGTGGATTGAATGCCCGCCTGCAACGCCACCTGCGCACGGACAAACCGGCGCACTGGCATATCGACTACCTCCGCCCACACGTGGAAGTGCTGGTTGTGTATTACGTCACCATGCCGCAACGCCTGGAATGCGCCTGGAGCCAGGCGCTTCGGCTGCTGCCCGATGCGACAACCCCGGTCGCCCATTTCGGGTCCACCGATTGTGCCGCCGGATGCCCGGCTCACCTCATCGCGCTGCCCCTTGAGGCGGCGCTAGAGCAAATCAGCAGTGCCCTCGCCGGCCCCAAAGGCATCAATATCCAAACCTGGTTTGCATCCCGCGCAACATCTTATCGAAGAACGCCTCCAGCAGCGCCTGATCGTGAATCTGCGTGAAGTCGTGCCCGGCGTTACCGACAATTCGCAGCGTGGCGTTCGCCCCCGCCCGCGAGAGCGCCTGGTGCAACATCTCCGCCTGGGTCATCGGCACAATCGGGTCCATCATGCCATGCACGATCAAAAACGGGGGAGCACCCCGTCGCACGTAGCTGATCGGGTTCGCCAGCGCAACCTTCTCCGGGTGCTGTTGGACCGGCCCGCCCACCAGTTTGGCTTCGGGCGAATCGGGCGCGTCGTGGTCCAGCGCCTCCGCTGGCCCGCGCATGAAGCGCATCGGGTTATTCATGAACAGGAAATTCGCCGGCCCAGAGTAATCGGCGACGGCCTGTACGCCGCTGGAGAAGTCCGGATTGCCTTCATCGCCTTCCATGGCCGCAACGCCATTGCTGGCACCCAACAGCGCCACCAGGTGCCCGCCGGCGGAATGTCCCCACACGCCGATGTGCTCGGCATCCAGCGCATAGTCACCGGCATGGGCGCGTAGCCAGCGAATGGCGGCCTTGCAGTCGTATAGCTGGGCCGGGAACTGCGCCTGTTGGCTCAAGCGATAGTTGATGCTGGCCGCCGCATAGCCATGTTGCACCAACGGCAATACCGGTGGGTTTTCTTTGTCACCCTCCAGCCAGGCACCGCCATGAATCCATACCACAAGCGGGCGAACGGCGTCGCCGCCATCGGGCAGATACAGGTCCAGGGTAAGAGAAGTGCCGCCAACGTTTGCGTATTCCAGGTTTCGCACGATGTTCATGATTCATCCTCTCTTAGGTCCAGCCAGGCAAGCTGCTTCGGAGATAGCTTCGTATCCAGCGCAACTGTGTTGACCACAAATTCCTCGCGCGTGCGGCAGCCCACCAGGGCAAAGATATTCAATGGCTGACTCAATACATACGCCAGCGCCACCTGCGGGATGCTCAGGTTCAGTTCCCCCGCCAACTGCTTCACACGATCCAGCCGCTCGAAGTTCTGCGGGGTACAGTAACAATCCACCACCAGCTTATCCAGGTAATCGTCAAAGCCAGCCAGGTTGTCACGCTCAAACCGGCCCGAGAAGAATCCGCCCGCCAGGCTGGACCAGGTGAACAGTGGGATTTGCTGCTGGGTGTACCAATCCCTCGCCGCAACGTTCTGCGGGCCGCTGACGGTGATGCAATCGTCCCAGGGCTCCTTCACCTGCTCAGCCAGGCTAAAGTTCGGGCTGCTGGCGGCAAAGGGCGTCAGGCCATGCGCCGCCGCGTAGTCATTCGCCTCGCGGATGCGCTCGTGCGTCCAGTTCGATCCGCCAAACGCATGGATACGCCCGGCCCGCTTATGCTCATTTAATATCTCGACAATCGGGCCCACCGGCACAGTTGGGTCGTCACGATGCAGCAAATAAAGATCGATGTCATCGAACTTGAAGCGGGCCAGCGAATCATAAATGTCGGAAGTGATGTCAAAAGGCGTCACGCGTTTGCGATCCTGATTGTGATGC
>DAOUFG010000043.1:0-7555 GCA_034430115.1 Thermoflexales bacterium | reverse complement strand
AACGCGTTGAACTATTCGCTACTCACTCAGACTGCGCCGGACCCGTCTCAGGTGATTCCGCTGACGGCAGGGGATACGATCAGCACGACACAAGGGGATGTGACGTCGCTGGAAATGAAGATAGGCGATAAGCTCAAATTGCGGGCTGGCCCCATCTATGACCTGAACGGGCATCTGGTGCCCGACGGCACGCAACTTCAGTTTGTGCTAGCGTACCCGGCAGAACGGGTGGACCAGCAACAGCCGACTGTATCGACGCGCGACGGCATTGCAGAGACGACCATCGTCATCGAGCGAAAGGGCACCCTGGAGGTGCGCGCACAAGCCGACCCGGCCCTAACTTCATACGTGATCCGGATCAGCATTGGTGATAACGAGGCGTCCATCGAGACGTTCCGGCCGACTGTTCAGCCGACCATCACCCCGGAGCCGACCGCCACTCCGACGGATAAGCCGACGGCTGCTGCGGCTGCTGCCACTACGGCTCCGACCAATGGCTCAAAAGGCACTGTCAAAGTGGAACAAGCCAGTATCGGCGGATTCGTCATCACTGCATTGGCGCTTTTGGTCATTGCGCTGGTGTCGATATTGATGTTAAATGGCTCACGGCGTGTCAGTATGTCTATGCGCTGGCGAATCGTGCTGCTTAGCTGGAGCGCTGGTTGGATTGCTTATATCATCTATGCAACTGGGCTGCCAGGGACGGTTGAGATGGCAGCAATCTTGGGTTGGTACGGTTCGGTGCTCCTTGCAGCGCTGGTCTCGCTGGTCGTATTGCTGGTGGGGCTGGTGATCGTGATGCGTGCCGAAGAGCGACCTGCTCATCCCGTCAGTGGCCACTAAAATCATAACGCAGAGGTATCCATGGGTTTCTTAAAAAAGTTATTTGGTCTGGGCGCTGCGCCTGGGCGTCGAGACGACAACGATCCCAATGCTTTGATCTTATATGTGAAAGTGCGAAAATGTGGCGCCATTGCGCGGTTGCGCGTCGATTTGCGTAACGACTTGAGCCTGGATGATGATGGTGAGACTTACGTGGTGCGCAAGCAGGTCGTCGATAACGTTTGCTATGGCTCGGCGGATATCGAGTTGCACTTTGATGCGAACCGCGCAGAGACCAGTCGTAATGCAACGAATGGGGAATTTGTGACGCGCGAAGACTGGGAACAGCAAGAAAGCTTGCGCATCGCGCCGCGTGACAATAAGATGTAGCCCACATCATAGCGTCACAGGCGCATTTCATAAGAGTAATGTCAGACTTTTGCAAGAAGTCTGACATTGTTAGGCAAAGATGAAGGCCCATGCGATAATGACGTCATGAATGATCGTCAGCCAGCCGCCTTGATGCGACAAGAAATCTTCGAACAACCCGCTGTACTCACAAATCTGGTTGATAACGCCACTGCTACGTTGCAGTCCGTTGCAGAGAGTGCGCGACATTGTACTTTTGCTGTTTTAGCCGCGCGTGGAAGCAGCGATAACGCTTCCACCTATGGCAAGTATTTGCTGGAAGGTCTGGTCGGTTTACCCACCGCACTCGCAGCGCCTTCGCTATTCACGCTCTATCACACGCCGCCGCGATTGAAGGGCGCGTTGGTCATCGGCGTCTCGCAGAGTGGGCAGGCCGCCGACGTGGTGGAAGTATTGCAACAGGCTCGCGAACAAGGCGCTGTGACGCTTGCAGTCACAAATACTGCCGGCTCGCCGCTGACCACAGCCGCGGAGCACGTCGTGTTGCTAGGAGCCGGGCTGGAACGGGCGCTGGCCGCAACGAAGACGGTGACGGCTCAATGCGCTACTTATGCGATCCTGACGGCGTTACTCAGCCAGGATGTGGCGTTACGCCAGGGGTTGGGCCAGCTAGGTCAGGCCGTGCAAAGCGTCCTGGCGATGGAAGATCAGATCGCGGAATCTGCGCGCGACTGGTTATATGCGGAACGCGCCGCGATTATCAGCCGTGGCTATTGCTATGGGGCGGCCCAGGAAAGTGCGCTCAAACTGAAGGAAACCTGCTATATGAGCGCCGAGCCCTATTCGGCAGCCGACTTTATGCACGGTCCCCTGGCGATGATTGAACCCAACTATCCGGTGCTTGCCTTCCTGAACCACGATGCGGCCTATGATGCGACGCTGGCGCTATTGCAGCAGGTCAGCCAGCGCGGCGCGCGCATGATTGGGTTTGCGACGCCGCAGGCTGCGGAACACCTGCCGGCCGGGGCCAGGGCGCTATCGGTGAACACGCCATCAGAGCTACTCAGCACGATCCCCTTTATCGTTGCCGGGCAGCTTTTTGCAATGCATCTATCAATTCTGAGAGGATATAACCCCGACGTCTCACGCGGTTTGCACAAAGTCACCGTCACTCTCTAGTGAATGATTCAATACGCGTTCCGTAAAAGCAAGCGCGCACTGCATCAGTTGGCCGGCTTGAACTATGCGGAGGGTATGCCCCTGAACGAGGGGCAGCGAAGTTGCCTGCACAACATGTATGTGAATGGCATCTTCTCCAACTTCTCCGATGGTTCAGCCGCCAACTATACCAATCTATTTATGGTGGCCCTGGGTGCTACCAATACGCAGATTGGTTTCATGTCCACGTTGGTACAGGGATTGGCGGCCATAGCGCCTCTGCCAGGGGCCTACCTCGCGGAGCGAATGCGTGCCTATCGCGCTTCAATCTTGTACCCGGGCATCACTGCGCGCATAGGATACCTGGCGCTGGCGGTATTGCCATTTATGCAGATCGGCCAGCCCGTCATCGCGCTGGCAATATTCGTTTTCGCGGCACGCTCGTTGCTCACCTCTTCCGTGGGCGCGCAGTGGACTGCGGCGATGGGTGTGATGGTCCCCATCCGCATGCGGGCCGCCTATTTCTCGGCGAGGAACTTTGCCGGCGGCGTGGCGGTGATCTTGGGCACTCTCATTGCCGGGCAGATCATCACCTTCTTTGGCTTTCCACGTGGCTATCAGCTTGTCTACCTGATTGCTGCGCTAGTGGGGTTCGTGGCATCCTATTTTTATTCGCTCGTGCCGCGTGCGGCTTATGGCCACCTGGAGTCCAGGCCGCGTGAGAAAACGCGACCTTCTGTCAGGAGCTTATTTAGCGAGGTTCGCTCCCAGAGCGTTTTTATTCGCTATATGTTGTGCTCCGGCGCACTGTCGTTTGCGGTGAATCTGAGCGCGCCGTTTATTGGGCTGTACCAGATTCGCGTGCTGGGGTTTAACCCCGCAACGATCGGGTTGATCGCTTCATCGGAACTGGCGATGAACATCATTATGCAGCGCGTGTATGGCTCGTTCGTCATCCCGCGCCTGGGGGACTATCGCGTGATGAGCGTGTTGCGGTTTGGTACTGCGTTTGTCCCGTTCTTCTGGATGCTCGTGACAGGGCCCATCGGCGGGGTGCTGGCCAGCTTCTTTTCGGGGGCGATGTGGTCGGGTCACGACCTGGCAAACTTTAACGTGCAACTGGAACTGGCGCCGGAGAAAAATCGGGCGAATCTGATTGCCATTAACACCGTCGTCGCCTCGCTCAGCGCTGCCATCGGGCCTGCGATTGGCGGCGTGCTCACCGATTCGATCGGTTATCAACCGGTGTTTATCATCTCCGTACTGTTGCGGTTGGTTGCCGCGGCGATGTTGGTGCTATTACTGCGCGACTGGGCCAGACATAAGCCCGTGACACCCGTGGTGATTTGAAGATTGAGATAGATTCGAGGTAAACTTGACACATGAGCGCGTATTTTGATGATGACGATAGCTCGGTGCCAGGGTGGGCCCGTCCGTTGGGGAAACAGGGGTATCGCTCTTTTCTGAGCTTGATCGAAGGCTACTTCGCCAATCGGCACATCACCGTTGCGATCGACGGAGAAGAGGGCCTGGTGAAGCCAGATATGGGCAGCTATCCGTTTAGCAGCACCTTCGGCTTACAAAATATCGCCCAAATGTGCCAACAGGCCGATCGTGATGAATGGCGCGATCTGATTACGGCGCACTTCGACTCCATCTTTGAGGTGAAGGATGAAGATAGTGCGCTGCAAGTGCAGATGGATGACTTTAGAAAGATCAAGTCGCAATTGCGTGCGCGGCTTTACCCGGTCGATATTGTCAACCACACCACTGAAATCGTTCAACGCCCCGGGCCGGAAGGAACGCTGGAAGTGTTGGCTCTGGATTTACCAACCACCGTGCGCACCGTTTCGCGCACCGAAATCGATGGTTGGGGAATGGACGAGAATGATCTTTTCAACATCGGCAGGCAAAACTTGCGCGCTGTTAGCGCATTGAAACCCAGCACAATCCAGTTGGAACCCGGCACGACTCTCACGGTTTTTACGGGGGACCCATTCTATGCTGCCAGCCATGCGCTGATCATTGACGATTACATTCCGCCAAACAATAAACATGGCGTGCTGGTCGGCGTGCCAAAGCGAGACATCCTGATTATGCACGCCATCCAGAATGTTGGCGCGATGGAGGCAGCCGGGGCTATGCTGCAAGTGATCGTGGGCATGCACCACGATGGCCCCGGCTCTATCAGCCCAAACCTGTACTGGTATCATGATGGCGAGTACATCGCCTTGCCGTATGAACTGGAAGATCAATCATTGCGATTCCTCCCGCCGGATGATTTTGCCGACTTGCTTGATGAACTGGGAGAGGTCGCTGGTTATTCATAAATCGTTGTTTTGTGGGGATGATGCACGATGGATTTGAAGTTGAAAGACAGTGTAGCAGTCGTGATGGCGGCTAGCAAGGGATTGGGCGCAGCGACCGCGCGCGTGTTTGCTCAGGAAGGTGCCCGCGTCGTCATTTCGGCCCGCAATGAACAGGCCCTGGCGCATACTGCGCAAAGCATTACAGCCGATACCGGGGCACAGGTGATCCCGGTTGTCGCAGATTCCTCTCATGCAGAGGACGTTGCGCACCTAATTGCGACGGCGCATGAGCGCTTTGGGCGGATCGATGCGCTCGTGGTGAACGCCGGCGGGCCACCGGCGGGAAAGTTTATGGACTTCGACGACCAGGCCTGGCAATCGGCGGTGGACCTGACGCTGATGAGCGCGGTGCGGGCGGCGCGCGCCGTCGTGCCGATCATGCAGGCCCAGGGCGGCGGCAGCATCACCTTCATCACCTCGGTGGGGGTGAAACACGTGTTGGATAACCTGCTCCTGAGCAACAGCCTGCGCCTGGCGGTGGTTGGGATGGCAAAAGGCATGTCGCACGAGTTGGGGCCGGATAATATCCGGGTGAACGTGATATGCCCCGGCTATACTGCCACGGATCGTATTACTTCGTTGGCCAGGGCCAATGCCGTGCGAAACAACACCAGCATAGAGGAAGAATTGGCCAAAACGGGTAAGAACGTCCCCTTAGGTCGTGTGGCTGTGCCGGAAGAATTTGGGCGCGCGTGCGTCTTCCTGGCATCTCCGGCTGCCAGCTACATCACCGGCATCGCGCTGATGGTGGATGGCGGCATGAGCCGGGTGATGTGAATTCAAAATCCGTGTACACTGATTTATCGCATAACACATGGGAGCGGAATTGAGCACTTTGATCCGGCCGGCAACTCGTGCCGACGTGCCAGGCATCCTGGATATTTACAACGAAGCGGTGTTGCACACCACTGCATCTTACGATTATGAGCCGAGCACGCTTGAGCAACGGCTTGAATGGTTCGATGCGCACACGGCGCACAATTACCCGGTATTTGTCGCGCTGGACGAGCAGGGGAAGCTGCTGGGCTGGAGTTCATTGAGCGAGTTCCGCACGCGGGTGGGGTACCGTTTCACCGCCGAGAACTCCATCTATGTCGCGGTCGAACAGCGTGGGCGAGGTGTGGGCAAATTGCTCATGCCACCCTTGATCGACACGGCGCGCCAACTCAAACTGCGCGCGGTGATGGCCGTCATCGATGCCGATAATGCCGTCAGTTTACACATGCATGAAACCTTTGGGTTTGAACGTGTGGGCGTTTTGAAGCAGGTGGGCTACAAGTTTGAGCGCTGGCTGGACGTCGTGTATATGGAATTGTTGATTCAAGGTTGAATGCCGGGCAGGATGTTGCATTCATGTTCAAGCTGATTCTTTTTGACCTGGATGAGACGCTTTATCCGCGTTCGTCATCGCTGATGCCGACGATTGCCAAACGGATTGACCGATATGTCATCGAACGCGTCGGAGTGCCGCCGGCGCAGGCCGACGAATTGCGCCAGCATTGGCGTAAGGCCTATGGCACCGCTTTGCGCGGGATGATCGAAGAGAAATATCCGTTTGACGTGGACGATTATCTGCACTATGTTCACGACATCCCGCTGGACGGCGTGATTGAAGCGCAGCCCGAGGCGCGCCGGATGCTGATGAACATGCCGCTGCGCCGAGCCGTGTTGACGAACTCGGACGTGCAGCATGCGACGCGCGTGTTGGCGCACGTGAACCTGCTGGATTGCTTCGAGCGAATCGTGGACATACGCGCACTTAACTTCATCAACAAACCGAACCCACAGGCTTATCGCACGGCGTTGGACCTGTTGGGAGTGAGCGCGCAAGAGACGATCTTTGTCGAAGATACGCCGGTCAATACCAGGTCTGCCAAGGCGCTGGGGATCACCACGATCCTGGTGGATTACCCGCCGTCGAGCGACGCAGACTATTGCGTCGCGAACCTGTTGGCGGTGGGCGATGTGGTGAGTAAGTTAACGCAAACAAGCTCTGCGGTGCAGGAAGGTTGAAAGCAGATGGGAAGCTGCAAAGCGACCCATCTACAGGAGGACTTTCAACCTTCCCTTGACACCAGATACAGGTACCGGCTGAGTGTGCTGGTCGCGGGCTGGTAGGGCACAGGGTCGGAAATGGACTCCGCCATGACGTAGTCATATAACGCCTGATTCCCTTCGGTTTCGAACGCCGCTTTCAATTCAGCCCCCACCGCTGATTTGCATTGCATCTGGCGGTAGGTTTGAGCGCTGAAGTCCCACACCTGGTAGCTGAGCCCTGCTTGCTTGAGCGCTTCTGCAAGGGGCGTGTTGGGTGCGAGCAAGGTGGCCTGGCTCATGTGCGTGTCCCACAGCATTTGTAGCCAAAAGGCTGCCAATTTGCCACCCGGCTTTAGCATGTCATAGAGCTTTTTGAGCGTGGCGTCCAGGTCGGTGGGCATGTAGAGCGTGTCGATTGAGACGATGGCGTCGAAGGTCCCTGCCATAAAATCGAGCGCGTCCATATTCAACCGGCGGAACGTGAGCCGATCACGCTTGGCGGCGGTGCGCGCCGTGGCTTGCTGGATGGCGGTTGGGGAGTAATCGATGCCCGTGAACGAAGCGCCGGTCTGGTCGGCGAGATATTCGGTGATGAACCCGGCGCCACAGCCGATATCCAACGCTCGCATGCCAGGTTTCAGTTGCAGTACTTCGGTCAGTTTGTTGATCTGTGCCATATCGCTGAAGTTGGTCTGGCATAGGAACCGGCCATAGACCTGCTCGCAGAACTGCCGGTAGGCTGGACTATCCGGCGCCAGGGCATAGTACTGCTCGTACCAGTAGTAAATCGGCGGGCGCGC
>DAOUFG010000042.1:0-26159 GCA_034430115.1 Thermoflexales bacterium | reverse complement strand
ATGGCCGCGACGTGCGAAATTTGGGTGTAGATGTGCCCGCCGCCGGATACCGCTGGGTCGCTATAGGATGAAGTCCCTGGCATGCGGTAGGGCAGCCATTCGGGATGCTTTTCCTTATCGATGCGGAAGGCTTCGTCCAGCGGTTTGCCCGCGTACAGGCCGGCCACGTTATTCGTGAAGTGAATGGTCACCATCTTGAGCTTGCCCATCGCGCCGGTTTCGATCAGGCGCCGGGCCTCAATCGCACAGGCGTTGTAGTGCCAGGGGCAACTGATCACGAAGTGCAGTTGCTTACGATGGGCGATTTCCACCAGTTCCTGGGCCTGGGCGGCCGTAATGGTCATTGGCTTTTCAAGTACGACGTGCTTGCCGGCCAGCAGGGCTGCCTTTGTCTGTTCATAGTGCACATTAGGAGTGGTGCTGATCGCGACGGCTTCCAATCCATCGATTGCCAGCACCTCATCCACCGTGGTACATGCGTTTGGCACGCCAAAGTCATCGGCGATTTTGCGCGCCTTTTCGATGCTGCGTGCCTGAACGGCCACCAGTTCGGCCTGCGGATGTTTCTTGAACGCTGGGATGTGCGCATTCGTGCCCCACCACCCTGCGCCAATCACTGCCACTTTCACCTTTCTCATGGTTTTCTCCTCTAAGGATCCAACTACTCTGGCGTATTGTACGAGTCATTGCCTAAACGCAAAAACAGGTTGCTTCTGGTAAAGTGAGGACAACTGTTATTGCATAGGAGAAAACGATGACGAAAACCATACACGTGATCTCGCATACGCATTGGGACCGTGAGTGGTATCGACCATTCCAGGTTTTTCGTGCGCGGCTGGTAGATGTTGTCGACGCGGCCCTGGATCTGTTAGCCTCTGATCCATCCTACCGTTACTTCCATCTTGATGGGCAAACGATTGTGCTGGAAGACTACTTGGAAATCCGCCCGGAACGTGAGGCGGAACTGAAACGCTCTATTTCCGAGGGGCGATTATTAGTAGGCCCCTGGTATACACAGCCGGATGAATTCTTGGTGAGCGGTGAATCGATGGTGCGCAACCTGATGCGCGGACGCCGCCAGGCGACCCGGTTTGGCGCATGTATGGACCTGGGCTACCTGCCCGATTCCTTTGGGCACGCCAGCCAGATGCCGCAAATCTTCGCCGGTTTTGGGTTCCCGGCTGCCATCGTGTTCCGTGGCATTACGTCCGACCAGGTGCGTTGCGCTTTCACATGGTGCAGCCCCGACGGCACCGAGCTTTTGACGATCAAGCTGCCCGACGACAAAGCGTATAGCAATTATCTTTATCATCTGTTGCCCACGCTCTCGGATCCGCAGCCGATTGACCAGGCGCGCCTGGACCAGGAATTGCTTGCTTTGCAGGCCGATTGCGACGCGCAGGCGGTGTGCGATCAGCATTTGTGGATGGATGGCGTGGATCATATCTATCCAAACCCCAAGACGCCGCATATCATTGCTCGGGCCAACCAGTTGTTGGAAGGCGCACAGGTCATTCATTCCACGCTGCCGGCTTACGTGCAGGCATTGGCGGATGCCGCGCCGGAGCTGGCGCAACAACACGGCGAGTTAAGACACGCCAACCGCGCCTGGATGTTGCAGGCGGTGCTGGCGAACGTGGCATCGTCGCACATCAAGGTGAAGCAGGAGAATTTTGCGGCACAGGTGGCCCTGGAACGCGTGGTGGAGCCGCTTTGCACGCTGGCCTGGCTGCAAGGCGCCGAGTATCCGCGCGGGTTCCTCGACGAGGCCTGGAAGCACCTGTTGCAGAACCATGCGCATGATTCGATTTGCGGCTGCTCGGTGGATCAGGTGCATCGCGATATGCACTACCGCTTCAAGCAGGTGAGCCTGATCGCCGATATGTTGCAGGCGCGTGCCGTCAACGCGCTGGCGGATAAGGTGGATACCTCCTTCGCCGAAGAAGGGGAAACGTCGTTGCTTGTGTTCAACCCGCTGCCCTGGCAACGCAAAGAGACGATCCTGGTCGATGCGGCGTTGCCGATGGATGTGACGGGTGACGTGCTGGTGACCGATCAGGCCGGGCACCCGGTGCGCAGCCAGGTGCTTGCCATCACCGAGTCGGCACCGCTATCCCAGGTGCGATACGACATCCCGCACCCGAACCCGCACCGTAGCTACAGACTGGCGTTGGATGCCACGCTGCCCGCGTATGGGTTTGCCGCCTTCCATGTGGCGCAATCGCGCACGCCACAACGCCCGGCGGGCACGCTCTTTAGCGACGCCCGCACGATGGAGAACGATCTGTTGCGCGTGTGCGTGGAAGGCGACGGCACGTTGACGTTGACGGACAAGCAGACCGGGCGTTGCTATCGTGGGCTCCTGGTCTATGAGGATCGCGGCGACGGCGGCGAAGGCTGGAACTGGATTCCGCCCAAGTTTGACCAAACCTATCTCTCGCGGGGTGCGCCGGTGGAGGTGGCACGGGTGCAGGATGGGCCTGATCTGGCCGCTTTGCGCATTCGCCAAACGTTCAGTGTGCCGGAAGGCTTTGTGGGCGTGCCCTATGAGGCGGACCCGGCCAGGATGCAGCGTTCCGCAAAGCTCGTGCAGATACCAATCGACGCGACGTTGACGTTAGGTGCACATTCGCAGCGCCTGGAGATCGACATCACGCTTGAAAACACGGCGTGTAATCATCGCCTGCGCGTGCTGTTCCCAACCGACTTGAACGCGAAGGTGTGCTATGCCGATGGCGCATACGACGTGATGGAGCGCACCATCAAGCAGGTGGACAGCCACGATTGGCGCGAACCACAACTGGGCACTTACCCGCACTACTCCTTCGTGGCGGTGCAAGATGAGCAGGGTGGGTTGGCCGTTCTGACAGCCGGCACGCCCGAATATGAAGTGATGGACGAACCGCGTCGCACGGTCGCGATCACGCTCCTGCGCGCCTTTGGGCGTGGCGCTGGTGAGCCGCACGAGTACCTGGATAGCCAGGAGCCGGGCGTGCACACCTATCGGCTGGCTGTCGTGCCATTTGCGGGCACGTGGGATGAGGCCGGTGTGATGCGCCAGTCGCGCGAGTTTGGTGTGCCGCTGATCGCCGCGCCAACCGGGAAGCACGCGGGGGGCATCCGGGTGGGCCAATCGCTGTTGGATGTGCAGGGAGAAGGCATCGACGTCACGGCGGTCAAACGCTGTGAGGAGCGTGACGCAGTGCTGGTGCGCCTGGTGAACCTGAGCAACCAGACCCAGCCTGTTACTCTGAACCTGGGCGGCCGGCTGAGCGCCGCATACTGCCTGGACCTGGCGGAGGATCGGCGTAGCGATTTGCCCCTTTCTGCGGAGGGGACGTTGAAATTGCTGGTGGAACCACGCCAGATCGTGAGCGTGGAACTGGGAAGGTAAGAAAATCAGAAACCCGGTTTTTAAGCGCCGTACCCGGCGCCAAAATCGGGTTTCTACTTATTTCGGATGGCGGCACTTCATCTGCGCGGATTTTCGCTGTGCACGCCCTTGGCCAGGCTGCGGAATTGGGTCTCGTAGAGCCTGGCATATAGCCCCTTGTGTTCCAGCAGTTGTTGATGGTTGCCCCGTTCGACCAGATGCCCCTGGTCGAATACCAGGATCTGGTCCGCGGCCAGGATGGTCGATAGACGGTGTGCGATCACGATGCTGGTGCGCCCCACAAACAGGTCATCCAGCGCCTGCTGGATGTAATACTCGCTTTGCGAATCGAGCGAGGAAGTGGCCTCATCCAACACGAGCACGCTGGGGTTCCTGAGGATGACGCGCGCGAGCGCCACGCGTTGTTTCTCGCCGCCGGAGAGCCGGTAGCCGCGCTCCCCCACCACCGTGTCGTAGCCTTGTGGCATACTCATGATGACGTCGTGGATGAATGCTGCATGGCAGGCCGCCTCAAGTTCTTCCACAGTGGCGTTTGGCCTGGCATAGAGCAGGTTGTTGCGGATCGTATCGTGGAAGAGATACGTCTCTTGTGTGACCAGCCCAATGTGTTGCGAGAGCGTGTCCAGCGTCAACGTGCGCAGGTCGTGCCCATCCAACAAGACGCACCCTCGTTGTGGTTCATACAAACGTGGCAACAGGTACGAAACGGTGGTTTTACCGGCTCCGCTGGGGCCAACCAACGCCACCAACTGTCCCGGCTGTGCCTGGAAGGAGATATTCTCCAGCGCCCAGTGCCGGCCCATTCCGGCTGCGCTGGCCGCTTCGGCGTCCAGGCCATTGGTTGGGGGAGTGGTCTGTTCATAGTCACGCACGACCTCTGGGACACCAGCGCCATCGTGTGGCGGGATGGGTTCAATTGTCAGGCCAGGAATTGCAGCGGGGATGGCTTCACGATAGCTGAATGACACGTCTTCGAACGTCACGGCTCCCTGCACCTTTGCCAGGTGTTGTGCGCCGGGTTGATCCTGGATGTCGATCGGCAGATCAATGTACTCGAACACGCGCTCAAAGCTTACCAGCGACTGAATCAGGTCTACCTGGATATTCGTCAGGCCGACGATGGGCTGATAGAGCCGTGAAAGGTAGCTGATGAACGCCACGATCGTGCCGATGCTAAGCGCGCCGATGATGACCAGGTAGCCGCCCGACCAGAACAGCACAGCACTGCCGAGTGAGCTTACCAGACCGGCCACCACGAAGAACCAACGTCCGACCAGCGCCCGGCGGATGCCGATATCGCGCACCCCTGCCGCGGATTGGGCGAAACGCGCCTGCTCGCTGGGCTGGCGGCCAAACACCTTCACCAAGAGCGCACCAGACACGTTCAGCGTCTCATTCAACTGCCCATTCATCAGGCTGTTCAATTCCAGGGCCTTGCGTGAAATATCGCGCAAGATGGCGGCGGCGCGCCGGGCCGGCAGGTAGAGCAATGGCAACACCACCAGGGCCGCCAACGTGAGACGCCATTCAATGCTCAGCATGATTGCCAGTGTGGAGACCAGCGTCACCACGTTGGTAACCACCGAAACCAGCGTGCTGGTGATGGCGTTTTGCGCGCCGATCACATCGGTGCTGAAGCGTGACATCATCTCGCCCGTCTTCGTCTGCGTGAAGAAGCGCAGCGACATGCGCTGCATGTGGTTGTACATGGCGCAACGCAGGTCGTAAATGATGCCCTCTCCAATTTGCGCGCTAAACCAGCGTTGCAGCGTGCCGATGAGCGCATCCAGGATGGGGATGATGATCATGCCAACGGCAAGCAGGCTCAGGCGCGCGACGTCCTTATTGGGAATTGCGTGGTCGATCAGGTCGCGTGCCAGGAGCGGCGGTGCCAGGTCAATGATGGAAATGACAATAATCACGCCCAGCATCATGGCAATTTTGAGCGTGTAGGGCTTGCCGTAAAGCCATATTCGCTTGAGTGTGTCTTGCGTGTTATGCGGTTTGCTCGTTGGCTGCTCGTGCATCATGGACCACCAGCCGCCGCCGTGTCCACCGCCACCGTGCATCATGCTATGCCTCCCAGTTATTTCAGCCAGCGGTCCAGCCAGTCGAACGCGTCATGTTGCATACTGGCGTTGAACTGATGTGGCACGTCGTAAAAACGATATTGGAAACGTTCAGACAGGCCGGCCTTGGCGTATATGTCGGTCAATTTGTCGCAGGCGCGTTGCATGCCGGGCATATTGAATAATTCATCCTTGGCACATTCCAGCGCCATCAACGCCGCCGGCATGCCAACGCTTGCGACGTCGCTGATTTCAAAGTTCGCCGCCAGCCCCGGCACGAATTGTGCCCAGGAGTGCATGCGCACCTGGTTTGCCAGCAGGTCCGACCAGTTGGTCATCCAGCCGACGGTAACGGCGGCTTTGATGCGCGGGTCCGTTCCAACCAGGTAATTGTTGCGGTGCCCGCCCATCGACAGGCCCACGCTGCCGATGCGGCTGCCGTCCACTTCAGGCCGGCTAAGCAGGTAATCGACGCTGGCGCGGTCATCGTGTGACATGATGCCCAGCCAGGTAGCTCCGGCGGCAAAGATGTGCCGCGCCATCACCTCTTCAAAGGCTGAGCACTGTTCGTGATATTCGGAGAGTTGTTCTACAAGCGTGCTGGCGCGCCCTTGCAGACGCTCGCGCATCTCCGGTTCGATGCTTGCCAGGTCGAGCCGCCGCTCGCCAAAGTAGAAGGCGTCGATGACGATGACTACGTAGCCGCGCCGGGCCAGGTCGCTGGCATAGGAATGTCCGGAATAATAAGTCTGCTTGAACCTGGTCAGGTCGCCCGGCTCATTTTCCGTCTCCACCAGCTTCTCTTTGCCGAAACGGTAGAACCCGCCGTGGTCGTGCAGGGCAACAATCGCCGGGGCAGGCACCGTCTGTGTTTTGGGGCGTAGAAGGAGCGCGGGAACGCGGTTGGCTGGGGCGCTATTGAAATAGACCTTTTCGCGGATGTAATCTCCATGGTCGGTCACTTCAGCCACTTCTGCGTCCAGGGGCACTTTGGGCGGGTGATAGCGCAGGAGTTCCAGCAGGCGCTGGCGTGCCTGGACGCGCCAGGTGTTCACGTCGCTGAATTGCGGGTTCAAGAACGAGAATGCCGGTGCATTTTGCGCCGCGATATTTTCGATGACTGGGAATAAATTGCCCAATGTTGTGGTCATTTTTTGCCCTTGCCCTGTTTGGCCAGTTTCTTCAATTCATACAGCACGCTGAGTGCCTCGAGTGGGCTCATTGTGTCCGGGTCGACTGATTTCAACCGGTTAATCGCCGGCGGCTCGGTGACGAACATGGGGAGCGTTTCCACCGGCTTGAAAGCGTTCTGCTGCACCTGTAACGTGCCGTCTTCCAGTTGGCGCAGGATGTCTTGCGCGCGGCTCACCACTGCCACCGGCAACCCGGCAAGCTGCGCCACGTGGATGCCGTAGGAGCGGTCCGCCCCGCCGGGGATCACTTTGTGCAAAAAGACGACGTTGCCGCTATCTTCGCTGACGGCCACGTTGTAATTGCGCACGTGGGGGAGTTTGTCCGCCAGTTGGATCAGCTCATGATAGTGCGTGGCGAAGAGCGTCATTGCGCGCCGCTCGGGGTGATTGTGCAGGAACTCGATCACGCTCCAGGCGATTGCCAGGCCGTCGTAAGTGCTGGTGCCGCGCCCGATTTCGTCCAAGATAACCAAGCTGCGCGGCGTGCAATGATGCAAGATGTTGGCAGTCTCCACCATCTCGACCATGAAGGTGCTTTGCCCGGCGGTCAACTCATCTTGCGCGCCGATGCGCGTGAAGATGCGGTCCACCGTGGTCAGGCAGGCCGATTGTGCCGGCACGTAGCTGCCGATTTGCGCCATCAGCGTGATGAGCGCCACCTGGCGCATGTAGGAGCTTTTGCCGCTCATATTGGGGCCGGTGATGATCAGGATGCGCGCTTCGGGGTCTATCTGGGTATCGTTCGGCGTGAAGGGCACGTCGCTCATCATTTGTTCGATTACCGGGTGTCGCCCGGCGGTGATCTGGAGCGTGCCCTGCCCGTCGAAGGTGGGCCGCGCATAGTGATTGCGCGCGGCCACCTCCGCCAACGCAGCGGCGACGTCCAAGCGCGCGATGGCATGTGCCGCACCAAGCAATTCCTTGGCGTGTTCGGCCACGCGGGTGTTGATCTCTTTGAGCAGGCGGGCCTCGATTTCCGTGATGCGCTCGTCGGCGTTCAAGATCAACGTCTCGCGCTCTTTCAATTCCGGCGTGATGTAGCGTTCGGCGTTGGTGAGCGTCTGTTTACGGATGTAGTCGGCCGGCACCGCCTCGGTGTTGGCGTGCGTCACTTCGATATAGTAGCCGAAGACCTTGTTATAGCCCACTTTGAGCGATTTGATGCCGGTGCGCTCGCGCTCCGTGCGTTCCAGGTTCGCTACCCAGACCTTGGCGTCGCGTGACGTCAGATGGATGCCGTCTAGCTCCGCGCTATAGCCGGGCAGGATGAAGCCGTCGTCGTCGGGCTCCTCTTTGATGGCCGACTCGATGAGTTGGGTGATGGGTGACAGGTCCGGCAGTTGCAGCCGGAACCCTCTTGGCCCCTGTGGTTCGCCGGGTGCGTCGCCGGCTTTGATTTGCACGTTGGCGATGGCCCCGGCCTGTTGAGCAGCGGCTTTCAGGCTCAGCAGGTCCTTGGGGGATGCGATGCCGCTGATGGCACGGTTGGCCAGGCGCTCCAGGTCGGGCATATTCTTCAGCGTTTCGCGCAGTTGTGCCCGCAACAGGTTGTTGGCGTATAGCGCGTCTACGCGTGCCAGGCGCTCTTCGATGGCGGCCTGATCCAGCAACGGCTGAGAAATCCATATCCGCAACAGGCGGGCACCCATAGGGGTTAACGTCTCATCCAGCACGCCCAGGAGCGAGCCCTGTTTGGCGCGCGAACGCAGACCCTCCGTCAGTTCCAGGTTGCGTCGCGTGACGGCGTCCAGCCCCATGAATTGCGAGGTGGAATAGGTGCGTAACTCGGTGAGCTGGTTCAGCGCGGCGGGTTGCGTGTCGCGCAAATAGTGCAACACGGCGCCCGCGGCGCGAATCGCCAGGGGCTTGTCCTCCAGGTCATATCCGGCCAGGGTGCTGACGTGAAATTGTTCCAGCAGCGTTTGGCGGGTGCTGGTAAGTGCGAAGCGGTAGGGCGGCAGGAGCGTCGGCTTCAGCAGCCCGGCGCGGAAGCCCGGCACTTGTGCAGATTCGGCATCCGTTTGCCATTCGCGCTGATCGGGCGCCAGCAATTCGCGCGGTTGGATACGGGCGGACTCGCGCTCCAGCTCGATCTCGCCTTCCACTTGCGTGGCCCAAAACTCACCGGTGGTGATGTCACAGTAGGACAGGCCGTAGATACGCGTGCCGATGGGCGCGTCTTCGCCGGCCTGGGGTGCCTCCATGCAAATGGCTGCCAGGTAGCTGGCCTGCCCGGCGTCGAGCATGCTCGGTTCCACCACTGTGCCAGGCGTCACCACGCGCCGCACTTCGCGGGGCACCAGCCCGTTGATCGCTTCCGTGCCCAGTTGTTCCGCAATTGCGACGCGATAGCCACGTTCGATCAGCCGGGCGACATAAGCGTCAGCGGCGTGATAGGGCACGCCCGCCATCGGGACGCGATTGTCTTTGCCCACGGACCGGCCGGTGAGCACAATATCAAGTTCGCGCGACACCAGTTCGGCATCGCTGTCGAATGTTTCGTAAAAATCTCCCAACCGAAAGAACAGAATGCAATCGGCGTATTTACGTTTCAAATCCAGATACTGTCTACGGATGGGAGTCGCATCGTTTGGAGAATGGTTCTGAATCATGCGTGTATCGCTCAAGCCGTGCCATTTTAATGCCTGAATGGCTTGAACGGAATAGGTGTTCTAGTGCGGCGGGGGCTGCTTACTTCAGGATGTAGTAGGTGCCGCGCTTATCGCCGATGCGCATGATGATGTCGCGGTCCACCAGTTCCACGAAGTCGCGGCGGAGCGACTCGGCGCTGACGTCGGGGCAAAGCTCCTGGTATTCGCGATTGGTGATGTGTCCATTGGCTTTCAAGAACTCCAGCATCTTTTCCACGCGTTGGTTTTGGGCCGGCACGGGCAAGGTAACGAGAGGTTCGGCCGTGTTTGCCTTGGCATAGAGCGTGACCATGAAGCCAGCGTCGGTTTCCTCAAATCGCGGCGGCTGGTGACCACGCTCTTTCATCGTGCGCACCATCCGGTCGATGCCATATCCCAGCCGTTCGATGAACCCCATATCAGCCAGCACCTGAACGATGGCCTCGTTGCGCGAGTAACGCTCATATAGCAAGTTCTTCAGGGTAACGTGGCCGGGCAGCTTGCCAGGGCTGCGCACTTCTACGCGGTCGCTGAATACCAGGATATGGACCTGGTTACCGACCATGCGGTAATCGCGGTGCGCGATGGCGTTCACCACAGCTTCGCGCAGCACGCCGGGCGGGTAGGGGGCCGCATCGTTGCGTTGCCATGCGCCGATGCGCGCATGCTGCACCACATTTTCGCTGATGAAAAGCTCCGCTCGGTGGATTTGTTCAGGGAGCGTGTTGCTGATCGTCTGGCGCGTGAAGACGTCGTCCATACTGGGGCCCTTAAAACGCACCGCCAGCACCTCGGCGCCGCGCGCCCAGCGCTGCGGCTGTTTGCCGAAAAGCAGCAAACCGGCGTAAGTTGGCTTGATTTTCTTGCCCTGTCGCAGGATGCACCCACGCCGCAGCAACAGGTCTTCCACCGTCGGCTCGCCCACACTGCTCGCCTGCGCGGCATAGGCTTCGATTTTCTCCCAATCCAGGTCATCGCGGCCGCACGCGTTGGGTGTTTGGGCCTCCCATGAACTCTCGCTGCGCAGGAGCAACAACTCACGTAGCGCTCGCGCCGTCAACGTCACCACTCGCGCGCCGTTACGCGAATGGTAGCGCCCATCCAGGCTGTAGGCGTGTGGCAACCCGTCGGGTACTTCCACCACCAGCGCAATCGGGGGCTCTGCCGCGCTAAGGCGCAACAGGTAGGGCAGTGGAATGATCAGGTGTGGTTCACTCAGAAGGGCGGCCTGGCCGGCTCGATCAAGAATTTCATTTGGATCAACCGGTGTGCGCGATCGGTTCGTGCGCAACGGCACCAGCAAAACGCCCCCCTGGGTGTTTGCCAGCGAAACAAGCGCACGCGCCATGCGTTCGGCTGTGGCGGTGTTTGGCATGAGAATATCGATGCGCGGCCCTGGGCCTGCCGCGAGCAATTTTTTCAGGTCATCACCCGTCAACATGATAGTAATTGTTTATCGGCCTGCGGATGAACAGCGCAGACGGATGCTGCTTCTCTTGCAAGGCCAACCGACACGATATGTCAGTTACTTAACCGTGTATGTCGTTACGACTTTGTTTTGATCCGTGGTCAGCGTGAGCACGTCACCTATTTGCCAGGCTGGCTCCGTACGGTCCCAAAATAGGTCAGTAGGCACGTCTGTGCCGCTGGTCGTGTGCAGGCTGATAAAGTTACTGCGGAATAAGGTGACATTGCCGAAGGTGTAACTGATGTTACGGCTGGAGGCAAGCACCCAACCCTTCATCACCACATCCACATTGCTGTCGTTGGCAATGACCACGGATTCACGTTGATGTTGGCCGGGAAACAGGACGCTGCCGATGCGCACACTCCCTTGTGTGCCGGCAGTTGTACTGGTTGCAGTATTCGCAGTGGCGCTCGCCTTTGCGGTTGGCTTCGCCGTGGTGGCTGTGGAAGTTGGCGCAGCGACCGTATCCGTTTCGGCCTGGGCCACTTCCGCTGTTGGAGAGGGCAGGGGGCTTGGCTGTGGTTCTATGGCCGCAGATGAGTTTGTCGGCTGCTGTGTGGGCGTAGCCGCAAGTACTGCAGGTGGTGCAGCATTTGCCGCGCGAGGCGTGGATTGATATAGCACCACGCGCACGATGAGCAACGTCGTAATCGCTGAAACGACAACGTTCACCAATATGATTGTGACCCATTGCCTTGGTGTAAGAGCAGGTGACATTTATTAATGAATATATCACTTTACACAAAACAGAACATCTGTGCTACACTGCCGGATATGGCAAAGAATCCTAACCTGCACCTGGATGAGGGAATCACGGAGTTCGCGGCGCACCTGGCGCAGCGGCCCCTGTCGGATAACACGCGTAAGGCGTTCCTGGGGGATGTGCGCATCTTTGCTCGTTTTCTCCAGCCTACATCTGCCCCCGTTCTGCTGGCGTCGATCACCACCGAGCGGATCAAGGCTTTCCTGGCTTCGCAGGAACATGGCACGATTGCCAATAGCCCAAAATCCATCGAGCGGCGCCTCACCTCGTTGAAAGTGTTTTTTAAGTGGCTGCAGGAGGCGGGGTTCCTGGCGGTGGACCCGGCGGACGGCGTAGCTTATAAACCCTTCATGGACCCGCTGCCGGAATATTTAACCGAGCAGCAAACGCAAAAGGTGATCGAGGCCGCCCGGCAAGTGGCCACCGGAGAACGACTGGAAATGCGCCCCTTGACTGTAATCATGTTGGTGCTGGATACAGGGATGAAAAAGGGCGAATGCCTGGCGCTTAGCCTATCGGATGTGGAACGTGACGACCAGGGGCATGCGGGTGTGTGGGTTCGTTACATGCAGAAACATTTGCGCTTTAAAGATCGTAAATTGCCTATTTCGGATGAATGTCTGCAAGTGGTAGACTCGCATATCCAACGTTACGAAGTGACGGATAAGCTGTTTGACTGCACGGGACGCAACTTGGAGTACATGTTCAATCGCAAGATCGTGCCTTTAGCTGATCTGCCGGCCCTGACGTTTGAAATGCTGCGCTGGACGTGTGCCGTGCGAGATTACCAGGCCGGGCAATTGACAGACGAGCAACTTCAGACCAAGTTCGGCCTGTCGTCAATCGGTTGGATGGAGATGGAGGCCAAGCTTGCCAGGTTGACGCGCCCTTCGTATGATGGGGACGGAACAACAGATCATGATTAACGCATTCCTCTGACAATGTGGTGCGGAGGGAATTGCCGGCAAACAATATGACAAACGCTCCTCTGCGACACAACACCTCGATCAACCTGGCGCTGGTGAGTGATTACGCGCTCATCACTGTGGGGGCGTTTTTGCAGGCGGTCAGTGTGATCGTCTTCATGGCCCCGGCCGAACTGGCTTCGGGTGGGGTGAGCGGGCTGGCCGTGATAGGCAATGCCCTCGTCCCGGCGCTCCCAATCGGCCTGATTGTGTTGGTGCTGAATGTGCCTTTGCTGGCGCTCGGTGTGCGCTTCCTGGGCGGACTGCGCTTTTTCATCCGCACTGTTGTGACAGTAGTTCTGTATAGCGTCATGATGATCGCGCTGGAGTCCTTGGGCATCCGCCGCATGACAGACGACATCGTCTTGAATACGTTGTTCGGTTCGGTCATCGGTGGGGCGGGGATGGGGTTGGTGTTCCGGGCGAAGGGCACTACTGGCGGCACCGACGTGCTGGTGCAATTGCTGGCGCGCTGGCGCAGCTTGCCGCTGAGCCAGGGCTACCTGGTGACGGATGCGCTGGTAATGGTATTGGCCGGCGTAGTGTTTGGATGGGAAAAGGCGCTTTATGCGCTTGTCTCGCTCTATGTCACCGGGTTGGCGGCGGAGGCGCTCTCAGAGGGCGTGGGCATTACGCGCGCGGTGACGGTGATTACGCGTGAGCCGGACCGCGTGGCGCAGGCGGTGATGAAACATCTGGGGCGCGGTGTCACACGGTGGGATGCCACCGGCGCTTACACCGGCCAGGAGCGTCCCATCCTCTACATCGTGGTGAGCCGGGCTGAGATTGCTTCGCTCAAGTCCATCATCGTCGAGGCAGACCCACACGCGTTTGTGGTAATTGGCCAGGTGCAGGAAGTATATGGGGAGGGGTTCAAGCAGTTCGAGCGCAACTAGAAACCCGAGAGACTCTTTCAAAAGGGTATTTTGAAAAGCGCGTTGGCTACGGAACGTGCTCTGATTCGGCGGCAGGGTCATTCCGAATGGGGCACCTCTTTTGTCCCAACAATCTATCTCTCGGGATGACAGCGCAGCGGGCAACGTGCATCTCCGAGGTGAAGTTGGAGCAATGCCGTTATCGATACACTACGTGCGCGAGATGCCCAACGCACATGCCCTTTCAAAACATTTTCTGACAGGTTTTACCGCTGCCGCATAGTAAGGCTGGCCTGGGTGCTCATAGGAGCGGTGAGCCGGGAATAAAAAGGCCCCGCAGTATTATTGCGGGGCCTTTTTATCATTTGCCTGCTATGCGATGGGCGTTGGGTTTGTGAGGCCCATGATGGTGCGGAACTCGACAGCATCAATGGTCTCACTTTCCAACAACCGTTTCGCCACGGCCATCAGCCGATCACGGTTGTTGAGCAAGATCCCTTTGGCGCGCTCATAAGACGCCTTGACGATCTTGCTGACTTCATTGTCGATAACTTCAGCGACTTTCTCACTGTAGTTCTTTCCCTCGGCCAATTCGCGGCCCAGGAACACCATTTCGCTGCGCTCGCCAAATGACACTGGGCCAATGACATCGCTCATGCCATATTGGCGCACCATTGCGCGGGCGATGCTCGAAGCGCGGTCCAGGTCGCTCACGGCGCCGGCAGTGACGTCGTCGAAGATGATCTCTTCGGCAGCCCGGCCGGCCAGCGCGAAGACGATGCGCGCCTCCATGCGCCGCTTGGTCATGTTCAGCGCATTTTCCTCGTTCTCCGGCGCAATCCAGGTGACGCCGCCGGCGGCGCCGCGCGGGATAATGGTGACCTTCTGGACGATGACTTCGGCTTCGGGAACCAATGCTGCGGCCACGGCGTGCCCGGCTTCGTGATAAGCCACGACTTCCTTCTCACGTGGGCTAATCAGGCGCGACTTGCGCTCCGGCCCCAGCGCCACCTTTTCGATGGCTTCTTGCAGTTCATTCTGGCCGATTTCGCGCTTCCCTGCGCGCGCTGTCAAGATGGCCGCCTCGTTGACCAGGTTTTCGATATCGGCGCCGGTGAAACCGGGCGTCTGGCGGGCGATCGCTTTCAGGTCGATATCGGCGGCTACCGGCTTGCCGCGCGTATGCACTTTCAAGATCGCCTCACGACCAGCCAGGTCCGGGGCGTCCACCACGATGCGCCGGTCGAACCGGCCGGGGCGCATGAGGGCGGGGTCCAGGATGTCGGGGCGGTTCGTGGCGGCAATCACGATCACGTTGGTGTCGGTGTTGAAACCGTCCATTTCGACCAGCATCTGGTTCAAGGTTTGCTCTCGCTCGTCGTTGCCGCCGCCCAGGCCGGCGCCACGCTGGCGACCCACGGCGTCAATTTCGTCGATGAAGACGATACAAGGGGCCGCTTTTTTGGCCTGGTCGAACAGGTCACGCACGCGGCTGGCACCGACGCCTACGAACAATTCGACGAACTCAGAACCTGATAGGCTGAAGAAAGGCACGCCTGCTTCGCCGGCGACCGCTTTGGCTAGCAGGGTCTTACCGCTGCCGGGCGGGCCGACCAGCAAAACGCCCTTTGGAATGCGCGCGCCAAGCTGAATGAACTTCTCGGGATTCTTCAAGAACTCCACGACTTCGACCAGTTCCTGCTTGGATTCGTCACAACCCGCGACATCTTGAAAGGTGACGACGGGCGTCTCGGACGTGATGCGGCGTGCGCGGCTTCGCCCGAAGGAGAAAGCTTGATCGGCGCCGCTCTGCGCTCTGCGCATCGTGAACAGGAAGAATGCGCCGATCAGCAGCACCGGCAGAAGGTAGATTAATGCGCCCGAAATCTGCATCAGGAATGGGACGCCTTCTACGCGGTAATCAAAGCTCTTTAGGGCGTCTTGTGTCACACCATAATCGCGCAGGAGTTGAAGCGTATCGACATTGGATTCCTTGTTGAGCGAGATGACGCTACTGTCGCTCTTTCTGATTGCGCGCAACGTGGTGCCATCGGCAGACACGCTGATCGATTGGATATTACCGGCATTGATCTCGCTAACCAGCGCGTTATAGGACGCTTCCTCAGTGCGAGGGGTAGAAGATGTTCGCGCGAATGCCATGATGGCATAGGCGACCACCAGAGTGATCAGAATGATCGGAATTAAGTTATTTCTCAGACTTTTAGGCATCTTTGCCACCCAAAATGAATCTCAAGCCAACCCATACTACGCCAGGTGTTGACGTGAAAACGAATGACCCTTCATGGTAACACTCAGGATATGTCATGTCAAAGGTTATGCTTATGACGAGCTTTATATTAAGTAACATTGACGTCTTAGATTACCGTGAGATTAACGGACGCCATCATAAGCTACGAACCTACAGACTATAATGTACCACTATTGCATGCTCACATCAGAATTAGATTATCAATTGCCTCCTGAGCTGATTGCCCAGATACCTGTTGAGCCTCGAGACACTTCGCGTCTGATGGTTGTTCAGCGTAGTACCAGAACAATAACACATCATATTTTCCGCGACCTGCCGCAATTGCTCAAATCATATGACTTATTGGTCGCTAATGATAGCCGGGTCATCCCGGCGCGTGTCTTTGGCCGTAAACCATCGGGCGGGAAGGTCGAATTATTGTTATTGCGCAGGCTGGACGATCTTACCTGGCGTTGCCTGGTGGGTGGACGCAACGTCAATGAGGTTCTGGTGCCGGCCGGCGAAGGTAAAACTTTGCACGCCAGGGTGGAACTGACTGCACCAGACGCTACGGACTGGCTGATTCACTTCGATGAACCCGTGGAGCCGTATCTGAATCAGATCGGGGAAATGCCGCTTCCTCCTTATATACACGAAACGTTGCAAAACCCCGACCGTTATCAGACGGTGTATGCCCGCGTGGCTGGTTCGGCGGCTGCGCCTACGGCTGGGTTGCACTTCACGCCTGCGCTAATCGAAACGCTGGCGCAACATTCGATAGAGATGGCGTTCGTGACGCTGCATGTTGGCCTCGACACGTTTAAGCCGATCAACGAAGATGTTGTGGAGCAGCATCAGATTCACAGTGAGTGGTGTGAATTATCGGCGGAGACGGCCGACATGATGAACGCGGCACACGCCAGGGGCGGAAAAGTGGTTGGCGTGGGGACAACTAGCGTGCGCGTGCTGGAGTCTGCTGCCGCAGGCAGGCCGGCTCATTCGCCGACGCAACCCTACCGTGGCTTTACCCAGCTCTACATTACGCCCGGCTACGAGTATAAGGCGATTGACGCCCTGATTACGAACTTCCATTTGCCAAAATCCACCCTGATTGCAATGATTGGTGCATTCATGGGCATGGGCCTGTTGCGTGAGGCTTATACTGAGGCGATCCGCGAGCGCTATCGTTTCTACTCTTTTGGTGATGCAATGCTTATTCTGTAACGGATCAACTCATGGCTGATACACTGCCCCCAAAAATACGTTATGCGTATTGGTATGAAGGTCTGAATGCGGTTTCCTATCAGATATGCCTCGGCAGCCCGTTGATCCTGTTTGCCAATCAACTGGGGGCCTCGGCGGTGGTGTTAGGGATATTGGCCGGCCTTTCACCGCTCACGTCGGTTATTCAACTTGCCGTTGCGCCCTATGCGGAGAAGATTGGCTATCGTCGATTGATGGTCAATGGCTGGACCGCGCGTGTGTCCATTCTCATCTTCATGGTGATCCTTCCGCTTGTATCGCATGCAATCGGCGAATTGCTGGCGATCTGGATCATGCTCGCGGTGATGTTTATCTTTACATTAAGCCGTGGCATTGCGGTCTGTTCGTGGTTGCCGTGGATTGCCGCCATTGTGCCAAAATCGTTGCGTGGGTACTTTCTCAGTTGGGACCGTTTGTTTGTGAACGGCGGAACGCTGATTGCGTTGGGGATTTCAGGCACTATCCTGTTACAGCACACCATGCTGGGCTATAGCGCGGTGTTTCTGATCAGCTTCCTGGGGGGCATGATAAGCCTGTATTTTTTGAGACGCATCCCGGAACCGCAGGCAACCGCCAGCATTTCCAACCAGCCGCAGGAAAAATTAAGTTGGAAGACCCTGATGGCCGATGGCGCATTTGTGCGCATGGTCATTTTTAGTTGTGCAGTGCAGGTTGTCATTGCCGCCAGCAACACTTTTACGGTCGTCTTTGTACGTGACCATGTGGGGCTGGGTGATGGGCCGATTCTCTGGCTCACGGCGGGCGCGGCGGTCTTGAGCATGTTCGCTACGCAAGTGTTGCGGATGAAGGCGGACGAGGTGGGCAGCAAGCCACTGTTAGTGTTCGCGTTTGGCTGGTGGGTGATTTACTTCGTGTTGTGGTTCCTGCTTTCGGTCAACGGCATGCCACAACCCATCTTGTCGGTATGTCTGTTGATACTGGCGAATGGATTTTTCGCGGCGATTTATGATCTGGCGCTCACGCGCTTATTGATGAACATCGCCGGAGACCGCCCCGCCAGTGCCCAATACTTTGCGTTTCAATCGGTCGTCAACAGCGTCATTACGGGTCTATCGCCGATTGCCTGGGGCTTCGTGCTAGACGGCTTGGAAGGAATCCGCACACCGCTGGCTGGCTTTAATTTATCCAATTACTCCTATTTGTTTGGGGCGCAGGGAGTACTATTATTGCTGTTAGTGGGTGTGACGCTATGGTGGCTGCGTGAGCCTAATGCACAACCCTTCCGGCGCGTCGTATATGATACCTTCGTCGTCAAACCAATCCAGACCATATCTGGTATCAAGCCCGGAACAACTCGTAAATCCCGACGACATTGATGAATATACGCTCAGCTTTTCAATCAGCCCTGAGTCAAACATCGCCTGTGGACCCGGATGCACTATCTGCGGCGCAGGTGACGCATTTGACCTTTAAATACGACTGTCTGCGCGCTATCCCAGCGGGTATGCTGGAAAGCGCAGGTTCCACCTTCCTGTTATTAATCGCCGTACAGGCCTATCAGGCCGGCGCAACCGAGAAAGCGTTGATCGCAGCAGGGGGCAACATTGGCATGTTGCTTACCCCTATCGTCGTGCAGGGCGTGGAACACTATGGGTGGCCGACCTCGCGCGCGGCGGCGTTGATCGCTTTACTGGGTGGAGGGTTCTTCCTGGTTTCGGCGGTGGTGCCAACGTTGGCGCTGTTTGTATTGTGCAGCGTCGTGGCGATGGCCTGTACGCAGGCGCTAGTGCCGCTGTTGACCCAGATTTACCAGGAGAATTACGCTCCGCATGAACGCGGGCGATATTATTCCCGTTCGCTGGTGATTCGCGTGGCGGCGTCAGCCCTATTTGCCGAGGGGGCAGGGCGGTTTCTGACGGATGATATCTGGTGGTTCCCCTGGTTGCTGGTGGTTTTTGGTGTTGCCTTCGTCCTGTCGGCATTTTGGTTGACCCGTATCCCCTCGCGCCGTTTGCGACCATCTGGCAATACGCATCCATTGCGCGCGGTCCGTTACGTGTTGAGGGATCACGTATTTGCATGGACATTGGTGGTGTGGATGGTGCTGGGTTTTGCCAACTTGATGATGCTGCCACTGCGGGTGGAGTATTTGGCGAACCCGCGGTTTGGCCTGGCGTTGGATGCATCCGAGGTGGCATTGTTGACGGCTGTCATCCCTAGCGTGGCCCGCTTGCTGATGGGGCCGGTCTGGGGATGGATATTTGACCGAGCCAATTTCTTTGTGCTCCGCATGGTGTTGAATGTCGGGTTTGCGCTGGGCATCTTGACATTCTTCGCCGGTGGCAGCATGCTGGAGTTGGTCATTAGCTCGGTGATCTTCGGCGTTGCCAACTCCGGTGGCGACCTGGCCTGGAGCTTATGGGTGACCAAGTTCGCCCCGGCGGACCGTGTCGCAGACTATATGTCGGTGCACGCTTTCCTGACCGGCGTCCGTGGCGTGGCAGCGCCGATGTTGTCGTTTCAGTTGTTAAATACGCTTGCGCTTGGTGAAATGGGTTTGATTTCAGCGGGCTTGATCGGCATTGCGACATTAATGCTTATCCCTGAAATACGCTATGACCGCCAGCATCCCGCTTGAGGCATGTTGCGTAGTGCGCAGAGCTTGCAACTATGGATAACATTTTGCGTGACGTACCGGCGAGCTTTGATACGCAACGTCTGAATCTGCGTTGTCCACAGCCCGGCGATGGGAGAAGCTTTTATGAGGCGGTGTGCGAGTCGATCGATGCACTAAGCCTGTGGCTTCCCTGGGCTGTGCCTGCGCCGTCCCTGGCGGAGTGTGAAGCGAAAATGCGCCAGGCACAGGTGCACTTTCTACAGCGCACCGATTTCTGGTACCTTATTTTTGTGAAGGGAACAGGCGTGCTGGCAGGCTGCACGGGGTTACACTATCCTGATTGGTCTGTGCCTTCATTTGAAATAGGCTATTGGGTGCGCACCGCCTGTGCCGGGCATGGTTACATTAGCGAGGCGGTCGCCGGCTTGCGCGATTTTGCATTTGAGATATTGGGCGCACGGCGATTGCAAATCGTGTGTAACGCCAGGAATGAGCGTAGCGCGGCGGTGGCGCGCAGGGCCGGGTTCGAGCAGGAAGGCACGTTGCGTTGTTCAGCGCGCCATCATTTGACGCATGAGCTGATCGACGAATTCTTCTTTTCGATTGTCCGGCGTGAATGATGTGGAGACCATGATGCTGCGGGTGGGCATCAACTAACAAGACCATGCGTACAATTTGTGTGAGTGAGGTGAGGGGATGGATGAACTACTTGTTTTAGATGAAATACCAAAAGCCGACGAGATATATATGATCGCCGGCTGGCAGCAGTGGGCGGATGCCGGTGCCGTATCGTCGGAGTTACCTCGTTATCTGATTCAGCATACCCATGCACAGCGGATCGGTCACATCAAGTCTGACCCGTTCTATGTTTTTCAAATCCCGGGCACACATGGTTTTTTGCGTCCGGAGATCAAAATGGAAGATGGCTATCGCGTTTCATTGGCCACACATAAGAATGAGGTGTACTATACCGGTAGTGAGCGTCGTGGGCTGGTCATCTTCACAGGGGAAGAGCCACACCTGAGCGGGGAACGTTACGCTGAGGCGTTTTTTAACCTGGCTAAAGAATTGAGCGTGAAGCGCGTTTGTGCATTGGGCGGGGTGTATGGTTCAATGCCCTATGACAAAGATCGTGAAGTTTCCTGTTCCTATAGTCTGAAGCGCATGCGCGATGAGTTGACTGAGTATGCAGTGCGCTTTTCAAACTACGAAGGGGGTGCAAGTCTGTGCACGTACCTGGTGGATTGGGCGGAACAGGCGGACGTGGAATACTTCAGCCTGTATGCGTTTGTGCCGGCTTACGACTTCTCTCATCTCTCGAAGCAGTTGCAGGGGCTGCGTATAGAAAGTGATTATCGGGCCTGGTGTGAACTGGTGCGGCGTCTGAATCACATGTTCCACCTGGGGATTGATCTCGCGGACCTGGAGCAACAGAGTGGTCTATTGACGGCTTCTGTGGCGGCCAAAGTGGAAGAATTGCAGAATAAGATGCCACAGGTGAATGTGAAAGCGTATATCGAGAGCTTGTCTGCTAATTTCAATGAGACACCGTTTATGCCGCTGGATGTGTGGGAGCGCGGCCTGAGCGACTTATTTGACGATAAGGAATAATCATGAACTCACCGAACAACCTGCAAGACAAACCAAGTATGATCGATCCTGCTACGCTTCGTGACGCCCCATCTCCCGTCACCGTCACGCTGGACTTCCGTGGCGTGCCGCTCACCTTTCGGCCCGTTCAACCGGGCGACGTTCAAATCCTGGGTGATTACTTCCTGAGCCTCTCCGCCGATACCAAGCGGCGCTATGGCCCGCACCCGTTTGACCGCGCGACGGCGGAACAACTCTGCGCGACGACCGACCCTGCCGATACGCTGCGTATGGTCGCAACGGTGCAGGATGGGCAGGCGGAACGCGTAATTGCCTACATCATCTTGATCTTGAATGTGCGCGAAGACGACGTGAAGCGCTATGAGAAGTTGAACATCCCACTGAATGCGGCAACCGATTGCACCTTAGCGCCTTCGGTGGCGGATGTCTATCAGAGTAAAGGATTGGGCAGTGTTCTGATGGTGCAGTTGAAGCAATTTGCTCGCCAGCTTGGCCGCCAGCGCATGGTGCTATGGGGGGGCACCCAGGCGACGAATGATCGCGCGATCCATTTCTATCACAAACATGGTTTTCGCACCGTCGGTGACTTTGAGGAGCCGCCAGGATTCAATAACCACGACATGATTATGGACCTGTGAGGGTATGACGGATGACTTCTACTGTGATGAAGTGTTGAGCGGCCACACGCCTGTGCAACGTGTGATGGAAACGGAGCATGTCCTGGCGTTCCGCCACACGCGACCGTTCTGGCCGGTCCACATCGTCGTCATTCCCAAGCAACACATCGCGTCGCTGCTGGCGCTTTCACCCGAAGATGACGCGCTGGCGTTGGAAATGCTGGCGGTCATTCGCCAGGTTGCCGCGCAGGTAACCGCAGAATATGGCGAATGCCGGGTGGTGACCCACCTGGGGCGTTTCCAGGATTCCAAACACCTGCACTGGCACGTCAGTGCAGGTGCACCATTGCGCTAATCGTTGAAGCAAGGAGACATCGACTTTGGATAAGCTCACCCAGATTGCGGAGCAGTTCAACACGAACGGGCCGGTGGTCAGCGTCAAAGAATACGGGACGGGCAACGTAAACGACACTTACCTCGTCACGTTGGATGCGCCAGGCGGAAATAAGTATTTCATCATGCAGCGCATCAATCAGCACGTGTTCAGGCAGCCCGAGTTGATCATGCTCAACATGAGCGCGTTGAGCGATCACGTGCAGGCGCGCCTGGAGCAGGAAGACCTCGCAAATACCTCAACCAGGCGCTGGATCGTGCCGCGCGTGTTTCATACCCAAGATGGACATAGCTATTACAGGGATGAAAACGCGGACTTCTGGCGCGCGATGAGCTTCATCGATCATTCCACTGCCTACCCGCGCGTGCGGGATGCGCAACATGCCGCCGAAGCCGGTTATGCCCTGGGGCGCTTCCAAAGCCTGATCAGCGATATGCGGGTGGATCAGTTGCACGATACGCTGGTGGGGTTTCATATCACGCCCGGGTATCTGCAGCACTATGACGGAGTGCTGGCGCGCAACGGCGTGGTGCATAGCCGGAACGGTTCCGCGGACGAGCGCTATTGCAAGGCATTCGTAGCGCAGCGACGTAAGTTCGCCAACGTGTTGGAAGATGCCAAGCTGAACGGCCAGTTGCCGTTGCGCCCAATGCATGGCGACCCAAAGATCGACAATATCATGATCGACGACGCAACGGGCAAAGCCGTCAGCATCATCGACCTGGACACGGTAAAGCCTGGCCTGGTGCACTATGACGTCGGCGACTGCCTGCGTTCTTGCTGTAACCTGCTGGGTGAGGAAACGGACGATCTATCACACGTCTGCTTCGAATTGGATCTGTGCCGAGAAATTTTGCGTGGATACCTCTCCGTGACGAGTGCCTTTTTCAACGCCAGCGACTATGACTACCTTTACGATGCGATTCGCCTGATTGCTTTTGAACTCGGGCTGCGCTTCTTCACCGATCACCTGGAAGGCAACGTGTATTTCAAGGCGCGCCACCCGGAGCATAACTTGCATCGTGCCCTGGTCCAGTTTAAGCTGGCGGAAAGCATAGAAGCTCAAGAGTCAGATTTGAAGTCGATCATTCGTGAAATGAAATAACGTTTATTGTGGAGAGTGAGACATCATGGAAAAGATACGCTGGGGTATTTTAGGCACCGGTGGGATTGCGAATAAGTTTGCGGAGGCCGTAAAAGCGTTGCCCGATGCAGAACTGGTGGCGGTCGGTTCGCGCAAACAAGAGACCGCCGATATTTTTGCGAATAAGCACAACATCCCGCATCGGCATGCCAGCTATGAGTTGCTGGCTGGTGACCCGGACGTGGATGCCATCTACGTGTGCACGCCGCACCCGATGCACAAAGATGCCTCCATGCTGAGCATGAAGGGCGGCAAAGCCGTGTTGTGCGAGAAGCCCTTCACGCTGAACGCGGCTGAGGCGCGGGAGATGATCACATACGCACGGGAGCATCGCGTGTTCTTGATGGAAGCGATGTGGACGCGCTTTTTGCCATTGATGGGCAAGGTGCGCGCGCTATTGGCGCAGAACGCGATCGGCGACGTGCGCGCCGTGATGGTCGATTTTGGCTTCAGGACGGACTTCGACCCGCGCAGCCGCCTGCTGGCGCCCGAATTGGGCGGCGGGGCGTTGCTGGACGTGGGGGTCTATGTCACCTCGTTTGCGTCGATGGTGCTGGGAGGCAAGATGCCGCCGCGCATCGTCAGCCTGGCCGACCTGGGCCAAACGGGCGTGGATGAACAATCCGCCTTCATCCTGGGGTATCCACAAGGGCGTCTGGCGATGCTCTATTGTGCGGTGCGGACGGAATCTCCACATGAGGCGGTCATCATGGGTGAAAACGGGCGCATCAAGGTGCATGCGCCGTTCTATCATTCCACGCGCCTGACATTGAGCGTGAATGGCAAAGAAGACCAGGTGGTGGACGTGCCGTTTGAAGGGAATGGCTTCAACTATGAGACGGCCGAGGTGATGCGTTGCATGCGCGCCGACAAGCTGGAAAGCGACATTTTGCCGTTGGACGAGACGCTTGCGATCATGCAAACGCTGGACCAGGTTCGCGCGCCGTGGGGCTTGAAATATCCCACTGAGCAGTAAGTGGATGAACCCGACAGGTCACATCGGCCTGTCGGTTTTTTGTTGGTTATGGCCGGGGTGGGTTGTATTGATCGCACGCATCGCCCTGCGCTGTGGGGTCTGCAACGAAGCCCATGTTCGTATCAAAGGCGACGTACCCCAGGTCGATGACGTCTACATTGAGCTTTGGCGTGGTAGTACGGTAGCCCTTGGGCGCGACGGGCATGACGATATATTGCCCCGGCGTCACGGGCACGCCAAAGGTGCCGTCACCGCCGACCCAGCCGCATACGAACCACACGCCGCCGCCCGTGACCTTCATCCAGGCTTCCGGGAAAACGGCTTCACCTTCATCCCAGACGCCATTTTCATTGTCGTCCAGGAATGCGGTTCCGGTGATGCGGCCCAGGCCGGAGCAATCTCCCCCCACGGTCACCGTGCCTGCCGTTGCGCCGTCGCGGCTGAGCGTGATTTCGCCGCCGATTGGCACTGCCGGGTTGAGGTAGGCAAAGTAGTTATAGACGATGTGATCGTAGGGCTCGTTTTTTTGGATTTCGCTGCTAATGATGTGCATCTGCCCATATTGTTCGGGGGCATGGAACCCGGCACTGGGCGGTGCATCTTTGGAGTTGTCCATCTCGATGGACATATATACGCCGTTCTTGCAAGCATGCGCATCCCAACGCTGGATGTTGGCTGCGGCCGGGCGTGGGGCGGTCGCAATGGAGCCGAAACTCGCCGTGAGCAGGGCCATGACGGCGACAAATGTTTTTACGGATTTCTTCTGCATGATGAACTCCTATCCACTCATCGACAAGAATACTTTATACCATTTTTTAACCGGCGACATCGGTTATACGTTCAGCACGAAAAAGTCGATAATCTCTATAGCGCCTGGTGCCGGCGCAATTGATGGATGAGGAAGTTCTTTAGGAGAAATATGTCACATCCCGTTTTAGCTGCGCAATTGTATACATTGCGAGAGTACACACAAACAGCCGATGATTTTGCCGCAAGCATGCGCAAGGTGCGCGAGATGGGTTACACCGCCGTTCAGGTGTCGGGGATCGGCCCTATTTCACCCAAGGAAGTGAAGCGCATCGTGCTGGAGAATGATCTGGCAATTTGCATCACGCACATCGGCTTTGACCGATTGGTCAACGATTTGCCGGCCGTCATTGAGGAGCATCATCTGTGGAATTGCCATCACGTCGCCGTGGGCAGCATGCCGGCGCAGTATCGCGACGCCGGCGAAGAAGGCTTCCGCAACTTTGCCAAGGAGGCCACGGAGATAGGGCGCAAGCTGCATGAGGCCGATCTGACCTTTAGCTATCACAACCACAGCTTCGAGTTTGTGCGCTTTGGCAAGCAGACCGGGCTGGACATCCTGTATGCCGAATCGGACCCGCGCTATTTGCAAGCGGAACTGGATACCTATTGGGTGCAACATGGCGGCGGTGACCCGGCGCAATGGATCCGCAGGATGAAGGGGCGCATGCCGGTGGTCCATCTGAAGGACATGGTGATCATCAATGGGCAGCAGGCGATGGCGGAAATCGGCGAGGGAAACCTGAACTGGCCCGCAATCCTGGATGCCTGCCGCGAGGCGAAGGTGGAATGGTACGCTGTGGAGCAGGATATTTGCCAGCGCGCCCCGTTTGAGAGCCTGGCGATCAGCTATCGCAATCTGCATGCGATGGGACTGAACTAAACACAAAAGATATGAAATACGGACATGTGCAAGGGGTTGATAAACCCGTCTCGCGCCTGGTGCAGGGAACGATGATGCTGAACTCGCGTGAACTGGAGCAAAGCTTCGCCCTGCTGGATGCCGTATTTGCCCTGGGCTGTAACACGTTCGATACGGCGCATGTCTATGGCGGGGGTGATTGCGAACGCACGCTGGGGCGCTGGGTGCACGAGCGCCAAGTGCGCGATCAGGTGGTGATCATCGGCAAAGGAGCGCATCACAATCAGGATCGCAAACGCGTG
>DAOUFG010000041.1:0-1949 GCA_034430115.1 Thermoflexales bacterium | reverse complement strand
CCGCCGCTCCCCAGGCTAACATCCACCGATTGCTTCCCAATCCAAGTTGCACGACGGGCTGCCGTTCTGAGCGCAGATTGAACGCCAGGAGCACGTGCCCAATCAGCCAGGCAAAAAAGGCCACAGTCTGCGAGACCACCAGGTCGTGCGTGCCATACCAGGTGCTCAAATAAGCCGCCGTTACAGCCGCGAATAAGCCCAGGGAGGGAGCGACAATGCTGCCAATCATAGCTCTATCCATAAACTTCGCTTTCGGATCGCGCGGCGCCTGGTCGAGCAGGTCGGCCTCAGCGCCCTCCGCAACAAAGGCAGCGGCGGCCATCAAGTCCATGAAGAGTTCCATCAAGATGATTTGCACCGGAGCAAAAGGCACCGGAATGAGCAGCAAGGTGGGCAATAAAGTAATCAAAACTAACGCCAGCTTGCACGTCAGGTAATAACGCACGCCCTTTTTAAGGTTCTCAAAGATCAGGCGGCCTTCTTCTACCGCTTTGGCGATGGTAGTGAAGTTGTCATCTGCCAACACCATCGCACTGGCTTCACGGGCCACGTCCGTGCCGGTCTCGCCCATGGCCACGCCGATATTCGCCGCCGATAGCGCCGGCGCATCGTTGATTCCATCGCCGGTAACGGCCACACGCTCTCCCAAGGCTTGCAGCGCCCGAACGATGCGCAATTTGTGTTCGGGAGTGGTCCGGGCATAGATGGAAGTATGTTTGACCAACTCTTCCAGTTCACTTTCCGAGAGCCGGTCGAGTTCAGGCCCGGCGATCACCGCACCATCACTATCGAGGCCCACCTGCCTGCCAATCGATCTCGCCGTCGATGGATGATCGCCGGTGATCATGATGGTACGAATGCCAGCCCGCCGGCAAGTGGTGATGGCAGAACGAACTTCAGGGCGCGGCGGGTCAGCGAGTCCAACAAGGCCAACGAAGGTCAAATCCGATTCAACCTGCTCTTGCGTTGGACGGTTTTTTGCCAAGGCTCGCTCGGCGAGCGCAATCACCCGCAAGCCATCGGTTGCCTTCTGAGCGACGCGCTCCAGAATGGCCTGGCGGGAAGCGTCCGTCATGGGGATAATCGCCTGTCCTTCGAATTGTTGGCTGCACCGGGGCAGGAGCGCTTCGGGAGCGCCCTTCACTGCCACCCACTGCTGCCCATCATTCTGATAAACAACCGACATGCGCCTGCGCGCGTTATCAAACGTGTATTCGCTAAGAATTGGATTATCCCTGCGTACGGCTTGCGCTTCTTGCCCGGCCTCTTGCGCTGCCCGCATCAGGGCCACATCTATGGGGTCGCCGGCAAAATCTGCTCCGTTTTGAACCGCATCGTTGCACAGCAAGCAAATTTTCAACAGGCGGTCTTCCAATTCCTGCGGCGCGAAAGCAGCCACTTCCATCCGATTTTCAGTCAACGTACCCGTCTTGTCGGTGGCGATCACCGTCACCGAGCCCAATGATTCGACGGCGTTCAAGCGTTTAACGATTGCATGTTTTTTGGATAGGCGAAAAGCGCCCAGCGCCAGCACCATCGTGATGATGATGGGCAACTCTTCGGGAATGGTAGCAAAAGCCAGGGATAGCCCGGTGAGCAGCATTTGCTGAGGGGGCTGGTGTGCGATGAGTATCCCTACGAGCGGAACCAATACACTAAAACCCAGGGCAAATCCAACCAGGGCTTTACTCAACTCATCCATCATTAACTGGAGGGGCGTACGGGGTTCCTTAACCTGGCGGGCCATCCCCGCAATACGCCCGATTTCTGTGTTCATACCCGTCGCCACCACAAGAGCCACGCCCTTTCCACGGGTAACCAGCGTCGAGGAATAGACCATGCTATTCCGCTCGGCCAGGGGTGAATCTGGAGGTGCGAGCGAATCTGCTGCTTTCTCAACCGGCAACGACTCGCCGGTGAGCGCGGATTCGTCTACACAAAGGCCATAC
>DAOUFG010000040.1:0-13914 GCA_034430115.1 Thermoflexales bacterium | reverse complement strand
CCGCCGTTTCGTATACAGCAACGAGAATAAACACCTCTCGTTCGAGCAGGGCGGGGGGCACCATGGCTCGCACCCGCACCTGGTGCACGAGTTCGTGCGCAGCATCGTGGAAGGGCGCAAGCCGTGGATCGACGCCGTCACGGCTGCCAACTGGACGGCCGCCGGCATCTGCGCGCATGAATCGGCTATGCACGGTGGCGCAGAGGTAACGGTGCCAAGCTTTGAATAGCTGATTCGGAGAACGCGATTAGAAACCCGGTTTCTCGCAGAAACCGGGTTTCTGAATCCAATCTCAAATGCCAATGAAACGGGAGTCATCGACATTATAGCCATTGCTAGATTTTCTATCCAGTAATACCTCTCAGCACGCATGCGAATGGCAAGGCTGGACGATCAACTGCATTGATGGCGGAGCGAACAACTTGCTCTATCGAGCCACTAACCCGCACAGCGACTTAGCCGTGAAGTTCACCGTCCGCGATGAGCGCGACCGGGCCGGCCGAGAATATGGCGCTCTGCTGGCACTTCAACAGGCGGGATTGTGGATTGCCCCACAACCTGTTTGGCTTGAGCGTGAACGTTATGCTCAACCCGTCGTCGTGCAGACCTGGCTGAATGGTGACGCTCGTTCGGCTGGTTGCTCCGCGCTCAGATTGGCGAACGGACGTCGAGCGTAAGCTTCAATTCTATCTTTCCGCGGCAGAAGCAGCGTTGGACGACTGAGCAAGGCCGTATCCGATGCTGACTTGTATAACCCAAGAGATGGGTATACAAGTAAGCAATACAGGAGGTACCCCTATGGCGACGATCGATCCAACGATGGAAGGGCGTTTTGAGGCACTATTGGCAACCTTATTTCCTCCTCCTTCTGCAATGTCGGTGGGCCAGGTGCACGTGCTCGGTCCATTCGACAATCATGATCTGGCCGGTTTGTTGCAGGCTTATCCCCCTGAGCAAGAGACGAACTTGCAAGCAAGCTATGAGGGTAAACATGGCCGCGTGAGATGGCAACGCGCGGACACATTGGACGGCGTCGCCGCCGGCGTCACATCGCTGGACGTGTGGTTTTCTGCCGAGAGGGATGTCACCGTTTACCTGTACGGCGAAATTGTGGTGAGCGAGCAGACGATTGCGCATCTCACCACGGAATGTAGTGGGTTGATCAGCCTGTGGGTGAATGGCGTGCCGGTGATCGCACCCATGATTCCTGAGCCGGCGAACCCACACGATCATGCCGCGTGGATCACGCTGCAACCCGGCGTGAACCGGTTGCAGGTGAAGATATCGTTCCTGGGGCGCGAACATTGGGTGGGCGTTTACGTGCAATCCCATGGTACGGCGGCCAGGGCGGTCGAGCAGTTGGAGCGTTACATCACAAGCGCAACGGATAGCGGCCAACGTCTGCTGGCAAGGATGCTGCTGACCGAAATGCACGCCGGGATGGGTGATGCCGTTGCCTGCCGGGCCGACCTGGATAAGTTGAGCCATGACCCATATGCCACGCGCTGGGATAGAGCATGGGCCGAGGCCTTGCAACGCCAGTATGAGCAGACCGGGCATTTTGAGCCGTTCCACGATCCGGCGGTGCAATACGATCCGGCGGCGCGACAGGCTTATCCAGAATTCTGGCCCCAGTCTTCCGCGCCGGCAGATGAACTCCTGACATTGGACGTGAGCGACCTGTCGCCACAGCAAGAATTCGCGCTGTCGGTGTTGCAAGGGCTGGTGAATCGAAAGCAGCCGCGCCTGTACCTTGTGCACACGCGTTATGCCCGGCAAGACCGCACCTGGCTGGAGGAGTTGCACCTGGAGGGGTATCGGTCGCGCCCTGTTTCGGTGCAGGAAGCGTGGAAGTGCTTCAAGGATGAGGTGCGCGGCGCGGTGATCTATGACGGCGGCATCATGAGTGAGATCGGCGCATTTCACTCGGCTCAGTTGAACCAGACGAACGTGTTGATGATGATCGGCGCGTTGGAAGATGGCGTGCCATTAACGCTGGAGATGAACGAGCGCCTGGGGCTGCCGGTACTGTTCGACGCGCGCGACAAGTGGACGGATCAATATGATATGCAGCGCTGGGCCTACCAGGAGCTGTTCCCGCGCATGAATCAGCAACTGCTGGCGACGAACTATCCGGGCATTTTCTTGATCACCGACTACCTGGTCGCCTTCAAAATCTTCACCTTCTGGTTTCCTGAGCACCGCACCACTGTCGAGGAAAACCTGTTGCGCGGCATCCTGGCCTCCACGCCGCCCAATAGCCCGATCCTGGGTTGGTGGTTCGATTGGATGCCCACGGTGCAGGACCCCGATCACCGCCATGCCGATGCCGTGATGGAGTGGCCGGGGCTGTTGCGCGGTTCCTACTTTGGCAAAATCCTCACGCCTTCGCACGAGGCGACCAACCTGAGTGTGCACTCCGGCGTGCCGGTGGGCCAGTGGCGGCACAAGACGCCTGACCGGCCTGCATATGATCCGAGCAAGGTCTATTACACCTTCATGATCTCGGATGGCGATAACATGGGCGAAGCGTTGATGATGCGCACGCGCGACCTGCATTGGGATAAGCCGGAGCGCGGCAGCTTCCCGATGGGTTGGTCGTTCGCGCCGGCCACGTCGCACCTGGCGCCGCCGGTCTTGAACTATTACCTGCGCACGGCAACGCCCAACGATTTGCTGATGGGCGGCCTGGGGGTGGGCTATACCGAGCCGATGATCTATTTGCGAGCATTCCCGAAACAGCGCGAGGCGCTATGGACCGAATATGCCTGCGCGGTGGACAAGGCTATGCGCTGGATCGACTCGACCTGCCTGTGGTTGATCGACAGCCGGCATGAGGAAGCGGACCGCTATGCCGCCGGGTCCAGCGGGCAACTGAAGGGCATTTTCATCGGCTATGGCGGCGCGCCCGAAATTGCCGAGGCGCGCGTGACGCATCACGATGTTGTGGCATTCTATTCTGCCACGGGCTACTATGAACACAAGACCAAAGAAGAAGTGGTGCAGCAGATGGTGGAAGACATCCGCAAAGCTACGCACAGCAGGCCGGACTTCATTGAAGCGTGGGTGCTGAATTGGGGCCTGGAGATGCCCATGTTGCAGCAAGTGCAAGAGCGCCTGGGGCTGGATTACGTGTGCGTGCGCCCTGATGTGCTGGTGGATTTACGCTTGCAGGCGGAGATGAAACGTGAAGAGTGAAGCGTAATGGGCTGTTCTGTCCGTCAGAGACGTTGGAATGGCCGTGATGATTGCCCCGCAACCATTTGCACGGCGTGTCGAGCGGCAGGTAACTCGATGTGAAGCCTGGCATATCTCAACAGCGTTTGATCTGTTCACGTCATTTTACGTCACTTGCATAACCGGGGTTCAAGTGGCCCGCGTCATACCCACATTAAAGGCGCGTGATGGCGGCATGTTGCGTGTCATTTAGCAACGCTTCAAAGGCAGGCACGAGTGGCCTTTCGGCGGCTTCTTTGTAACTGGTCGCCCCATACCAGGCTTGCGCCAACCCCTGCGTGATTTGTTCGTCGTTGAAGGGCGGCCAGTCCAGTTCGGGTGTCTGCTGCCGGATGCGCGCCACTTTCAATAGCCACGGCTTCAACTCGCGCTCCCAGCGTGGCACGTTGGTGGGATGTGGGTTACGCACGAACTCGCGCGCCAGCGCGAGCGCGGCTTGCGCCGGGTCCAGTTGTTCGATCTGTTCGGCATGGATGAGCAGGTTGCGGTAGTGCCAGGCATGCGCACCCAGCACGCGTTTCGTCAGACGGTTATAGACGTACTCATTCGTTTCGCGCAGTTGTGAGGGGCGAAGCTCGATCAGCCATCCCGGTTCGATACTGCTGGCAGTGCCGATCAAGGTGAGCTTCTCCTGCTGGTGGGTGGTGATCTCCCGTATTTCCGACACGACGATCAGCGCGCTGCGCTTCACAACGCTCTCTTGCATCAAGGTGCCACGCCGGCCATTCGCCAGTTCGAAATCCTCACTGCCGCCCATGCGCAAGGCAAGCTGGTCGATGAACCCCGCCAGGTGACAGCGCCGGATCGCCTCGTTGAGCGTGGGTGAGGGGGAGAGGGGGAACTGGGGAGAATGGGAGATCGAATCACCAGTGCTCTCTTGCACCCCCTCTCCTGCACTCCCACTCTCCCCAAGCGCGGTACTCCGCGCCGCTCCCAATAGTCCCAGAATTTGTCGATACGTGAGTGCCACTTCCTTCGCAACGTGCGGGTTCACGCCGTGGCTATAGCAGGACTTGTAATCGAAATGATGTTTGATGGCGTGGGCAAAAGCCGCCGCGAGCAGGGTGTAATCGGTGTCGCTCACGCGGGTCAGGCTTTCGCGGTTGCGCAGGGTCAATTTGTCCCTGGGGTTTAGGTGCGTCAGCAAGTCGCGTCCGCTCACCAACGCCGCGAAAAGCGCCACCTCGCGCGCGCAGTGATATTGCTCCGCTTCGACCAACATGCGCGCATAGCGCGGGTGCAGCGGCAGGCGCAACATGCGCTTGCCGGTTTCGGTGATGCGACGTGGCGCGGGCGTAATGGCGCCCAGCGCTTCCAGCAGTTCTTCCGCGTGGGCGATGCGTTCTGCGCCGGGGGCATCGGGCAAGTCGAACTGCGCGGCATCGGCGATGCCGAGTGAATGCAACAGCAATACCACCCCCGAAAGCTCGCTGCGCTGGATTTCGGGCGTGTTTCGTTCGGGGCGTTCGCTTTGCTGCGCCTCCGGCCATAGCCGATAACACACACCCGGTCCCAGGCGTCCTGCCCGCCCGGCGCGTTGGTCTGCCGAAGCCTGTGAGATCGGCTCGACGTGTAAAGTATTGATGCCGTGTTCCGGTTCGTAACGCGCAATGCGCGCCAGGCCGCTATCGATCACATAGCGGATGCCCGGAATGGTGACCGACGTTTCGGCAACGTTGGTGGAAACGAACACCCGCCGATAGGGTGTGGGAATGAAGGCGCGGTCCTGATCTTGCGGCGATAGTTCTCCGTGCAGCGGGATCACCAGCAGGTCGTCCTGCATGTGCGCATGGCGGATTGCATCGATGGTTTGTTGAATCTCATATGCGCCGGGCATGAATACCAGGATGTCCCCTCCGCTGGTTTCGCGCATGATCTGGCACACCTTTTCGGCGGTCAATTCCCATGCCGGGCGTTCGTCGGCCCACGGCAGGTAGCGTATATCCACCGGGTAAGCACGCCCATGTGCTTGCAGGGCGGGGCAATGATCCAGGTAACCGGCGACGGCGTCTGTGTCGAGTGTGGCCGACATCACCATGAGCAGCAAATCCGGGCGTTGGGTGGCTTGCAACGCCTTGCACAACGCGAGGCCGATGTCGCTCAGGAGGTTGCGTTCGTGGTATTCGTCAAACAGGATGGCTCCAACCCACGGAAGGGTTGGCTCGTCTTGTAGCCAGCGCAACAGAATCCCTTCGGTGACGAAGGCGATGCGAGTCTCTGTAGAGATGGCGTCTTCGAAGCGTACCTGGTAGCCCACGTCGCGTCCCAGTTCAACGCCCATCTCTTCGGCGACGCGCCTGGCGACGCTGCGCGCCGCGACCCGGCGTGGCTGCAACACTACGACTTGCTTGTCGTGATTGCGCCCATCTTGCAGGAGCATCTGGCAGATTTGTGTGGTTTTGCCGGAGCCGGTGGGCGCAGAAAGAACCAGGCGGTTCGAGGTGTTCCAGGCTTGCGTCATCTCTTGGTGTAATGCCCAAACGGGCAGTCCGTCATTCGCTCGGTTCGTCGTTACGTTCTCTTGCATGGCGGTGAGGGATTGTATCGCGCTTCCTGCGCCGGGCTTGTTCAGATCTAAAGGGCTTCCAAACAACTTCTTAACCACTTCTGAACGACTTTTCGTTAGCCTTGCGACGATAGTAAGTAAACGCGAGACAACAGGCCGTGGCACGGTGACGCTTTATGTTGAGTACGCCAGCCGCCATATCTCTGTTGAGCGACGCAAGCAAGTTACCTTAGGATGGAGGAGGTGCATACACAAACCTGCGTGAGCTAACCCCCGTGCAATCATCAGTATCCGTTTGATATTCCGTACTCAGGATTCTGGGATTGATAGTTCACAACTTGCCGGGTTTCCTTTGGTCTCCACTGGTACGGAAACCCGGCTACTTCATCGTATGCGTATGCGTATGCAGGCATACGCCGCCTTCTTGTAATCCTCTGTCCCGTTGAAAGGGCATCATTTTCAAAAGCGGACTCACGCCTGACCCGCTTACTGCTTTTGCAAATGTCAGTGGAGTTAACCTCGAATGGTAATCTCGATCTCGTCCCCGGCGTGTAGCGTGATCGGCGCATCAAAGGTCACGCTCGAAGCGGTGCGCGTCTGTTTCACTTCCACGTCGGGCAGGGCGGCGTTGGCGCTGGCGCGCACTTTGGCGGCGCCCTTCTTGCCGGTCGCGCTCAGGTCGATCTGGCGCAAGGTTAACTCACCCAGGGTGACGCGCAGGGTGGCCGTCAGGCCGCTGGCGGTGACGCGTTGCGTATATTGGCCCCAGCCGGCGCCGGTGGTCCACGCGCAAACGAACCTGTTCTGGTTCAGCTTGGGCGCGAAGCCGATGCGCTGTTCGGGCGCGCTGTAGGTGTAACCGCAGAGCGCCAGGATGAGCGACCAGCTCGACATGGCGCGCGCGTAGTGGTTGCCACACTCGAACTCGTTCCACGGGTTGCGCCGTACGCCGTCGTAGCGCGCGCGAACGCCTTCCACGATGGAGAGCCCGGCATCCACTTCGCCTTCGTAGATTAGCCCGGCGGCGACCTGATATTCGATGCCCGTCCAGACTTCATCGCCATACACGCTGGGCAGTTGTGGGCGCCCGCCCTTGGGCCACGTGCAAATGGCCAGCCCCGACTCGTCGTTCAGCCCATACACGCGTTGCATGTTGGGAATGTAGCGCAGGCTCTTGCGCCAGTTGTACTTGTAGATGGACTGCATCGCCCGCTTTACGTGGCGCGGGTCCAATACATGCCCGATGCCCACGACGTGGCTGAGCCACTGCCCCAGCAGTTGGTCCGACAGGCAGCCCGGCCCATATTGGTACTTGGGGAACGGGTCCAACGGCGATTGCAGCTCTTCCGGCACGATGAGCAGGTCAGAGACCATGATCTTCTGCTCGTAATACTCGCCGTTCCAGAGCGTGCTTTCGGTCTTCTCCTGGCCGCTGTCATAGATCGCCTGGTACTCGGCGGCCTTTTCCATCTCGCCCAGGTAGATGGCGATGTTGGCGCAGGCCTTCAAGGCACCCAGGTAGAGCGCACCCGTCATCGTGTTCGGGCCAAAGTATTCGATGTCGTAGGTGTTGTGTTGGCGACCTTCCATCACGCCATCCTTATCGCGGTCCCAGGCGTGCGGGTTGGTGTTGCTCCAGGCATAGCTGATGGCGCGCTGGATGCCCGGCCACAAGCGGCGCAGGAAATCATCGTCGCCGCTGATTTGCCATTCGCGATAGGCTTTCAAGATAGTGCCCATCTGCCCATCGGCGGCGGCGTTGAAGCTCCAGAACGCATTCGAATCGAGCGGCAGCAAGGTGCGGAACACCATCTTGCCGTCCGGCGCTGTGTTGTGCGTGAAGTCGGTCAGGCGCATGGTGCGCTCCAGGCCCGGGAACAAGAAGGCCACGGCCTGTTCGTAATTCCACACGTGGGTGCAATTCATCGGGCAGCAGCCGCCGGAGCAGTGACAACCCTCGAAGGCATGCAAGCGGCCATCCTCCAACCGCAGGCAGGTGGTGGTGCGCATGATGCTGGCCTGACTAGACGCCGCATCCAACGCCGCAGCGGGCAGTGTGCTGGCAAACAACGTGTCGTGCCAGAGGCGCGTTTGCGCTTCCAGGCGGCCCAGGTTGGTCGCGACGTATTCGGCCACTTCCCAGGCGTCGGCCCAGCGGGTGCTGTACCAGTTGCGCATCATGGCGTCTTGCACCGGCTCGCCTGCGTTCCAATAGTTGCGGATATTCGGCAGGTACCATGTGAAGAGCACCGTGAACTCGCGCGACTCACCGGGCTTGAGCGTGAAGGGCACGCACTGCGAGCACTCGTTGTACTTCCCATTTGGCGCGCTGAATTCATCCAGGCGCTGTTCGATGTGGCCATCGGCGCTGAAATCGTTCCACAGCATTTGCAGGCCGTCCCACCAGCCACCCTGGTACCAATAGGTCTGAAGCTCGCCCCGGGGCAGGGGTGCCTCGCCATGTTGTGCCAGACCGATGAATGCCGAGCCAAAGCACTCGTTGGCCGGGTCGATGGTGGGATTGGTCATGTAGATCCCGCGCAGGGCGGCTGCTTCGCGCATGGCGTTGGTGCTGCCGTGGGGGATATAGCCGTAAATCGGCGATTGCCATCCGTCGGGCCCGGTCTTCAGCGGGTTGATCGGGTTGCTGAAGGCGCACAGGAACGATGCCTCCACCGGCTTGCTGGCGGTATTGGTGAATTTCCAACGATAGATGGCGCATGGGACGCTGGAATCGTCTTCGTTCAGTGGGATGAATGGGTTGAAAGCTTCCAGCGTCACGTCCAGCGGCACGTCGGGGTCGCGCAGTTCCACCCGCGCAAAGGGATATTCGCCGCTGAAGACCGCCTCGCGCATGCGCGGCGCGCCGGCGGCATGATTTTGTTCATACCCACCGCCTTCCAGGTCGGTATAGGGCGGCAGAAATTCGCGCTCCAGCACCTTGGTCATCGCGGGTTTGCCGCGCGGTTTGAACCACAGCGCGAAGAAGGTGTTGCGTGGCACATTCCCTTTCCACGGGCGATTGTATATTTCCAGGTCGGTCAATTGACCGCGCCCGCCCAGGGAAATGGTGCCCGTGCCGATCCCGCCGATTGGCATGGCAACCTGCTGTAGAGCTGCACCAGTAAACGACCGTACTTTATTGGGTCTGTTTGATGTAGGCATACCCTGATTGTATTTTTGATTTTAGATTTTGGATTTTCGATTCCACATCAACGCCGGTGGGCTGTGAAGGATGGGAATGGTCTTTTGCCACCAACACCTAACGCAAATCGGAAATCCAAAATCGGCAATCTAAAATAGACAGATGCTTCCAGATTACCGTGTCCGGCAACGCGATTATTTGTTAAACATCAGTCGCGCGATGACGTCGCAGCTAGACTTGAACGCCGTATTGCGTATGATCCTACAATCCGCCGTGGATATGCTGGGTGGGCATGCCGGTTTGGTTGCGCTGGTGGGGGTCGATGGCGCCTATCGCATCCGCGAGTCGTATGGCGTGGCGCGGCCCTTGCTCGATCAGTTGAACCCAATCGTCGCGGAGGCTACCAGCCCGCGCGAGGCGGCAACGCAATTGGAGCGCAACCTGGTTTCCATTGCTGAGCGCATTGGGCTGGGCTTCTGGCAGGTGGTGTCGTTGCCGTTAAAAGTGGGCAACGAACTATTGGGCAACTTGTACATCTTCCGCTCATTTGGCGGCGAGTTTTCTGCCAACGACCGGCTGATTTTGCAAAGCTTTGCCGATCAAGCTGCCGTCGCGGTGAATAATGCGCGCCTGTATTTCGAACTCTCACAAGAAAAGCGCCGCCTGGATGCTATCCTGGAATTTAGCGCCGATGGGGTGGTGATTATGGATGCCACACATCGCATCGTGATGTTCAATCACGCGCTTTCTAATTTGACCGGCGTTTCGCAAGCCGGCGCAATCGGCCAGCGCTTCGAGGATGTGGTGCGCCTTGAAAATCAACGCGCCGGCGAGATGTTGGGCGATGCAGAGGCCAATGGCTGGCCGCTCGCGGGCGCTTCAGCGCCGCTGTTTGTGGAGGGTGATATCGTGCGTCCCACCGGCAAACCGGTGAGTGTGGAGATCAACTTCGCCCCCCTCTTCGACCGCGATGGGCGGTTGGTGAACATCATCGCCAACGTGCGCGATATCACGCGCTTCCGCGAGGCCGATGAGATGAAATCTACCTTCATCTCGGTCGTATCACACGAATTGAAGACGCCTGTTGCGCTCATCAAGGGGTATGCCAGCACGTTGCGCCGGCAGGATGCGCATTGGGATCAACAGACGGTGCGCGATAGTTTGCAGGTGATCGAAGAAGAGAGCGACCGGCTGGCGGAGTTGATCGACAATTTGCTGGACGCTTCACGCTTACAGGCCGGCAACTTCCGACTGACCTTTGTGGAACTCGATATCGACCAGCTTGTGGTGGAAGTGGTGTCGAAGTTCCAAACGCAGGCCAAGGGGCATCGCTTGATCGCCGATGTGCGCTCCGATTTGCCGCTGGTGCATGCCGACGAAGCACGCATCACGCAGGTGTTGCGCAACCTCATCTCAAACGCGGTCAAATACTCGCCGGAGGGCAGCGAGGTGCGTGTGACGGCCTCCGAAACGCCCAAGGAAGTCATCATCACCGTGCACGACCAGGGGCAGGGCATCCCGCCGGAGGAACAGGCCCAGCTATTTACGCGCTTCTATCGCCTGGATAATGCCGCCACGCGCAAAGCACAGGGGGCGGGATTAGGGCTGTATCTCTCCAAGGCCATCATCGAAGCGCATGGCGGGCGAATCTGGGTCGAAAGTGATGGGAAAGCGGGGGCACATTTCAGCTTTAGCCTGCCCAGGGTATGAGCATTTAGAACTTTAGAGAGCCGGTTTTGGATAGATTGGGCATAAGGCCTTATAATCGTCAATCGCGTAAATAACGATCGACTTTTATTTGGAATCACAAATCTGAAATTCGTTACCTTAGGAGTGATATGTCGCAACTGGTGACACCAGGAGGTGCGTCACGCCAGCAACCCGTGACCGCACAGGTGATTGATGTCGGGCGTGACCCGGCGCTTAAGCAAGCGTTGCTGTCGGGGCGTTTACAGAACTTATCCGCGCCCTTCATCTATCATGATCCAGCCAAACAACTCGCATTTATCCTGATGCCGATGGAACTGGGGATGCGCGATATGGATCAGCAGCGCGTGATCGGCCAATTGACCCAGGCCGTGATGCGCGGGTTGCCGGAAGATGCGCCGCGCGGGTATCTGCTGCAGCCCAAGATGTTCTTCTCATTCCAATCGCTGGTTGAGGCGATTTTGCAGGCCGACGGCATCACTCCCGAGATGTTGCAAGAGCAGCAGGCACGCGCAGATTTGATCCGTAACTGGATGCGCATCAGCGACGAGGCGACACTGCGCAGCGCCGTCCGTGAGAATGACGCTAAGGCCGATGCGAACCTGTTTGAACTGCTCAATGCCAGCATTGATGCCAACTTGGAAGCCGGTCGTGAACAGGCTGCGCAGGCGCTGGCCGGGTTGCAGCAGGTGCTGGTCGAAGAAACCACCTATGGTAAGAAGCTAGGTGCGCGCATGGCCTCCATCGAGTCTTTCCGCAAGAATCCCACGCGCGAAGAGTTGATTGAGCAGTTGGTGACTGCTCCCGACCAGGAAACGCGCGAGGCGCTGGTGGCCATGGGACGCCAGTTGATCGACTATCTCTTCTTCCAGATGCTCACCCAGCGCGTGGATGCTGCCGCCGGCGATGATAAGCAAAAGCTGGTTGATTTGCGCAAAGAAGTGCAGGATACGCGCGATAAGCTCGACGAAGCGTCGCGCGCCTTCATGGAGCAGAAAGCGACGCTCATTAACACCATCCTCAGCAGTGACAAACCCGACGAAGTGGCGCATCAGCACGAGGAGGAGATTGACGAGGTATTCGTCAGCCTGTTGCAGGCCAACATGCAAGACGCCCAGCAGCGCAACGACAAAGAGTTGCTGAATGCGCTGATGAACGTCTACCAGATCGCAATGCACATCATGTCGGAGCGCCAGCCGCCGGAACTGCAGATGATCAATGCGCTGCTCACGGCGCAGTACCCGGAAGAGACGAAGAAGCTGCTGGAAGAGATGGCCAAGTCCGTCGACGATCGCTTCATCCCCATCATGGTGCAAATCGCCGACCGGCTGTCGCAGGAAGACCGCTCGGACCTGGGCGCGAAGCTCACCCAGGTGATCGTTCAGGCGCGCGAGATTCTGCCCAAGCATGACCCCGCGTTAGACCAGGCCACCGGCGCCGCGCCCGATTCGCAAGGGCCCACGGAGCCGCCCAAGCCGAAGATCGAAATCGCGCGTCGCTAGAGCGAAGCCGGGAGACCAACTTCCATCGCATGTAAAACGCCCCCGATATTCGATATATCGGGGGCGTTTGTTGTCTTTCGCCTTCCGTTGATTTGCCCTGCGGCCTACTTCACTTCCAGCAATTCCACCTCAAACGTCAGCCGCGCATTCGGCGGGATAGCGCCCTGGCCTTGCGACCCATAAGCCAGGTCGGGCGGAATGATGAGCTTGCGTTTGCCGCCTACCTTCATCGTTGCAATGCCTTCATCCCAACCGGGGATGACCTGGCCCGCGCCCAACACGAATGAGAACGGTTGGTTGCGTTGAACGGAGCTATCGAACACCGTGCCGTCATCCAGGTACCCCGTGTAATTGACGACCACCGTCTGGCCCTTTTGTGGCTGCGCGCCTGTGCCCACCACTTCATCGATGTATTGCAACCCCGACTGTGTGGTAACTGCGCCCTGCGCGGCGTTATTTTGCTCCTGTGCGGCGCTGGTGGGCGCGACGGGCGCGGTGGCGGCCGGGTTTGCCGCAGCAGCGCCGCTGGTGGCGGAGGTGTCGTTCTGGTTGGTCCCGATCAATGAAATGCCCAACAACAGCACGGCCAGCACGGTAGCGCTAATCGTCACAATCCATACATTTGTAATGCGCTTGTCCATAGCTCTTTATAAGTATTGAGGTAGGTTCCGGCCCGCCGGTTTCTTTTTCTGCCGGCGGGCCGGATATGACATTTCTATTGTTCGGTCACGAGATCAAGCCGGCAGCACAAGACCAACTCCTTGGCGGCGCGCACTTCGTCCAGGCGGCGTAGCGGCGCGCTATGTGGCGCGCTCTTCACCACCTCGGGCGTCGTTTTCGCTTCTTCGGCGATGTCCAGCAACGCATCTGCGAATTGGTCCAATATCTGCTTAGACTCCGTCTCGGTTGGTTCGATCATCAATGCCTCGGGCACGATGAGTGGGAAGTAATTTGTTGGCGGGTGGAAGCGATGGTCCATCAACCGCTTGGCGATGTCCAGGGCGTGCACGTCGGGCGCACCGGGCAACTTGCCCTGGGCCACGAACTCGTGCATGCAGTAACGCTCGCCTTGCGGCACGGGATAGACATGCTTGATGCGGGCCTGGAGGTAGTTGGCGTTCAGCACCGCGTTCTGGCTGACGGCGCGCAGTCCTTCTTCGCCGTGAATGCGAATATAGGTGTAGGCGCGCACCAGCATGCCAAAGTTGCCCCAGAAGCCGCGCATGCGCCCGATGCTCTTGCGCGGCATGTTCCATTCGTAGAGTGGTTCCCCGTTCTCGCTATCCCCCGAATCGCTGCCGGGCTGGATGCGCACGATTGGGCCGGGCAGGAACTCCTCCAGCCGCTTAGAGACGGCCACAGGCCCGGAGCCGGGGCCACCGCCGCCGTGGGGCGTGCTGAACGTTTTGTGCAGGTTGAAGTGCATCACATCAATGCCAATCTCGCCCGGCTTAGCGATGCCCAACAACGCGTTCATGTTTGCGCCGTCGCCATATACCAGCCCGCCGGCCGAGTGCACCAACTTGACCACTTCTTCGATATGCTCGTCGAACATGCCCAACGTGTTGGGGTTGGTGATCATGATGCCGCACACGGTGTCGTCTAGGTTCGCTTTGAGCGCCTCCAAATCTACGTTGCCGCGTGCATCGGAAGGGATTTCCACCACCTTCAGGCCCGCCATGGCCGACGAAGCCGGGTTCGTGCCGTGGGCGGAATCGGGGATAAGCATCTTATTGCGCTTGCGATCTCCACGGTCGCGATGATACGCGCGCATAATCAAGATGCCCGTCAGTTCGCCATGCGCGCCGGCGGCGGGT
>DAOUFG010000039.1:0-19079 GCA_034430115.1 Thermoflexales bacterium | reverse complement strand
CATTCCTGCGCAACACGGAGATGAGGCAACGCGGGCATGAAACCCGCGTCCACCAGGTGTCGATGGCGCGCAGGTGGTAGGCGCAGGATTCATTTTGCGCAACATGGAGATGAGGCAACGCGGGCATGAAACCCGCGTCCACCAGGTGTCGATGGCGCGCAGGTGGTAGGCGCAGGATTCCTGCGTAGAAATGCAGACCTATGCCGGCTGCATCCCCAGCAGGCTCTGCGGAGAGTCAAACAGGATCGCGCGTGCGATTTGCAGCGCCTCGTCGGTGTTGTATTGCCCCTGCGCCACCTTCTGAGCCAGCACCTCGGCCAGTTGCTTGCGCACCAGCACAGCTTTGGCGTAGGTCCAATCGGCACAGTAAGCATCACTGAAGAACCCCACCTGCTTGTTGGTGGCGAGCATATCCAATCGCTCGCTCATCACCTGGCGCATGACGGAGGGGAAGAAGTTGTGCCACCAGTAGCCGGCCAGGGAGAGGTTGGGCAACTCGCGCGCCAGCGTGCACATGGATTGGTTGGCGTGCTGGCTGGACAAAAACACCTGGAAGCGGATGCGCGGGTGGCGCGCGATGATGGCGGCGACTTCGAAAATCGTGTCCTGGCGCAGCTTGCTGCCCGTCTCGAAGGGCAGCGGCTCAGCGCCGAAGGAGAATTGATAGACGATTTCGCCGGCGTGTTTCTCCAGTTCGGTCAGGAATGCCTCCAGGATGTAGCTGGCATAGATGTCGCGCTCGGCCGGCGTGGCTGCTGCGCGCTGGATCAACGCTTCCGCCATATCCTCGTCGCTTGCCGCCACGAAGTGGATGTCGGTGGAGATGTGTTGTGCCGTGCTGAGTATCTTGCCATAGGGGATGCGCGAGACGTAGTGTTGGATGGCCGCCTGCACGTCCTGCACCGTCTGGATGGTGCGCTCCAGCTTCGGTCGCGCGTCGCCCATCGTCACAGGCAGCGGCGCGCCGGGTTCGGCCTGGTTCCAGGCGCGCTCCAACTCATAGAGCGGAATGTCGTTCACGCCCCACTGGGCGCGGGCGAAGAAGGCCCACTCCAACGCATATTGCAGGATGTCGTCGTAGGTGCCGGCGTGCCTGCGCCAGAGTTCCGTGCCGGCGCGGCGCACCCCGGCGCGCTTGAACATCTCGCGCGGCCAGTTCGCATCGCCGGCGCGCTCGCGGATGCGCGCGTCGAGCGTGCGCCAGTTTTGCGGCGTGATCGGCTCCGTCCACCCGTACAGGTCGCGCAGGATGATGCGCACGCCCCAGAAGATGCTGGTGTTTTGCACGTGGGGCAGATAGGGAATCGCCTCTTCCAGGCGGGCGGTCGCTTCGGCGTCGGAGGGGTTTTCGGAGAGCCGCTCCCGGCTGGGGCATCCGGCGCTCACCAGGTCCGAGATGAGCATGTGATAGAGCAGTATGTCGTGCAGCCCGCGCGCCGCCAGGTGCGACGCATCCAGGTGGGTGTGGATGTCCAATAGCGGCGTTTCGGCTAGCCCTTCTTCCAACGTGCGAACAATCTGCGGGTTACTCATGGTTTGTTCCTCACAACTGATGATGACTACACGGGTTCGTTGCGAATAAAGCGCGTCACGGCAGTCCGGTTTGGGATGCCCGCGCGTCCGCCCGGACGGGTCGCTTTCATGGCGGCGGTGGCGGTGGCGATTTGGATGATCTGATCGATCGGCTCACCTTGCGCGAGCATCGCCGCATACGCGCCGTGGAAAACATCGCCGCAGCCGGTGGTGTCCACCACCTCCACCCGGAATGCCGGCTGGTGGGTTGCGTGATCAGGCTGTTCGCGCGTGACGTACCAGCATCCTTGTTCGCCGGCGGTCACCACAGCGCAGGCGCGGCCTTCTGAGAGCGCCTGCGCTGCCTGTGCCGGGTCGCTCAGGCCGGTCCTTTGGTGGGCGAAGCCGATGCCCACGATCAGGTGATCCACCGTGGATAGCATTTGCAGCACGCCCGGCTCGGATTCACGTTCGATGTCCGCCACCACCGGGATGCTGTGCGCGTGGGCGATTTCGATGGCGCGCAGACTACCCTCCACGGCGTGGTGATCGACAAACAGCACGCGGCTGCTCGCGATCAACGCCTCGGGGATTTCGGCCCTGCTACGCCACTGCACCCCGACGAAAGAGGGCAGGATGCTGCGCTGGCCGGTGGGGTCCACGATGATGATGGAGTGAATGGGGCGAGCCTCCGGCCGGTGTAGCACCGGCGAACAGTCCACGCCCTCGCGCATGAGTTCATCCAGCGTGTAATGCGACAGGTCGTCGTCGCCCAGGATGCCGGCATAGGCCGTGCGCGCGCCCAGCCGAGAAGCCGCCACCAGCGCAGTGCCTACCAATCCGCCGCCCTGGCGCTGCTGATCGAGCACCACCACTTTCATGTCGGGGTAAGGGTAACGATCGACGTAAACCAGGTCGTCCACCGTGACCGCGCCAAACCCCAGAACGTCCCACTGCTTATCCATGCTTGTATTTCACCACCAATCCCAGACGTCGGCTTCGAGCCGATGGCGTCCTTGACCTCGGCTCAGATCCCTCGTGTGTCAGCGAATCAGCCAGCGCGTATTGTTCATTCGTTGACAGGCTCAGAATGACCACGCCGTTGGAGTGACGATCATGGTTCGACAGGCTCACCATGATCACCTGAAGCTCGTCACTTGATCATCCCGCACCTTGCATCCTGAGCCCGCCGAAGGATGAGCCTGCCGAAGGGCGACAGGCTCACCATGATCCTCTTAAGTCCGTCGCCACGATCATCCATGCTATGAAATCCAGTTTCTTCTCCGGCATTTCACAAAGATTCGTGTCGATTCGTGGTTCCGGTTCCTTTGTATCAATTCGCGGATTACTGTAATCCTGCAATCTTCAGCGCCTCAGCGGCCGACTTTTCGTCGTGGATGACGGCTTTGAAGGCTTGCACCGCCGCAGCGACCTGTTCGAAGCCCCAGATGTTGCGCCCGATGGTGGCGCCACGCGCACCGGATTGCACGACTTCGCTCATCATCGCCAGCGCTGCTTCCAGCGTCTCCGTCTTCGGTCCGCCGGCTGCGACGAGCGGCACGGGGCAGTCTTGCACGATTTGTGCGTAGGAAGCCACGTCGCCGCAATAGGGCGTCTTCACCACGTCGGCGCCCACTTCCACGGCGCAGCGCACGGCCCAGGCGATGTTCTCTGGGGTGAAGGAGATTTGCGCGCCGTTGGTGAATTCGCGCGGGTAGATGTGGCAGATCACCGGCATCTCATAAAGGGCGGCTTCGCGCACCGCGTCGGCCACGAAGCGCAGATGCGTCGCCTCGGTGTCGCCGCGCACGAACGCGGCGATGGCGAACGCATCCGCGCCCAGGCGTACCGCGTCCTCAGGCGTGCCGAATACTTCCAGCGCCGAGTCGTCGGGGCGGATGCCGCTGGCTTGCAAGATGAGCGGCACTTTGCCGGCATAGGGTGCCCAGGCGTGCGCGGCGATACCTTTGTGCATCGTCACGGCGTCGGGTTGGCCCCGCATGATCTGTGCGAGCGTGTTTTGGATGTGGCGCAATCCTGGTGGCAGGTCACGCCCATAGTTCATGAAATGATCGACAGCGACGGAACACAAACGCCCGGAGGGGTGGGCGAAGATACGATTGAGGCGTATTTGTTTGCCAATGTTCATAATACCCGGCAGTGTAATCTATTTTTGCGAAGAACATGTAAACCCCATTTGTCAAACGGTAAAAAGCGTAGTATGATATAACTTGATTGATCCAATGAATAAGATCAATTCAATTAAAGCGTAACACCATGGCTTTAGAAAAGATAGATTCTGCTCTGCTGCAATATATTGTCGCCAATGGTTATCGACCTGGCGACCGGCTCCCTTCGTTAGATCAACTCAGTGCTGAACTCAAAATTAGTGTTGGGAAGCTGCGCGAACAATTGGAAGTTGCGCGCAGTTTGGGGATGGTGGATGTGCGCACCCGTAGCGGCATCCGCATCGAGGACTACACTTTCACGCCGGCAGTGCGCTTCAGTTTGCTCTACGCGCTGGCGCTGGACCCTTCACAATTCGATGCGTTCAATAATCTGCGGAATAGCATCGAGGCTGCCTTTTGGTATGAGGCAATTGCTCTCTTAACCCCCGAAGATCACAAACATTTGCAAGATTTAGTGGCGAAGGCCTGGGCCAAGTTGAACGGCCACCCGATTCACATCCCTCATGCCGAACATCGTGATTTACATCTGACGATCTACGGCCGGTTACACAACCCATTTGTCAGAGGCTTGCTGGAGGCCTATTGGGAAGCCTATGAGGCAAGCGGCCTGAGCTTATTTACAGATTATGCCTACCTGCGTGAGGTGTGGTCGTATCACGAGGCAATCGTGAACGCCATCATCGCAGGCAAAGCTGATGAGGGATATACCCTTCTCGTGAAGCACACAGCGCTGTTGCGCAACCGCGAAAGTCTTCATCCTCTCACTGCCCATATATCTGAACAGGCTGTGCTGGCTGACATCAGTTAACGTCTGACTCCCGTTGGCTCGGTTTGGTGTTTTGGTTATTGTTTTAAGGAGATGAGTGCTATGACTGTCGCCGATGTTCAATCGACTCCTCTGGGAGAGGCAGCGCCGGCTCAATCTTCGGAGCGCGCGCTGGTGGTGAATGACTTTTGTATTAGTGTGGCCACGAAGAATGGTTCGGGCAGCCAGACGGCGAATACCACGCTGCTGCGCGCCCTGTTCAAGATGGGCATCCCGGTGAGTGGAAAGAACGTCTTTCCATCCAACATCCAGGGCATGCCTACCTGGTACACCATCAGGGTGAGCAAAGATAACTACATTGGGCGCCGGCCCAATGCAGAAATTGTGGTGGCAATGAACCCGGCGACGGCGCTTGAAGATTTACAAAAGGTTGAGCCGGGGGGTGTCTTCATCATCGCCGACGACATCAAAATTCCGCTCAACCGCACCGACCTGTCCTACTACCAAATCCCCGCCAAGAAACTCGCCACTGAAAACGAATCCGAACCAAAACTGCGCACCTATGTCGCCAACATGGTCTACGTAGGGGTGCTGGCGCAGTTGCTGGGGATTAATTTGAACGATATCGAATCGGCATTGCTCTATCACTTCCGAGGCAAGCGTAAGCCGGTGGACTCCAATATGACCGTCGTGCGGCTGGCGGCGGAATGGTCGGCGGCCAACCTGACGAAGACGGACCCCTTCCGTGTGGAAAAGATGGACAAGACGGAAGGGATGATCATGATCGACGGCAACACTGCCGCAGCGCTTGGCGCGATCTATGGCGGCGTGACTTTCGCCGCCTGGTATCCGATCACCCCGGCCACCGGCCTGGCCGACGCCTTGAACGAGTTCCTGCCGCGCTTGCGGGTGGACCCCGAGACGAAGACGCCCACCTATTCCATCCTCCAGGCTGAAGACGAACTGGCTGCCCTGGGTATGGTGATTGGCGCAGGGTGGGCCGGTGCACGCTCGATGACGTCCACCTCCGGCCCGGGCATTTCGCTCATGTCGGAGTTCACCGGCTATGGCTATTTCGCCGAGGTGCCGGCGGTGATCTGGGACGTGCAACGCATGGGCCCCAGCACCGGCATGCCCACGCGCGTCTCGCAGGGCGATTTGATGCCTGCTTACTGGCTGGGGCATGGCGACAGCAAGCATCCCTGCCTGTTGCCGGGGTCGGTTTATGAGTGCTTTGAATTTGGCTGGGTCGCATTGGACCTGGCGGAGCGCTTGCAGACGCCGGTCTTTGTGCTGAGCGACCTGGACCTGGGCATGAATCAGTGGATGACGAAGCCGTTTGATTACCCCAACCGGCCGATGGACCGCGGCAAGGTATTGACGGCCGAGGATTTGACCCGCCTGGGGTTAGGGGGCTTTAAGCGTTACAAGGATACCGACGGCGACGGCATTGCCTGGCGCACCTTGCCCGGCACCGAACATCCGTTGGCGGCCTATTTCACGCGTGGCACAGGCCACAATGAAGAGGCCCGCCTGTCGGAACGGGCTGAAGATTGGGAGAACAATATGGCCCGCCTGGCGCGCAAGTTTGAGACGGCGCGCTCCCTGGTGCCCAAGCCGGTGGAAGATCGCATGGCAGGTGCCAGGGTGGGCATCATTGGCTATGGCTCCACTGACCCTTCCATCGAAGAAGCCCGCCATATGTTGCAAGAGAATGGATTGCAGACGTCTTACTTGCGTGTGAGGGCGCTCCCGCTCACGGATGAGGTGGCGCAGTTTGTTCAGGCGCATGATCGCGTGTACGTGGTGGAAATGAACAGCGATGGGCAGATGTGCCAGTTGTTGCGCTTGCATGTGCCGGAGCGCGCTATGAGCATTCGCGCATGTAATCACTCCGATGGCATGCCCCTGACGGCGAACTGGATCAGCAGTGCGATTCTGGGAAAAGAGCAGAAGTAGGAAGAGGTTGGGAGAATAAACGATGGCGACTGTAAATGTGATGAAGCCCTCTTCGCCGGCGGTTCCTGCGGCGAAGAAGGTGAATAGCATCGGCCTGGAACGGATTGATTATAAGGGCGCGGATTCCACACTTTGTGCAGGCTGCGGACACGACTCCATCGCCTCACAGATCATCGCGGCTTGCTATGAGTTGGGTGTCGCGCCCGAGCACCTGGTGAAGTTCAGCGGCATCGGCTGTTCCAGCAAGAGCCCGGCCTATTTCATGAGCCGCTCGTTTGGCATCAACACGTTACATGGGCGCATGGCCACTGTGGCTACCGGCGCGTTAACGGCCAACCACGCGCTGTATGGCATCGGCGTCAGCGGCGATGGCGACACGGGCAGCATCGGCCTGGGTAACTTCAAACACATGCTGCGCCGCAACGTGCACATGGTCTACATCGTTGAAAATAACGGCGTCTATGGCTTGACGAAAGGGCAATTCTCGGCCACCGCCGACGTTGGCCAGGAACTGAAGCACGCCGGGCGCAATGAGTTGCCCCCAATCGACCTGTGCATGGAAGCCATTGCCGCCGAGTGTGGTTTTGTGGCGCGCGGCTTTGCCGGCGACCCGCGCCAGGTGGTCGCGTTACTCAAAGCGGCCTTGAGTTACCGCGGCACGGCGGTGCTGGACATCATCAGTCCGTGCGTGACCTTCAACAACAAGGATGAATCCACTAAGAGTTATGCCTGGGGCAAGGCCAAGGACGAACGCATCAATGACTTCACGTTTGTCGCGCCGCAAGAACAAATCACGGCCGAGTTCAGCCCCGGCGAGATGAAGGATGTGGAATTGCACGACGGATCGCGCATCGTGTTGAAGCGGTTGGATGCCTCGCACGACCCCACCGACCGCAACGCGGCGATGGCCCTGTTGCAGGATGCGCGCGAAAACCAGCTCTTCATCACCGGGCTAATCTACCTGGATACGAGCCGAGAAAGCCTGGCGGAGCACGAGAACCTGGGCCAGGTGCCGCTGGCGCGCCTGCCCAACGAGAAGCTGCGCCCCTCGAAGGAATCGCTGCAGAAGATCATGGCGTCGATGGCCTGAGAGAGACGAGAGATTGGGGAATTGGAGATTTTATGGACCACGGATGACACGGATTTTGCAATGAATCTGTGAAATCCGTGTCATCCGTGGCAGGTTGTTACCAAATCTCCAATTTCTAATCTCACTTCTTGGCCGGCGGTTGCAGCAGTTCAAAGGTGATGCCATCGGGGTCGGTGAAGTAGATGCCCCAACCGCCCTTATTGACGCCGTGCTCAATTGCCACGGGGGCGTCGGCTTTGAAGTGCACGCCCAGCGCCTTCATGCGGTTGAACTCGGCGTGAATGTCATCCACGATAAACGCCCAGTGGCCTACGCCGGTGTTGTTGGTGGACAGGTCCAGGTCGTCGCGTCCGTGCGGGCGCTCATACTCGATCAATTCCACGTGATGATTGGCCCCTGGTGCCAGAGGCTCGCCCGGGACGAGCAATTGCGCCACCTTTAGCTTCACGTTGGGGAATGCCACCAGGCGGGCCGTGTACTCATTTTCCTGGATCTGCCCGCGCAGATATTGCAGCCCCAGCACTTCGGTATACCACTTGATCGACGCTTCGAGGTTCGAGACGGTAAACGAGACGTGAAAGATGCCCTGAATCATGGTTTTGGTTGGATGAACAAAACGACAAAGGACGGGTGACGAACACAGCACATTTGTCCTTCGTCACCCATCTATCGTCAATCTAAAACAGTTTCAGCGCGCCTTCTACGATGTGTCTGGGTTGAGGCAGCGCCTCTTCCTCCAGTTCCTTCGCGACCGGGATGGGCACGTTCTTGCCGGCCACGCGCAGGATGGGGGCGTCCAATTCGTCAAAGGCTTTTTCGTTGATCTGCATCGCCACCTCTGCGCTGAGGCCGCAGGCGGCGTGCGCTTCGTGCGTGATGAGCAGGCGGTGGGTCTTCTTCAACGAGGCGATGACCGTGTCGATATCCAGCGGCACGGTGCAGCGCAGGTCCACAACTTCGGCCGAGATGCCGTGTTCTTTCTCCAGGGTGTCGGCGGCCTGCAGGGCAAAGAGCAACTGGCGTGAATAAGACACGATGGTCAAATCTTTGCCTTCGCGTTTTACGTCGGCTTTGCCGATTGGGATTGTGTATTCCTCTTCCGGCACCAGCCCCCTGGTGTTATATAACAGCTTGTGCTCGATGAACATCACAGGATTGTTGTCGCGCAGGGCCGACTTCAAGAGCCCCTTTGCGTCGTAGGGCGTCGCGGGGATGCATACCTTGAACCCAGGGATGTGGGTGAAGAGCGTTTCAAAGCACTGCGAGTGTTGCGCGCCATTGCCGCGCCCGCCACCTTGCTGTGCGCGCAGCACCATCGGTACCTTCAGCCGGCCGCCGCTCATCGTGTGCATCTTGGCTGCCTGGTTCCAAATCTGGTCCGCCGCCACCAGGCCGAAGTCCATGAACATCAGCTCGGCCACGGGATGCTTGCCGGTCATTGCCATGCCAACGGCCATACCCACAAACGCCGATTCGCTGATCGGCGTATCTTTGACCCGGTTCGGGCCGAATTCATTGATGAGACCCTCGGTCACACGGAACATGCCGCCGTAGTGACCGATATCTTCGCCCATGATGACGATTGTCGGGTCATGCCGCATTTCTTCGGCCAATGCTTCACGCAAGGCCTGAGTGTATGTCAGTTCTCTCATGTCTCCTGTGATCTGCCCCTGAAGTATATGAATGTGATGAGTGTATCACTTCTAACTGCGTTCACGACGGATGATGGAAGCCGGGCGGCGGATGAAATGGGAGGGTGAATATCGGCGTGTGGTGGAAAAGCCTCTCCTCAGCGCTTCCTCAGAAGGGAAAGAGGCAAGTGGGGCCTGTACTGGCCCCACTTGCTGTATGGACGACGACAGAGATGAGTGTGACGTTTCCGCCATCCGTCCTGCGTCTCGGTTTAGATGTCGCCGCAGAACGACACATTCGCGCCGAGTTCCTTCATCGCGGCGGCCTTGGCGAACATCGCCCTGCGCGCGCTGGCCTTATCGTTCGCGTATGCCACCTGGATGTGGTTGGCCTTGTGGCGAGCCATGAATTGATCGCGCGAAACGCCCTTCAGCACGGCGTTCATAATCGGCCACTCCGGCGAAGTCTGGTTCCAGCGATCCTCGTCCTCTTCTGCGGGCAATGACACGCTCTCGGCCAGGCCGGTGTCGAAGTTGATGCGGTTGTCGGCCACGAAGACGCGGCTCCAGACCACCCAACCCGGCTTGCTGACGCCCTTGATCGTGCCGCCGCCCAACGGGAAGTACATGCTCGCCTGGCGTTCACTGGTGACGCCGGCGTAGCCGTCCACCAAGTGTTCCGGCGGCACTGCGCCCGAAATCTCGTACAGCCACACGAAGTCATCGAACTTCTTGCCGTTGACGATGCCGGTGTATTGGCGGCCCCAGCGCACGTCGTGCAGGGTCGTCTCGGGCGAAAGGCCCAGTTTCTTCCACAGCCGGTTCGTCACCAGCGCATCCAGCCCGGCGCACTCGTCCACTTCGTTGAAGTGCGGCAGCGCCTCACCGGCGTATAGTTCGTTGCCCTGTTCGTCGTACACGGGGGGGCGGTCCACGTTATTCAACAGACCCTCCACCAGGTCGGAAGCGGGCACCAGGTCCTTCAATCCTTGCTGATACTGGATGCCGATGGTGGAGCAGCCAAATTCGCTGGCGATGCGTACTGCGGCGATGTACATCTTGCACTGCTGCAACAACTGGTCCATGGTCAGGTCTTTATCTGGATCGGTGCCGGTGTTGAATTTGACGCCCTTCTTCACCAACCAGTTGTATACATCCTTTGCCTCTTTGTCGGAGACGGTGCGCATGCGCGCATACAAGGCGGATTGGCTCAAGCGCTCTTTGAAGACGCCGGTGGCGGCCAGTAGATCATCGGGGATGATGGCGTTGTACATGCCCATGCAGCCCTCGTCGAAGATGCCCATGATGAGCTTATCCTTGCGGATTTCATCGGCAACCTTCATGCCCGTCTTCGCCGGGCCGGCAGGGACTTCCACGCTGTCGTAGGGGTGCACGTGGGTGGTCTTATGCGTGACTTTGCCCTTCGCCAGCCAGGTGCGCAGCCCCTTGACGAAGAAGTCGTCGGTGAAGTCCTGGCTCCACAACGTGCTATATTTCACGCCCGCCTTAGTCAGTGAACCGTTCAGGTTCAGCATGCCCACCAGGCCGGGCCATTGGCCGCTCCAGTTGGCGAGCGTCAGGATCGGGCCCTGGTGTGTCATCAGCCCGGGCAACACGTGGTGCGTATATTGCCACACGGCTTCAGCCACGATGACGGGTGCATCGGTTGGGATCTTGCGGAAGATTTCCATGCCATGAATTTGGCTGTCGATGAAGCCATGCTGCTTTTCGGGGTCGTAGGGGTGCCCGCGCTTGATGCTGACGCCCTCGCGCTTTACTGCGTCGAAAATTTGCTTTTCCATGGCCTCTTGTGCAGCCCAGCAAGTCTGGTTTGCTGAAAGGCGCAGGTCACCACTGGCGACGAGATAGACAGTTGTCATGATTTCCTTCCTCCACTGTTACTGATTGGTATATGGATACTCTGTATTGGGCGGTACGCTCACCGATAGCCTCAATATATTGCTATCCGGTGCAATACGAAGCGGTAGATATGTGCGTAGATGCAGGTGGAGAGAAATTTGCCTCTCCCGGAACAAACGCGGCCAAATGCCACTATGTGTAATTGCGGACACCGCTGAGCGACTCCTTAATATAAAGCGCAAGGTGATTATATTGTTGCGTAGGGGAGTTGACAAGTAAAAGGGAGATTGGAGATTGAAGAGTCTTCACTCGTCAATCTCCAATCTCCCTTTCTCATTTGACGCTCACCACTTTCCCACCCGTCATCTTCAGCAGGTCGGCAGGAGTCAACTGAAAGACTGCAAATGGCGTGCCGGCGGCTGCCCATATCTCGGCATATTGTTGCAGATCCTCGTCGATGTAAGTATCAAGCTTTTCGGCGTGCGCGATGGGCGGCACACCGCCGATGGCGAAGCCGGTATGCTGGCGCACGAAATCTGCGTCGGGCTTTTCAAGCGCCTCGCCGAGTAATGCGGCGAACTTCTTCTCGTTGACGCGATTCACGCCGCTGGCGATTACCAGCACCGGCTTTTGGGTTTGGCGCGTCTTAAAAATGAGCGACTTGGCGATCTGTGCCACAGTACAGCCGATTGCCTGGGCCGCTTCGGCGGCACTGCGGGTGGTTTGCGGGAGTTCCTTCACCTGGCAGAGATACCCTTGTGCCGCGAGCGCGTCTTGAACCTTTTGCGCGCTGGGGCTTAATGTTTCGGTCATGCGTGATCTCCTTTGTGGGAACTATAGCATCGGTATATGGGATCGTCGCCTGGCCGTGGCATAGCCGTGGGCACGGAGTCAGTCGTAGAGGAGGGGGACTGCTATAGTTAGACCGCGAAGAATGGTATGAGCGAGCAATCCAACGAACAAGAACCGAAGCCGGAGCGGCATACGCCACCTCCGCCCCCGCAACGAGCGGGGTACGTGCCCGCGCCGAAGCGTGGCAGTGGGCCTTCATCGGCGGGGCCGACCCCGCCGCGCGGCACACCGCCGCCTGCGCAGCCGTCCCAGACTGCCCAACCCAAGCCGGCGGCGCGCCCGGCATCTGCCGCAAAGGGCGAAGCCCCGGTGCGCAAGCAGGCTTCGAAACCGCCGTCCAAGCCTGAACGGACCAGGGGGATGAAGATCGCGCGTATCTTCTTCATGGTGTCGCTGGTGGGCGTGGTGTTTTTCTTTGCAGTGGTCGCTTTGGGCGCAGCCGGCTACATCATCGTCAGCGCAGAGGTGCCGGACCCAAGCCAGTTGGAGCAAAAGCAAAGCACCTTTGCCAGCACAAAAATTTATGATCGCAACGGCAACCTGATGCTGGAATTGACCGACCCGACCGACGTCACCGCAGGCCGGCGCACGCATGTGTCGCTCAGCCAGATCAGCAAATATGCGCAGCAGGCCACCATCGCCACCGAGGACCCGAACTTCTATCGTTACTCAGTCGGCTTTGACCCGATTGCGCTGGTGCGCGTTTTCTACTATGCCGTCACCGAGAACGAGTTCGTCAGCGGCGGCAGCACGATCACGCAGCAGGTGGCGCGCAATTTGCTGCTCACGCCCGAAGAACGCAACTCACGCAGCGTCATGCGCAAGTTCCGCGAAATCGTCTTGGCGAATGCGTTGGCCGAGCGCTACCCGCGCGACGAAATCCTGGAAATCTACCTGAACGAGATCTTCTACGGCAACCAGTCGTATGGCATCGAGGCAGCCGCCGAGACGTATTTCGATAAGCCGGCCTCCGAACTGGACCTGGCCGAAGCTTCCATGCTGGCCGGGATTCCGCAATCCCCGGTGTTGTGGGACCCGGTGACCAACAAAGACAAAACCCTTGAGCGCCAGGCCGACGTGTTGCGCCTGATGGTGAAGGCGGGCTATATCAGCCAGAGCCAGGTACAGCCGGCCCTGGATGAGATTTCGGCGAAGACGTTCACCGCGCCGGTAAATAACTATTCCACCGTTGCGCCACATTTCATGACCTATGTGCGGCAGGTGCTGGATAACGACTTTGGCACCGATGGGCTGTATCGCACCGGGTTGCGCGTCTATACCACGCTGGATACGCATATCCAGACCATCGCCGAGCAAGCGGTGAAAGATCAGATCGCCAAGTTGAGCGCCCAGCACGTGGATAACGGCGCGGCGGTGGTGCTGAACCCGCAAACGGGCGAAGTGCTGGCCATGGTGGGCAGCGCCGACTTTAACGACACGGCCATCGACGGGCAGGTGAACGTGGCGCTTTCGCTGCGCCAGCCGGGTTCGTCCATCAAACCGTTTAACTACATCGCCGCGTTCGAGAAGGGCTATACGCCGGCGACGCTGATCTGGGACACAAAAACAACTTTCACCAACCAGTACGGCCAGGAATATACGCCGACGAACTATGACGGCAAATTCCGTGGCGCGGTGCTGGTGCGCGAGGCGCTGGCACAAAGTTTGAACGTCCCGGCGGTGAAGACGCTGGAATACGTAACGATCTCCGATTTTTTGAAGATGACCGAGCGGGTGGGCATTCACTTCCCACCCAATGATCAATATGGTCTTGCGCTCACGCTGGGCGGCGGCGAGGTGCGCCTGCTGGACCTGACCGGCGGCTATGGCGTGCTGGCGAACGGCGGCACGATGATTACCCCTACCGTCATCAGCAAGGTGGTGTTGCCCAACGGGCAGGTGCAGCGTGACTACTTACAAGAGAACCGTGGCGGCCAGGTGCTTGACCCGGCCTATGTCTATTTGATCACCAGCATCCTGAGCGATAACGCTGCGCGCGCGCCGGCGTTTGGTGCGAATAGCGTGTTGAAGACGTCTCGCCCAACTGCCGTGAAGACGGGCACCACCAACGATTATCGCGACAACCTGACGGTTGGCTACACGCCCGACCTGGTGGTCGGCGTGTGGGTGGGCAACACGGATAACTCGGAGATGCAAGGCGTGACCGGCGTGACGGGCGCTGCGCCCATCTGGCACGAGATCATCGAGAAGGCCAGCGAGGGCACGCCGGAGAAGGATTTCACCCGCCCGGCGGGCGTCATCGAAGCGGAAATCTGTCTCGATGGTGGGCACGCGCCTTCAGCCTCCTGCCCGGCGGACCGGCGTGCCAAGGAATTGTTCAAAGAGGGCCAGGGGCCGCTCCCGGCGGATGAAAATGTGGAGCGCGCGGCGCGCGAGAACAACCCGGACCTGACAAATGCCACTCCAACGCCACAAGCGCAAACGCAAAGCCAGATTATCATCAGCCAGCCCGCCGAGGGCAGCACCGTCTCGCGCGGGGTGCTGGCCATCCTCGGCACAGTGAACCCGCCCGGCTTCCAATCCTATCAGGTGGAGTGGGGCGAGGGCGATAGCCCCGGCGAGTGGAAGTGGATCAGCGGGCCGCACCTGAGTGCGGTGGTGAATAACCAGATCACGCAGTGGGGCATCGAGAATATGCCGGCCGGGCGTTACACCCTGCGCGTGACGGCTTTCACCGCCGGCGGGACGCTGGTGGGTTACTCGCACTTCAACATTGCGCCGTAGTGAGGACGAATGCTCCCGTAAGCAGGCTTGCAGGCCTGCCAATAACCGCATGCTAAGATGAAAGAGCTGCTTATCACCCTGTACATGAGATTGCTTCGCAGGTGATAGCAATGCAAGGATCATTCACGCATGTCACTAGAGCGCGCCTTTACGCCCGATGGCCCTGCGAGCAAGTTAACTGCCCGTACTGCGGCTATCCTTACGGCGATATCCGTTGCCGCACTGGCTGTTCGCTTCCCGTTGCGAGACTTCGTCGTTTTCGACTATACGTGGTACTTCGGCTCCTGGTATCGGGCCTTACAGGAAAATGGCGGCTTGCTGGCATTAAGGCTCCCGATTTCGAACTACACGCCGCCGTACCTGTATCTGATGATTCTGACCAATGCCGTGCTGCCATTTGCATATCCGTTGCATGCCGTCAAAATCATCTCCGTCATTTTTGATTTTCTATGTGCCTTCGGAGCGCTGGCCACCATTAGAGACTTGACGCACTCCGACCTGAAAGCCTGGGTGGGGTACGCGGCTGTTTTGTTTTGCCCCACCGTTGTTGCCAATAGTGCGCTTTGGGGGCAGGTAGACGCGATCTTTACGGCTTTCATGGTCCTCTCTGTTTGGCGGTTGGCGAGGCATGATCGCCTGGGTGCGCTACTCTTTTATGGCCTTTCGTTTGCGTTTAAGTTTCAGGCCGTCTTCCTGGCGCCGTTGTTTCTGTTCCTGGTATTGGACGGGTTTTTCCGCTGGCAGGATATGTTGATCATTCCGTCGCTATATCTTGCCGTCAATGTCCCTGCGGTTCTGCTGGGCCGGTCGCCAATTGATATATTGACCCTCTATTACGGCCAGGTGGGCCAGTTTAGCAATTTGACGATGAATGGGCCCAGCATATATCAGTGGTTGCCTGCTCAACCGGCGTCGTTGCTGAGTAATGCCGGCATTCTGGCGGCGGCACTTTTCGTTTTGGGTCTGTTAGTCTTGTTGCGCCGATCTGGCACGCCGGTCACGGCCCAATTGCTGCCTGTATCGATGGCGCTGTTAATGGGCATCCCTTTGTTGTTGCCCTATATGCATGATCGTTACTTCTTCCCTGCGGATGTCTTATCAATAGTGACGGCATGTGTGAACCGGCGATTGCGCTGGCTCCCGTTCCCGATTGTCGCCGGTTCTGCGCTTGCCTATGCCGCTACGCTTGGGTTTATACATAACGTCCCGTTGGGCTATGCGACGGCTCTGATTTTCATCGCCTGGCTTGCGCTGATCGTTATCATCTTCCGATCCACGCGTGCTAACCGTGTGCGTGCGGCCCACGTGCCCATGCAGCAACGTGCCGGGCGCAGGGTAAGCGGCAAGTTCGTATACATCTTCGCGGCCGTTAGCGTCGTCGCCTACTGCCTGGCGATACCAGTAGGGCAGGGGATGGCCGCCACGTTTGACCAAGCGACGATTGCCGCAACGCTGTCGTATGCTGACGCGCGCATCATGTTGCGTTCACCGGTGGCTATTCGTTGCCAGGACCACATCCGGGTTGATATGACCTGGACCGATACGTCAAACGTCGAACGTATCGAGGGGGCGCACGTGTTTGTGCACGGCCTGGATGACGGGCAGACGTTGGTGGCTCAGTCTGACGGGCCGATGCCGATGGATTTCCTCATGGACAGGCCGGTGCATGATCGGCGTAACATCACGACGGCTGGGTTGCAGAACATTACGCAGGTACAGATCGGCCTGTATCAATTCGACACGATGCAACGCTACCAGGCGCAGAAAGTGGATGGTACCCTTTGGTTCGATAACGCGATTGTCGTGCCGGTGCGTGATGGGCCGTGTGGCTGGTAGCGTGCGTTGTTTTACATTGCCGTGGCTTCCACCGCCGCGCGGATGTTCGCCAGGTCGATATTGGTCGGCACGGTGCAGTCGGCGCCCAACATGAACGAGCACGTGCCAAAGTCGCCGATCACTTCGTGCACGGCCTGCTGAATCTGCTCGCGCAAGCCATTGACGATGATGCCACGGTCGCCCATGCCGCCCACCACGGTGCGCTTGAACAGGCTATAGCCCTGCTTCAGGTTCAAATTGTTCTTGGTGGCGGCCCAGTTCACGGCCTGGCTGGGGTAATCGGCGAACATGGGCAGACGAATGTGATCGCCGCACACGTGCAGCAGGTTGAACTCGCCATGCCCTTGCAAGGGTTGCAGCACCCGCAGATCGTGTGGCTTGAGGTATTGCAGGAAGATGTCTTCGCTGAAGCGTTCCGTTTCGCCGCCCTGGGCCGAGTAGTAAATCCCCGCCGCGCCGGCGTCGATGCAGGCCAGCGCAAAATTGGCCACGCTTTCGGCGATGGTGCCCAGCCCCTGGCTGACTGATTCGGGGTCGGCGTTCATATGTTCAGTCACCTTGCCGCCGCTGACCTGGTTGCCCTCGGAATAGGGGCCGAAGACGGTGGTGATGACCAGTGCCTCACCACGCATCGCATCCACAATACGCTTCAACTCGTCCAGTTGCTGCTGGAAGAAAGGTGCGCTGAGTGGGGCGGGGCGCAGGTATCGCCAATCCGACGGGCTGCTGATCGACACGCTCGTCTGATAGGGATGTTCGTTCATCACCTTGAGGAAGTCAATCCCCGATGCGCGATAGTAATCCAGGTGCGCCTTCACCGACGCTTCGCCATGCTTTTGCTCTGCCGGGAAGTGAAACCAGAACCCCGCCGGAATACGATCTACCTCTTGGCCTGCCAACGCAGCGCGTACACGTTCAATCTTGTTCATAATCTTGATCCCCTCTGTGCAGTGATTGTAAGGCGTACTCGCGATCTTGAACGCGCCCGCGCACCTATTCGGCCTACGCGAGTTTCCCGATGTCCAGCGGCGTGTTGGCGATGATCTCGTCCAGCACCGCCTGCGAAGAGCGATTGCGTAGCTCGGCTTCCGGCTTCACGATTAGCCGATGCGCCAGCGTATAGGGTACCAGGTACTTGATGTCATCGGGGATAACGTGGTCGCGTCCATTCATGGCGGCCAATGCCTGCGACGTTTTATAGAGCGCCAGGCTGGCGCGCGGGCTGGCCCCCAGCGCCAAATCGGGGTGGTTGCGCGTGGCTGTGACAAGCTGCACGATGTATTCCTGCAACGAGTCATCCACGTGCACGTCCCAGATTTGCCTCTGCAAGGCCGGCAACTGATTCACGTCGGCCACCTGCTTCAGGTGCGTAATCGGGTGTTCGCGGCGCAGGTTGGTCATCAGCACACGCTCTTCGGCAGGGGAGGGATAGCCCATCGATACGCGCATCAGGAAACGGTCCAACTGCGCTTCGGGCAAGGGGAAGGTGCCTTCGTACTCGATGGGGTTTTGCGTCGCCAGCACCAGGAAGGGCACCGGCAGCGCGCGGCTGATGCCATCCACGCTGACCTGAGACTCGGACATAGCTTCCAGCAGGGCCGACTGAGTGCGTGGCGTGGCGCGGTTGATTTCGTCGGCCAGCAAGACGTTGACGAACACCGGCCCGGCGCGAAACTCAAATTGCCCCGTTTGCTGGTTGAAGATCGACACGCCCGTCACGTCGTTGGGCAGCAGGTCGGGCGTGCATTGCAGGCGCTTGAACATGCCGCCCAGGCTGATGGAGATGGAGCGCGCCAGCATCGTCTTGCCGACGCCGGGCACGTCTTCGATTAGGACGTGCCCCTGGCACAACAGCGCCACCATCAATAGATCGATCACCTTGCGTTTGCCCACCATCACCAGTTCCACATTCGCGGTGACGGTTTGGGTGAACGCTTGAACAGTGCTTTCTGTCATCTGAATCCCTTATCCGGCGAGCCAGAGTGATTTGGCCGCGTCGTAATGCCACCCCGCCTGGTCCACTGTCAGCGCCAAGCGCGACCAGCCCTGCGCGATGCGTTGCATCGTCTCGTCCCAGGGCCGCACGCCGCTGAGCGTGTCGGGCCGTTCCACGTTACATGCCCCAACGGCTACGGCTGCGGTGGTGGCCTGTTCGGCGCTCATATTGCGCAACAACGCGCTCAAGAAGCCGGCAATGGTGCAATCTCCCGACCCGGAGGTGCCGGCTACATTCACGCTGAAGCAGGGCGCCCAAAGCTCTTTGTTGGCCCATGCTGTGACATCCTCCGGTTGTGCGCGCCCCATCAGCTCGATGCCGGTTGCGTCGGCGGTGTGCAGGTAAAAGCCCCTGTCTCCCAGCTTGATCCCGACGATCTTCACGCCCAGGTCGATCAATTCCTGGCTGAGGTCGGAGAGGAGCGCGGGCGTGATGAGCGAAAGGAAGTTCGTGCTGCCGGCTTTGCTCACCAGCTCGTTGTAGGCGTCGCGGCGCAACATGTACATGATCTCTTCGATGCTGGGCAGGAACACGTCCACGTAGGGCAGCACCGAGCGGATGATGGTGGGCCAGTTGGCCTTGCCGGCGGGTGAATTCACGTCGGGCAGCGCCATATCCAGCGAAGTGGTCACGCAGCGTTTTT